>JAJPHF010000030.1 GCA_021325365.1 Pseudomonadota bacterium
GCCCGCCTGGCCGACACGCTGGCGGGCGCGAAGGCGGCCGACATGCAGGCCGCCATCTCGGCCGTGGACCAGGCCCAGCAGACGCTCACCCTGCGGCGCTACCCGAACACGGCACAGGAGATCCAGCAGCAGCAAGAGGCCGTGGCGCAGGCCCGCGCCAACCTGGCCCTCCGCTCGCAGCCGAACCGGCCCGAGGACATCCAGCAGGCGCAGGCCGCGGTCGAGCAAGCGCGCGGCGCTGCCGACCTGGCACGGGCGCAGGCCGCGGAAGCCGTTGTCTACGCGCCGTTCGACGGCGTGGTGTCCGCGAAGCTGATGTCGGAGGGCGCGCTCGCCAGCCCGACGACGCCGGTCGTCACGCTGGTGACGGACGAGGTCGAGGTGGTGGTCAACGTCGAGGAGGCGCGCGTCGGCCAGGTGCACCAGGGCAGTCCGGCCGTGCTCACCGTCTCCGCGTTCCCCGGCGAGGAGTTCCCGGCCGTGGTGGCCGTCGTCTCCCCGACCGCCGACCAGCGCAGCCGCACCTTCCAGGCGAAAGTCGTGCCCACCAACCCGGACGGCAAGCTGAAGGAGGGCATGTTCGCCCAGGTACGCATTCGGGGCGACGAGCGCCAGGATGTCGTGCTCATCCCGAACGCGGCGATCGTCCAGCGCAGCGGGAAGAGCGTCGTGTTCGTAGTCGAGGACGGCAAGGCGCAGATGCGCGAGCTGCAGCTCGGCATCACCGACGGCAAGAGCACCGAGGTGCTCAAGGGGTTGCAGCCGGGCGACCAGCTGGTCGTCGCCGGGCAGGAGACCCTGAACGACGGCGACGCCGTGCGCGTGGGCGGCAACCGCGGCGCGAGCTAAGGTGACCCGGCCCGCCCGGAACGCTCCCGGCGGGCCGGACGACGCGCTGGGCGTCGCGCGACCGAAACTGGGCGCGTTCTTCCGCGAGGCGGCGGGCAGGCCGGGCGCCAGTGGCGGTGCCGGTGGCGCTGGGTGGCCCCATGCCCGTGCGCGGTGGGGCCGCTAGGAGAGTTCGATGGGGTTGACGCGCACCGCGATCAGGCGCCCGCTCGCGACCATCATGGTCTTCCTGGCCCTGATCCTCATGGGCCAGCAGGCGTACACACGGCTGCGCGTCGACCGCTTCCCGAACATCTCCTTCCCCGTCGTCTTCGCCGTGATCAACTGGCCCGGCGCGTCGCCCGAGGACATCGAGCAGCAGATTCTCGTCCCGGCCGAGAACGCGGCCGCCGGCCTCAGCGGCGTCGACCGCATTGAGTCGTCCGCGCAGGAAGGCTCGGCGCGCCTCACGATCCGCTTCGTCGAGGGCACGGACCTCGATCAGGCCACGATCGACACGCAGCGGCGCCTTGCCGCCATCGGCCGGCTCCTCCCGGTCGACGCGACCCAGCCCAGCATCTCGAAGGCCGACCCGTCGGCCATCCCCGTCATGAACGTGGTGCTGACGGGCACCCTGCCGATTGACGACCTGCGCTATCTCGCGGACAACACGGTCCTCCAGAAGCTCGTGGCGGTGCCCGGGGTGGCCGACGTCACGGTGTATGGCGGGCTGGTCCGCGAGGTCCAGGTGCAGGTGGATTATCCTCGCCTGGAGGCCTACGGCCTCTCGCTGACGCAGCTGACGAGCGCGCTCCAGCGCGAAAACGTGAACTCGCCAGGCGGCCGCATCGACGTGGGCGAGCACGGCTTCTCGGTCCGCGCGATGGGCCTGGCGCAGACACCCGAGGAGCTGGGCGAGTACATCGTGACGACGACTCCGGCAGGCCCCGTACGCCTGAAAGACGTGGCCCACATCGTCGTCACCACCAAGCGCCAGCAGACCAGCCTGCACTACACGACACACGACCAGCCGAACGTGGACGCCATCGGCCTGGTCATCACGAAGCAGGCCGACGCGAACACGATCGAGACGGCAGACAACGTGCGAGCGGCCGTCCAGCAGCTCCAGCGCACGCTGCCCCACGGCGCGCAGCTCATCATTACCAACGACACGTCGCATTACGTCCGGGAGGCCGTGGATTCGGTCCAAAAGGACCTGATCATCGCCATCATCCTCACCGGGCTCGTCCTCTTCCTCTTCCTGCACACTTGGCGCAACACCGCGATCGTGCTCATTTCCATCCCTACGTGCCTCGTGTCGACGTTCCTGTTGATGTACACCATGGGCTTCAGCCTGGACACGATCTCGCTGATGGCGATGGCCCTGATGATCGGCATTCTGGTCGATGACTCGATCGTCGTCCTCGAGAACATTGCCCGGCACCTGGGGCGCGGCGAGAACCCGATCGAGGCGGCGCTGAACGGCCGCAGCGAGATCGGCATGGCGGCCATCGCCATCACGCTCACGGACGTGGTGGTCTACGTGCCGATCTCGTTCATGCAAGGCAACATCGGCAAGCTGTTCCGCGAGTTCGGCCTGACCATCGTCTCGGCGACCCTGCTCTCCCTCCTCGTCTCCTTCACGCTGGTGCCCGTGCTCGCCTCGCGCTGGCTGAAGGCGCACGAGGGCGAGGGCCACGAGCGCGGCTTTGCCGGCGCCTGGGAGCGCGGCTTCGACCGCCTGGGAGCGAGCTACCGGCGACTCCTCGGCTGGGCGCTGCGCCATCGGCCGGTAGTGGTGGGCGTCGCCGCCGCGCTGCTCGTCGTGACCTTCGCCACGCTGCCGCTGAACCTGATCGGCCAGGAGTACGCGCCCCAGGAGGACGACGGCCAGTTCACGATCAGCACGGAGATGCCCCCCGGCACGTCGCTGGCGGGCAACGCCGCGGCCATCGCGCGCGTCGAGCAAAAGCTGCTGGAGCTGCCCGAGGTCGAGTCGTTCACGACGACCGTGGGGCAGTCGGGCTCGCGCCAGGGGGGCACGGACCGCAACGGCAGCATCGCCGTGCAGCTCAAGGAGAAGAGCCAGCGCCAGCGCACGCTCTTCCAGGTCATCCCCGATATCCGCCAGGTGCAGCGCGAGGTGCCCGGGCTCCAGCTGCGCGCCAGCGGCTCGTCGCCGCTCATCGGCGGCGGCTCGACGCCCATCAACGTGCGGCTGCTGGGCGACAACCCGCAGACGCTGACGCAGCTGGCCGCGCGCGTCGAGCAGATCGTGCGCGACACGCCCGGCACGGTAGACGTGCGGAACGACGCCGCGCTCGGCGAGCCGGAGGTGCGCGCCTTCCTCGACCGCCAGCGCATGTCGGACCTGGGCGTGACCGCGACGCAGGTGGCGACCGCGCTGCGCACGGCGATTGGCGGCACGACGGCCACGCAGCTCCAGGTGCAGGGGCAGGCTGGCATCGACATCACGGTCATCGCCGACGAGGCGGTGCGCAACGACCTCACGGCGCTGGCGAACATCCCCATCCCGCTGGGCCTGACGGGCGGCACGGCCACCGCCAGTAGCTCCACCGCCAGCCGCACGCCGACCGCGAGCGGCGGCAGCGTGCCCGTGGGCGGCTCGACCATTCGGCTCGGCCAGGTCGCCGACCTGCGCGTGGTGGACGCGCCCACGACGATCTCGCGCAGCGACCGGCAGCGCCAGGTCTCGGTGGCAGCCAATCTCGACGGGCGCTCGGTGGGCGACGCGGCGCGCGACATCCGCGCCGCGCTGGCGCAGGTGCCGATGCCGGCGGGGTACAGCTCGCGCTTTGTCGGCCAGGTCGATCAGCTCGACCAGGCCCGGGCCGCGCTGCTGTCCGCGCTGGTGATCTCGATCGTCCTGATCTACATGCTGCTGGTGGCGCTGTACGAGTCCTGGCTGCACCCGCTGGCCATCATGTTCTCCCTGCCGGTCGCCATGGTGGGCGCCTTCGGCGCGCTCAAGCTCACCGGCAACACCTTCAACCTGTTCTCGATGATCGGCATCATCATGCTGATGGGCCTGGTGGCGAAGAATGCCATCCTGCTCGTCGACTTCACGAATACCCTGCGCGGGCGCGGCCTCGCGCGCAACGCGGCGATCATGGAAGCGGGGCCAACGCGCCTGCGGCCCATCGTGATGACCACCTGCACGGTCGTCTTCTCGATGATCCCGCTGGCCCTGAAGATGGAGGAGGGCGCCGAGTCGCGCGCGCCGATGGCGGTGGTCCTGATCGGCGGCGTGATCACCTCGACGCTGCTAACCCTGGTGCTCGTGCCCGTGATGTACGCCTACCTCGACGACCTGAGCCGCCTGCCCGCGCTAGCCCGCGCGCGGGTGCCGGCGTGGCTCCGCATGAGAGGCATCCCGGTGCCTAGCCTGAACGACCGCGGCACGGCCGCCACCCCCGGGCCCGGCGAGCCGCCTCCCGCGATGGCCGGCGGCGCCGTCGACTACTTCGGCGTCCACCCGCCGCTGCCGGCCACCGCGCCCGGCTCCGGCGCCGGGCATGACCGGTTACCGGAGAATCGGCGCCTCCCCGACGGGGAGCGGCCGCGCCCGCCCGCCGCCGAGGGGTAGTAGCCCGCAGGGGCAGCGCGCGCGGGGCCGTGGACGACAGAGCGGCGGGAGGGCCAGGCCCTCCCGCCGCTCTGTCGTCCCGCGCCCTGCTTGAGCGCTAGGCTGGCCCCGCCCCCCGACCGCGCCGTGTCGGCGCCTCGGCCTCCGTGTCCGACCCGCCCGGCTCCAGCGTCACGATGGCCTGCGGCCGCTTGATCCGCAGCACCACCGACTCCAGCACGCGGAAGTAGTGATTGAGGTTCTCGGCCGTCAGGTACGCGACGACCAGGTCCTGCGCGACGACCAGGTCCATGTAGCTGGCGCCCGTCGCCAGCACTAACGCGTTGCCGTCCGGGATGGCCGCCGAGCGGTACACGCCCGACGCCGCCAGCTTCTGGACCTGCTCGATCTCTAGCACCCCGGTGTTCTCGTAGACGCGGTTCATCGCGGCGTACATGCGCGGGCTGGCCACGACCGCGTAGGGGCCGTAAAACCCGGCATCGGTGAGGTACTGCGTCGCGGTCACCACGTCGCGGAAGGCGTTGCCGATCCCCGCCCAGTCGCTGATGCGCAGCACGCCGCGCCCCGCGGCGTTCAGCAGCCCCTCGTAGCCAAGCGCGGCGTTGCCGTTGAAGATGAGGTCGTCTTCGGTGCGCGCGACGATGTTGGCCGCGGTCGCCACCGGTCCCGTGTCGAGTGGCAACGCGATCTGCTGGTGCATCGCCAGGTCGCGCCAGTGCAGCTCGAAATCTTTGTACAGCAGCGGGATCGGGAGGAAGCGGTGCTCGCTGGGCCGCACGAGGCCGGCCTCGTCGTCGCCCGTGAGGTCCAGGCCGCCCCGCTCGGTTCCCCGAAAGACATAGTCGGGCACCACCTCGACGCCCGCGCCCAGCGGCCCGAGCACCGGCACGATGCGGCGGCCGACGAGCGCGCGGCGCGCGGTGTCCTCGGCGACCGCGTCGATCTGGTCCCACTCGGCATCGGTCAGGGGCGCCTGGTCCCGCAGCAGGTAATCCGTCATCGGCTACGCTCCCCTACGTCAATTGGCATATACACTCTATCCTACTTCGGGGCCTATCGCCTGCGCCGCCGGCCAGGCACGACGGCGCGTCAGACCGAGGGCCGCAGCGCGGCGCACGAAGCGAACGGAGCCGTCTGCTCAGGGGAGCGGCGTGCCCCCGGGGGCCGAGTCCTCGCCGCGCTCTGCAAGATGTATACCGAGCAGCCGCCCCCACGGGATCTTGGCGATCAGCACCAACAGCCCCAGGCTGGCCACCTCCAGCGCCAGCAGCTGCGGCCGCGTGAACGTCTCCGCGAACACGTCCGCCATGCTGGACACGGCGCGGTCGGCCACGTGCGCGAACAGCGTGTAGCTGACGACCCGCCCGGCGAAGAAGGCGCCCGCCACCAGGCGCAGGTCGAGGTGCGCCAGCCCCGCGGCCATGAAGAGTTGATTCGAGGGGATTGGCCCGAACGAGTAGACCAGCACCGCCGGGCCGATCCAGCGGCTGTGGGTGCGCAGGTAGGTGCCCAGATCGCGGAGATTGCCCAGCACGTCGGTCGGCAGTAGCCGCGGCCCGAGCAAGCGCGCCGCCTGGGCAAGAGCGACGCGCCCGGCGGTGGCCGCCACGGCGCCGCCGAGCGCCAGCGGCAGCAGCGGCAGATCGAGCTGGATGAGGAAGAACGCGAGCACCGACCAGGTAGGCGGCATGAACGCCGGCACCAGGTTGATGATGAAGACCGTCGCCCAGACGAGCAACAGCGCGAGGATGGTGTCAGCCATCAGCCCGCGGCGACCCACCCGGCCGGCCGGCCCGACCCCACGCCGACAACGGCCAGTACCACACGTCTCCCAGCCTGGTTCTCATGGAAAGCGTGCAGGTCTGAGGTTAGCAGACCTGCACGCTTTCCCCGGCCAGAGGCCCAACTGCGTTCGAGGCTGACGGTCGACCGGCGCGAGCCCGCGGCCAGCTATGCCGCGGCGGCGGCGGCCTCGGGCTCGCGGGGGCCGCGGTGGAAGAGGCGCTTGAACTCCCCGTTCTCCCACACCACCAGCATCATGCTCGCGTTGAAGATCGACGAGTACGTCCCCGCGATGATGCCGACGAGCAGCGCCAGCACGAACGTGTGGATCGTGACGCCGCCGAACAGCAGCAGCGTGACCAGCGTGAGCAGCACCGTGATCGACGTGTTCAGCGAGCGGCTCATCGTCTGCGTGAGGCTGTGGTTCACCACGGTGTCGAACGTCTCGCCCGGGTAGCGCTGCAGGTTCTCGCGGATGCGGTCGAAGACCACGATCGTGTCGTGGACGCTGAAGCCGATCACGGTGAGCACCGCCGTGATGAACAGCGCGTCCAGCTCGACCCCGAAGAGGCGGCCCAGGATCGAGAACACGCCGAGCACCAGCAGCGCGTCGTGGACCAGCGCGGCCACCGCGCAGACACCGTAGCGCCACGGGTTCTTGACCTTGCGGAACGCCCAGCTCAGGTAGCCGAGGATGCCGATACATGCCGCGATCACGGCGAGGATCGACTTCCGGACGATCTCGGAGGCGACGAGCGGCGACACCGAGTCGTAGCCCACGACGACCCTGATATCGGGCTGGCTCGCCAGGACGTCCGCCGGCACGAAGCGCTGGCGCAGCGCGTTCTCGATGTCCTGTCGCTCCGAGTGAATGATATTGCCGTTCTCGTCGCGCTGGTCCTCGGCGAGCGGGAACGTGCGCACCAGGTATACGTCCTCCGAGCGCTGCACGACGGCCTCGGGGTGGCCCAGATCGACGAACGCTTGCCGCAGCTCGCCCTGATCCACCGGCACCGGGAACTGCAGCGTCATGATCGAGCCGGCCGAAAAGTCGATGCCCGGATGGATCCCGCCCGGCAGGATCAGCGAGATCACCCCCGGCAGGATGACGAGCGCGGACAACAGAAAGAACAGATACCGCTTGCTGACCAGGTCGAGCACGGCCTACCTCCCCATGCCAGGCGCGGCCACGGCCGGCCCGCTCGGCGCCGCCGGCGCGGCCGGCGGCGTGCGCGGCACCCCGAACATCTCCGGATGCGTCGCGGCCCCGAAGTTGACCAGCGCGCGCAGCAGGCTGCGGGTCACGAACACGGCGCTGAACATGCTAACCGCCACGCCGATGGCCAGCGTCAGCGCGAACCCCGCGATGATGCTCGCCCCCTGCGAGGTGCCGAACCAGTACAGGATGGCGCAGGTGATTAACGTCGAGACGTTCGAGTCGCGGATCGACGACCAGGCGCGGTCGAAGCCGGCCTCCATCGCCGCGCGCACCGTCTTGCCCGCGCGTAACTCCTCGCGCATCCGTTCGAAGACGAGTATGTTGGCGTCGACCGCCATGCCGATCGAGAGAATGAAGCCCGCGATCCCGGCGAGGGTGAGCGTGACGGGCCAGAGCTTGAAGATGGCCAGGGTGAGCAGCGTGTACACCGCCAGCGCCACCACCGCCATGACCCCGGGCACGCGGTAGAGCGCGATCATGAAGATCGCGACCACCACCAGCGCCAGCTCGCCGGCGATCACGCTCTTGCGCACCGAGTCGCCGCCCAGCGTGGCGTCGACCGTGCGCTCCTGGATCACGCGCACCGGCACGGGCAGGGCACCCGCGTTGAGCTGGATCACCAGCGTCTTCGCCTGGTCCAGCGTGAACTGCCCGCGGATGACGCCGCTACCGCCCGTGATCGGCTCCTGCACGATCGGCGCGGTCAGGAGCTGGTTGTCGAGGAAGATGCCGAGCGGCTTGCCTACCAGCCGCTGGGTCACCTCGGCGAACATCTTGGCGCCTTCGTCGTTGAACTGGAAGTAGATCTGCGGCCGGTTCCCGTTCGGGTCGAAACCGACCTCGGCCTTCTTGAAGTACTGGCCGGTCAGCTCGTGCGGCTGGCCGTCGCTGCCCGTCGCCGTCACCACCACCCAGCCGCTCGTATCCGAAGCGTCGGGCGGCGCGTTCGGGTCCGCGGGCGCCTGCGGCGTCGCCTGCTCGCGGAAGTCCAGGCGGGCCGTCTTACCGATCAGGTTCTTGGCTTCCTCGATGTCGCGGATGCCCGCTAGCTCGACGATGATGCGGTCGCTCCCGGACGTCTGGACGATCGGCTCGGACACGCCCGTCGCATTCACGCGCCGCTCGATGATGTCCTTGACGCCTTCAAGCTTGTCGGCCCGCTCGTTGTCCGGCACGTTGCTCATGTCAGCTTGCAGCACCAGGTTCGTGCCGCCCTGCAAGTCGAGGCCCAGCCGGAACCCGTCGCGGTCGAGGACCATGCCGCCGAGGGCCAGGTGAATGCCGGGACTACCCGGCAGGGGCAGCCCGTGCAGGTACTTGCCCGGGTCGCGCGGCCACACGACGAGCGCCGAGAGGATCGACAGGAGGGCGATAGCCGCCAGAATAATCTTGTTGTGGTGTCGCACGGAACCTCCCCACCGCCGCGCGGAGCAAGCGACGGCTCGCCGGGCGGCCGCCGCCCGCGCAGCGGGGCGAACGGCCGGTTAGTGGTCGTCAGTACGGGACTGCCGTCGAAGTATAGAGGCGGGCCCGGGAGCGGAACAAGGAATGTTATGACTACTATTGTAGTCGGCCACGCCGCCGTTGCGGTGCCTCCCGCCCCGCTCCTGGTATCATCGGCCCTGGTTGCTTGGCCCGGCCGCTCGCAGCCGCGCGGCCGGGCAGCCGCGCGCGATCCAGCGGCTTGCCGGCTCGTCGTCCGCGCTGGCCGGCCGGTCCCGGCGAGCCACTTGCGATTCTGGTCGCGGCGCAGGGAGCGCGTGCATGCAGTCCAACCGACCGGTGATCCTGGTCGTCGAAGACGATCCGGTGCTCGGCGAGGTCTTGGCCGAGCTGCTCCGGCACGCCGGCTACGACGTGGTGCGGGCGGCCGACGGCGCGGCGGGCGCCGCCCGCATCCGGGCCGGCCAGGTCGACCTCGTGATCCTCGACCTGATGCTGCCCGACGTCGACGGCCTCGAGCTGTGTCGCCGAGCGCGCGCGCTGGAGACCGACGTGTACCTGCCCATCATCATGCTCACCGTCCTGGGTGACGGGCAGCGGCACGCCGGCTTCCTGGCCGGCGCCGACGACTACGTGGCCAAGCCCTTCGACGCCGACGAGCTACTCGACCGTGTGCAAGTGTGGCTGCGGACGCGCTTCCGGCTGCGGCGGGCACATCAGCAGCTGCTGGCAGAGCACGAGGCGCTGCGCGGTGCGCGCGCCGACCTGGAGCGCCAGGTCGCGGCTCGTACCGCGCAGCTCGAGCGCGCCAATGCGCAGCTCCGCGCCGAGATGGCCGAGCGCGAGCAGGCACAGTTGGCCCTGCGGGCCAGTGAGGAGCAGTTGCGCCAGGCGCAGAAGATGGAGGCCGTAGGCCAGCTCGCCGGCGGCATCGCCCACGATTTCAACAACCTGCTCACTGTGATCAACGGCTTCACCGAGCTGCTGCGCAGCCGGCTGGAGCCCGATGATCCGCTGGCCAGCTACCTGGCCGAGATCGGCCTCGCCGGCGAGCGGGCGAGCGCCCTCACGCGCCAGCTACTCGCCTTCAGCCGCCGCCAGGTGCTCCAGCCCGAAGTCCTCGACGTGAACGCCGTGGTGACCGGCTTGCAGGGCATGTTGCGGCGCGTCATCAGCGAGGATCTGGGCCTCGTCACCGACCTGGCGCCGGCGCTGGGCGCTGTCGAGGCCGACCCCAGCCAGCTGGAGCAGGTCATTCTGAACCTCGTCGTGAACGCCCGCGACGCCATGGCGCCGGGCGGCACGGTGACCATCCGCACCGCTAACGTGGACCTCAGCGGCGCCGCCAACGGCCACCAGGCCGGCATCCCCGCCGGGCAATACGTCTGCCTTTCGGTCGCCGACACCGGCTGCGGCATGGACGCGGCCACGCTCCAGCGTGTCTTCGAGCCGTTCTTCACGACCAAGCCGCAAGGCCAGGGCACGGGGCTCGGCCTCTCGACCGTGTATGGGATCGTCAAGCAGAGCGGTGGCGAGGTGCGGGTGCAAAGCGAGCCGGGCCGGGGGACGACGTTCGAGGTCTACCTGCCCCGCGCCCTCGGGGCCGCGACGCCGCCCACGGCGCGTGCTGCCCCGGAGCCCTGCCTGGAGGGCGACGAGACTATCCTGTTAGTGGAGGACGAGGAGCAGGTTCGCACCGTCGTGCGCGAGGCGCTGGAGGCGGCGGGCTACGGCATCCTGGAGGCGCCGGGCGGCGCGGAGGCGCTGCAGCTCGCCGCGCGGCACGACGGCCCGATTCATCTCCTGGTCACCGATGTCGTCATGCCGGGGATGAGCGGTCGCGAGCTGGCCGCGGCGCTGGTCACGACCCACCCGGAGATTCGCTCCCTTTACATGTCGGCGTACACCGACCACGCCATCGTCCATCAGGGAGTGCTGGAGCCGGGGCTGGCGCTCATTCGAAAGCCGTTTACGCTGGAGGCGCTGGGCCGCGCCGTGCGAGCGACGCTCGACGGCTGACGGCCACCCGGCGGGTCACAGCACGCCGGCCCGCGGGCTGGCGCAAGCAGCACATCGGGGCCGGGCCGCCAGCCGCGCGGTCCGCCTCTCGCAGGAGAAGCCGATGCGATTCGCGGTACGCGTGCCCACGTCCAACAAGGTTGCCAGCCGGGCGGCCATCGTCGACGTCGCCCAGGCCGCCGAGGCCCTGGGCTTCTACGCCGTGTCCCTGCACGATCACCTCGTGTTCAACGGCTGGTGGGTCGCCTGCGGCGCGCGCGAGGCCGCCGGGGCAGGCGACGACCGCGATATGTACGAGGCCCTGGTCACCCTCAGCTACGTCGCGGGGAAGACCGAGCGGGTCAAGCTCATGACCGCCATTCTCCTCCTGCCCACGCGCGAGACCGTGCTGATGGCCAAGCAGGTGGCCACCCTGGACGTCCTCGCGGAGGGCCGCGTGATCCTGGGCGTGGGCATCGGGCCGCAGGTCGAGCGCGGCGAGCACGGCGCCACCTCCCCGGAGGCGCACCTGAGCGGCCACGCCTCGAATGCTCTGAAGGAGTACGACACGTTCCGCGTGCCGCGGCAGCGCGGGCGGATGGCCGACGAGCAGCTCGCCGCCATGCGGGCGATCTGGACGCAGGACGTGGCGAGCTTCGACGGCCAGTTCGTCCAGTTCCACGCGATCGAGGTGTTCCCGAAGCCCGTGCAGCCCGGCGGCCCGCCGATCTGGGTCGGCGGGCGATCGCGCGCGGCGCTACGCCGCGTGCTGCTGCACGGCAACGCCTGGCACCCCAACGTGCTGACGCCCCAGCAGTACGGCGAGGGAGTGGCCGCGCTGCGCCAGATGGCGGCCGACCTCGGCCGTCCCGCCCCCACCGACTGGGGCCTTAACGTCTTCTCGTGCGTGGCCGCGAGCGACGACGAGGCGATGGCGCTGTTCGGCCCGGAGATGGGCGAGCGGTTCCCGGGCGACGTGCTGCGCTCGCGCAACCTCGTCGGCTCGCCCGAGACGGTCGTGCGCCGCCTGCAAGAGTTCCAGGCCGCCGGGCTCAACGTCGTCGAGCTGAAGCCGATCTATCGCAGCGTGCCCGACCTGATCCGTATGCTGGAGTTGATCGCGCGCGAGGTGATGCCGGCGCTCCAGACCGAGCCGACGCCGGCGCGGGCATAAGGATCGTCCGCACGCAGCAGCGCCTATGATGGACCCGGTAGCCGCTCACCCGGCAACGGCCGCCGCCCGGCCGCTCGCGCCAGGCGCGGCGCTGCTGCGCGCGGCGCCGCGCCTGCGCTGGCAACGCGCGGCGCTGCTCATCGCCGCCTTCTTCGCGCTCTGGCTCGCGCTGCAGATACTCTTCGGCCTGCCGCTGCTGTTCCTCGTCAGCGCGCTCGTCCCCGCCACCCCGCAGCTCTTCTCACACGGGGATGGGGCCAACGTTTCGCTAACAACCCTGACGGGGTGCATCCTCGCCCTCGGTATGGCGCTTGGCGCCGTGGTCGCGGTGACCCTGCTGCGACGCTGGGGCGCACCGACCCTGGCGGCGCTCGGCCTGCGGCGCGAGAGCACCTGGGCGCGCGAGATCGCGCTCGGCGCGGCGCTCGGCCCGCTCGCCTTCGGGCTCGTGCTGGCGCTCGAGTTGGCTTGCGGCTGGGCCACGGTCGACCGGGGCAGCATCGGCCCTGGCGGCCTGCTGCTCGGCGTGTTGAGCTGCACCGGCGTGGCCGTGAACGAAGAGATCGTCTTCCGGGGCTTCGTGCTGCAGGTGCTCGGTCGCGCCTGGAACCCGCGCGGGGCGCTGATCGCGTCATCGCTCCTGTTCGCGGCGATGCACAGCCTGAATCCCAACGCCACCCCCGTGGCGATTGCCTGCCTCGTCGTGGCGGGGCTCGCGCTCGCCTGGGGCTTCTTCGCCACTGGCCGCCTGTGGCTGCCGATCGCCCTCCACTGGAGCTGGAACCTCGCCCAGGGCCCGCTGTTCGGCTTTCCGGTGAGCGGCGTCCCCGACGCCGCTATCCTCGCCGTCACGTCGAGCGGTCCCGCCTGGGCTACGGGCGGCGCCTTCGGGCCGGAGGCCAGCGTGCTCGGCCTGCTGGCCGAGGTCCTCCTGATCCTCGTCATTCTCGGCTGGCGCCGCGCCGGGGCCAGCGGCGCGGCCACCACCGCCACTGCCCTCGGGGGCCTGGCCGGCCTCGCGTTCCTCGTGGTCATGACTCGCTAGCCCGGGGGCGCCGCTCGTTCCGTATCGTGCGTCCCCGTTTCAACCGGCGGGACTGGCGCCAGATAGTGCCGACGTTGCATAATGAGCGGTCCGCACATCTTATGTCCTGGAGTTGCCTCATGAACGGGGACGGTCAGGCTCAGTGTCTACTCTGCGGGCGAGTCATCGCGGTTCGATTCATGGGGCAGCTCCGCGTCAATCCGAAGTACGGCGCGATCGCCATGGACGCGATCCGCGCCGGTCACTGTCCCCAGTGCGGCGGCAGCCTCCTCATCTCGGCGCTGCATCCGGACTCCAACCCCCAGGCGCCGTGGCAGACGGAAGTGCCGCGCAAGCCGCCGCCGCCCCGCCGCTAGCCGGACGACCCCGCGCCGCTTCAGGCCGCTGCTCGGAGCGCGGCCCCTCTGTGCTGCCGCCGTGACGAGGCCGGCCCTCTCCGTGACTCCCGCGTGATCCGCCGCAACTAAACTGAATCTCAGAGTGGCGTCGGCGCCAATGGCCCTGGTCGCGCAATCGTCCGACGCCGCCGTCGCGCGTGGCGTGGCCACGCGGCCGGGGGGAGCAGTGCTGCGGATCGAAGGGGCCGGGCGCGTCGCGAGCGAGGAGCGCGCGCCAGCGAGGCGGACCATTTTGGTGATCGAGGACAGCGAGCCTATTCGGCGCATCCTCGGCTTGTTACTGGAAGGGCACGGCTACGAGGTGGTCGCGGTGGAGGCGGGGCGTGAGGGCCTGGACGCGGCCCAGCGCCTGCAGCCGTGCGCCATCAGCCTCGACCTGTCCCTACCGGACGTCGACGGCCGGGAGGTGCTGCGCGCCTTGCAGGCGGACCCGCGCACCCAAGCCATCCCCGTGATCGTCGTCTCGGCCTACGCCAGCACGCTATCGCCCGCCGAGCGCGCCAGCGCGGCCGAGGTGCTCTCCAAGCCCTTCGACGTGGATGAGTTACTGAGCGGCGTCGCCCGGGTGGTCAGCTAGCACCGCGCCGCCAAAGCTGCGCCACTCCCTCCTCGGCACGACCCGCCCCGCCCCGTAGCGGCGCCAGCGGGTACTCCCCCGCCCCGCCCGGGCGGTCGCAAGCCGACGGGCGCCTTGATCGACCTCCCGGCCGCCCGTACACTAATTCGTAGCGGCCAGTATCCCGAAGGCGACCGCCGCGTCATAGCGCAGGGCGAGCATCTACGGTCCCGCGCCGGCTCCTATACGGGCGCCTCCTGGCGCCGGATCGCGGGCTAGCGCGTAGCGGGAGGGGGTTGCATCATGGCCCGGCCCGTGGTGAACGTCGAAAAGCCGCTCGAACAAGGCCTCCGCAACCTCTGGTATCCGATCGCGAGGTCGGACCAGGTCGGCAGCGCGCCGCTCGGCGTCAAGGCGCTGGGCGAGGAGCTGGTGCTCTGGCGCGACGCGACCGGCCAGGTCCGCGCCATGATCGACCGCTGCCCGCACCGCGACACCAAGCTGTCGCTTGGTGAGGTCGTGGACGGCGTGCTGGCCTGCGCCTATCACGGCTTCCGGTTCGACGCCACGGGGCAGTGCGTCGCCGTGCCCTCCGAGGGCGGCGACTGCCCGCTCGCGCGGCGCCTACGGGTGCGCAGCTACCCGACCCAGGAGCGCGTCGGGCTCGTGTTCGCCTACATCGGCGAAGTCGACCTGTTCCCGCCGCCCCCGTTGGAGATCGCGGCCGAGCTGGAGGACCCCGCCTGGACCGGGTTCATCTGCCAGGCGACCTGGCAGGCCAACTGGCTCCGCATCTTCGACAACCTGGCCGACCCCATGCACGGCCCCTTCCTCCACGGGCGCTCGTACACGCTTAGCCGCGGCAAGCGCGCCGACCGCCTGCGCCTGAGCGAGCTGCCGGATGGCGGCTTCACGGTCGAGCGCGAGGGGCAGCGCGGAGTCAATTTCGATTGGGTCGAGTTTCACCGGACCGGGTCGCTGTGGTGTCGGCTCGACATCCCCTACCCGTGGAGCGCGGGGCCGGGCGACCCGCTGCGGATCGTCGGGTGGGTCACGCCGCTCGACGCGAACAGCGCCACCGTCTACTTCCTCCGCTACCGCAAGGTCAGCGGCTGGCGGCGCGTGCTGTGGCGGTCGCTCTACAAGCTCTACCTCGAGCGCAACCACTGGGCGGTGCTGGAGCAGGACCGCGTGGCGATGGAAGCGCAGCGAGGCATCGAGTCGCGGGTGAACGAGCATCTGGCGCCCACCGACCTGGGTACCATCCGCCTGCGGCGCCTCTTCCAGCAGGAGCTAGCCCGCCAGCGCGACGTCTACGCACGGGCGGGCCGCGTGCCGGGCGCCGCGCCGGCAGCGGAGCCCTCCGCCCCGGCGGCCGACGCGGCCCCCTCCCTCGCCGTCTAGGCAGGTAGACCGGGCGAGGGCGCAGCCTACTCCCTCTCCCCCCGGGAGAGGCGCGGGGGGAGAGGCGTCTTACTCCCTCTCCCCCTGGGAGAGGGCCGGGGTGAGGGCAACGTCATGCCTGACGCACTGATCCGCGGGCGCCGCGTCCACTACGAGCGGGCCGGCAGCGGTCCGCTGGTCGTCTTGCTGCACGGCATCGGCGGCGGCGTGGGCTCGTGGCGCGAGCAGTTCGCGGCCCTGGCGGACGCTTTCACGCTCGTCGCCTGGGACCTGCCGGAATGGCCGGGCGCCGCCGATGGCACGCCGACCATGGCGGACTACGCCGACGATCTGGCCGCCTTCCTCGACCACCTGCAAGCCACGTCGGCCCACCTCCTGGGTATCTCCATGGGCGGCGTGCTCGCGCTCGAATTCTACGGTCGTCATCCCGCCCGCGTGCGCTCGCTGGTGCTGGCCGACACCTATCGCGGCGGCGGCACGATGCCCGAGCCGGAGCGCTCCGCGCGGCTCGCCCGGCGGCTGGCGGCCAGCGAGGGCCGCGACCTGGCCGACATGGCGCGCGAGCGCGCGCCGCAGTTGTTCTCGCCCCACGCCGACCCGGCCCTCGTGCGTGAGGCCGCGGCGACGATGGCGGCGATCCCGCCCGCCGGCTACCGCCAGCGCGCCATCGCCCTGGCCCATGCGGATACCAGCGCCGTGCTGCCGCACGTCGCCGTGCCCACGCTGGTGATCTGGGGCGATCAGGACTCCGTGCTGCCCTGTGCCGATTCGGAGGCGCTACGCGACGGCATCCGCGGCGCCGCGCTAGTCATCCTGCCCGGCGCCGGCCACGCCAGCAACCAGGAGCGGCCCGCCGAGTTCAACGCCGCCGTCCGCCGCTTCTGGCGCGCGCACTGAGCGGCGCGCTGGCGTAGAATAAGGCCAACGTCGCGGCCCGCCGTGCGGCTCGGGCCGCCCATTCGCCGACCATCCAGGAGGCTCCTCATGGCAGCGCCCGTGAAAGTCGTCAAGGTTGGCCACGTCGGGCTGAAGGTGTCCGACCTGTCGCGGCACGGCGAGTTCTACACCGACACCTGGGGCCTCGGCGTCACCGAGGAGGACCACGGCGCGCTCTACCTCCGCGCCGCCGAGCCGGTCCACCACGTGGTCGCGCTCTACGAGGGCGATCGCGGGCGCAACGCGGTCGACCACGTCGGCCTCCAGGTGCGCGACCGCGACGATCTGGAGCGCGCGGCGGAGGAGCTGACGCGGCGCGGCATCGAGGTGGTTATGCCCCCGGGGCCGTCGCCCGAGCCGGGCGCCGCCCGCGCCATGCGCTTCCGCGATCCGGCGGGCCAGGTCGTCGAGCTGTACACCGAGCCGGAGACGGTGGGCGACGACTACGGCGAGCGCGTCGTCAAGCCCACGAAGCTCTCTCACGTCGTGCTGAACGTGCCCGACATCGACGCCGCGGCCGAGCTGTATACGAACGTGCTCGGCTTCCGCCAGATCGACTGGAACGGCCACTGGATGTGCTTCCTGAACTGCGAGCGCGACCACCACTCGCTGGCGCTCGCGGTGGGCGATACGAAGCTGAATCACGTGGCCTTCGAGGTCCACGACTGGCTGGAGATCGCCAAGGGTATCTACAACCTGGGCGAGAAGGGCGTGCCGCGCATCTGGGGCCCCGGCCGCCACGGCCCCGGCCACAACGTGTTCTCGTATTTCTGGGACCCGGACAAGAACGTCATCGAGTACACCTGTGAGGTGGACCAGGTCGACGACAGCTACGTGCCTCGCGTGTGGGAGCCGCGGCACGGCGACCCGGACTGGTGGTGCGCCTATCCGCCGCCCGAGGCGTACACCAAGAGCTAGGTCGGGGTTCTGGCCAGCGCAACGGAGGAAGAGATGCCGCGGGCTATTCGCGCCTCATGTCCCGCCGCGCGCCTGGGCGTGACCCTGCTGCTGTGGCTGGCCGCCGCCTGCAGCCAGGCCGCGCCGTCCTCGGCGCCGACGCAGCCCGCTAGCGGCGGCAGCGCGCCCGCCGCCCAGGCGTCCGCCCCACCGGCGCAGGCCGGCGGCAGCGGCCAGCCTGTCGAGATTCGCATCGGCCACGGCTTCGCCGCCGAGGAGAACCTATGGCTGATGGCGGCCAAGCCGGACCTGGCGCCCAACCAGGGGAAGGCGTACACGCTGACGTTTACGGCCTTTCGCGGCAACGCCGATCGCTTGAACGCCTACGAGGCGGGTCAGCTCGACGGCGGCACGGTGGCCGCCCCCACGGCGCTGTTCGCGGCGGAAGAGAAGCTGCCGTTCAAGCTGGTCGCCAGCATCGTGCGCGAGCAGCAAGGGTCGTTCAATACCACCTACCTGGCGCTGGACGATTCGGGCATCGCCTCCGCGGCCGACGTGCGCGGCAAGACCATCGCCGTCGTGGACTTCAAGTCCGCGACGGAGCTGTGGGCGCGGGCGGCCATCGAGGCCGCCGGCCTCGACCCGGACCGCGACGTGAACTTCGTCGTCGTGCCCTTCCCGGCGATGGGCGAGGCGCTCCGCAGCAAGCGCATCGACGTCGGCGTGTTTCCCGAGCCGTTCCTGACGATGGAGCAGCGGCGCGGCGGCGTCCACGTCGTGTGGACCTCCAAGACCGGCGTGCCGTTCGACGAGGAGCTGCTGGACCTGGCGATGCGGCCGGAGTTCATCGCGCGCAACTCCGCTGCCGTGCGCGCCTTCCTGGCCGACTTCGTGGCCACGACCCATTGGTACAACGACCATCTGCAGGAGGCACGGCAGGTCCTGATCGACAAAGGCTTCGTGCAGACGCCGCCCGACCTGTACCTGACGCTGGCCGACTACTACCACGATCCGGGCGGCCGGATCACGCTGGACGGCCTGGACAAGGAGCAAGACCTGCTGCTGAAGCTCGGCTGGCAGCAGAGTCGGGTGAACCTGAACGACATCGTGGACCAGAGCCTGCTGCCGCAATAGCGACCGCCGCTACAGCCGTTCTTGTAGGTCTCGAGCCCTCGGAGAACGATAAGGATAAGAAGGATAAGATGGTAGGGTGGTGGCGCGTCCCCTGCCGCCCGACCGACGCTGCTGGCTCGCTCAGCCTGCAAGCGGCTGTCCGGCCCTGGACGCTCGGCATTGAATCACGTACTGCGAGGCAGGCGCGCCCTGGCCCGTAGGGTTGACACCAGCGGCTAGACATTACGGGAGAGGCATGGCGGTCGTCGAGGTCGAGCACCTGTCCAAGCGGTTCGTGCGCGGACGCCAGCGCGTCGAGGCGATCCACGACTTGAGCCTGCAAGTGAGCGACGGGGAGTTCGTCGCCATCGTCGGGCCGAGCGGCTGCGGCAAGAGCACGTTCCTGCACATCCTCGGCGGCTTCGTGCCCAGCGACGGCGGCGCGATGCGGGTCGATGGCCGGGCGGTCCAGGCGCCCGGCCCCGACCGTGGCATGATGTTCCAGGACCTCGCGCTGTTCCCGTGGCGCACGGTCGAGGGGAACGTCGGCTGGGCGCTGGAGGTGCAGGGGCGCCCGCGGACCGAGCGCGAGGCCACCGTCGACCGCTACCTGGACCTCGTGGGCCTGCGCGCCTTCCGCCACGCCTACCCCAACGAGCTGTCAGGCGGCATGCGCCAGCGCGTCGCCCTCGCCCGCGTCCTGGCGTTCGACCCGGGCGTGCTGCTGATGGACGAGCCGTTCGGCGCCCTGGACGCGCAGACCCGCGAGCTGATGCAGGAAGAGCTGCAGCGCATCTGGCAGGAGACGGCGAAGACCGTCCTGTTCGTGACCCACGACATCGAGGAGGCGGTCTACCTCGGCAACCGCGTGGTAGTCTTCACGGCACGGCCGGGCGAGATCAAAGCCATCCTGCCCATCGCGCTCCCGGCCGAGCGCAGCATCGAGGTCAAAAAGAGCCCGGAGTTCATGGCGTACCGCAACACGATCTGGGATCTGCTGCGCGACGAGGTGCTCAAAGCGCGCGGCCAGCAGAACTGACCTTCGGGGGAGCCATTGGCCCGTACCACCCACTCCGCCGCCGTCGACGCCGCGACGCGCCTGCCGCCCGTGTCGGCCGCGCCTGCTCCGGCCGCGGGCCGCGGCCAAGCCGCGGCCATCCGGGTCGCCGAGGGGCTGCTGGTCCCGCTGGTCCTGCTCGCCCTCTGGGAGATCGGCGCCGACCTCGGCTGGCTGCCCGAGTTCCTGGTCAGCCCCACGCGTATCGCGCGGGAGTTCGGCAGCCTGCTCCTCTCCGGCGAGCTGCTGCTCCACGCGCGCGACAGCCTCTACCGCTCGCTCGCGGGCTTCGGGCTGGGGGCGCTGTTCGGGGTGACCCTGGGACTCCTGAGCGGGGTGTCGCGCCGCGTCGAGCAGTTCTTCGACCCATTGATCTCGCTGTCGTATCCCGTGCCGAAGATCGCCGTGCTGCCGGTGCTCATCGTCTGGTTCGGCATCAGCGACACGTCGAAGATCGTGGTTATCATGATCTCCTGCTTTTACCCGTGCTTCATCGCCGCGCTTTACGGCGTGCGCGCCGTCGATCCCGTCTGGGTCTGGGCGGCCCGCAACATGGGCGCCAGCCGTCGCCAGGTGTTCGTGAAAGTCGTCGTGCCGGGCGCGGCGCCGCAGATCTTCACCGGCCTGCGCGTGGCGCTGGCGCTGGCCTTCATCCTCATGTTCGCGTCCGAGATGATCGGCTCGTCCACCCGCACGGGCCTCGGCTTCCTGATCCTCAGTGCCGACGCCGCCGGCCGCTTCGACCGCATCTTCGCCGCCGTGCTCGCCATCGCCATCCTGGGCTTCGTGAGCGACCGGCTGCTGCTCTGGGTCCGTGGGCGGCTCCTCGTCGGCCAGCTCGTCGGCGAGCGCCGCGATGGCTGAGCGGTCGCTCGCGCCCGCCGCGGCCCCCGCGCCCGGCCCCGGCCTGACGGCCCGGGCGCTCGGCTGGCTAGAGCGCTACTACTCGGTGTTCGTGGTCCTGGCCGCCTGGGAGCTGCTCGCCCACTCCGGCTGGGTGAACCCCCGCCTTTTCCCGAGTCTGGAGACGATCGGCCAGGAGCTGTGGCGGCTGGTGGAGAGCGGCGCCATCTATCGCCACCTCCTCGCCACGCTCTACCGCGTCGTCGCCGGCTTCGCGTTGGCCGCGGTGGCGGGCGTCGTGCTCGGCTTCCTCATGGCGCGCGTACCACTGTTCGACCGGCTGTTCGAGCCGCTGTTCTCGTTCGGCTACCCGATCCCGCGCGCCGCGCTGTACCCGGTGTTCGTCTTCGTGTTCGGGCTCGGCCACCTCTCCAAGATCGTCCTGATCTTCCTGGAGTGTCTGTACCCCATCGCCATCAACTCCTACTATGGCGCCCGCGCGGTGAACGAACGCTACGTATGGGCGGCGCGCAACATGGGCGCGAACGGCGAGCAGGTCTTCCGCAAGGTGATCGTGCCAGCCGCGCTGCCGCAGATCTTCGCCGGCCTCCGCATCGCCCTGCCGGTCGCGCTCGTCATCGCCATCCTGACCGAGATGATCGGCGCCACGGAGGGGTTGGGCTACCTCATCGCGCGCGCGTCGGCGTCGCTGTCGCGCAGCCAGGTGTTCGCGGGCGTCGCGGCGATCGCTATCATCGGCTTCGTCCTCGACCGCGCGCTCGGCGCGCTCCGCCGCCGCCTCGTCTTCTGGGAGAAGGAGTCCGTCTCGATCGGCTAGCCGGGCCTCCGCGCCGTCAGCCTGACGCGGGGAGCGTGAGCACATCCTGCCCCCTTGCTCCCTCTGCCAAAGAGCGGGGGCGAGGGCGCATCCTGGCCCCCTCTCCCCCTGGGAGAGGGCGGCGGGTGAGGGAGACCCAATCGCATGGACCTGGGCCTGCGGGACAAAGTCGCAATCGTCACGGGCGGCAGCTCCGGCATCGGGCTCGCCACCGCCCGCGCCTTCCTGGCCGAGGGCGCGGCCGTGGCGATCTGCGCCCGCGGCGAGGCGCGCTTGCAGGCGGCCGCCGCGGCGCTGCGAGCGCTGCCAGGCGCGCGGGTGTACGCGCGCGCCTGCGACGTGCTCCAGCCCAACCAGGTGCGGGCCTTCGTGGACGGCGCGGTGGCGGCGCTCGGCGGCCTCGACGTGCTGGTCAACAACGCCGGCGGCGGCCGCTTCTCGACCTTCGCCGACACGCCCGACGCCGACTGGCGCGCGGAGCTGGAGCTCAAGTTCTTCAGCATCATCCACCCCACGCGCGCCGCCCTGCCGCACCTGCGGGCGCGCGGCGGCGGCGCCATCGCCGTCGTGAACGCCGTGCTCGCCCGCCAGCCCGAGACGCACATGGTGGTCACCAGCGCCGCGCGGGCCGGCGTGCTCAGCCTGACGCGCTCGCTGGCTAACGAGTTCGCGCCGTTCGGCGTGCGGGTGAACAGCGTCATGCTGGGCACCATCGAGAGCGAGCAGTGGCGGCGGCGCTACCGCGAGGCCGCGACGGCGCTGAGCGAGGCCGAGTGGCTCGCCGACATCGCCCGCGACCGGGGCATCCCCCTCGGCCGCTTCGGTACGCCCGAGGAAGTCGCCGCGGCGCTCGTCTTCCTGTGCTCCGCCCCGGCCAGCTTCATCACCGGCGCTACCCTGGACGTGGACGGCGGCGTCCACCGCTACGTGTAGGAGGCCACCCATGAACGAGCCAGGCACCGGCGGCGACGCCGTCGTCCGCGCGCTGAAGCACGCGGGCGTGGACACCGTGTTCGGGCTCATCAGCATCCACAACATGGCGCTCTACGACGCCATCCACCGCCAGGGCGGCATCCGCGCCGTCCCCAGCCGCAGCGAGCCCGGCGCGGTGAACATGGCCGACGGCTACGCCCGCGCGACCGGCCGCCTCGGGGTCGCGATCACCAGCACCGGCACGGGCGCCGGCAACGCCTGCGGCGCGCTCGTGGAGGCCCAGACGGCGGGCACGCCGCTGCTGCACCTGACCGGCCAGGTCGACTCGGCCTACATCGACAAGGGGCGCGGCTTCATCCACGAGCCGAAAGACCAGCTGGGCATGCTGCGCGCCGTGTCGAAGGCCGCCTACCGCCCGATCGACGCCACCGCCGTGCCGTGGACACTCTACGCCGCCGTCGAGCAGGCGCTAGCGGCCCCGCGCGGCGTCGTCAGCGTCGAGCTGCCCGTGGACTACCAGTACGCGACCGTCCAGCCCATCGAACTGCCAGGGAGACACGCCCCTCGGGTGTTTCCCGATCCTAGCCTGGTCGACCGGGCCGCGGGACTGCTCGCGACGGCGCGTCGGCCCGTGATCTGGGTTGGCGGCGGCGCGATAGCCGGCGAGGCGGCCGCGCCGCTGCGCGCGCTCGCCGAGGCGCTGGGCGCCGCCGTTATCACGACCACCGCGGGCCGCGGCGTGCTACCCGAAGACCACCCGTTGTGCGTCGGCAACTGGGGCACCGCGACCGCCGTCCGCGAGCTCCTCCAGTCCGCCGACGTGCTCCTGGCCGTCGGCACGCGCTTCCGCGGTAACGAGACGCTGAACTACCAGCTCAAGCTCCCCCCCACGATTGTCCAGATCGACGCCGACCCCTTAGCGATCGGCCGCAGCTACCCTGCCACGCTAGGCATCGTCGGCGACGCCGCCGCCACTCTGGGCATGCTGCGGAAAGCGCGGCCCGAGTTCGACCGGTCAGTGCCCGACCGGCCCGGACCCGATCCGGCCTTCCGCGACGCCATCAGCGCGGCGCGGGCCGCGGCGCGCGCCGCCATGCGCGCCACAATGGGCCGCTACGAGGCCGTGGTGGACGCGCTGCACGCCGTGCTGCCGCGCGATGCGATCCGCGTGCGCGACGTGACGATCGCCTCGACGACCTGGGGCAACCGCCTCCTAGAGGTGTACGAGCCGCGCACGTCGATCCACGCGGTCGGCGGCGGCATCGGCCAGGGGCTCCAGATGGCGCTCGGCGCGAAGGTCGGCCGGCCCGAGCGGACCGTCGTCTGCCTCGCCGGCGACGGCGGGCTGCTGGTGAACGTGGGCGAGTGGGCCACGGCCGTGCAGGAGAACCTGGCGGTGGTAGTCGTGCTGTTCAACGACGGCGGCTACGGCGTGCTGCGCAACATCCAGAACCGGACGATGGCCGGGCGCCACATTGGCGTGGATCTGCGCACCCCGGACTTCGTGGGCCTGGCCGAAGCCTTCGGCGCCTGGGCGCGGCGCGTGCGCGTCATCGATGACTTCCGCCCCGCGCTGGAGGCGGCCCTCGACACCGGCCGCCCCGCCCTGGTGGAGCTGGACATGGCCGCGATCGGGCCGCCCGCCGTCGCCTACGGCGGCCCGCCCGCCGGCGCCTGAGCGGGGCGCGGCAGCGGCACGCGTCGTGCGGTGGGCACGCGGTCCCGCCAGACCGAAAGGAGCCGCCCATGCCGCCCGACCGAACCGACCGGCAGCTGACCCAGGCGACCAAGCTGACGCTGATCGGCGTGTTTCTCGGTCTGCTCGCCGCGTTCACCGCCCGCGAGGCCAGCCGCGGCGAAGACGTCGAGATCACGCCGTTCGATCTGCTGCTGCTCGGCCTCAGCGCCTTTCGCGCGGGCCGCCTGGTCGCCTACGAACGCGTGGCCGAGCCCGTACGAGCACCGCTCACCCACACTATCCCAGACGAGTCCGGCCTGGGCGAAACGGTCGTCGCGAGCGGCACGGGCGTGCGCTACGCGCTGGGCGAGCTAGTGTCCTGCCCAACGTGTGTGGGGACGTGGGCAGCCGCCGGTCTCGTCTACGGCCTCCACCTGGCGCCACGACCCACCCGAGTCTTCCTGGCCGTCATGGCGACCACCGGGGTGGCGGAAGTCGTCCATTGCACGACGGAGGCCGCGAGCTGGGTCGGCCGCGCCGCCCGCACGTTTGCCGGCGCGCAAGAAGAGCAGCGTTGAGCCGAACCACGCGCTCACCCCGATGCGCTGTCTCGGCGTGTCACACCCCGGACGAGCCCGTTCGGAGCGCGGGCCTACGCTCCAGCGGCCACACTGACGACGATTAGTGTATAAGCCACGGTGCACCGGCGGGCCGGGGCCCCAGCTGGCCTCGCGGTGCCTGCAACACACACGCGCGGTCGGGGTCCGCCGCGCGGGCGCCCGCGAGCAACCTGGCGCCCGCGGCACTCGCGCGGCGCCCTCGATGAAGGGACTGCATGAAGGCGCTCCTCTTGACCAACGAGTATCCGCCCCACGTCTACGGCGGAGCCGGCGTCCACGTCGAGTTTCTCAGTCGCGAGCTGGCCGCGCTAATGCCGGTCGAGGTGCGCTGCTTCGGTGACCAGCACACGGACGCGGGACAGCTTCAGGTGCGCGGCTATCCGGTCGACGAGGCGCGCTTCACGGCACCACGGCCGCTGCGCCCCGTGTTCGGCGCCATGCAGCGCGACGTAGCGTTCGCCGCCACGGACGTGGACGCCGACGTAGTGCATTGCCACACCTGGTACACCCACCTGGGCGGCATCCTGATCAAGCAAGCCTATCAGGTGCCGCTGGCGATCACGATCCACTCGCTGGAGCCCTTGCGGCCCTGGAAGCGCGAGCAGCTCGGCGGCGGCTACGATGTGACCTGCTGGGTCGAGCGCACCGCCATCCAGATGGCCGACGCGATCGTCGCCGTCTCACAGGGGACGCGCGCCGACGTGCTGGCCCACTTCGACGTCGATCCCGCGCGCATCCACGTCATCCACAACGGCATCGACGCGCGCCTGTATCAGCCCACCCCGGCCACCGATGCGCTCGTCCACTACGGCATTCGGCCCGAGCAGCCCTACGTCCTCTTCGTCGGGCGCATCACCCGTCAGAAGGGCATCATCCACCTCGTCCACGCGATACCCGAGATCGACCCGGCGGCGCAGGTGGTCCTGTGCGCCGGCGCACCCGACACGCCCGAGATCGCCGCCGAGATGGAGGCGGCCGTCGCGGCGGTGCAGGCTCGGCGCTCCGGCGTCATCTGGGTGCAGGAGATGGTGCCGCGCGAGGCGGTGGTACAGCTCTACACCCACGCGGCGGTGTTCTGCTGCCCGTCGATCTACGAGCCGTTCGGCATCATCAACCTGGAGGCGATGGCCTGCGGCACCCCGGTCGTCGCCAGTGCGGTCGGCGGCATCCCGGAGGTCGTCGTGGACGGCGAGACGGGCTTGCTGGTGCCGCTCGTCCAACAGACTGAGAGTCCCTTCGAGCCGGTCGACCCGGCGCGCTTCAGCCACGACCTGGCAACCGCGATCAACCAGCTGCTGGCCGATCCGGCGCTGCGCGCGCGCATGGGCGAGGCCGGACGGCGGCGCGTCGAGGAGTCCTTCACCTGGAGCGCCATCGCCCGCCGCACCGCCGACCTCTACCGGTCGCTCGTCGCCGCGCGCTAGGGGCAGAGACGCGCGATCACGCCGGCTCGCCGACCAGCAAAGCCACTGGACAGTCGCGCAGAAGCCCGCCCAGAGGCAGCGCCAGGTCGGCCGCGCCGTCCGGCGGCTCGGCCGCCGCATCAACGTTAGCGCCGCTGAGCGCGTTCCGCCAGCGCCGCGGCGCGCCCGCCGGGAGCAATAGGCGCGTGTCGCCCCAGACCGTGTCGCCGAGCGGGAGGCGCAGGGGCGGCAGAGTGTCGGCCGCGCCCCCCTGGTCGGTGGCGGGGCCGCCTTGCCCGCCACCGATCGTTGCGGCCAGGCGGGCGGGCAGCCGCGGCGCCACGGCCAGCGCCCAGCTGGCACCGCGGCGGCGCCCAAAGGCGCAGACGTGGTCCCCCCGCGCGCCGGCCGCCGCCAGCGGCAGGTAGTCCCCGTCGGCGAACAGCGCGGCGTGGCGGCGCCGGCAGTCGAGCGCGCGCGCGGTGAGGTACAGCTTGATTCGTCCGTCCTCCCAGTGCGCCAGCAGGCCGCGCAGCAGCCCCGTACGGTCCGCGGACTCCTGCTCGTCCAACGCCGCGAGCAGCCGCCCGCGCGCCGCGAAGTCCACCGGACGACGGTTGTCGGGGTCCACGAGACTGAAGTCCCACAGCTACGTGCCCTGGTAGAAGTCGGGCACACCCGGCGCCGCGATCTTTAACAAGACCTGGCTGAGCCCGTTCAGGGCGCCATAGAAGGCCACCACCCGCTGGAAGGCGAGAAAATCGGCCAAGAACGGACTGCCGTCCGCCGGCGCGAGAATCGCCCCCGCGAAGCCCGTCAGGGCGTCCTCGTACGCGCCATCGGGATGCAGCCAGCTCGTGTGCGTTTTCGCCTCGCGCGACGCCTTCACGAGATAGGCGCGCAGGCGCTCCTTGAAGCTCGGCACCTCCGCCTCGTGTAGCGGCCAGGCGCCGAGCAGCGTCTGATACAGCAATAGCTCGGCGCTCCCATCCGGCACCGACTGGCCGTGAACGGTCGGCTGCAGCGGTCGATTCCACGCGTGCCACCGCTCCAACCGCGTCGCCCACAGCCCCGGCAGCTCGGAGAGCACCGCCAGCCGCGCCCGCACGTCCTCGCTGCGCTTCGTGTCGTGCGTCGAGGTGGCATTGAGGGTGTGCGGCCAGGCCCGCCGACGCGCGGCGTTCCAGCCGTGGAAGCTCGCGACCGGGTCTGGCGGCTCGCCGACTGCCGCCCCATCGGCGCCGCCTGCGCGCTCCGGCTCGCTGCCCACCTCGTTGAGCGCCAGGAAGCGCGTGTAGACGTAGAGCGCCGTGTCCTCGACGCCCTTGGCGGCGATCGGCCCGGTAAACTGTTGCCAGCGCATCGTGAAGCGCAGCCAGGCCAGCCGGTCCGCCTCGGCCAGGTAGCTGGGCGTCTCCAGCAGCAGCACCCGGCGCAAGAACCCGAGCGCCGCCCCATTGTCTGGTTGGCGCTCGCGGGCCGCCGCAACCGCCTGCTCCACGTACCCGCGGTCCCGAGGGGCAACGGCGAAGTCGCGAGTGTAGGTGCGGTAGACGGGAAACTGCGCCGTGACCTCCACCAGCGCGCGCTCCAGCTCGGTCACGGTCAGGTCGCGCGCGTGGCGATCGCGGCTCGCCAGCTCGCTCAGACGCGTGGCGAGCGCACTCACGTCGCCGGCGAACAGATCGGCCATGACCTTCAGCTTCTGCTCGTAGGCGATCGCGCAAAAGTCCGCGGGCTGGCCGGTCAAGCGCGTCCACAGCGCGTCGAGCGTGGGGTCGGCCGCGGGATCGACCAGCAGTCCGAGCACGGCCCGCGCGAACTCATAGCCCGTGGTGCCCGCCACCGGCCACTCCCGCGGCAGCTCCTCCTCGCCCGTCAAGATCTTCTCGACGACGACGTAACGACCTACCCCCCCGGTCCCCCTCCCGATGTGAGAAGGGGGAGTGGACGAAGCCGGGGAGGCCCCCCCCTTCCTTGATAGGGAAGGGGGGCCGGGGGGGTTAGGTCCCTCCCCCAGCGCCGCTTGCAGCCGCTGCAGGTACACCTGCGGGTCGGCCAGGCCGTCGACGTGGTCCACGCGCAGTCCGGTGACCTGTCCGTCCGCCACGAGCCGTAGCACACGCGCGTGAGTCGCGGCGAAGACCCGCTCGTCCTCGACCCGCATCGCGACGAGATCGCTCACGTCGAAGAAGCGCCGGTAGTTGATCTCGGGGCTCGCCACCCGCCAGTACGCCAGCCGATACGTCTGCTCGCCCAGCAGGCGGTCCAGCGCGTCGAAGCTGCGCGGCTCGCCCTTCCGACCGTTGTAGGCTTGCACGGCCTCGTCCACGCAACGGCGCACCAGCGCGTGGTCCTGGTAGAGCTGCCAGAGTGCCTCGGCCGCCGCCCGGAACTGCTCGGTCGTGCCCACGGCTAGCCGCTCCAGATCGCCGACGACGCGCTCCACCGCCGCGGCCGCGGCGGGGTCCGGGGCGAGCGCGTCCAGACACGCCGGCAGGACGGGGCCGAAGACCCGGCCGTATGAGCGGGCCGCGACGGGCAGCCGCCAGTCGTAATAGCGGACCGCCAGGCGCCCGTCCTCGTAAACGAGCCCTAGCTCCCCGTTTTCCAGCACCTCGCCGTAGTGCGCGCCCAGAATGGGCAGCAGCACGCGGTTCTCCAGCCCCGGTCGGGCGGTCTGCCAGGCAATGTCGAAGAACGGCGCGTAGGGCGAGACCGGCCCGTTCTGCAGGACGTCGCGCCACCAGGGGTTCTCCAGGCTCGCCGCGGTGTGGTTGGGCACGATGTCGAGCAGCAGGCCCATCCCGCGTTCGCGTACCGCTGCCGCCAGAGCGAGGAACGCCGACTCGCCGCCCAGCTCGTCGCTGATGCGCGTCGGGTCGACCACGTCGTAGCCGTGCGCGCTGCCGCGGCGCGCGGTCATGACCGGCGACAGATACAGGTCCGAGACCCCGAGCGCGTCCAGATACGGGACGAGGGCCCGCGCGTCCTCGAAGCGAAAGTCCGCGTTGAGCTGGAGGCGATACGTGCTACCGGGCACCCGCTCGGCCGCCATCTAGTTGATCCGCACGCCCAAGTGCTCGGCCACGGCCCGGAACCGCCGTACCCAGGTCACGGCGTCGACGTCCTGCTGCTCGGCCCGCCCGCGGAAGAACGGATAGCTCGTTTGGAGCATCTCGTAGACCACGTTCTGGGGCGTCCACAGCTTCACCTCAAATGGCAAGGCGCGGGCCACGGCGACCATCTGCTCGAACCGCTCCAGCCGGCCGAGGTCGGCCGGCCGCGCGGCGAGCGCCTCCGCCAGCGCGTCCAGCGTGCGCTCCAGCGTGTACGCCAGGCCGGTCGCGTCGAGGTCCAGGTGCCAGGTGCGGACCGTCTTGAGCAGCCGCTCGACGTGCTCGACCTCCGCGTCGTCGCGGAAGTCGCGGGCCAGATCGGCGTTCACCACGAACTCCGCCGCCGTGTGCAGCGCGCGGGGCAGGGGCACGCCGAGATCGGTGATGAAGCGCATCAGCGGCACGTGGTGCTCGTACAGCTGGCGGTACACCGAATCGGCCTCGGCCAGGGTGGAATCGAGAATGCGACGCAGGATGTGCCGCTGCTCGTCGCGGAACAGCGACCGCAGGGAGTAAGAGGGCGTCCCGAAGTGCTTGTCCAGCAGCCGCAGGACAGCGGGAAAGTCGGCGCGGCTGAACGGCTCCGTCAGCTCGGCGACGAGCGCCTCGTAGCTCGCATCGTCGCGGAACGCCCGCACGCCCCCGTTCAGGTTGTGGTCCCCGAAGTGCAGCACCCCGAAGCTGAGCCGCGCCGACTCCCAGGTCACGCGCGAACGGATCGTGGCGCGCCCTACCAGGAGGTTCGCGCGCCCCGCCTCGAAGCGCTCGTAATCCTCGCGGTCAGCCGTGTAGCCGTAGATCTGCGCCTGCTTTGGATACGGCTCGAAGAGTGAGCTGATCGCGTAGTGTGCGCCGACCTTTTCGAGATCGACGCGCGCGGGCGCCACAAGCTTCTCGTAGACGTGCCGCCCGTCGCGCAGCTCGGGCAGGTTGCTGGGGGCGCGCGCGAGCAGGTCGAGAAAGTGCGGCTCGAGATTGTCCCCGAATAGCTCGTCGGCGAGCTGGATCGCCCGGGCGGCGTACTGGAGAATCTGGACCGGCTCCAGCCCCGATAGCTCGTCGAAGAACCAGCCGCAGCTCGTGTACATCAGCATGGCGTGGCGCTGTAGCTCCAGCAGCTTCAGGACGGCGACCTTGTCCGCCTCGTGCAAGGGTCGCCGGGCGTGACGCGCCAGGAACGCCTCGACGTTCGCCACCGAGCGGTCGAGCACGACGGCGATGTAGTCGTCGCGGGCCTGCCAGGGGTCGACGAGAAATTGACGGGCCACCTCGTCGAAGCGCGGCGCTAGCTCGTCGCGCAGCCAGTCCAGCGCCTCCCGTAGCGGCCCGCGCCACAGCTGGGTCCAGCTTGGGCCACCGCCCGTGTTGCAGCCGCAGTTGCTCCGCCACCGCTCGATACCGTGGGCGCAGCTCCACGAGCTGTTCTCGTTGAGCTGCACCTCCTGCGTCGGTGCGACGAGGTCCAGGTATTGGCCGTAGTTGGTGATCCGCGCGAGCCGCTGGCGCTCGATATAGTCCAGCGCGTAGGCTAGCGCCATGTCGCCGTGGCGATGATGGTGGCCGTAGCTCTCGCCGTCGGTAGCGATGTGGACGAGCTGCGGCCCGGGCCGCTGGTCCTCAAAGCCGGTCATTAGTCGGTGGGCGAAGTACTCGCCGTTCGATAGCAGGCCCTCGAAGGCGACCGCCCGGGAGATGGGGCCGTCATAGAAGAACAGGGTGATGGCGCGCGCCGTGCCGGGCAGGCGCAGTAGGTACGGTATCCTCGGGTCGATGCCGCCAGAGCCGACGTCCTGCCAGCTGGCCCCGCCGATGGGCCGCACGCGCCGCGCCTGCGACGGTGCGAGGATGGTGAACCGGATATCGTGTTCCGCCAGGACCGCGAGTGACTCGACGTCCACGGCCGTCTCGGGCAGCCACATCCCCTCGGGGCGTCGCCCGAAGCGGTACTCGAAGTCGCGGATGCCCCAGCGCACCTGCGTACACTTGTCGCGGTAGTTGGCCAGTGGCAGGATGACGTGATTGTAGGCCTGGGCGATTGCGGACCCATGCCCGCCGAACCGCTCGCGGCTCTCGGCATCGGCCGCCAGGATCTCGTGGTAGACGCCCGGCGCCTTCTCGGCCATCCACTGGAGCAAAGTCGGTCCGAAGTTGAAGCTGATCTGAGCGTAGTTGTTGACGAGCTTCACGATCCGGCCGCGGTCGTCGAGGATCCGCGACGCCGAGTTCGGCGCGTAGCACTCGGCGGTGATCCGCTCGTTCCAGTCGTGGTAGGGGTACGCGGAGTCCTGTAGCTCGATCGCCTCCAGCCAGGGGTTCTCGCGCGGCGGCTGGTAAAAGTGGCCATGCACGCAAACGTAGCGGTCCATCGTGCTCCATAGCGCGGGGACTGGAGGAGGCGAGCCGCCGGCTGGCGACCGACGCGCCGATCTGTTCGCCTAACTATAGTGCTTATTCGGCCACGCGCGCGTACAGGGCGACCGACGACGGGCTGACCAGCAGGCGCAGCGAGCCGGGGGCGTCGACCGCGTCGGGCAACGTGCTCCCGGCACCCAGCCAGCGCGCCTCAGTGCTGTCGAGCCGCTTCGTCCAGCGCCCGGGCGGCAACGCCAGGTCGACGGCACAGGGCGCCTCGCTGAAACAGAAGATGACGCACGCTTCGTCCCCCTCGGCCTCGGCATCACGGCGGACCTCCGCCCGCCAATCGGGGGAGGCGTGAGACTCTCCCCCCGCCCCCCAATTCTGCGGAGAGCCCGAGGGCGGCGTGCGACGGTGTACGAACAGGATGTCGGCGGGCGCCAGGACGCGGGCCTCGACCTGGTCCTTGTCGAGCGCGGCCAGCGCGGGCAGCGCGCGGCGCAGGCGCAGCAGCTCCCGGTACAGCTCGCGCAGCGCGCGGTGCTGGCCGCGCTCCGCCAGATCGTGCTGCAGCTTGGACGCCGCGAAGGTAGCGGGGTCCTGCGGGTCGGGCACCTCGCCGCCCCAGGCAAAGGCGGCGAACTCCGCGCGGCGGCCGATGCGCACGGCCTCCACCAGCCCGGGATCGCCGTGGCTCGTGAAGTAGAGGAAGGGGTGGGTCTCCCCATATTCCTCGCCCATGAACAGCAGCGGCAGGAACGGCGCGAGCAGGACCACCCCGGCGGCTAGCTTCAGGCGATCGAAGGACACGAGCTGGGCCAGGCGCTCGCCCCGCGCGCGGTTGCCTACCTGGTCGTGGTTCTGCGCGCAGACCACGAGCTGGTCGCCCCGCACCAGTCGCGGCGAGTTGCCGTGCCGCCGCTCGCGGTGCGCCGAATACTCGCCCGCGTAGACAAAGCCTCGCTCGTACGCGCGCGCCAAATGCTTTAGAGTGCCAAAGTCCGAGTAATAGCCGCTGCGCTCGCCGGTCAGGAGACTGTGCAGCGCGTGGTGCAGGTCGTCGCTCCATTGGCCGTCCAGCCCATAGCCGCCAATCGTCGGCGACAGCACCAGCCGCGCGTCGTTGAGATCGCTTTCGGCAATCACCTGCACCCGCCGTCCCAGTCGCTCGCCCTGCGCGTGGACGGCGGCGGCAAGCTCCTGCAAGAAGGGGACCGCCGACTTGTCGGCCATCGCGTGGACCGCATCCAGGCGAAAGCCGTCCACGTGGTAGGCGGTCAGGAAGTACAGCGCCTGCTCGATGAAGTAGCGGCGCACCTCGTCGCTCTGCGGCCCGTCGAAGTTGAGCGCGAGGCCCCAGGGTGTGCGGTAGCGGTCGGTGAAGTACGGGCCGTACTGATCCAGATAGTTGCCCTCCGGCCCCAGGTGGTTGTAGACCACGTCGACGAACACGCCGAGCCCACGCGCGTGACAGGCGTCCACCAGTCGCTGCAACCCCTCCGGCCCGCCGTAGGAGTCCTGTACGGCATAGGGATAGACGCCGTCGTAGCCCCAGTTGCGCTCGCCCGGAAACTGGGCGATGGGCATCAGCTCGATCGCCGTCACCCCCAGCTCGCGCAGGCCGTCCAGGTAGGGGATCACGCCGTCGAAGGTGCCCTCCGGACTGAACGTGCCGACGTGTAGCTCGTAGAACACGAGGTCCGGCTGTGCCAGGCCCGGCCAGCCCGCGTCCGTCCAGGGAAACGCCGCCGGGTCCACCACGGCGGACGGGCCGTGGACTCCCTGCGGCTGCGACCGCGACGCCGGGTCCGGCAGCTCGCGCCGGCCGTTCAGCACGTACTGGTACCGCGCGCCGGGGCCCACGTCGGGCACCACGGCGGCGAAGTAGCCGCGCGCTTCGGCGGCGAGCGGTACCCGCGCGCTGCGCGGCGCGACCAGATGGACGGCCACCGCCTCCGCTCGTGGCGCCCAGACGCGGAACGCCGTGTGCCCATCGTCGAGGTGGACGGCCCCCAGCCGCGCCGGCCCGGCGAACCGCGCCCGGCCGTCCTGCACGGCGCTCATCGGGCGGCTTCCGGACCGCGGAAGAACACGGCGCCCAGCGGCGGCAGCGTGAGGGGCAGCGAGTACAGCTGCCCATGCGATGGAATGGGGATCGTCTCCACCTGCCCCCAGTTCCCCACGCCGCTGCCCCCGTAGTCCTCCGCATCGCTGTTCAGGATCTCGCGCCACACGCCGCGGCGCACGCCCACGCGGTAGCCGTAGCGCGGCACGGGCGTGAAGTTGAAGATGCCGAGGATCTCCGGGCCCGGCTCGCGCCCGCGCCGCAGGAAGGCGAACACGCTGTTGTCGGCGTCGTTCCCGATCACCCACTGGAAGCCCGCCGGGTCGAAGTCGAGCTGGTGCAGCGCCGGCTCCGCGCGGTAGACGCGGTTCAGGTCTTCCACCCACCGCTGCACGCCCAGGTGCGCCGGATATTCCAGCAGGTGCCAGTCCAGGCTAGCATCGTGCTGCCACTCCTGCCACTGGCCGAGCTCACCTCCCATGAACAGCAGCTTCTTGCCCGGCTGCGCCCACATGTAGCCCAGCAGCAGCCGCAGGTTCGCGAACTTCTGCCAGTCGTCGCCCGGCATCTTGCTCAGCAGCGCCCCCTTGCCGTGTACCACCTCGTCGTGCGACAGCGGCAGGACGAAGTTCTCGTTGAAGGCGTAGATCATGCGGAAGGTCAGCTCGTCGTGGTGGTAGCGCCGGTGGACGGGGTCGTGGCTGATGTAGTCGAGCGTGTCGTGCATCCAGCCCATGTCCCACTTCATGCCGAACCCAAGTCCGCCCACGTAGATCGGCCGCGACACCATCGGCCAGGCTGTGGACTCCTCGGCGATCGTCTGCACGTCCGGGTGGCGCTGGTAGACCGACTCGTTGAAGCGGCGCAGGAAGCTGATCGCCTCCAGGTTCTCGCGGCCGCCGTACTCGTTCGGGATCCACTCGCCCTGCTTCCGCGAGTAGTCCAGGTACAGCATCGACGCCACCGCGTCCACGCGCAGCCCGTCGACGTGGTACTCGTCCAGCCACAGGTGCGCGCTGCTCAGCAGGAAGCTGCGGACCTCGTTGCGGCCGTAGTTGAAGATGAAGCTGTTCCAGTCCGGGTGGAAGCCCTTCTGCGGGTCGGCGTGCTCGTAGAGGTGCGTGCCGTCGAAGTAGCCCAGCCCGTGCTCGTCGGTGGGGAAGTGCGACGGCACCCAGTCCAGGATCACGCCGATGCCTCGCTGGTGCAGGTAGTCCACCAGGTACATGAAGTCTTGCGGCGTGCCGTAGCGGCTGGTAGGCGCGAAGTACCCGGTCGTCTGGTACCCCCACGAGCCGTAGAAGGGGTGCTCCATGAGCGGCAGGAACTCGACGTGCGTGAAGCCCAGCCGCTGACAGTAGTCGGCCAGGCGCGGCGCTAGCTCCCGGTAGGTGAGCCAGCGGTCGCCCTCCTCGGGCACGCGCATCCACGACCCGACGTGGACCTCGTAGATGGAGATCGGCGCATCCAGCGCGTTGCGCGCGCCGCGCTGCGCCAGCCACTCCGCGTCGCCCCACTTGTAGTCCAGGTCCCAGACGACGGACCCGGTGCGGGGCGGCACTTCGTCCAGCAGCGCGTAGGGGTCGGCCTTGTCGACCCGGTAGCCGTGGTACCGCGACTGGATGTAGTACTTGTAGACCGTGCCCCGCCCGACCCCCGGCACGAAGCCTTCCCAGATGCCCGACGCCCCCCGAGGCTGGAGCGGTTGGCTGGTCTTGTCCCAACCGTTGAAGTCGCCCATCACCGACACCCGCTCGGCGTTGGGTGCCCAGACGGCAAAGTACGTGCCCGCTACCCCTTGCACGACGAGCGGATGCGCCCCGAGCTTGGCGTACAGGTGGTAGTGGGAGCCCTCGTTGAACAGGTACAGGTCGTCGTCGCTGAGCAGCGTGACGGCCGGCAGCGCGGGCGGCGGTTGGCCGGCGAGCGGGCCCAGGCCGACGCTACTCCCGGTCGGCTCCTTGGTCATGTTACGTCTCCCCCCTGCGGAGCTGGTTCACCTGCCGCAGCTCGTCGCTCACCCGCGGCAGGCGCATGATCTGGTCCAGGCGGTACTGCGCCTTCCGCCGCCAGTTGGGGCGCTCGCGCCAGGTGCCCGGCACGTTCTGCGGCTCCGTCTCTAGCCACAGGTCCTCGAGATTCACGAGGACGATGCCCGCGTTCCTGGCGCTCAGCCGCCGCAGCAGGGCCGCCAGCACGGCGTGCGCCTCGGCGTCCTGGTCCTCGCCGACGGCAACCTCGCCGCTACCGTGTAGGTGCGCCAGCAGCGCCGCCCGCACCGCCTCGCGCGACTGCTGCTCAGCCTGCGCCATCCCAGGCTCCAGCACGCCCAGCCGCTGCCGGTCCGGCACGTCGAGCCCCCGCCAGAACGCGGCGAACGGGTACATATCGTGCGTGTTCAAGCTGGCTGCGGCCCCGGGCACCATGGGGGCCAGCGGCTCGTCGGCGCGGGGGCGCAGCTCGAACTGCCCGACGTACATGCGCCGCAGTCCGTGACGCGCCATCGCCGCCCGCACGCTGCGCGGCACCGTGCCCAGGTCCTCGCCGACAATCATCGCCTCGTGCCGGTGCGACTCCAGGCACAGCACGGCGTACAGCTCGTCCGCGTGGTAGCGCACGTAGACGCCGTCCCGAGCGTCGACGCCCCGGGGAATCCAGTACAGCCGGTGCAGCCCCATGACGTGATCGACGCGCAGCACGCCGGCGTGGGCGAGATGGTGTTGCACGCAGGCGCGGAAGTAGCGATAGCCGCGCTCGCGCATCGCCTCCGGGTGCAGCGGCGGGAACCCCCAGTTCTGGCCGCCCATGAAGAACGGGTCGGGTGGCGCGCCGCCCGCAATGCCGAGCGCGAACGTGCCCCGCTCGCGCCACACGTCGTAGCCGTCCGCGTGGACGCCGAGCGGGAGATCGAGGTACAGGCGACCGCGGCCGCCGCGCGCCCGCTCGGCCAGCGCGGCCAGCTGCTGCTCGGTCAGCCACTGCGCGTACAGGTGATACCGCGCGGCCGCGGGGTCGTAGTCGCCTTCCGTCAGCTCGCCCTGCCGCGGCCGCTCAGGCCAGGTGGGCCAGGGGGCGCCGAACCGCTCGGTGGTCGCCCGGAAGCGAGCGTAGTCCTCGACCTGCGGCTGCGCGGCCAGGAACGCCTGGTATTCTGGTCGCGCCCCGCCGCCGCACGCGAAGAAGCGCTCGGCCAGCGCCGCCAGCACCGGGCGCCGCAAGGCAGCCACCGCCTGGTAATCGACGAGCGGCGCCTCCCGCAGCTCCGCCTGCCGCGCCTGCAGCTCGGGCGCATGGAGCAAGGCAAGCGCCGCGGGGCACTGGGCGAGTCCCGGCGCGTGCTCCAGGTCGGCGAACAGCTCATTCCAGAACAGCCGGCTCACCGGCGCGTAGGGGCTCGGCTCGAACGGATCCTCGCCCAAAAACGCGGCGAGCAGCGGCAGCGTGGCGACCATCGCGCCGCCCAGGCCCGCCGTCCAGCCCATCAGCGCCTCCAGGTCGGCCAGATCGCCGCACCCCCAGTTGCGCGCCGAGCGCATGGCGTAGACCGGCAGAAACACGCCCCAGGCGCGCGCGCCCGCCTCGCCACGGGGCGCGTACGCCCGCCGCGGCGCGTGGAGCAGCAGCGACTCCGCGCGCTCGCCGGCGCTCTCAAGGGCCAGCCGGTGGTAGCCGAGCGGCAGGTCGGCGGGCAGCGCGCCGCGCTGCACGACGTACCGTTGGCCGTCCACGTCCGCCGTGTCTACCGCCACCAGCGCGTCCGCCGCCCACCGCCACTCGCGCACCGTATCGGACTCCAGCGTGAGCCGGGCGTCGACCGGCGCGCCGGCGCCGCCAGCGGCGCGGCGCAGCTCCACCGCCGTCTCGCCGCCCTGCCAGACCACCGTCACCGGCTCGACCATGCGCTGCCACGGCTCCCGCCGCCGCGCCCGCAGCGCCGCCGGCACGTCCGCGGCGCTCGCCAGCGGCGCCCCGAGCGCCTGCAGCACCACCATCAACACCTCCGGCGTGGCCCGCCGGCGCTGCCGCTCCACGTCGTAGTAGGCCGTCTGCACGCCGTAGAGCCGCGCCAGCTCGCGCAGCCCGCGCAGCCGTCCCTCCCGCGTCGCGGGCATCAGGTGTCGCTCGTCCGCCGCCCCGCGGCGGCGGGCTGGCGCGGCGGCACCGCTGGCGCGGGGGCCGCGCCCATCACCTGAAGAATCCCCTGCAACGGAATGCCCACCCAGTCCGGCCGGTTGTTCAGCTCGTAGCCCAGCTCGTAGACCGCCTTCTCCAGGAGATGCGCGTCGAGCAGCACTTGCAGCTCCTCCAGCGCCCGAGGGACGAACGAGGCCTCGCCCGCCACCCCCAAGTAGCCGCGCAGGAACGTCGCGCTCACCCACTGCTGCCAGTAGCTGGCCCACGGCCCCAGCACGCTCTCCTGCTCGGGCCGCAGCAGGCCGCGCGCCTCCTGGTCGCGCAGCGCGGCGCACACCGCGTAGTGGAACGAGCGCAGCATGCCGGCCACGTCGCGCAGCGGCGAGCGCTTCAGCCGGCGCTCGCTGAGCGGCCGCGCAGGCTCACCCTCGAAGTCGATGATGACGAAGTCCTTGCCCGTGTACAGCACCTGGCCCAGATGGTAGTCGCCGTGGGTGCGGATGCGCGTCGCCGCGATCGGCCGCTGCGTGACGGCCTGGAAGCGCGCCAGCACCTCGCCCTGGAGCGCCAACACCTGCTGGGCCGGCTCGCGCGCCGCCTCGGGCAAGCCCCCCTGCGCCTTGCGGAGCGTCTGGAACGTCTGCACGCCCAGCGTGCGCATCGACTGGTACAGCGAGCGCTGGTAGAACGAGCTGATCGGCTCCGGCGCGAACTGCGGGTCCTCTGGGTCCGAGGCCAGCGCGCAGTGCAGCTCGCCGGTCCGCTGGCCCAGCAGCCAGGCGTCGTTCAGGTAGGCGCCGACAGCCTCGTAGGCCGGCAGCGGCGCCTCGCTCGCCGCCAGCTGCAGCAGTCCGGCCGTGCCCAGCGTTGCCTCCGGCACCTCGGCCGGGTTGGCGGCGCAACGCTCCAGATAGTCGCCCAGGCTGTCGAGCGTGTAGCGCCAGGCGTCACCCTGATTCGGCACGTAGCCTTGCAGCATGCCCAGCGACGCGGGGGCGCCGCGCTCGGGCCGGTACTCCAGCACACCCGCGAGCGGCGGCGTGTGCGCGAAATCGCGCTCGGTGAGAAAGCCGCTGACCTCCACGTCGGGATGGGTCCCGGCTTCCAGCTGCCGGAACAGCTTCAGGATCAGCCGCTCGTCGTAGGCAATCGACGTATTGGTCTGCTCGGCCCGTAGCACGGACGGCTCGGGCGGCGTCGTACCGGCGGGCAGCAGGCGCCGCAGCGCCGCCGTCGGCAGACCCACTAGCTCACCCCCCATGCCGCGCTGGCGTCGCCGCGCGACGATCTCCTCCAGCAGCACCGTCGCCACCTCGCGGTCGGCGAACGCGTCGTACAGCACCCCCTCGGTCTCACCACCGCGCCCTTGGTAGCGCGCGAGGACAGCCGCCGGTCGCTCGCGGCACAGCGTTTCGGCGCGCTCCCCGCTTGCCGCGGCCAGCAGCAGGACGTACGTCTGCGCGTCGCCCTCCGTGTACTCCACCCGCACGAACGTCAGGTAGACGCCCGTCTCGTCGTGGCCGCGCCGCGGCTGCCGCAGTCGCGCCTGGCCGATCTCCGGCTCGTCCGGGGGCGGGGGCACGCGGGCCGGCAGCGGGATCGCGTCGACGATCTGCGCGCCCTTGATCCGCCGCGCCTTGGCCCGGAACCAGCGCTGCTCTTGCAGGTAGCCGGGCAAGACCTCCGCCAGGGCGGCCCGCGCCGCGCCCAGCACTAGCTCGTCCCAGGTCACGCCGACCGTCAGCGGCCGCATCTCGCCACCGCGGCCGTCCCGCAGCCGCCCGGCGGGCACCCGCTGGGGCTCCAGCGAGAACCAATAAAACGCGTGTGGCCCGAGCGTGATGAAGTACGGCGCGTCCCGCACGGGCGGAAACTCGATCCGGCCGAACAGCTCCACGGGCATCAGGTCGCGGTAGGCGCTCAGGTCCAGCTCGACCGCCTGCACGAACCGCGACAGGTTGGCGACGACGAGTATGCGCTCGTCCTCGTACTGCCGCACGAACGCGAGCACCTTCCGGTTCTCCGGCTGCAGGAACTCCAGCGTGCCACGGCTGAACGCCTTGTACCGCTTGCGCAGGGCGATCAGGCGCTTCATCCACCAGAGCAGCGAGTGCGGGTTATTCTGCTGCGCCTCGACGTTCACCGCCTCGTAGTGGTACTCGTAGTCCACCACCACCGGCTCGTATAGCTGCTGGCGGTTCGCCGTGGAGAAGCCCGCGTTGCGGTCCGCGCTCCACTGCATCGGCGTGCGCACCCCGTTGCGGTCGCCCAGGTAGATGTTGTCGCCCATGCCCAGCTCGTCGCCGTAGTAGATCACCGGCGTGCCGGGCAGCGAGAACAGCAGCCCGTTCATCAGCTCGATGCGGCGTCGATGATTGCCCAGCAGCGGCGCCAGGCGACGGCGGATGCCCAGGTTGATCCGCATCTGCGGGTCGTGCGCGTACACCCGGTACATGTAGTCCCGCTCTTCGTCGGTCACCATCTCCAGCGTCAGCTCGTCGTGGTTCCGCAGGAACAGCGCCCACTGCGCGTTCGCCGGAATCGGCGGCGTCTGCGCCAGGATGTCCACGATCGGGTAGCGGTCCTCCATGCGGATCGCCATGAACAGCCGCGGCATCACTGGGAAGTGGAACGCCATATGGCACTCGTCGCCGTTCCCGAAGTAGGCGACCGCGTCCTCGGGCCACTGGTTCGCCTCGGCCAGCAGCATGCGGTTGCGGAACCGCGCGTCGATGTGGGCCCGCAGCTCCTTCAGCGCCTCGTGCGTCTCGCGCAGGTTCTCGCAGTTCGTGCCCTCGCGCTCGTACAGGTACGGCACCGCGTCGAGCCGTAGTCCGTCCACCCCCATCTGCAGCCAGAAGTCCATCACCTTGAAGATCGCGCGGCGCACCTGGGGGTTCTCGTAGTTCAGGTCGGGCTGGTGCGAGTAGAAGCGGTGCCAGTAGTACGCTTGGGCCACCGGGTCCCAGGTCCAGTTCGACGTCTCGAAGTCCTTGAAGATGATGCGCGCGTCCTGGTAGCGCTCGGGCGTGTCGCTCCAGACGTAGAAGTTGCGCCAGGCGCTGCCCGGCTTCGCCCGCCGCGCCCGCTGGAACCACGGGTGCTGGTCGGACGTGTGGTTGCACACCAGCTCGGTAATCACGCGCAGGCCGCGCCGGTGCGCCGCCTGCACGAACTGCCGCACGTCGCGCAGCGTGCCGTAGGCCGGGTGCACCGCGGTGTAGTCCGCGATGTCATAACCGTCGTCGCGCAGCGGTGACGGATAGAACGGCAGCAGCCAAATGGCCGTGATGCCCAGGTCACGCAGGTAGTCCAGCTTCTCCGTCAGCCCGCGGAAGTCGCCGATGCCGTCGCCGTTGCTGTCGTAGTACGCTCGCACCGGCACCTCGTACAGAATCGCGTCCTTGTACCAGAGCGGGTCGTCGTCCAGCACGCTGTCGGCCAGGCCGTTGCGGCGCGTGCGCACGCTCTCGTTCATCACGTCACGCAAATTACTCGAAGTCCTCCTCCGTGCGGACCCGCCGCCGGAACCGCATGATGTGGGCAGGCAACGCCTGTGGGCTTAGCTCCACGTAGTTGCGCGGGCCGTTCCACAGGTAACGGCCCGCGCCCAGCAGGTCGTGTACCTGATACGGCTGCGTCGCGTCGATCCCCAGCGCGTCGAGCGGCAAGTCGACCCAGCCCGCCTGGGTGTAGTGGGGATCGAGGTTCACGATGGTCAGGATCAGGTTGTCGCGGTCGGGGCTCTCCTTCGTGTACGCGATGAGCTGCTCGTTGTCCACCGGCACGAACTGCAGGCTCGTGTCCGAGTGCAGCGCCGGGTTCTCGCGCCGGATGCGGTTCACCCGCGCGATGAAGTCTCGCAGGCTGTCCTCGCGCTCCAGGTCGCGGCGCTTGATCTCGTACTTCTCCGAGTTCAGGTACTCTTCCTTGCCTAGCTCGATCGCCTCGTGCTCGCCTAGCTCGAAGGCCGGGCCGTAAATCCCGTAGCTCGCCCCCAGCGTCGCCGCCAGCACCAGCCGCGTCATGAACGTCGATCGCTGGCCCATCTGGAGCGCCTCGGTCAGGATGTCCGGCGTGGTCGGCCACAGGTTCGGCCGGAAGTACTCTCGCACCTCCGTCTGCGTCAGCTCGGTAAAGTACTGCGTCAGCTCCCACTTCGTATTGCGCCACGCGAAGTAAGTGTAGGACTGGGTAAAGCCCAGCTTCGCCAGGTGGTACATCACCTTCGGCCGCGTGAAGGCCTCGGCGAGGAAGATCGTCTCGGGATATTCCCGTTTCACCGCGCCGATCAGCCACTCCCAGAAGCGGAACGGCTTCGTGTGCGGGTTGTCCACGCGGAAGATGCGCACGCCCTGCTCGATCCAGTAGCAGACCACGCTCTTCAGCTCGTCCCACAGCCCGCGCCAGTCGGCACACTCGAAGTCAAACGGATAGATGTCCTGGTACTTCTTCGGCGGGTTCTCGGCGTACTGGATCGTGCCGTCCGGCCGCTGGCGGAACCACTCCGGATGCTCGCGCACGTAGGGATGGTCCGGCGAGCACTGGAACGCGACGTCCAGCGCCACCTCCAGCCCAAAGCCCCGCGCCCGCTCGACCAGCTCGCGGAAATCGTCGAGCGTGCCCAGCTCCGGGTGGATCGCCTTGTGCCCGCCCTCGGGCCCACCGATCGCCCACGGGCTCCCCGGGTCCCCGGGCGCCGCCTCCAGCGCGTTGTTGCGCCCCTTGCGGAACGCGCGCCCAATCGGATGTATCGGCGGCAGGTACAGCACGTCGAAGCCCATCGCCGCCACGTAGGGCAGCCAGTCCTGCACGTCCCGCAGCGTCCCGTGCGGTAGCGCCGGCGCCTCCGCGCTCATCCCTCCCCGGGGGTCCAGGGGCGCCCCCCTGGCGGGCGGATCCTCCCCGTCTCCTCCCCGGGGGTTCAGGGGCGCCCCCCTGGCGGGAGTTTGGGGGTGTCTCCCACTACCCCCTTCTTCTCCATCGGGCTGCAGCCGCCACCCTGGCTTCGTCGCCGCCGTCGAGCGGGGGAACAGCTCGTACCACGTGCTAAAGCGCGCGCGCTCACGGTCGACCGTGACTGGCAGCTCGCGCTCATAGCGCGTCACGGCGCCGCGGTCGGCGTGGCGGGCCATCAGCTGTCCTAGCTCCGCGGACAGCGCCGCCGCCACGGCCTCGCCGCCGCCCGCGCGCAGCGTCCGCCCGAACGCCTGGAGTTCTGTCGCATCGGCGCCAGTGGCCCGCGTCGCGGCGTCCTCGACGAGCGCCGCGCCGATCAGCAGCTCGACGGCCACGTCCTGCTCCGCCTCGACGCGTTTTGCGAGATCGCGGGTCCACGTCTTGAAGCGGTCCACCCAGCCTTCCAGCGTGTAGCCGTACGAGCCTAGCTCCGTCACCCGGAAGGCGCCGCGCCAGCGGTCATTGACGAGCGGCTCCAGCGGGGACTCGCTCCACTTGCCGTCCCCCGCGCGGCGGTACAGCAGCCGCCCCGACAGCGCATCGTGACCGTCCGCGAAGAGGTCGGCCTCCACGACTACCTGCTCGCCCACGGTCCGCTTGATCGGGAAGCGCCCGGCGTCGATCTCCGGCTTTACGCCCTCGATCACGACCCGCCGCGTCCCATCGGCTGCTTCCATGCCGTCCCCGCCCTCCGGCTAGCTCAGTCCGCCAGCACCGCTCGCTGTGCGCCCGGCCACAGCCCATACGACCCCGCGAGCAAGCGGTCCTTGGGTAACTCGGGTGCTGCACGATTCGTTCCACCCGGGGCGCCGCCAAGCGCTCCGAACGCGGCTGGCGCGCTCCGCCGGAGCTGCTCACCGCTTCGCGGAACAAGCCGTATCGACACTTGCTCACATCTTACCGTCTGGGCCATGTGATGCCTGTACCTGCAAACGCTATTGAAGAAGGCGTTGCATAACGCTGCCTCGCCGCTTGGCCACCCCGCCGGCAGGCTGGCTATACTACCCGCCGGGACACCCAATACGGAGCGCCGAGCATGGCAGCGCAAATCCCGCAGGTGGTCGTCGTCGGCGCGGGCATGGCCGGGCTGGCCGCGGCCCTGACCGCCCAGGAACAGGGCGCACCGGTCACGCTGCTCGAGGCGGGCGCCACGCCGGGCGGCTCGGCCGCACTATCGGCTGGCTTCATCACCACCTTCGGCAGTTATGACGACTACCAGCGCCGTGTCCCGCTCGGCGAGCAGGCGCAGGGCCGGCTCGTCATGGACCACTACGACGATGCCGTCCGCTGGCTGCTGGACCAGGGCCTGGAGTTCGCGCCGGACGCCAGCGGCCAACCGGAGGGCGAGTTCGGCTTCACGCGCCGGCATCGCATGGACCCGCCCGTCGCGATGGCCCGCCTGGCGCACGTCTTCATGGATCGCGGCGGCCGCCTCTGCACCGGTACGCGCGCCCTGCGGCTGCTGGCGGATGCGCAGGGGCGCGTAACGGCCGTGCTGGCCCAGGGCTCGGCTGGCCGCGCGACCTACCCTGCTGCCGCCGTGGTGCTGGCCAGCGGTGGCTTTCAGGGCAACCGAGAGCTTACCGCGCGGTATATGGGTCCCTGGGCCGACCGCCTGCTCGTACGTTCGAACCCGCACAGCGTCGGTGACGGACTGCTGATGGGCCTGGAGCTGGGCGCCGGCACCAGCGGAGGCCTCCACTCGTTCTACGGCCACCTGATGCCGGCGCCGCCGGCCGTGCTCCCGCCCGAGCGCTTCTTCCCGCCAACTGCGTACTACAGTCGCGCGACGGTGCTCGTGAATGCGCACGGCGTCCGTTTCACCGACGAATCGCTGGGCGACCACATGAACGCCCAGGCCGCCGTCCGTCAGGACTACGCCGCCGTCTTCGCCATCTTCGACCAGGACGTGCATGACCGGCACATCGTCGGCCGCCCGAGCGGGCACCCCGAGGGGCTGAACCGGCTGGAGGCCGCGCGCGAGGCGGGCGCCTGGATCGTCACGGCGCCGACGCTCGACAAGCTCGTGGCCCTGGTGGCCGAGCGCGGCGTGCGGCGCGACGCGCTGGCCCGGACGCTGCACGCTTACAACCGAGCGATGGCGGAGGGCACCGACGAGCCCCTGCCAATTGGGCGCGTGGAACTGCGCGCGCCGCTCTGGCGCCCGCCCTTCTACGCCATCGCGCTCGCGCCGGCGATCACCCTGACCTACGGCGGCCTGCGCGTGGACCAGCGGTGTCAGGTGCTCGACCGCGCCGGTATGCCACTGCCCGGGCTCTATGCGGCTGGCGGCGACGCGGGCGGCACCTACTTCGAGCAGTACGGCGGCGGCCTGGCGATGGCGCTCACGCTCGGTCGCGTGGCCGGCGCCGCGGCCGCCCATGCCATCCGCGGCTGATCTCGAAACCGGCGGTCGCCTTCCCCCTCGCCCCCGGCGAGAGGGCCGGGGTGCGTGCCTGTCTCTTCCCCTCTCCACCCGGGAGAGAACCAGGGGAGGGCGCGCACGCCGCCCAACCGCCGGGGCAGGTCAGGTATGAGCCGATCAGAAATCGATCGCCCGGAGGTAGCATCTATGCAGTCCACCGTTGAGGCACGGATCAAGGACGCGGTCGTCGCCAGCCCGCGCCCCCTCACCAGCAGCGAGATCGGCACCCGCCTTCGCTTGCCGCGCGTGGAGGTAGAGCAGGCTCTAGAGGCCCTGCGCGCCGACCCGCGGCTGGTCGTCCGCGACTGGCCGATGGAGGACCCCCACTTCGGCGTTGACCGCATCGTGGTCGCCTGCCGCGTCGAGCCGGCCGGCGACGCCGCGGCGACAACCGCCGCCGAGGCCGCCGCGCAGCAAGTCTTCGACAACATCCTGCGCGATTTCCTCGCCTCGCACCGCTGCGTCTAATACCGCAGCCGGGGGTGGCGTTCCCTTACTCCCTCGCCCCCTGGGAGAGGGTCGGGGTGAGGGCTCGCCTCCCTAGGCGAACCCCAGGGCCGGATCGGACATCATACCGGTCGATCTAGCGAACCCGCCGTAGGCCGGGCCTCGTCCCCTGCCGCCCGGGCGGCGCTGCCCGGAACAATAGTCCGGCCAGCCGCCCGGCGGCCGGCCGAACCGGGCCGCCAGCGCAGCATCGCACGGGCAGCGGAAGCGCCCCAGGTGGCTCAGCTAGGCACGGTGCCAGACTCAGCGCCACCGCGCCCGGCCGTACTGCCTTCTGCTCGCGGCGCTCTGCGCCGCGCCCCTCCGCCCCCGGACGACCGCGCCCCGCCAATAGCTTCCTCTTTTAGACAGGCCGCGAGGCGCGCCGGAGAGCGCCTGCTGCTCGCGCGACGTGGTCGCCGGCATTCCCCGTACACGCCTTCCCCGCACCCGCCGCCCGCGCCCGGCCCGGGGCACTCCCCGCCGGCCCGGCCCGCGGCAGGAGAGCCGGGGAGTATCGTACGGGGCAAACGATGCGACCTTCCGCGCCCGACCA
>JAJPHF010000012.1 GCA_021325365.1 Pseudomonadota bacterium
CAGCGCGGCACGCGGTCCCCGAACGAGTCGTAGGCGCTCGTGCCCATCCACGGCATCCCGTACCAGTCGATCAGCGCCGGCGCGTACTGCTCCAGCGGGCACTCGACGAGCACGTGCTGGCCACAGCAGCGCCTGGCGCCAGAACCACATCGCGGTGTGCTATCAGCAGCAATCGGCGGAATTGCGGGCGCTGCGCCAAAAGTTGCCTGCGCTCGCGGCGACCAACTGCTCGAGTTGCCAAGCCACGCTAGTGCCTACGAGGAAATGCCCAGGAGCCGCTTCAGGTTGCCGCCCATCACCAGGCGGAGGTCTTCGACGGACAGCTTGAGGTGGGCGTTCGCGTAGACCACGATCTTGTCGACTTCCATCTTCATGTGGTTGAACGGCGTGTCGGAGCCGTACAGCACGCGGTCGGGGCCGGCCCAGACGACCGACTCGCAGAAGTAGGGGATCCAGCCGACGCCCGAGCTGTCCATGTGCAGGTTCGGGTACTGCTTGGCGTGCTCCACCACCCGGCGGATGCCCTCGATGAGCCCCGAGTGGCCGGCGATCACGGGCACGCGCGGGAAGTCGCGCGCCACGTTGCCCACGCGGTCCGGGCTTGCCGCGTCGCCCATGCCGCAGTGGAACAGCATCACCATCTTGTGGTGCTCCGCCATCTCGACCAGCGGATAGACGAGTTGGCGGTCGTCGGCGTCGCAGTGCTCGATGAGCGGGTGAATCTTGATCCCCCGCAGCCCGGCCGCGGCCGCCTCCTCGATCAACCGACGGTTGTGCTCCACGCCGTAGTTCGGGTTCAGACGCATGTAGCCGACCATGCGCCCCGGGTGGTCGCGCATCGCCTGGGCGATCAGCCGGTTGGTGTCGGCGTAGTCGGTCTTGTTGCCCGCGCCGATGGCGAACGGCGTCACCACGTCCACGCCCGATTGGTCCATGCGCGCGATCATCTCGTCGGGCATGAAGGCCATGATGCGCGGCACCTGGTGGATCGCGAGCTGTTGCCGCGCGCCCATGTGCGCGTGCGCGTCCCAGACCTCGATCTGCTCGCCCTGATAGGTGATCATCCGCCCCTCCTCTCCCCGATCTGCCGCGCAGGCCGCGGACACGCGCTCCTCCTACGGGAGGCCCTCCACCCGGAGAACGATCTTGCCGACCAGACGGCGGTCGAGCAGGCGCTGGGCCTGGCGTCCGATCTGGTCCCACGGCGCCTCGGCGTCGACGTGCGGGCGCAGCTGCCCCGCGGCCACGAGCGCGGCCAGGCGCGCCAGCCCGGCGCTGACCGAGCGGCGCGTCGCCTCGTGGAACAGCAGGAAACCGTAGAGCGTGGCGCCGCCGGTGGCGTAGAACCGCTGGGCGTTGAACGTCACGTCCGGCCCGGCCGAGGCGCCGAACGACACACAGACGCCGTCCGGCGCAAGCAGCCCGAGCGCGGCGCTCAGCGATCCGCTGCCCACGGATTCCAGAATCAGATCGTACGGTCCGTGCGCGCCGGCGGCCGCTAGGTCCTCGCCGACGACCACCGCCCCGGCGCCCGCCTCGCGGGCGATGGCCGCGTGGCTCGCCTCGCGCACCGCGCCGACCACCCGCGCGCCCGCCTGTCGCGCGAGCTGGCAGGCCAGGTGGCCGACGCCCCCCGACGCGCCGGTGACCAGCACGGCCTTGTCGAGCAGCAGCCCGCCCCGCGCTAACGCCCACAGCGCCGTCAGCCCCGCCACGGGCAGCGTCGCGGCCTGGACGAACGACACGTCCTGGGGCAGCGGCGCCAGCGCCCCCGTGCGCACGGGGACGCGCTCGGCCCAGGCACCCGGGTTCACCAGGCCCACGACGCGCGTGCCGGTGCGCGGCCCCGAGCCGTCGGTGGCCTCCTGGAGCACGGTGCCGGCCAGGTCCCAGCCCGGCCGCCAGCCGGGCGCGGCCGCCTGGGCGCGACGGACCTCACCGCGGTTCAGCGAGATCGCGCGGACTTGCACGACCGCTTCGGATGGCCCGGGCACCGGCTCGTCCACCTCGCGGAGGGCCAGCCGCCCCGGCGCTTGCGGATCGACCACGACCGCGAGCATTGCGAGTGCCTCCTAGCAGAGCTTGTACCCTAGCTCGTAGTGCAGGTAGATGCCGTCGAAGTGGAACCAGCGCATCTTCGCGCTCTCGCGGGCGTAGTGAATCGCCATCTCCTGCAGCGCGCGCGTCGTGCAGAACTGCTCCAGCACCTGAAAGCCGCGCTCGCTGTGCGTGACGTCGGCCTCGGCGTGCAGCCAGAAGTGCTCGATCGCCTCTTCCGGAAACTTGTAGATCTCACGCAGGGCCGGCAGCACCTTGGTATACAGGCGCGGCGACTGCGACTCCGTGCCGATGGTGCCGGCGGCGATGGCGGCGATGAACGACTCCTCCTTGGCGATGCGCAGGCGCCAGGCCACCCAGGACTCCGTGGTCGGCAGCCCGCGCCCGCGCCGCACCTCGTCCAGGTTCGCGCCGTTGACCTCGGCGAAGCGCAGCACAATGGGGAGGTGCGGGCGGTCGGCGTCGTGCTCCTCCAGGTAGTTGGCCAGCAGCATCTCGCGCGCCTCCTTGGGCGCGCGGGCCATGATGTAGAAGTTCACGGGCGGCATGTTGCTCACCCAGTGCCAGTGCTCGACCGCCCAGCCCATCAGGCAGTTGCGGCTCAGCTCGCCGCGCGCCCACTTCTCGGTCATCGGGTGGTCGGCGCAGTGCCGCTCGTCCACTGCCGCGCGCAGCTCGTCCCGGAACGACGTCGAAACCGCCATGCCTCTTTCCTCCCGCTTGCCTGATTGATCGCCGGCCACGCCCCGTGGACGCCACGCCCGCTCACGGCGGCACCGGCCGCTCCAGGTCGTGCGCGGCCTCGCGCAGCAGCGTGTAGTCCACCACGCGCGAGACCGGGATGTCCTCGCTGGCACCGCTCTGCGCTTTCACCTCGGCCAGGTCTAGCTGCAAGCCCGCCTCCGGCGCGATACCCGTCTCGGACCAGGTCGGTACCGCGGCGTCGTAGGCGCGGCTGGCCATCTCGGGCGTCATGTCCAGCCAGTCCTCCATGTGGCGCAGGGCGACCGCCTTGTCGCCCTTCGTCAGGTCCACGCCCCGCAAGCTCGCGCGCAGGAACCGCCGCACCTCGTCGGGCGCGTCGCGCAGCTTCGCCGTGCTCGTGCCGACCCCCGCGTGCGTCAGCGCCAGGATGTCGGCCAGGCGCACGAGCACGCGCAGGCCCTGGTCCTCGGCCACGAGGTCAAAGGGCATGCCGATCACCGCCGCGTCGATCGCGCCGGCCTGCATCGCTTGCAGCCGTGCCGTATCGCTGCCGAGGGCCGCCATGGTGGTGTCGCTACGCCCCAGCCCGTAGCGCGCCAGCACCTCGTAGGCCTCGTACTCCTGGGCGCCGCCCAGGCTGTTGATGCCGATGCGCTTGCCGCGCAATTGCTCCGGGCTGGTGACGCTCGGCCCGAGCACGAACGAGTGCTGCGGCCGATCGACCGTGGCGAGGATCGCGCGCACGTCCGCGCCGGTCGCGGCGGCGCGGACGATCGAGCTGAACGACGTGCCGTAGTCGACCTCGCCGGCCAGCATGGCGCTGATCATGAGGTTGGACTGTAGCTGGGTGAAGTCGAGGTCGAGCCCCTCGGCGGCGAACAGCCCTTCCTTCCAGGCCACCCAGAGCGGGAAGTAGCTCAGCGAGGGGCTGGGGTAGGCCACGATCGCGCTGCGCCGCGGCGGCTCGGTGGGCCCGGCGGCGGCAGAGGCGGCCGCGGGCTCGGCGGCGGTGGCCGCGGGCGGCGCAGCGGATCGGGCGGCGCACCCCGCGCCGAGCGCCGTGCTGGCCAGACAGAGCAGTGCGAGCAGTCGGCCAACGTGCTGGCGCATCGCGGGTGCCCTCGCTTTCGTCGCGCTGTCGTCGGCCGCGCCCCCGGGGAGGCCATCGTATCACACCCGCGCCCGGCCACGCGCGGGTTACGCGCCCCGCCGCCGGGGCCGCATCGCTCGCGACGCCTGCCCCGCGGCAGTATAATGGCGCCACGGGGCATGCGGGCACCCAGCGCCACCCGGGCATCCGACCGGGGATGAAGCGGATAGAGGGGAAAACGCCATGGCCACGGCGAAGCTGCGCCACGTTGCCATCTCCACCTTAGACACCGCGAAGACCGCCGCCTGGTACCAGGAGCTGTTCGGGCTGACCGAAGTCGGCCGCTCGCCCACCGGCGGGATCTACCTGTCGGACGGCGACGTCAACTTCGCGGTGCTGCGCTGCCGCCCGGGGAGCGACTCGAGCCTGCAGACACCCGGCGTCAGCCACTTCGGGTTCGTCGTCGACGACCCGGAGGCCGTCTACGCCAAGCTGGCGGCGATGGGCACCGAGCGCCTGCCGACCGTGGCCCTGAGCAATCAGTATTTCGAGGTGAAGTTCGTCGGCCCGGACGGCGTGATCGTGGACGTGGGCGAGCACGGCTGGGTCGGCGCGAAGGGGCTGGAGCCCGCCTCGGAAGGGCCCGCGAAGGCGAAGCTGCGCCACGTCGCCATCTCCACCGAGGATCCGACGGCGACCGCCGCCTGGTACAAAGAGGTGTTCGGCCTGCAAGAGGCCGGCCTCTCGCCAGCCGGCGTGTACCTTACGGACGGGGACACCAACTTCGCCGTGCTGCGCATCCGCACCAAGGACGACCCACCGCGCACCGAGCTGGGGATGAGCCACTTCGGCTTCCTGGTGGATGACCCGCCGGCCACCTACCGCCAGTTGGAGGCGATGGGCGTGCGGCGCCTCCCCGACATCGCCATCAGCAACCAGTACTTCGAGGCGAAGTTCCTCGGCCCGGACGGTGTGACGGTGGACGTGGGCGAGCATGGCTGGGTGGGCGCGCGCGGCCTGCTCCCGCGCGCCGAGGCGTCGAGCGCCCGCTGACCCCTGGCCCCGCTCCTGGGAGCGGCAGGAGGGTGGGGCCAGCGCTTAGGCGGCGTTGGGCTGACGCGAGAGGGCGGAGAGCAGCTCGGCCGCGGCGCGACGGGTGAGCGCCTCCAGAGCCGTCACGCTCGCGCGGGCGCAGGCGCGCGCCTCGTCGATGCCGGTGCGCCGCAAGTGCGCGCGGATCGCGCGCAGCTGCGCGTCGGTGACGTGGTCGTCGGCCGCCGCCGGACGCACCTCGCGCGGTGCGGTCGCGCTGCCGCTCGCGGCCGGCGCGGCGGGTCGGGGCGGCTCCCAGACCTCGCCGTCGATCATCTCTTCGGCGGAGACCTCGCCGCCGCCGACCAGGTCGGCGATCGCGCGGTTTTTGCCGCGTGTATGGGCGGTCGCTCGGACGTCGTGGTCGAGGTGGGCGAAGCGGCGCTCCGTCGAGGCGCAGGAGCCGACCGCGTCGGCATAGCGCCCGTTGGGCGCGATGGCGCGCACGGCGACCTCCCATACGAAGTGGCGCCCTGTAGGGGTCTCGATCTCGCGGCGCTCTTCCCGCAGCAGCTCGTCCGAGATGCCGAACGCCGCCGCGATCTTGCGCCAGCCGGACTTCTTGATGCGCGGCCGGCCCTGGATGTCCTGGTAGTCCTCGATCGTCAGCAGGCTGCGCTTGAGGTCCTGGAACTGCCGCCAGGCGGCCAGCACCTCGTCGGCCGAGGCGACGGGCCGAATGATGCCCGTCTCGGCCACCGGGCGCGCCGCCATCTCGCTTGCCGCGCCTGGAACGTGGGGCTCGGCCGAGCCGCGCACGGCCAGCTCCGCCGCACCCGGCTCGGCCGCCGCCTCCCCCACCAACTGCTCGTCAGCGCGCTGTCGCTCCTCCATCGCCACGCTCCGTCGCCACCTCTTGGTAGAACATATGTTCTAATACATTCTAGCACGCCGCCCGCCGTCCGAGGAACACAGAGCCGCTAGCGCAAGACGCTGAGGGCGTTGCCGCTCTCGACGCGAGCGCGGTCGGGCGCGGGCAGGTTCAGCGCCTCGAAGCTGCTGATCATCTTCTCCACGTCACCCAGACCGAAGGGGTAGTCGCTACCGAGCATCAGCTGGCTGGCGCCAACCGTCTCGAGCGCGCAGCGCAGCGCCGGGACGTGGAAGTTCGCGTTGTCGTAGTAGAAGCGCTTGAGGTACTGGGTCGGCGGCTGGGAGATGCGCTGCCGCGTCTCGGGGCGGGTGTGATACGACGCGTCGAGGCGGTCCCACTGGTACGGGAGGTAGCCGCCCGCGTGGCACATGATGGGCCGCACGTTCGGGCAGCGCTCGCAGGTGCCGCTGTAGACCAGCCGCAAGGCGGCCAGGCAGCTGTCCATCACGTAGCCCACGGCCGCGGCCAGATCGTATTCCTGCATGCCCTCGACACCACACGGGACCGTGGGGTGGATGAAGACGGCCAGGTTGCGCCGGTTGATCTCATCCCAGATGGGCGCGAACTCCGCGCTGTCGAGCGGCTCCAGCAGGACGTTGCCCCCGAACATCACACCGTGCAGCCCGAGCACGTCGACGGCCCGCGCCAGCTCGGCCAGCGCCGCGTCCACGTGGGGCAACGGCAGGGTGGCGAACGCCTTGAAGCGAGTGGGATGCTGGCGGCACGCCGCCGCGCAGCCGTCGTTGCTGGCCTGCGCCATGGCAATCGCCGTCGCGCGGTCGGGATGGTAGCTCATGGGGATCGAGACGGAGAGCACCTGGAGGTCGACGCCCAGGCGGTCCATCAGCGCCAGGCGCTCGTCCAGCTCGTACATGGCGGGATTGGGCCGCACCTTGCTGTCGATGATCTTGCGGACGCCCACCTCGCGCGGCGTGAGCGGCTGCGCGTACGCGCGCTCGACGACCTGCAGGTAGGGCGGCGCGAAGTAGTGCGCGTGGACGTCGACGCGCATGCGGCCCTCCAGGGAAGACGCCGCGGGCCCGACGCTAGCCGAGCCGGCGTCGAGCCCACGCGGCAGCTTATTCGACGGTGATGGTGCCGTGCATGTATGGATGCGGCAGGCAGACGTACTCGTAGGTGCCCGGGGTGTCAAACGTGTAGGTCCAGGCGTCGTGCGTGAACAGCAAGCCCGAGTCGAAGCCCCCGCCCGTCTGCGACGCGGTGTGAATGTCGCCGTCGTCGTTCACGAAGCGAATCGTCGTGCCCGCCGGGATGGTGATCGAATCCGGGGTGTAGGCATTGTTGCGCATGTGGATTTCGGGCTGCTGGTCTGCACTGGAAATGCCGGTGGCGAGGAGCAATGCCGCGCAGGCGCCGCCGAGCGCAGGGCGTGCGAAACGAGCGATAACTCGGCCCATCGGCACGGTGTAACCTCCCCTCGTAAGCTGCGCCTGCCACCATACCAGAGGCCCGCCCGGCCGGGCAACTGCAGGCGCCCGCCGGCGCGGCCCGTGGCAGCGGATGGCGCGGAGCGTCGCGCGGCCGGAATATGCGGGCGCGGGTCGCTCGCTGTGTTATGATCGTTGGCGTAAGGCCCGGCCGCGATCGGGCGGCCCGGCCAGTTGACCGAGGAGGGGAATCCGCATGATGTACCGTGGGTACGCGGGCGTCAACGAACGGACGCAAGCCACCCTCGCCGGCCAGGTGTTCGGACTGCTCGGCTTCTCGCTGCTGTTCACCATGGGAGGCGCGCTGCTGGCGCCGCGGCTCGGGCCGGGGGCGTTCATCCTGTCGCTGGTGGGCTCGTTCGGCGCGCTGATCGCGCTGTTCTTCCTGAAGGACAAGTCGCCGATCAACCTGGGGCTGTTCTACCTGTTCAGCGTAGCCGAGGGATTGCTGCTGGGCCTGGTGGTGGAGTCGTACTTCGCGGCCGGGCGCGGGATGATCGTCGTCAACGCTGCCGCGACGACGGCCGCGCTGGTGCTGGCGCTGAGCGCCTACGCCTGGACCACTAAACGCGACCTGTCCGGGATCGGCAGCTTCTTGATGATCGCGCTGCTCGGGGTGATCATCGCCAGCCTGATCAACGTCTTCCTGCTGCACGCGCCGATGCTCAGCCTGGTGATCTCCGCGGCAACGGCCATCATCTTCTCGGGCTTCGTGCTGTACGACATGCAGCGGCTAAGGGGCGCGAAGGGCGGCACGGGCGACGCCATCATGTTCGCCGTGGCGATCTACCTCGACATCTTTAACCTGTTCCTGTCGCTGCTCCAGATCCTGGGCTTCCTGAGCGACCGCGATTAGCGGCCCGCGCTCGCGCACGACAGACGGAAGGGCCTCCCGTGGGGCGGGAGGCCCTTCCGTCTGTGCATCGGCAGAGCCTGGGAGCGGCGGCTAGCGGGAGCCGCCCCGGCGGGCGCCGCGGATGTCGTCGAGGAGCCAGTAGGCGATTACCGCGGCGAGAAAGACGATCGTCGCCTCGGTGAAAACGTGGCCGACGTACTCCGGGTCGCTCGGCAGCGGGTCCGCGCCGGCCAGCCGGTGGGCGAGGAGCCCCGTTACCAGTCCGACGCCGAGGGCGACCACGGCGTCCTGGATTCTGGTCCGCCACCGGCGCCGCGGCGTATCATCGCGGTGGGCACCAGGGGAGGCACGATGAGCGTCCAGCGGCTGCGCGGCGTCCACTACGGCTGGGTCGTGGTCGCCGCGACGTTCGTCGCCGTGGCCGCCGCCGCTGGCATCCGCGGCTCCTTCGGCGTCTACGTCAAGCCGCTGGAGGACGCCTTCGGCTGGGACCGGGCCATCATCAGCGGCGTGGCCGCCCTCAGCCTCCTGTGCTACGGCGTGGCGCAGCCGATCATCGGCCGGCTGATCGACCGCCACGGGCCGCGCGCCGTGCTGGCCAGCAGCCTGCTGGCGCTCGGCATCGGCGTCCTCGCCACCGCGTCCATTCAGCAGCTCTGGCAACTCTACCTCGCCTATGGCATCCTCGTATCGCTCGCCGCCGGCGGCCCGTCGATGGCCACCATCTCCGCGGTGGCCGCGCGCTGGTTCGAGACGCGGCGCGGGCTGGTCGTCGGACTCACCATCTCGGGCGTCTCCGCCGGGCAGCTTGTGCTCATCCCGCTGGCGATGTGGCTCACGCTGAACTTTGGCTGGCGCGCGGGCTATGCCGCGCTGGGCGCCATCGTCTGCCTGGTTGCCCTGCCAGTCGTCTGGCTGTTCGTTCGCAACGACCCGGCCAGCACTGGCAGCTTACCGTTTGGCGCCCGCGCCGACAAGCCGGGCGCCGCCGCCAGCGGTGTCGCCGCTGCGCGCGCCGTGGGCGTGCTCGGCGCGGTCCGCACGCTGCCGTTCTGGCTGCTGACGGGCAGCTACTTCGTCTGCGGCTACTCGACGAGCGGGCTGGTCGATACCCACGTCGTCGCCTACGCCATCGAGCACGGCGTGCCGAACATGGCCGCGGCCAGCGCGCTGGGCCTGATGGGCGCCGTGAACACACTGGGCGCCATCGCCGCCGGCTACGTGGCCGACCGGTACGGCCGCCGCAAACCGCTGGCGATCACCTACTTCGTGCGCGGGCTGGCGCTGCTGTGGCTGCTCACGGTGAATGACGCCGCGGCGCTGCACGTCTTCGCCGTGATCTTCGGGCTGACCTACATCGCCACCGTGCCGCCCACGACGGCGCTGACCGCCGACATCTTCGGGCGCAAGGCGGTCGCGTCGATTTTCGGCTGGATCTTCCTGGGCCACCAGATCGGGGCGGCCACCGGCTCGCTGGTCGGCGGCGTAGTCTACGAGGCGACCGGCAGCTACGCCCCGGCCTTCCTCTCGGGAGCGATCCTGTGCTTCGCGGCGTCCGCGATGGTGCTGGCGATCCGTGCCGCGGGCCGGCCGGCGGTCGCGCTGCCGGCGGCGACGTGAGCCGCTCCGCGCGCTAGTCCAGCACGGCCGCGCAGGGAGACGGACCGTCCATCGGGTCCGCCGCCGGCGTCCAGTCGAAGCTGCCGCCCACCAGCTCCACGTCGACACCGCTCACCCACCAGGCGCCGTCATGCCAGTCCAGCTCGTAGTGGTCGCGCACGGACGCTTGCCGCTCGGCGCGCAGCTCGCCCTCGTCCGTGCAGAGACGATCGTGCCACTCCTCCTCGGTCTCGGCCAGCGCGCGCGTGTCAGAGGGAAACTCCACGTCGACCACCTGCAGGGCCACCGGCGTGGAGAGCAGACGCAGCCCGCGGGCGCGGTACATGCGTACTTCGCCGCTGAAGTAGTCGAGCGGGTCGCCGGTCCAGGCGGCGGCCAGGGGGGCGGGGTCGCCGCGGCGGAGCGCTTCGCCCCAGACGGCGGGCGAGTTGGCGCGCTCGATCGCCGCGCGCACGGCCTCCGCGTCGGCCTGCGCGGTGGCCGGGCGCGGCCAGGCGACCAGCGCGAGGCCCAGCAACAGCGAGGCGAGCGAGGGCCACCGACGGCGGCTAGTCGTCGTCGAACAGCTCGTCCAGCGGACGGTCGGTGCCGCCCGCCTGCCCGACCGACACCCACTGGCCCGTCTCGGGCGCAAGCTGCCAGACGGTGCTGCAGCGCGGACACTGATAGATGTCCTCGGCACGAGTCGGGATTAGCTCCTCACCGCACTTGCCACAGCGCATCGCGTCCCTCTCAGAGCCGTGTCATGTTCATCCGCGTCGCCGCGGCGGGACCAGTCCCGCCGCGGTCTAGGGGTAGGCTGGCGCGACGCCCGGATAGCCCGGCGGGATGCCCGGCCCCGGCACATATGGCGCCGGGCCGGGGTAGCCGAGCCCCGGCATGGGCAGCCCCGGCCCGGGGTAGCCCGGCGGCGGCATGGCCACCGGCCCGGCGGGCGGGCTCGCTGGGCCGGCCGTGCCCGGCGCCGCGCTCGTCGTCCCGTCCGACGGCGTCGCGGACGCGGACGGGTCGGTGGCATAGCCCGGGTACTGGCCGGCGTCGGGCGCCGACGGCGGCGCGCCCGCTCCTGCGGCATAGCCCGGGTACACGCCCGCGGGCGGCTGCGCCGGCATGGGTGCAGCCGCGGCGGGCGGGTATGCCGGGTTGGGCCCTGACAAGCCCGGGGGCGGCGCCACGCGGGCCGGCATACCGCCCGCCGGCGCCGCCGATCCGGCTGGCGGCATGCCGGCCGCCGGCGCGGTCGGCGCGTAGAGCGTGGCCGGATCGGCGCTCGGGGTAGTGCCGGTGCTGCCGGGCGAGCCGGTGGGCAGGGGCAGCGAGTCCGGATCGGCGTACGGGTCCGGCCGGATGCCCGCGTCGACGGCCGGCCCGGTGCAGTTCGACGCTACCTGGATAGTCTGGCCGCTGTAGGGCGTGCTGCCCGGATAGGCGGGATAGCGCACGATGGGCGCCGTGGAGGGCGAGCACATGTGCTGGTCCTGGGCGTGGGCCGTCGGCTGCGTGACGGTCAGCAGCGCGGCGCCGAGGAGGAGCGGGAGTAAGCGTCGCACGGGCGTCTCCAGCACGGCCAGGCAGGCCCAGCCGAATGGCGGCCGCTCGGCGCGAGCGGCCCGCTCGCCGGCGATTCTACACGGATTCCGCGCGCTCGCCAAGGGCAGTGCGCCGCGACCGGGAGACACCGTTGGTCGCTACCGCCGGCGGCCGCGACGGGTCGCTAGCGCGGGCCGCCGAGCGCCGCGGCCTCCCACTCGCGCAGCGCCCGGAGCACCGCCGCGGCCAGCGCCTGGGCCAGCGCCGCGCTGCTCGGCCGCTGGCCGGCCGGGCGCGTGTCGACCGCTACGCCCAGGATCAAGGCCGTATGGCAATCCGAGTCGCCTTGCCCCAGGAAGTCAGGGCGCGGCCCCCAGCAGCCAAGGCGAGGATTGGGCTCCGGGTCGTCGCTCGGCCCGAGCGCGTAGGCGTCGCCGATGGCATCCTGGATCGACGCGCAGAGATCACTCCACAACTGGTAGCAGCGAGCGGGCTCCAGATCGGGGCTCAGGTCGGCGAGCGCGAGGGGCCGGCCGTCGTGCAGGACTCGCAGGTGGACGACGTCGAAGTCCGGCCCGTAGTCGGCGAAGCGCTGGATCGGCTCGATCTGCAACGTACACTCGCGCCCAGCCAAGTCAAACGTCCCGGCCAGGGCGAGGCGGGTAAACTCGGGCAACGGGGCGGCGTAGCTCACGGCGGGCTCCAATCCGGTCGACACCGGATTGTACCGCACCGCGTCCTCGACGGATCGAAGATCAAACAGTCTCCGGGGCACCGGAGCGGGCGTCAGCCGCGGCAGCAGAGCTGGACGCGATTCGACTCGCCCTCGGGCTGGCCGTCCGGCCCCAGGGCGCGCACGAAGTACACGCCGTCGGCCTGCATCAGGCGGTAGCCGCCGCCCTGCACGGTGGCGACCAGGCCGCAGGCGGACGACGCGCTGGTCAGCATGGGGCAGCGGCGCACCTCGTAGGTGACCGGCTGCCCGGCCGTGTAGGCGTTCCAGTTCAACTGCACCTGCTGCCCACCCATCGAGGCCGCCGAGAGGCTGAGCGCCGGACCGCCCGGACGGCTGGCGCTCGTCGCCGCGGAAGACGCGCTGCCCGGCGCAGGCGCTGTCGCGCCCGCGCTCCCCGCGTCGGACGGCGGGCGGTCGTCGCCCGCACCGCCGGACGCCACGGAATATCCGGGGCGGGCGGGCGAGCCGGCGCTGGTCGCTGTGCCGCTGCTCGCGCTCGCGCCGGAGAGGTCGGCTGCCGTCCAGCTGCCCGGCACAGCCGGGGAGGGGCCACGCGCGTTGGCGCTGCCGGCCCGCACCAGGCAGCGGCCGCTGTCGCGATCGGGGACAAGGCACTGATTGGGACTGATTGGGCCGCGCGACGCCGCGCACGCCGCGGCTGTGCCCTGGCGGCCGGCGCACGCGCTCGCGGCCGGCGCGGTCGCCGCCGGTGCGGGCGCCCGCTCGCCCGCCGCCGCCGCGGCGACAGACGCCATCGGGCGCTCGCTCCCCGCCGCTGCGGTCGATGCGCTGCCCCCCGTGACGCGCAGGGCGAGCTGTACCGGCCCGATCCAGCCGGCATCGTCCGGTTGGTCGGCCAGGTGAGCGTAGACGAACAGCGCGTGCGGTCCCGGGGGCAGCTCGGCGTCGAGCTGCCAGCCGGAGGCGCCGTAGCGCGCCTCGCGCAAGGCGAGGGCGACGTCGGGCCGCGTGAGCCCGTAAGTGGCCGTCCCGAGCAGCCTGCCGTCGCCGGCCGGGCCGTCGAGATACGCGCGCACGCCGTCGACGCCCGTCCCGCGGTCGACGGTCGACGCCGCCGCCCAGCCGCTGAGGACTAGGCCGCCGCCGACGACCGCGCCGTCGTCCGGCCAGTCCACGACCAGCGTCCCCGGTGCATCGGCGCGGGCGAGAGGAGCCAGGGGCGGAGCCAGGCCAAGGGTCAACGTAAGCGCCATGACCAGCCAGCCAGGGATCGGACCACGCACGGCGCCTCCTGCTGCCAGTTGTAGCGACCCGGGTGGCTACGCCCGCGTGTGGACCGCCAGGGCGGCGGGAGCAGCGGCCCAATTATGCTGTAAACGTGACGAAACTGCTAGGCGCCTGTTCACGATTGTGATGCCGCGCCTCTCGCGGGGCCCAGGCGCGCTCGGCCTCACGGGTGCCCAGCGCCCGGGAGGCTCCCAGCCGGCCCGACCGACCCAGCAGGGAGCGACGGCGATGGTGGCCAGACGGCGCGCGGCTAGTTTTCGCAACCCACGGCGCGCTACACTTGCGGCGAACACGCGCGGCGAGGTGAGCCATGGCCGAGCGACGGCTGCGGATCGTCCACTTCTTGAACCAGATGTTTGGCGGCCTGGGCGGCGAGGAAGCCGCCGGCGTGGGGCCGCGCCTGGTCGAGGGCGCCGTCGGGCCGGGCCGCGCGCTCGCGCCGGCGCTGGCCGACGGCGAGGCCGTCGTCGCCACGGTGATCTGCGGCGACAACTACGTCGCGGAGCGCACGGAGCAGGCGGTCGGCGAGCTGGTCGCGCTGGTGCGCTCGGCCGCGCCCGACCTGCTGCTGGCCGGGCCGGCCTTCAACGCGGGCCGCTACGGCCAGGCCTGCGGCGCGCTCTGCCAGGCGGTGAGCGCGGAGCTGGGCATCCCGGCCGTCACGGCGATGGCCGACGAGAACCCCGGCGTCGAGCTATACCACCGCGACGTCTACGTCGTGCGCACGGGCGACAGCGCCCGGCAGATGGCAAGCGACATGGCGGCGATGCTGCGGCTTGGCCGCAAGCTGGTCGCGGGCGAGCCGATCGGCCGCCCCAGCGTCGAGGGCTACTTCCCGCGCGGGCGTGTGGTGCCCGAGATCGCGCCGAAGTCCGCGGCCGAGCGCGCGGTGGACATGCTGCTGGCGAAGCTGCGCGGCGAGCCGTACGAGTCGGAGGTGCGCCTGCCGCGGTTCCGGCCGATCCCCGCGCCGCCGCCCGTCGCCGACCTGCGCCGCGCCCGCGTCGCGCTGGTCACCGACGGCGGACTAGTGCCGCGCGGCAACCCGGATCAGATCGAGTTTCGCGCGGCGACGAAGTGGGGGAGCTACCCGATCGCCGGCGTGAACGACCTGGCGAGCGCGGACTACGAGGTGGTCCACGGCGGCTACGACACCAGCCTGGTCAAGGAAGACCCCGACCGGCTCGTGCCCGTGGATGCGGCCCGCGACCTGGAGCGCGCGGGCGCCATCGGCGAGCTGTACGACCATTTCCTGAGCACCACGGGCCTCGCAAACCCGCTCGACAACAGCCGTCGCCTGGGCCGCGAGATGGCCGAGCACCTGCGCGCGGCGGGTGTGGACGCGGTCATCCTGACCTCCACCTGAGGGACCAGCACGCGCTGCGGTGCAGCGATCGTGACGGAGCTAGAGCAGGCGGGGCTGCCGGTGGCGCACATCTGCACGATGACGCCGGTGGCCGAGATGGTGGGGTCGAACCGCGTGGTGCCCGGCAACGGCATCGTGCACCCGGTGGGCGACGCCGCCCGTACGGCGGCCGAGGAGCGCGCCATCCGGCGCGGCATCCTGGAGCGGGCGCTGCGGGTCCTGGCGACGCCCGTCGAGAAGTAGGGGGATTCGATGCACCGCGAGGTGATTCAGCCGGCGAGCCTTGGCACTCCAATCGGCCCCTACTCGCACGTCTTCAGCGTGGACGTGCAGAGCTTCTCGCGGCTGGTGTTCATCGCCGGGCAGGTCGCGATGAACCGCGAGGGCCAGGTGGTGGGACCGAACGACATGCGCGCCCAGTTCGCGCAGGCGTACGCTAACCTGCAGGCGGCCGTGGAGGCGGCCGGCGGCACGATGGCCAGCATCGTCAGCCTGCGCACGTTCCTGACGCGCGCCGACGACCTGCCCACCTTCAACGCCTGCCGCGCCGAGCAGTATCCCCGCCTGTTCCCGGACGGCGTCTACCCGCCGAACACGCTCCTGATCATCGACCGGCTCGTGCACCCGGACCTGCTGCTCGAGATCGAGGCAGTGGCGGCGGTCTAACCGCGGCCGCCACGCGGCGGAGGGGGCCGGTGGCCGACGAGCACGCCCCGCTGCCCGAGCTGTCGCTGACGCGGCTGCGCATCTTCGCCGCCATCGTCGAGCAGGGCGGCTACTCGGCCGCCGCCAGCAGCCTGGCCCTCAGCCAGCCCACCGTCTCGTTCCATGCCCGGGCGCTGGAGCGCGCCTTCGGCACTCGGCTGCTGGTCTATCGCGACCGGCGCGTGCAGCTCACCGCTGCCGGGCAGGCGCTGTACGGTCTGGCGCGGCGCACGCTGCGGGACGCCGAGGGGCTGATCGATCAGATCGCCGATCTGCGGGCGGGGCGCGCGGGGCGGGTGCGCCTGGGCGCCAGCATCGCCTTCGAGCAGGCGTTCTTCTTCGAGGCGGTCGTCGCGCCGTTCCGGCGCGCGCACCCGGACGTCGAGCTGTCGCTGCGCTTCGGCCACAGCGTCCACATGGCCGAGGCGGTGCGCGCCCGCGAGGTGGACCTGGCCTACGTGGCGCGCTGGCACGTCCCCGGCGACGTGCAGTACGAGCCGCTGCACCCCAGCCGCGTGGTGTTCTTCGTCGCCGCCGACCACCCGCTGGCGGCGGCAGCCGTCGTGTCGTTCGCCGACGTGGCGCGCGCCGGGCTGATCGCGGCGCCGCTCGACAGCGTGGAGTGGCAGTACTACGGCGCGGTGCTGCGCGAGGCGGGCCTGCGCCACTACCGCGTGGCATTGGAGGTGGACGGCATCCAGGCGCGCATCCTCGCCGCGCAGGCGGGACTCGGCGTGCTGGGCACGTTCTGGCCGCCCTACGTGCGGGAGCCGGTGCTGCCCGGCCTGTGCGCGCTCCGCCTCCCCACGGCCCCCGCCGGCCCCGACTATGGCTTGCTAGGCCGCGACGAGGCGGCGGCCGCGCCCGTCGTCACGGCGTTCGCCGACTGGCTGCGCCACGTCGCCACGGCGCCCTGAGTCGAGGGCCAGGGCGGGCGCCGCCTGCGGCCGCTACCGCTCGCGCGTCAGCGGGTACAGGCGCTCGACACGGATGGCGAGGATCAGCCGCTGCTCGCGGCGCATCGCCTCGTCGAACTCCGCCCAGTCCGGGTGGGGCGCGCCGCGGATCATCTCGTACAAGCGGCGCAGGGCGGGAATAGGATTGTCCTCGTATAGCTCCGCCGCCCCCTCGACCACGAGGTACTGCTGCCAGGTGTCGCCCTGGACCGAGAGGGACACGCGCGGGTCGCGGCGCACGTTGTGGACCTTCGCGCGCGTGCGCGCGGTAGAGATCTTGATCAGCCCGTCCGTCTCGTCGAGCGCGTAGGAGATGTTGGATAGCTGTGGGCGGCCGTCGCGCTTGATCGTCGCCAGCACGCCGCGGTGATACCGCGCCACGAACGCGCGGCCCTCGGCCTCCATCATCGGCTCCTCCTCGTGCTCGGGCGGCGCCCGCGCCCCCGGCCGCGCCCGCTGCTTGTCCGCCACAGTGTAGCGGAGGACGGACCTACCTACCCCCCCGGCCCCCCTCCCGATGCGGGAAGGGGGAGCGGGGCGACGGGGCGGCGGCTTCGTCCCCGTCCTTCTCCCCCCTTCCTTCGAAGGGAAGGGGGGGCCGGTGGGGTTAGGTCACCCCGCCGTTGCGCGCGGTGCGCGGGCGGGCTAGACTCCAGCGATAGGCGCGGAGCGGGACGCGCGCAACGGCGCGCAGCGGGAAGCGGGCGAGGCGGGGAGGAACAGGCGATGGCGCTGGACGGGCAGGTGGCGATCGTGACGGGGGCCGGGAGCGGCCTGGGGCGGGCGGTGGCCCTGCAGCTCGCCCGCGAGGGCGCCGACGTGGCGTGCGCGGACCTGAACGAGGCGACGGCCGCGGCCACCGCCGCGGCCGTCGAGGCGCTTGGGCGACGCGGCATGGCCATCGGCGTGGACGTCACGAACAAGGCGCAGGTACAGGCGATGGCGGAGCGCGTGCGCGCCGCCTGGGACCGCATCGACATCCTGGTCACGAGCGCCGGCATCTACCCGCGCACGCCGATCGTCGAGCTGGCGGAGGACGAGTTCGACCGCGTGCTCGCCACGCACGTGAAGGGCACCTTCCTGTGCCGCCAGGCCGTGCTGCCGACGATGATGGCCCAGCGCTATGGGCGCATCGTCACGCTGGCGTCGGGCCTGGCCGCCGCCGGGGCGCCGAAGAGCGCCGCCTACGCCGCCGGCAAGGGCGGCATCATCAGCTTCACGCGCGTGCTGGCCCGCGAGGCGATGCCGTACAACATCACGGCGAACGCCGTCGGGCCGGGGGCCACCGACACCCCGATGGTCCGCAACAACCACAGCCCGGAGGAGATCGCGGAGCAGCAGCGCCGCGCGCCGTTTGGCAAGCTGCCCACCGCCGAGCAATCCGCCGAGCTAGTCGTCTGGTTCACCCGCCCCGAGTCCGCGCACATCACCGGCCGCGTATTCGTTCAGTAGCCGTCAGCGATCAGCCGTCAGCGGTCAGCGGTCAGCGATCAGCCGTCAGCTATCAGCTATCAGCAGCCGGTGCCCGCGTGGCGGCGGCACCGTCGTAGCTGACTCGCGGTTGACGTTCGATTTTGCCCCCGGACCGGCTACACTGCCGGTAGCTGATAACTGATAGCTGATCGCTGACCGCTGACCGCTCGGAGGCACCGTGGACAACGCCGTCAAGCTGTACGCCTGGCACTTCATGGCCTGGCCGTACCTGCCGCCCGACTTCGATGATCGCTACGACAGCGGCTGGGTCACGGTGCCCAACTCGCTGTTCGACCGGGCCAAGGCGCGCGGGCTGTACCAGCAGTACATCGACCAGCTGGTGGCCGCCGACGAGCTAGGCTTCGACGGCATGGTGCTGAACGAGCACCACCAGAACATCTACGGCCTGATGCCCGCGCCGAACCTGATCGCCGCCGCGCTCACGCAGCGCGGCACGCGCGGGCGGATCGTCGTGCTGGGCAACCTGCTGCCGCTCGCGCTGCGGCCGCTCCGCGTCGCCGAAGAGTACGCGATGCTGGACAACCTGAGCGATGGGCGACTGATCGCCGGCTTCGCGGTGGGCGCGGGCCAGGAGATGTGGAACTACAACATCAGCCCGAGCATCGCCCGCGAGCGCTTCTGGGAGGCCGTCGATCTGATCGACCGCGCCTGGACCGAGGACGGGCCGTTCAGCTTCGACGGCAAGCACTACCCGCTGCGCTACGTGAACCCCTGGCCCCGGCCTCTCCAGCAGCCGCGCCCGCCGATCTGGATTCCCGGCGGCGGCAGCATGGAGACGGTGCGCGAGGTGGCGCGGCGCGGGTACTGCTACTTCTTCTCCAGCCGCTCGCGCCTGTCCAGCACTGTGCAGGCCGCCCAGCAGCTCGGCGAGGTGCTGGAGAGCGAGGGCAAGGCATACCACCCGTACAAGATGGGCATCCTGCTCAGCGTCCACGTCGCCGAGACCGACGCGCTGGCGCGGCGAGAGGCGGAAGAGGGCGTCTTCTACTTCCTGCACAACTGCCTCAAGGGCCACATGCGGCGCAAGGCGCGCAACCTGGTACAGGCGCCCGGCTCGACCTCGCCCGAGTCGTACAGCCAGATGGCGCGGCGCTGGGACCCGACGCGCGCGCTGCTGGGCGACTGCGAGACGTGGGAGCAGGTCGACGCCAGCGGCTCCATCTTCGTCGGCGCCCCGAACACCGTGCGCGAGCGGCTGTGGGAGTACGTGCGCGACGGGCGCGTGGGGCACCTGCTGATCCAGTTCCACATGGGGAACATGCCGCACGAGACAGTGCTGAAGAGCCAGGCGCTGTTCGCCCGCGAGGTCATGCCGTGGCTGCGCGAGCGCTCGGCCGAGCTGTTCGGGCGCGAGTACCCGGACGCCGACCAGGCAGCCCGCGCGCTGCAGCTGGTGGGGGCGTGACAATGAGCGAGCCTACCGCCGCCCTCGCCCAGCCGTCGTTTGGCGCCGCCCGCCTGCTGCCCGTCCACGGGGAGCGCGTCCTCCTCTACGAGGCGGGCGACGGGCCGCCGCTGCTGTACCTGCACGGCCTAGCCGACGTGCATACCGCCGTGGCCGACTGGCTGCCCGCGCACGCCAGCCTGGCGGCGCACCGCCGCCTGCTCGCGCCCGCGCACCCCGGCTGCGCCGCCTCGACCGGCCTGGGCGACGTGGACGCGCTGGAAGACCTGGTGTTCCACTACCTGGATTTGCTGGACGCGCTCGAGCTGGAGCGCGTGGACGTGGTCGGCAACTGCCTGGGTGGCTGGATCGGCGCGGAGCTGGCGGTGCGCCGCCCGGACCGCCTTCGGCGGCTGGTGCTGATCGACGCGCCGGGCCTGTACGTGGCGGGCGCGCCGATCGCCGACGTGTTCATGATGGCGGTGCGCCGCGATGGGGCCGATCTGAGCGACCTGCGCGCGCTGCTGTTCGGCGACCCGCGGGCACCAGTAGCCGTCGAGCTGTTCCCCGACGACCGCGTAGACACCCCAACCGAGGTGCTGCGCTACCAGGCGCTCAGCTTCGCCGGGCGCATCGGCTGGACGCCGCCGTACCTGTACGACCGCAAGCTGCGCGGCCACCTACGGCGCGTCACCTGTCCGACGCTCGTGCTTTGGGGCGCGCGGGACCGCCTCGTGCCGCTGGCTCACGGCGAGGCGTACGCCGCCGGCATCCCCGACGCCAGGCTCAAGGTCATGGCCGACATGGGCCACAGCCCGCTGCTGGAAGCGCCCGAGGCGGCCTCGGATGCGGTGCTGGCGTTCCTGGACCAGCCGTGAGCGCCGGCACCAAATTGTCCCCATGAGCGCCGATCCGCCGCCCCAGAACATCTACGACGATCCCGCCTTCTTCGCCGGCTACTCGCGGCTGGAGCGGTTTGGCGCGGGCTGGACGACGGCTTTCGAGCTGCCGAGCCTGCTGTCTCTGTTGCCGGACGTGACGGGGCGCCGGGTACTCGACCTGGGCTGTGGGGCCGGGCAGCTGGCGCGCTATGTCGCGGAGCGCGGCGCCGCCGAGGTGATCGGCGTCGATCTCTCCGAGACGATGCTGGCGCCGGCGCGCGCCGAGTGGAGCCACCCGCGCGTCACCCACGTTCGCGCGTCGATAGAAGAGGTCACGTTCCCGGCGGAGCGGTTCGACCTGGTGGTCAGCTCGTTCGCCTTCCACTACGTGGCGGACTACCACGGGCTCTGCCAGCGCATCGCCGAGTGGCTCGTCGCGAGCGGCGTGCTCGTCTTCTCGACGGAGCACCCGGTATATCTGAGTCGGGCGACCGCGGAGGGCTGGGTCCGCGACGCCGAGGGCCGTCCCCTGTACTGGGCGTTGGACCGCTACGGCGAAGAGGGGCTGCGCGAGGAGCACTGGATCGTCGACGGCGTGCAGAAGTATCACCGCCTGCAGGCGACGCTGCTGAACGGCCTCATCGACGCCGGGCTGCGGATCGAGCGAGTGCTGGAGCCAATGCCGGACGAGGCGATGCTGCGGCGCCACCCCGACTGGGTCTACGAGCGCAAGCGGCCGTTTTGCTTGCTCGTTCGCGCCCGCAAGGGCTGAAGCTGTCCTGGCGACCGTAGATCAACGCTACGCGCTCGTATGTATGCCGCGACGCGGTGCGCCGAAAGTCGCTGGCGCGGATTCGCTTCGCCTGTCCCCTGGCGGTTTGAAGCGGTTTCCGGGACGATTGATCTAGGCGACGCCGGCCGGGCGGCGGGGGACGAGCCCCCGCCCTACCTCGCGGTCGCCGGAATAGGGGACAGCAGCCGCGCCGGCCGGGCAGCAGGGGACGAGCCCCGCCCTACCTTTTGGCTCAGCCTCCGCGAGAGCCGCCGTGGGACGGTTGAGTGATCGCGAAGGCGCGGCGCCACCAGGGCCGGCGGCTGGCGGCGACGAGGGCGCGGCCGGCGTCCGTGGGGCGGAAGGTATCGGGCGGGGCGGTCGGGTCGAGGAGGCCGTCGGCGAGCAGCGCGTCGATCGCGCCGCGCAGGCGCCGGCCGAGCACCTGCTGCGCGGGGTTGCCCGCGACCGTCTGGCGGAAGTAGCCGAGCGCCTGCTCGACGCGCTGGGCCGGCACGGCGCCGTCCGGCTCGCAGAGCGCGAGGACTTGCGCCAGCACCTGCCGCTCGAACGCGCGCTGCGCCTGGCGCTCCGTGCTGCGTAGCCCCATCGTGCCCAGTCCACGTTTGGCCGGCACGCCCGGCCATATCGCGATATGAGGTAGGGCAGGGGCTCGTCCCCTGCCGCCCGGCGGTGTGGTCGCGCACCGTGGGCGGGCAAGGGACCTCGCCTTGCCCTGCCTGTCGCTGGTAGCGTGAGCCAGGCCCGTAGGCAACTCCCGCCGAATGGCCCGGCCCTGCCAGCCATTCTGCCGAGCGGACGCCAAGCCGGTCAACATATGGGCACCGCCAATTGAGCCTGCCACCACCAGGGGACCGACCAGGATCTCACGTTTCTGGCGCGGTCAACGAGAGGACACAACCGGGCGAGCTTGTCCCGGCGGGACCGTATAATGGCGGCGATGAGCTACGCCACCGCGCGCCGCCGCGAGGCCAACGCCGACCTCAACAAACTCTTTCCCGAAGACCGTCCGGTACACGAGTGGTATCGGTTCGTGCTCTCCTTCCCGCCACACCTCGTCCGCCAATACCTCGAGCGGTTGGGCTTCGACGCGGGCCAGCGGGTGCTCGACCCGTTCTGCGGCACAGGCACCGTGCTGGTCGAGTGCAAGAAGCAGGGCATCCCGAGCGTCGGCGTCGAAGCCAACCCGACGGCGCACTTCGCCAGCCGCGTCAAGCTCGACTGGCGCCCCGATCCCGCCGAACTGGTCGAGCACGCCCAGGAGGTCGCGCGGGCGGCCGAGCGCGAGCTAGCCAGGGACGGCATCCACGACGAGCTAGCGAGGACCGTCGGCGTCGCGGAGCGGGAGCTACGGCGGCTGCCAGCCGAGGCCGAGCGCCTGCTGCTCACGGACTCGATCAGCCCGCTGCCGCTGCACAAGACGCTCGTGCTGCTCGAATGCCTGGACCGCCACCGCAACGAGCGTTACCACCACCACGAGCGACTGGCGCTCGCGAAGTCACTCGTGCTCTCTAGCAGCAATCTGCACTTCGGCCCCGAGGTCGGCGTCGGCCCGCCCAAGCGCGACGCGGCCGTCGTTGCTCCCTGGCTCGACGCCGTCCGCGCCATGGCCGACGACCTGGCGCTCGTCGCGTCGCGCCGGGATGTGCCCGCCGTCGCCCACCACGCCGATTCGCGCCACCTGGGCGCGGTGCTGGAGCCCGCGTCCGTGGACGGCGTCATCACGTCCCCGCCCTACCCGAACGAGAAGGACTACACGCGGACCACGCGGCTGGAGTCGGTGCTGCTCGGCTTCGTCCGCGACCGCGCCGAGCTGCGCGCGCTGAAGCAAAGGCTGCTGCGCTCGAACACGCGCAACGTCTACCAGGCCGACGACGACGACCGCTGGGTCGCGGCGCACGCGGAAGTGCAGCGTATAGCCGAGGCCATCGAGGCCCGCCGCATCGAGCTAGGCAAGACCTCCGGCTTCGAGCGCCTATATGGCCGCGTGACGCGCCTCTATTTCGGCGGCATGGCCCGTCACCTGGCCGAGCTGCGCCCCATCCTGCGCCCGGGCGCCCGGCTGGCCTACGTCGTCGGTGACCAGGCGTCGTATCTGCGCGTGATGATCCGCACGGGCCAGCTGCTAGCCGACATTGCGCGGATGCTGGGGTACGAGTTCGCGGAGATTGAGTTGTTCCGCACGCGCCGAGCGACGGCGACACGCGAGGAGCTGCGCGAGGAGGTCGTCGTGCTGCGCTGGCCTGGGCAGCGCCACGCGGATCCGGCGGGGGTGTCGCCGGCCCTCGCCGTCCAGCGCGCGCTCGCCGCTCTACGCTGAGGGTGCTCAGGCGGCGAGGGCGGCGAGGTGGTCCCAGAAGGCGGGGTAGGAGATGACGACGCTCTCGGCGCCCTGGATGGTCGTCTCCCCGCTGGCGACGAGGCCGGCAACGGCGAGGGCCATGGCGAGGCGGTGGTCGTCGTAGCTGGCGACGCTCGCGCCCCGCAGGCGGGCGCCGCCGGCGAAGTCGAGGCCGTCGGGGCGCTCGGTGACGGTCGCTCCTAACGCCGTTAGCTCGGCAGCCACGGCGTGCAGGCGGTCGCTCTCCTTCACGCGCAGCTCGGCGGCGTCGTCGATGCGGCTGGCGCCACGCGCCACGGCCATGGCGACCGCGAGCACCGGCACCTCGTCGAGCAGGCGCGGGATCACGTCCCCGCCGATCGCCACGCCGCGCAGGTCGCTCGACGCGGCGGTCACGTCGGCCACCGGCTCGCCGCCCACGTCGCGCTCGTTGGCGAGCGTGAGGCGGGCGCCCATGTCGCGCAGCACGTCGAGCAGGCCGGTGCGGCCGGGGTTCACGCCCACGCCGCGCACCGTGACGCGCGCGGCCGGGTGGACGCAGGCCGCCACGAGCCAGAAGGCCGCCGACGAGAAGTCGCCGGGCACGTCGATGTCCACGGCGCGCGGCGGCTGGCTCGGCGGGGTGAGCCAGAGGTCCAGGCCATCGGTTTGCAGCGCCACGCCCTGCGCCCGCAGGAGGCGCTCGGTGTGATCGCGCGAGGCGGCCGGCTCGCGCAGATGGGTGGGGCTGTCGGCATAGAGGCTGGCGAGCAGCAGCGCCGACTTGAGCTGGGCGCTGGCCACGGGCAGCGCGTAGTCGAGGCCCCGCAACCCGCCGCCGCGAATCGCGAGCGGCGCCAACGTGCCATCGGCGCGGCCCCACGCCTGGGCGCCCATCGCCCGCAGGGGGTCCAGCACGCGCGCCATCGGCCGCCGGCGCAGCGAGGCGTCGCCGGTGAGCACCGACAGGAACGGCTGCCCGGCCAGCACGCCGCAGAGGAAGCGCATGGTGGTGCCGGAGTTGCCCGCGTCGAGCACGTCGTCGGGCTCGCGCAGGCCGTCCCGTCCGGCGCCGTGGACCACGCGACCCTCCGCGCCATCCGGCTCGATGGCGACGCCCAGCGCCTTCAAGCACCGCTCGGTGGAGCGCACGTCCGCGCCGAGGCCCAGCCCGCATACGCGCGCCGTGCCCGCGGCGAGCGCGTTCAGCAGCAGCGCGCGGTGGGAGATGGACTTGTCGCCCGGCACGGTCAGCTCGCCGGCCAGGCGAGCGGCCGGCCGCACACGGCGCGGCGCGGCGTCGGCGGCCACGCTAACGGCTCCCGCCGCTCGTCGCCGCCAGCTCGCCCAGCGAGCGCCCCACGGCCTCGGTCACGCGCCGCAGCTCGCGCATCATGGCGGCGAAGTTGTCGAGGTTCAGCGACTGCGGGCCATCGCTCAGCGCCGTATCGGGATCGGGATGGACCTCGATGAGCAGCCCGTCGGCGCCCACTGCCGCGGCGGCCAGCGCCATCGGCGGCACGAGGTACCACTTGCCCGTGCCGTGGCTGGGATCGGCGACGACCGGCAGGTGGCTCAGCTTCTTCACGATCGGGATAGCGCTCAGGTCGAGGGTGTTGCGGGCGGCCGTCTCGAACGTGCGGATGCCCCGCTCGCAGAGGATCACCTGCTTGTTGCCGCCGTGCAGGATGTACTCGGCCGCCATGAGCCACTCTTCGATGGTCGCCGACATGCCGCGCTTGAGCATCACCGGCATGTCGAGGTTGCCGACCGCGCGCAGCAGGGCGAAGTTCTGCATATTGCGCGTGCCGAGCTGGAGGATGTCGGTGTACTTGGCGACGAGCGGCACGTCGGCGGTATCTAGCACCTCGGTGATGATCGGCAGGCCGGTCTCCGCGCGCGCCTCGGCCAGGTACTCCAGCCCTTCCTCGCCCAGGCCCTGGAAGCTGTAAGGGGACGTGCGCGGCTTGTAGGCGCCGCCACGCAGCACGCGCGCGCCCGCCGCCTTGGCCGCTCGGGCGGTCTGCAGCACCTGCTCGCGGCTCTCCACGGAGCACGGCCCGGCCATGACCACGAACTCGTCGCTGCCGATAGATAAGTCGCCCACCTGCACGACCGTCCTAACGGGCTTGAAGTCGCGGCTGGCCAGCTTGTAGGGCTTGGTCAGGCGGTGCGTGGCCTCCACGCCCGGCAGCATCTCCAGCCGTTCGCCGAGGTCGGCCGGGATGCCGGTGCCGATTACGCCGATCACGGTCCGCTCCTCTCCGGTAGATACCTGTTCGCGATAGCCCGCTTCCCGCAGCCGCTCGATGACGTGCTCGATCTGCTCCGGGGTCGCGCCGCGCTGCATGACGACGATCATTCCTACCTCCTACCCGCTCGGTGGTCGCGAGCCGGCTCCCTGCTGTGTGGGCCGGTCTGGCCCGGATTTGGACGCGCCGCGGGCAAAACAAAAAGCAGAGGTCTGCACCTCTGCTTTCCGCGGCATGAGGGGGCCGTGGGCTGCGTCAGCCTTTCGGCCGCAGCCCCCTCATGCCGCACCTAAAGTAGTACCAGCGGTCGCGCGTGTACATTCCCGCCTCTGGCGCGCGTTCACGTTGGCCGCAGTATAGCCGACCCACCGGCTGGCGTCAAGGTTTCTCGCGTTTTTCGCCCCGCCGCGCGGCGGGCGCGGCGGGGCACGGGCCTGCCGTCGTTACACGCCGTCCGCTAATAGTGACAGTGTATTGACACTGTTTTCCGGGCCTGCCTATACTGATCTCGCGAGGCGCTCGCCGGGACGTGACTCGTGGGCGACCTGATCGGGGTGGCCCCGAATGAGCGTGCGCGATGAGGGCCTTACTCCCATGAGGCCCCTTGTTCATGAATCGGGCAGTTGGGCGTATATCTGGTTAAGATTCGCCCACTAGATGCCGAGAGCGTGCTAGAAGTGGCGCTCTTGACCGGTGATAAATTGACCGTCGCCGCGCAAGGGCACGTATAATTCCGAGCGATTGGCCGGGGGCCTCGCGCCAGCCGGATAGCCGGGAGAGGTAGTAACGCAGCCATGAATAAGCGGCAAGCGGGGTCCTTGCTAATCGGCGTGGGCGGCCTAATGGCCATCGTCGTGGGCGTGGTCGTGTACCTGCAGCTCAAGAGCGCCGACGAGCGGCTGCAGCAGGTGCCGAGCGAGCGGGTAGTGGTCGCCACGCGGGACATTCCGGATCAGGGCCGCATCGAGCTGCGCTCCGTCGACCTCGCTAGCGTGTCGAAGGAGGCGATGCCCAACCGTCCTATCACCCGCGTCGAGGACGCGGTGGGCAAGTTCGCGCGCCAGCGCATCTACAAGGGCGACATCCTGAACGCCGACCGAGTCGTCGATCTCAAGACGATCCGCGACGACTTGGCGGCCGGCAAGTCTGTGCCCTCGGTCTCGCTGGTCCTCGACCGCGACCAGGTGATGTTCGTGCTGCCGGCGCGGCTCCAGGGCAGCTTCGCGGGGCAGGGGGCCAATACCCTGACGGCAGCGGACGCTATAAGGGCTGGCGATTACGTCGATATTTTGGTTACGACGCTCGAGTTTCCCGACAGCATGACGCCCGAGCAGCGGCAGGCGGCACAGCAGGACCACCTGGCCGACTACCTGCGCACCCGGGTCCTGTTCCAGAACCTGCGCGTCTACAACGTAGGTGTGTTCCAGTCGCCGGATGCCAAGGGGGACCAGCAGGCCGCGAACCGGCCCGAGGATCGGCTGATCACCTTCATCGTCGACCGCGACACGGCGCTGCAGCTCAAATGGCTGAAGGACCTGGTGGCGCTCGGGCAGGCGAACGTGGACTTCGTGCTGCGCTCGCCGAGCAACTCCGACGTCCAGCCTACGCCGCCGATCACGGTTCAGGACATGCAGCGCCAGTACGGACTCTACGGGCGCCAGTAGTCGGCGCCACGGCCCCGGCCGCGCCGGGGCGTGGCATACCCGCCAGTTGTGAGGAAACGTGGCCGGCAAGATCCGTGTTCTCGTCGTGGACGACTTCGCCGAAGCGCGCGCCAGCGTGGCCAAGCTGCTCCAATTCGAGGACGACGTCGAGATGGTAGGGGGCGCCGAGGACGGCCCCAGCGCCATCGAGCGGGCGAAGGAGCTGCAGCCGGACATCGTCCTCATGGACATCAACATGCCGGGGATGGACGGCATCCGCGCCACGGAGGCGATTTCCAGCGAAGTCCCCGTCTCCCAGGTCATCATGATGTCCGTGCAGGGGGAGACCGATTACCTGCGCCGCGCCATGCTGGCCGGCGCGCGCGACTTCTTGGTGAAGCCCTTCGGCGCCGACGAGCTGGCGAACACCATCCGCCGCGTCTACGAGCTGGACACCGATCGCCGCGCCCGCATCGCTGCCCTCAGCCGCCTCCCCGGCCGCGAGAGCCCGGTCCGCAAAGGGCGCATCATCACGATGTTCAGCCCGAAGGGCGGTGTGGGACGTACCGTCATCGGCGTCAATCTGGCGGTGGCGCTACGCGTGCTGACGGGCGCCCGGGTGGCGCTGGCCGATTGCAACCTGCAGTTCGGCGATATCGGCATCATGCTGAACCTGGCCGGCAACAAGACCATTCAAGATCTCCTCCACCGCGAGTCGGACGAGATGGGGCCCGAGGTGCTGGACAGCGTGATGGTCACGCACAGCTCGGGCGTGCGCGTCCTGCTCGCGCCGCCGCGGCCGGAGGTCGCCGAGCTGTTCACCGCCGACCACATGAAGGCCGTGCTCCAGGCGCTCCAGCGCGATTTCGACTACATCGTCGTCGACACCTGGACGACGTTCCAGGACCTGATGCTCACGGTGTTCGACTTGGCCGACCGCATCGTGCTGCTCACCACCTTGGACATTCCGGCGGTCAAGAACATCCGCATGTTCCTGGAGGTCTGCGAGGCGCTAGGGTACAGCCACGACAAGGTGAACCTGGTGCTCAACCGGTCCGATAGCACGGGGGGGATCAACGTCGAGGACATCGAGGACAGCCTCCGACACAAGGTCGCCGCGCGCCTGGTGAGCGCGGGGCCGCTCGTGACTGCGTCGATCAACAGCGGCGTGCCCTTCGTGGTCAGCCAGCCGGAAGCGCAAATCTCGCGCAACGTGTTCCAAGTCGCGCGCGATCTCCTGACGGAAGCCGATCTGGAACGGCTCGACGGCGCGGACCGCACGGGCGACGTCGTCCCGCGCGCCGGTTTCGGGCTTAGCCGGCTGCGGCTCTTTCCGCGGCGAGGAGCTGAGTAAATGGGGTTGCTACGACGCATTGAAGGGGCGGGCATCGCCCCGGCCCCAACCATGCCCGCTCCAGCGGATAGTCCGGCGTCGGCGCCGGCCGGCCTGCCGCCCCTACCGAACAACGGCGGCCCGGCGCCCGTGCTCACGCCGCCGCCTGGCGTTGCGCCGCCGGAGGCGCCGCGCCGCATGGGGCTGGGCGGCGCCGTCAGTACCAGCGCTCGCACGGCCAGTATCTCGCGGGAGCTGAAGGCCCGCGTGAAGAACCGCCTGATCGCCGAGCTCGACCCCGACATGGACCTGTCGAAGACCGCCGAGGTGCGGCAGCGCATCAAGACGCTGTTCGACGCCGTGGTCGAGGGCGAGAACATCGTGCTGACGCGCGTCGAGCGCGAGCGGCTGTTCGAAGAGGTCACGGCCGACATCATCGGCTTCGGCCCCATCGAGCCGCTGCTGCAGGACCCGACGATCAGCGAAGTGATGGTAAACGGGCCGAACCAGATCTACGTCGAGCAGAAGGGCAAGCTTCACCTGGCGGAGGTCGCCTTCGACGACGACGACCACGTGCGCCGGATCATCGACCGCATCGTCTCTCCGCTGGGCCGCCACGTGGACGAGTCGTCGCCGCTGTGCGATGCCCGCCTGCCCGACGGCTCGCGCGTGAACATCGTCATCCCGCCGGTCTCGCTGGTCGGGCCGACCATCACCATCCGAAAGTTCTCGAAGACGCCGCTGGGGATCGACGACCTGATCCGCTTCGGCAGCATGACGCCCGAGATCGCGGAGTTCTTGCGCGCCTGCGTGGTGGCGCGGCTGAACATCGTCGTGTCGGGCGGCACCGGCTCGGGGAAGACGACCCTGCTGAACGTGCTCTCCTCCTTCATCCCCGACGACGAGCGAATCATCACGGTCGAGGACGCGGCCGAGCTGCAGCTGCGCCAGGAGCACGTCGTGCGCCTGGAGGCGCGGCCGGCGAACATCGAGGCAAGGGCGCCATCACGATCCGCGACCTGGTCATCAACTGCCTGCGCATGCGGCCCGAGCGCATTGTTGTCGGTGAGTGCCGCGGGCGCGAGGCGCTGGACATGCTCCAGGCCATGAACACCGGCCACGACGGATCGCTGACCACCGGCCACGCCAACAGTCCGCGCGACATGCTCTCCCGTCTGGAGACGATGGTGCTGATGGCCGGCATGGACCTGCCCGTGCGCGCCATCCGCGAGCAGATCGCCTCCGCGGTCGACCTGATCGTCCAGCAATCGCGGCTGCGGGATGGCTCGCGCAAGATCACGGCGATCACCGAAGTGCAGGGCATGGAAGGCGACGTGGTCGTCCTGCAAGACGTCTTCCAATTCGAGCAGGAGGCCTTCGAGGGCGGCAAGGTGATCGGCCGCATCAAGCCCACCGGCGTCCGGCCGAAGTTCATGCCGAAGCTGGAGGACGCGGGCATTCGGCTGCCGCCGACGATCTTCGGACTGTCGGACCGATTCTTCTAGGAACGGCGGGCGGCCGGCGGCCGGCTCCCAGGCCCCGCCCGAGGCGCGCGTTGGCGGCGCTGGCTCGCGGGCGGGGGACAGCGCCAGCCACGAGCGAGGTGTGACATGCCAGTACTGCTGGCGGGCGGAATGGGCCTGGCGCTCGTGCTCATCTTCGTCGGCGTGGACCGCGTGCTGCGGACCGACGATCCCGCGTTCGAGCACCGGCTGCGCCGCTACGCGCTGCGCCAGAGCGGCGCCGAAACCGTGTCTGACCAGCGCGGCTCGGCGATGACCGCGGCGATGAGCGATCGGGTGGGTCGCGCCATCGCCGGCCGCTCCTTCGCGGCCAGCCTCCAGGCCGACCTGGCGCGGGCCGATCTCAAGCTCACCGCCGCCGAATTCCTGGTGCTGCAAGGCGTCGTCACGCTCGTCTTCATCACCGTGGGCTATACGCTAATCGCGGTCCTCTTCGGCCAGAACATCCTGGCCATCCCCATCTTCGGCATCATCGGCTTCATCTTGCCGAAGCTGTGGGTGGGCCGCCGGCAGTCCGGGCGGCTCCGTGCCTTCAACGACCAGCTCGCCGACACCATCGTGCTGATGAGCAACTCCCTGCGCTCCGGCATGAGCCTCCTGCAGGCGATGGACATGGTCGCGCGCGAGGGCAACCCACCCATTTCCGAGGAGTTCGGCCGCGTGACCCGCGAGATCGGGCTCGGGCTCTCGCCGCAGGACGCGCTGCTCCACCTCGTGCGGCGCATGAAGAGCGAGGACCTGGACTTGATGGTCACGGCGATCAACGTGCAGCACGAGGTCGGCGGCAATCTGGCCCGCATCCTGAACACGATTGCCGAGACGATCCGCGAGCGCGTGAAGCTGAAGGGCGAGATCAACACTATCACCAGCCAGCAGCGCATGTCGGGCTACATCCTGGCGCTGCTGCCCGTCTTCGTGGGCGGGTTCCTGTTCCTGGCCAGCCCGCAGTACATGCGGCCGATGTTCTCCGGCTTCCCGTACCTGTTCCTGCCGATCGCCGGCGCGATCAGCATCCTCCTCGGCTTCATGGTGATCAAGCAGATCGTCAATATCGAGGTGTAGTTTGGCTATCATCCTCCCGCTGCTGCTGGTTGGTGCCCTGGGCCTGATCCTCCTTGGGTTCACGGTGCCTCGCATGGGGCGCGACGCCGTGGCGATGCGCCTGTCCCAGTTTGCCGAGCGCCCCCGCTCGCTCGAAGAGATGGAGCTGGAGCAGCCGTTTAGCGAGCGCGTGCTCCGACCGCTGATTCAGCGCCTCGCCGCGATTGGCGAACGCTTCACGCGCAAGAAGAATCAGACACCGCAGCAGCGCGAGAGCGCCAGCGAAAAGACGCGCCGCCGCCTGCTGCTGGCCGGCAGTCCCAACCGTTGGACCGCGTCGGACTGGCTGGGCGTCAAGATCTTCGGCGCGCTCGCCGGTGCGGGCATCGGCGCGCTACTGATGGCGCTGCTGGGCGCCGACCTGCTGCTGCTCGGCCTGATCGTCGGCGCGGTGATCGGTTTCGTAGCGCCCGAGCTGTGGCTGAGCCGCAAGATCTCCGTGCGCCAGAAGGCCATCCAGAAGGCGCTGCCGGACGCGCTGGACCTGCTGGTCATCAGCGTCGAGGCGGGGCTGGGCTTCGACGCCGCGATGGCGCGCGTCGTACAGAAGTCCGACAACCCCCTCAGCAACGAGCTAGCGCGGGTGATGGCCGAAATGCGGGTGGGCCGCCCCCGGCGCGAGGCGCTGAAGGACATGGTGAACCGCACGCAGGTAAGCGATCTGTCGCAGTTCGTGGCGGCGATCGTGCAGGCGGAGCAGCTCGGCGTCAGCGTCTCGCAGGTGCTCACCGTCCAGGCCGACCAGATGCGCGTGCTGCGGCGCCAACGCGCGGAGGCCGAGGCGCAGCAAGCGCCGCTGAAGATGCTGTTCCCGATGCTGATCTTCATCTTTCCCGCGCTCTGCCTCATGATCCTCGGTCCGCTGTGGCCGCAGCTCTCGAACATGCAGCAGCCGTAGGCGCGGCGGGTCGTCGTGCGCACCGTGCGGGTCGTCAACCTGGATAACGGGGCCGAGATCGCCGCGCGCGCGGGCGTGGCGACCAACGTGTGGACACGCGGGCGGGGCCTCCTCGGCCGGCGCTCGCTCCCGGAAGGCGAGGGGCTCGTCATCGAGGCCTGCCGCCAGATCCACATGTTCTTCATGGCCTTCGCCATCGACGTGCTCCACGTCCGGCGCCTGTCGCCCACTGAGGGCGAGGTGACGCGCGTGCTGCGCGGCATCCGGCCGAACCGCATCGGGCCCTGGGTGCGGCGCTCCGACTACGTGATCGAGCTGCCCGCCGGCACCGCCGCGCGCACCGGCACCGAGCAGGGGCACCACATCGCCCTGCAGCCCGCGGAGTGCTGAGTGCGGAGCAAGCCGCGGGCACGAGCCGCGTGCCGCTCCCCGATTCCGGAGTAGGCGCCCACATGGACACCGTATCGCCGGTCAGCAGCCCCGCCGCGCTCGCTAGCGACCGCGCCACGGCGACGCCCCCGGCCGACTCAGCACGCAGCACGCAGCACGCAGCACTCATTGCCCCCGCGGAATGGCGTTGGCTCGCGGTGGTCGGCGCTGTCTTGCTCGCGCTGCTGGCCGTTCCCTACGTCGCATGGCTGCTCCACGGGCCGGCCGACCTCGTCCACGTCGGCAGCTTCTGGTATCCGGGCGACTTTCCGGTCTACCTGGCCGCGATGGACCAGGGCGCCCGCTCCGGCTCCTGGCTGATCCACGACCGCTTCACGCCCGAGCCCCACCAGCCGGTCTTCATGTTCCCCGTCTACGTCGGCATCGGCAAGATCGCCGCCTTGCTCCAGGTCGCGCCGCTGCTCGTCTACTACCTGGGCGAGCTGCTGGGTCGCGTGGCGCTGCTCGCGGCGCTCTACGTCTTTGCCGCCACGTTCCTGCGGTCCCTGGGCCAGCGGCGGCTGGCGGTGGCGCTGATGGTGATGGGCACCAACCTCGGGCTGTGGGGAGCGGTGCTGGCACAGCCGCTGTACGCCGGGCAGGGCGACGGCGCCGCCCTGCCGCTGGGCGCGAGTCTGGAGGTGATGACGCTCGGCGTGTTCCTGGCGCCGCTCCACCTGATGCTCGCCCTCGCCTGCACGGTGCTGGCGATCGCCGCTTTCGCCGTCGCGATCGAGCCGGGCGCGACGTGGCGCCCCTACGCGGGCCTGGCTGGGGCGGTCCTGGGGCTCGCTCTCGTCCACCCCTTCAACCTGCCAGTGGTCTGCGGCCTGTTCGGGCTGTATACCGCGCTGCGCTGGCTGGCGACGCGCCGGTGGCCGTGGCGGGCAGTGGCCGCGTCTGCGCTGGCCGGCGCCGTTGCGCTCCCGCTCTTGCTCTACAACTACTACGCCTTCCGCGTCGAACCGTTCTGGAGCGTCGTCTATGGCCAGCAGAACACGGTGTCCAGCCCGGAGCCGCTGCGCCTGCTGCTCGACTACGGCCTGGTGCTGTTGCTGGCGCCGTTCGCCCTGCGCGCCTGGCCGCGGCCGCGAGACCAGCGCCAGTGGCTCGCGCTGCTGACGGGCCTGGTGCTGCTGCTCGCGCTCTACGCGCCCGTCCCGTTCCAGCGCCGCCTGGCATTCGGCGTGCAGCCGGCGCTCGCGGTGCTGGCCGCGACGGGGCTCGCGTGGTGGGCGGGGCGGCTGGGGCCGCGCGGCCGGCGGCGGCTCGGACTGGCCGCCGTCGCCCTGGCGCTGCCCACGGCGCTGTTCCTCTACGTAGGCGTGGTGTACTCGGCGGTCGCCAACACGCCGCTCACGGTCTACGTGGCGACGCGCGAGGAGTGGCAGGCCGGGGAGTGGCTGGCTGCGCACATGACACCCGACGAGGTGGTCCTCGGCGTGGAGCAGAGCGGCTCCTGGCTGGCGGCGCTCGTGCCCGGGCGCGTCTGGCTCGGCCACGACGGCATCACCTACGACGTGCCGGGCAAGCGCGCCGTCGTCGAGCAGGTCCTGCACAGCCCGCCCGAGGATGCCGCCCGCCTCCTCGCCGAGCACGGCGTCAAGTACCTCTTCTACGGTCCCCGCGAGCGCGCCGAAGGCAACATTGGCGAGACGCCCGGCAGGCTTGAGCCACTGGCAGCGCCGCCGGGCATACACGGATTCAGACTGCTTCCCGCTCTGCGGCGGATCTATCAGCAAGGGGATGTCGAGATCTATTTGGTAGACCAGACCTGGCTTCCCTTGCCCGACTATTGACCACTGCCGAGATACAGGACGCCAGCTATCTCTTCGAGTGCCGCCGCAGGAAGTCGACTGCCAGGCGGTTGAACTCTTCCTGGAACTCGATGTGCGGGCAGTGACGGGCGGGCGAGAACACCTTTAGCTCGGAGCCAGGGATGCGGGCGTGCAGCCCCTCCCAGCAGCCCGGCTCGCGCAGCAGGTCCTGGTCGCCGCCGGTGATGAGCACCGGCACCTTGATGTTCGCCGGGTCGCCGCGCTCGGAGCCGAAGCCCTTCTCTAGCCCGGGCCGCGCGAAGCGCGCGACGGCGATCGCCTCCCAGGCGCCCGGCTCAATCGCCGCCCGCCAGCGCTCCTCGACGTGCTCCTCGCTCCACCAGCGCGGGTCGTAGAACAGCACCTTCAGGATCTCGCGCATGCCGTCGCGCGAGCCGTCGTAGTGCGTCAACACCTTGCGCGCGTCGTTGTCGGGCGCGAAGCCGCCGCCGCTCACCGAGACGATGGAGCGGATGTTCCAGGCGGGCCGGTCCTGGGCCGCGATGGTGAGAATGATCGAGCCGCCGAACGAGTTGCCCATGAAGTGCGCGCTCGGAATGCACAGCACCTCCATGAAGCGGCGGATGTGCTGCACGCGGTAGTTGGTCGGGTCGGAGAAGTTATAGAGCTTGGTCGTGCGCCCAAAGCCGACCACGTCGGGGGCGTAGACGTGGAAGTGCTCGGCCAGCGCGGGGATGGTGTAGCGCCAGGAGAACTCGGCCCGGCCGCCAAACTCCGCGCTGTGCAGGAGGATGAGCGGCTCACCCTGTCCCGCCTCCAAATAATGCGTGCGATTGTCGCCAACCATCACGTAGTGGCTGCTCACGCCGGGCGGCAGGTTCGTGGCCAGGCCGGTGGGATCAGGGGCGGTCGTCGCCATGGTCGTCGTCTCCTTTCGCGCGGCCCGGATAGCCCAGCGCGGCGGCGATCTCGTCGGCGGCCCGCATCAGCGCCGGCGCGCAGCGGATCGCCCGCGCGGGCGTGAAGCGGAAGCTGGGGCCGGAGATGCTGAGCGCGGCGCAGACGCGCTCGCCGCGGTCGCGGATCGGTACGGAGATGGCCGAGCCGCCCGGCACGCGCTCCGAGATGCTGAAAGCATAGCCCAGGCTGCGGATGTCGCGTAGCTCTTGCGGCCCCGGACCATCGTCATCCGGCGTGCAGGTGGCCGCGAGGATGCGGGCGGCCTCGGCCTCGGGCAGAAACGCCAGGATGGCCTTGGCCGTGGCCCCCCGCAGGAGGGGCGCCCGCTGACCGAGCGGCAGCGTCCGCCGAATCTCCTGGTTGCTCTCGCACTCCTCGGCAACCACGTGGTCATCGCCGTCCACCAGGTGGAGCGTCACGGTCTCTTCCGACTCGTCGCGCAGGGCCTGCATGTGGGGCAGCGCCAGGTGGCGCAGGTCCGTCCGCGTCCAGCCGTTCGTCCCTAGCTCGCGCGCGCGGCGGCCCAGCCGATACCAGCCAAGCATCCCATCCCGCTCGACCATCTCCATGCCTTCCAGCGTTGCCAGCAGGCGGTGGACGGTGCTCTTGCTGCAGCCGACCTCGCGCGCAAGCTGCTGCAAGCTGGCGCCGCGCCGGTGCTCGGCCAGCCGGAGCAGCAGGCCGATGGCCCGCTCCACCGCCCGCACACGCGTCGAGCCGGAGGTTCCATTCTGCGCCAATGCAGTGTCCTCGCGTTCCAGTACACGGACCAATCGGTGATTCTGCGGCAGCCTAGATCGTACACCGCATCCCGCGATTCTGGCAACGCCTTGACAGCCTGGCGGAGACGGCGATATGGTGATGATGACCAGGATGCGGGACGCCCGTTCCATTATACGGAACGCAGGCGGTTCCGCACGAGCCGCGCGCCAGGCAATCGGCGGAGCGAGCGGCCCTCCTGGTTGGCTTTCGCAGCGTAGAGTTTTGCCCCATCTCGTGCCGGCAGTAAGGAGGGCCCATGGTCGCCACGCCTACCCGTCAGGAGGAGCGCCGCGCGGTCGGTCCGATCAGCTTGCAGGTGTTCAGCGGGGGCCAGGGCGAGCGCCTGGTCATCCTCCACGACTACGAGTACCTGAACAAGTGGGAGCCGTACGAGGAGACGCTGGCGCAGCAGTACGCGGTGCTCGCGCCCTCGCACCCCGGCTACGGCTCGTCCGATTTGCCGCGCGACTTCGACACGATCGACGACTTTGCGTACTTCTACCTCGACCTGCTGCGCGACCTGGGCCCCGAGCCCGTCAACCTGGTGGGCCTCGGCGTTGGCGGCTGGATCGCCGCCGAGGTGGCGGTGCGCTGCACGCATCAGATCAAGCGGCTGGTGCTCGTGGATGCCGTGGGCATCAAGGTCGGCGACCGCACCACGCGCGACATCGCGGATACGTTCGTAATCGGTGCCAAAGAGTTCCTCGACCTCGCTTGGCACGATCCCGAGGCGGGCGCGCGGCAGATGCAGCTCGCCGGGCTGGGGAACTACACCGAGGAAGAGCTAGTCACGATCTTGCGCGGCCGCCAGACGACCGCCCTGTTCGCCTGGAAGCCGTTCCTGCACAACCCGAAGCTGCGCGCCTGGCTGCGGCGCATCGACGTGCCCGCGCTCGTGCTGTGGGGCGAGAGCGACAAGATCGTGACCCCCGACTACGGCCGCGCCTTCGCGGACGCCATCCCCGGCGCGCGCTTCCAGCTCATCCCCGCCGCGGGCCACTACCCGTACCTGGAGCAGCCCGAAGCCTTCACGGCCGCGGTAACCGCGTTCCTGCACGAGGGGGAGACCGCGTCGGCTCCCCGAGCGAACGAGCGTTAGGGAGGAGGAGACGATGCTCGCATACCACTTCACCGAGATGCCCTACCCCTTCGTGCCGCCGGAGGTCGAGAAGGAGCTGAAGAGCGCGCGCATCATCGTGCCCAATAGCTACTGCGACCCCAAGATCGTGGCCGACCTGTACAACCGCTACCTGGACGAGTACGAGTACGCCGACGAGCTTGGCCTGGAGATCATGCTCAACGAGCACCACCAGACCATGACCTGTCTGGACGCGGTGGTGCCGATCTCGGCCGGGGCGCTCGCCCGCCGCACGAAGCGCGCGCGCATCGTCATTCTCGGCAGCCCCCTGCCCCACCGCGACAACCCCGTGCGCGTGGCCGAAGAGATTGCGATGCTCGACTGCATCAGCCGCGGCCGCATCACCTCTGGCTTCGTGCGCGGCGTGCCAACGGAAGTGCATCCGGCGAATAGCAACCCGGCGCAGAACCGCGCCCGCTTCGAGGAGGCGCACGACCTGATCCTCAAGGCCTGGACGACGCCCGAGCCGTTCAACTGGGAGGGCAAGTTCTGGCATTACCGTTACGTCAACGTCTGGCCGCGCTGCTACCAGCAGCCCCACCCGCCCGTCTGGATCACGGGCTCCAGCGTCGAGAACGTACCGTGGGTGGCCGACCACCAGTACACCTTCGCCTGCTTCCTGACGCCCTACGACTGGACTGAGAAGCTGGTGAACACCTATAAGGAGCGCTGCCGCGAGAAGGGGTTCCCGGAGCCCGGGCCCGACCGCTTCGCCTACCTGGCGCTCACCTTCGTCGGCGACACGGAGGAGCAGGCGATCGAGGACGGCAAGGAGCTGCTCTGGTACCTCTACCGCGAGCGGCACCCGCAGTTCAACGCGCCGCCAGGCTACGCCTCGCCGCAGGCGATGGCAAAGATGATGCTCGGCGCCGGGAAGAGCTACCGCGACAGCTTCGAGCAGCTTCAGGAGAAGGGCATCGTCGTCGCGGGCACCCCCGACACGGTAATCAAGAAGCTGACGTATCTCCACGAGCGCTGCAACATCGGCCACATGCTGATGATGAACCAGGCCGGCTTCCTGTCGGCAGAGAAGACGCGGCGGAGCATGGAGCTGTTCGCCAAGGAGGTCTACCCGGCCATTCGGCACCTCGGCGAGCAGCCGGCCGCCGCGCGCGAGGCGGCCGCCGTCTCGTAAGCCGCGCGCCGGTGATGACGCCGCGCCGACCGAGCGCCCTGGCGCGCGGGTGGACGGCCGCGCTTGCGGCCCTCTTCCCCGCGCGCTGCCTGGGCTGCGGACGGCGCGGCGTCGCGTTCTGCGCGGCCTGTTGGGCGAGCCTGCCGCGCCTGCGCCCGCCCTACTGCCCGCGCTGCTCGCGCCCGCAGCGCGCAGGCACCCGCTGCCGCGACTGCCAGCGCGCGGGGCCGGCTCTGTCGGCGGTGCGCGCGGCCTGCGTCTACAGCGGCCCGCTGGGGCTGGCGATCCGCCGCCTGAAGTACTCGCGGGAGCGGCACCTGGCCGAGCCGCTGGCGGGGCTGCTGCAAGAGTGCCTGGCGGCCCGACCGCTGGCCGTCGACGTGCTTGTGCCGGTGCCGCTCGACGCCGCCCGCGCCCAGGTGCGCGGCTACAACCAGGCGACGCTGCTGGCCGCCCCGGTGGCGGCCGCCCTGGGCGTGCCGCTGGCGCCGGCCGGGCTGCGCCGCGCGCGGCCGACCCGCCCCCAGGTCGGGCTCACGGCCCGCGAGCGCCGCGCCAACGTGCGCGGCGCCTTCACCTGCCCTAACTCGGCTTCCGTGGTCGGCCGGCGCCTGCTCGTCGTGGACGATGTGATGACCACCGGCGCCACGCTCGAGGCCTGCGCCGAGGCGCTCGTGGCTGCCGGCGCGGCGGGCGTCTGGGGCCTTGTCGTCGCCCGCGACCTGCCGCAGCAGTCGCCCCGCTCCGACACGTGAACGCCCCCTAGCGGCTCAGCCCCAGCTCGGCCTGGACTTCGCGGAGCGGCTGGAGGGCGACCACACGGTCGAGCGGCAGGTCGTCGGTGACCTCCGCATCCTGCTTCATCTGGTCGACGACCGAGCGCAGCGCCGCCTCGTCCATGTCCCCCGTCATGTCCAGCACCTGCTTGACGATGTCGTAGCTCCCGACGGCGACCTCGTGCTCTAGCTCGAACTCCCGCTCCATGTACGCTACCAGCTCGTCCTGGTGGGCGGCGATGTACTCCAGCGCGCGGAGCGTGCCGCGGAGCAGCGCCTTCACCTCGGCTGGCTGTTCCGCCAGGTGGCGCGTGGTGGTGACGAGGCCGCCCTGCACGTCCACCATGTCGAAGGCGTCGCCCAGGCGAGCGTACCCGGCGACTGTTGCCATCGACGTGTACGGCGGCGAGAGGATCGCCGCGTCGGCCGTCTTTCCCTGGAGGGCCTGGTAGCTCTTGGCCGTGTCGTTGGTCGCGAAGTACGTCGCGTCGTCGGGCCCGCCGCGCCCCAGCTTGCGCATCACGTTCAGCGCCGCGTAGTGGGCCGTCGAGCCGATGCCGCTCACGGCGACCGTCTTGATCTGGTCGGGCGCGATGCCGGGCTGCCCGATCAGCGTGAAGCTGGGCTTCGCCTGTACGAACAGCACCGCCCGGATCGCGGCGCCCTGGATAGCCGCGCGCATGCCGACGCCCGGCGCCGCCGAGTAGGCCAGGTCGCCCGCTTCCAACGCCGAGATGCCGAGCGGCGGCCGCATCTGGACTAGCTCTAGGTCCAGCCCCTCCTCGCGGTAGATTCCCTTGTCCTGACCGAAGTAGAAGGGCAAGAACGTGATGGATTTCGTGGGCACGGTAATGCGGACCTGCTGCAGCGGCCGGGCGTCCCCGCCGCCGCTCCGCGCCGTGGCCGCGGCGCCGGCCGAAGTCACACTCGCCGGGGACGCGGCGAGCGCATCCGCGGAGGAGGCAGACTGGGTCGACGGGGTTCCTCCTGACGGTCCGCAGCCGACGACGAGCGCCACCGCCAGACCGCCGAGCAGTCCCACCACACGCGTCGACAATCTCATGGGTTCTACTCCGAGCAAGCGCACGAGGAGGCACTTACCGGGGCCTACTAGAGCAGCTTGCGCAAAGGTGAGCAGCCAGCGTTTCGTAGTTTCGTAGGGGCGGGTTTCATGCCCGCCCGCGGCCTGTGGCGCGGAATACTGCAAGCGCCACTGCCGCAGCCCCCGCATGGGCCGACCGCTCAGTCTGGCTGCAATCCGCTGTAAGCATCTGGCCGAGGATGTGGTGTGTAGGCTTGGCGCGGCCAAACCTACACACCACATCCTCGGAAACCCGCTTAGGGAATCGCCCATTTCCCCGACGGCGCGGGCGACTTGGCGCCGCCCGGCAGCGCGACGGTCAAGGGGCTAATGGTCGGTCAAGGGCGATTTGCGAGGCGTTTACCAGTTTACCGACTTCTGGCGGTGCATGGGCGCGAAAGCTCGTCAGGGGGCCAGCGGCGCCGCTACGACGGCAGCGGCGCCATGAAGACGAGCAGCACGAGCCGCTCCGGCCCGGGGTTGCGGACGCCGTGCGGCGTGCCGCTGGGCGCCAGGGCCGCCTGATTGGGGCCAAGGTCTTGTTCCTCGTCGCCCACGCGCACGCGCGCGCGGCCCTCCAACACCAGGTATACCTTGTCCGAGCCCTCGTGCGCGTGCGCCTTCTGCTCCTGCTCGGGCTCCAGGCAGTAGACGTCAGCGAAGAAGCGCGGCGTCTGGAACAGGTTCAGCTTCTGCAGCCCATCCGCGCTGAAGCGGCGGACCGACACGTCCGCAATGTCCATCGGCATGCCCCCTAACCTGGTGAACCGGCTTGGTGGAGCTATTCGCCTACGTCAAACAGCTCCACCAAGCCGGGCCAGATACTCAGCGCGGTTGGATGGATACCACGACGCCCCGCACCCAGGGGTGCAGCTTGTCGCGGTAATACACGCTGCCGATGAGGTTCGGCGTGTAGACGTAGGTATCGCCCGGCCCGAGCGGGCCCGAGTCGAACGTGCTGCCATCCTCGGACACCAACTGGATAATCGCCGAGCTATTGTTGACCCACGTGATCGGCCGGTTCACGGGGTAGCGAATTGGCGACGGATCGAGCGACACGCCACCGCCATCCGCATCTACGACGTGGACCGTGTCCGTGGCGGTGCCGCCCTGGTTCGACGGCGTGGCCTGCTGGCTGGCGGGCGAAGCCTGCATGCTCGGCACGCCACTCGGGCCGATCGACGGCGCCGTCCCTTGCAGCTGGGCCATCGCCTGCGGTCCCATGACGGAGCCCGGCGGCAGCGGCGCCTGCGTGTTCGCCAGCGGCGGCATGCCGGGGACCGCGTTGACCGTCGACTGGCCGGTGGCGCCTGCCGGCATCGCGGCGGGGCCGGCCAGCGGACCGTTCGGCCCCATAGGGCCGGCCGACGGCATCCCCGGCGGGTAGCCGGGCGGCACGGCGCCGGGTGCGCTCGGCGCGGCGGCCATGGCCCCCGGGTAACCTTGAGATGGGTCGGTCGGCTGCTGGGCCTGCGGGCTGCTCGAAGTACCGTAGATCTGGCTCGGATCGGCCATCGGCGTGCCGCTCTGAGACGCCATATCGGGCGACGCCATCGGGCTCGCGCCGGGCGCGCCGGGATAGGGGCTCGCCACCGGGCCCGCCGGGCCGGGGCCCGGCGGCACCATCGGCCCTGCGCCCGGCATCGGCGGCGGGTAGCCGGGCGGCACGGCGCCCGGGGGCGCGTACGGGGCGCCGTACGGCGCTGGCGCCCCGTAGCCGGGCATCCCGGGATAACCGCCCTGAGCGAGCGCCGCAGTCGCCGTCAGCGCGAGGCCGAGGGCGCTACCAGCAGCCGCGATTCGGAACAGACGCATGGACCCCCTCCTGGCTCCCATCGTCGCGGCGAGGCCGCGGGGGGGTCAGGAGTCCACGCGCGGAAACCGCCCCGCCCTGCCGGCCACGCCCATACCCTGCCGTAGTCGGCGCCGGTGGCGCGGCGCCGAGCCGGCTAAGGATAGCTTGAGCGGGGGGGAAAGCGCCAGTGAAAGCGGGCAGCTACTGCATCAGGACCAGCTTCTTGATGTCGCCGATGGCCTTCGTGATGTCGATGTCGCGCGGACAGGCATCCACGCAGTTGAACACCGTGCGGCAGCGCCAGACGCCCTCGCGCTGGTTCAGCACCGCCAGCCGCTCGCTGGTGCCCTGGTCGCGGCTGTCGAAAATGAAGCGGTGCGCCTGCACGATCGTCGCGGGGCCGACGAACTGGCTGTTGGTCCAGAAGGGCGGGCAGGCCCCCGTGCACGCGCCGCAGAGGATGCACTTCGTCGTGTCGTCGTACACGGCGCGCTCCTCGGGGCTCTGCAGGCGCTCGCCGTGCTCGGGCGGCGGCTCGTCGTTGATGAGGTAGGGCTTCACCGAGCGATACTTGGCGAAGAACGGCTCCATGTCCACGACGAGGTCCTTGATGACGTTGAACCCCCGCAGCGGCTCGAGCTGGATCTTCGCGCCCACGTTGCGAATCAGCTCTTTGCACGCCAGCCGGTTACGCCCGTTGATCACCATCGCGTCGGAGCCGCAGACCCCGTGGGCGCAGGAGCGCCGGTAGGTGAGCGAGCCGTCCTGGTACCACTTCGCCTTGTTCAGCGCGTCGAGGATGCGCTCCATCGGGTCCGCCTCGACGTCGAACTCCTGCCAGTACGGCTTGGGGCTCTTGTCCGGATCGTAGCGCCGGATCTTCAGATGTACTTGCATGGGGGCTCCTAGTACTTCCGCTCCTGCGGCTGGAAGCGCGTGATCGTGACGGCTTTGTAATCGAGCAGGACCCCCTCCGCCCCACGGTAGGCCAGCGTGTGCTTGAGCCAGTGCGCGTCGTCGCGGTCGGGGAAGTCCTCGCGGAAGTGAGCGCCGCGGCTCTCCTGGCGGGCGAGCGCCCCGGCGACCGTCGCCTCCGCGCAGTCCAGCAGGTAGCCCAGCTCCAGCGCCTCCACGAGGTCGGTGTTGAACCGCTGGCCGCTGTCGACGAGCTGGACCCGGGCATACCGCTCGCGCAGGTCGCGCAGGATGCTGTTCATCTTGGTCAGGCGCTCCGCGTCGCGCTCGACGCCGCACAGGTCCATCATGCTCGATTGCAGCTCGGCGCGAATGGCCGCCGTGCGCTCACCCTGCCGACCGCCGTTCACGCTCGCCCGTAGCCGCGCCACCTCGGCCTCCGCCGACGCGGCCGCGTCGGCGGGCAGGGGCGCAAGCTCCGTCTGGTGGACGAAAGCGGCCATGCGGTCCCCCGCGCGGCGGCCGAACACCACCAGGTCCACCAGCGAGTTGGTGCCCAGCCGATTCGCGCCGTGGACGGACACGCAGGCCACCTCGCCGGCAGCATAGAAGCCGGGGAGCACCGTGTTGTTCCGGTCGACGACGACGCGGCCGTCGACGTCCGTCGGGATGCCGCCCATTGCATAGTGCGCGGTCGGCTGGATCGGGATGAGATCCGTGATCGGCTCGATCCCCAGATAGGTGCGGGCGAAATCCGTGATGTCGGGCAGCTTCTCGTCGATCACCGCCTTGCCGAGATGCGTCAGGTCCAGGTGGACGTAGTCCTGGCCGCCGATCCCCCGCCCCGCGTGGACCTCTTTGTAGATGTAGCGCGACACCATGTCGCGCGGCGCCAGATCCTTCAGCGTGGGGGCGTAGCGCTCCATGAACCGCTCGCCCTCGTTGTTGCGCAGGATGCCGCCCTCGCCACGCGCGGCCTCGCTGAGGAGGATGCCCAGGCGATAGATGCCCGTCGGGTGGAACTGGTACATCTCCATGTCTTCGAGCGGCACGCCGCGTCGGAAGGCCACGGCCATCCCGTCGCCCGTGCTGGCCAGCGCGTTGCTGGTGATCTTGAAGACTCGCCCGTAGCCGCCCGTGGCGAACAGCACCGCCTTCGCGTGGAAGACGTGGATCTCGCCCTCGTTCACGTCGAGCGCCACGACGCCCTTGCACACGCCCTCGTCGATGATCAGGTCAAGACACTGGAACTCGTTGAAGAAGCGCACGTCGTGCTTGATGCACTGCTGGTAGAGCGTTTGCAGGATCATGTGGCCGGTGCGGTCGGCCGCGTAGCAGGCGCGCCGCACGGGCGCCTCGCCGTAGTTGCGCGTGTGGCCGCCAAAGCGCCGCTGCGCGATCTTGCCGTCGGGCGTGCGGTTGAACGGCAGCCCGCGGTGCTCCAGGTCGTAGATGGCGTCGATGGCCTCCCGGCACAACACCTCGGCGGCGTCCTGGTCGACCAGGTAGTCGCCGCCCTTCACGGTGTCGAACATGTGCCATTCCCAGTGGTCCTCTTCCAGGTTGCCCAGCGCGGCGCAGATGCCGCCCTGGGCCGCGCCCGTGTGCGAGCGCGACGGATAGAGCTTGCTGAGAACGGCGATGTCCGCCTTGCGGCCTAGCTCCTCGGCGGTCTTCCGCGCTACCTCCAGCGCTGCGTAGAGGCCGGCGCCCCCCGCGCCGACAATGATGGCGTCGTGGCGATGATAGTGTCTAGTCGTCACCCAGCTGTCTCCGCGGTTCGTAGTCGAGGTAGCGCAGCACCGAGTGGTTCCGGATGCCGGAAAACCACTTGTTGCGGAAGTCGCGGGCATCGGGCGAGCGCAGCCAGGTCCGAAACTGCTCGACGCAGCGTTGGTCGGGCCAAAAGGCCTCGTTCAAGTAGCGGGGGCGGTTGTGAACCGCCTTGCCACTGTCGTAGTCACCCTCGATGCCGTCCAGGAACCGCCAGGTCTTGCGCTCCACGCAGCCGAAGCGGCGCGAGTGCTCCCACAGCATGCCGTCCAGCCACTCGATGAAGCTCGGCTCCTCGGTGCCCGGGCGAACGTCGAACACGTGAACGGTGCGCAACATTGTGCTCCTCCCGCGTCACGCCGACCTACCGGCCGGCGCCGAACGGCCGCGCGCGGAATGGAGCAGGGCCACCCCCTAGCTCCATTGTACAACGCGCCGCCCCGCCTACTCGTGCGACGCCCTGCGTTAGCTCAGGATCGTGGGACGGCCTGATCTATCGGCCGGCGAGCCTGCGGATCACGAAGCGCACCGGGTCCCAATAGTCGTCCGCGACGCGTTCCTTGAGGGGGATGATGGCGTTGTCGGTGATGTGGATGTGCTCGGGGCAGATCTCCTCGCAACACTTAGTGATGTTGCAGTAACCGATGCCGCCGGCGCCGCGCAGCAGCGCGGTGCGCGAGCCTGTGTCCATCGGGTGCATCTCCAGCGCCGCGATCTTGATCATGAAGCGCGGCCCGAAGTACGACTCCCGCCCGTTGTGGTCACGTAGCACGTGGCAGACGTTCTGGCACAGGAAGCACTCGATGCACTTCCGGAACTCCTGCGCGCGATTCACGTCCGGCTGGAACATGGTGAAGGCGGCCTCGCCGTCGGCGGGCTTGAAGGCCGGGATCTGCCGCGCCACCTGGTAGTTGTAGGAGACGTCCGTCACGAGATCCTTGATCACCGGGAACGCCCGCATGGGGCGCACGGTGATCTCGCCGCCGTACTCGTCCAGCCGCGTCTTGCACATCAGCCGCGGCCGCCCGTTGATCTCGGCGCTGCACGACCCACAGCGGGCCGCCTTGCAGTTCCAGCGGCACGCCAGATCGCCGTCGTAGTGCGCCTGGATGTAGTGGATCGCGTCGAGCACGACCATCCCGGTGACGAGCGGCACCGTGTAGGCTTTCTCGCCGCCGCCGTTCCGGTCGCCGCGGAAGACGTTCAGTACTACTTCGGCCATGCTGCCTCTCTCCGCACCCGGGCGACCGCGGGGCGGCCTGGCCCCGCAGCCGCTGCCTCATATCGGCCGGGCGGCAGGGGACGAGCCCCTGCCCTACGTTCCCTTGCCGCGGGCGAGCTTACTTCGCGGCTAACAGCGCGGCGAGGTCGTCGCGCATGGGCGGGATCGGCGCCGTGCTCACCTCCATCGCGCCGCTCGCCGCCTTGCGCGTGATGAAGTTCACGCGACCCAGGTCGGGGTCCTGGTCCGGGCAGTCCAGCCGCCAGTGACCGCCGCGGCTCTCCGTGCGCGCGAGGGCCGAGCGGATGATCCCCTCGCAGACCATCAGCATGAAGGGCACGTCCATCGACATGTGCCAGCCCGGGTTGAACAGCCGCGAGCCCGTGACGCTCATGTTCGCGGCGCGTTCCTGCAGGTCGAGAATCTGCTGCAGCCCCTGCTCGAGCTGCTCGCCTGTCCGCGCGATGCCGGCCAGGTTCTGCATGGTGTCCTGCAGCGCCTCGTGGAGCAGGTACGGGTTCTCGCCGCCCTCGCGCTCGAACGGCTGCACCACGCGCCGGCTCTCGGCCTCCACCTCGGCATCGTTGACCTGCAGGTTGACCTCCAGCCCGCTCACGTAGGCGGCCGCCGCCTCGCCGGCGCGCTTGCCGAACACCAGCAGGTCGGAGAGCGAGTTGCCGCCCAGGCGGTTGGCGCCGTGTAGGCCCGCCGTGACCTCGCCGGCGCCGAAGAGGCCGGCCAGCGAGGTCGCGCCCGTCTCGGGGTGAACCCGGACGCCGCCCATCGCGTAGTGGATGGTCGGGCCAACCTCCATCTTCTCGCGGGTGATGTCCACGTCGGCGAGCGAGAGGAACTGGTCGTACATGCTGGGCAGCTTCTGCTTGATGAAGTCGGCGCCGCGGTGCGTGATGTCGAGGTAGGCGCCGCCGTGCTCCGTGCCCCGCCCCTCCTGCACCTCGCGATAGATGGAGCGCGCGACCACGTCGCGTGACGACAGGTCCTTCTTCACCGGGTCGTAGCGCTCCATGAAGCGCTCGCCCGCGGTGTTTAGCAGGATGCCTCCCTCGCCGCGCACGCCCTCCGTCACCAGGATGCCGCGCACGCCCGGCGGCCAGACCATCCCCGTGGGGTGGAACTGGACCATCTCCATGTCCATCAGCTCGGCGCCCGCCTCGTAGGCCATCGCCACCCCGTCGCCCGTGCACTCCCACGAGTTCGACGTGACCTTGTAGATGCGTCCCCAGCCGCCCGTGGCGAGCACGATCGCCTTCGCGTGGAAGACCACGAAGCGGCCGTCCTCGCGCTTGTAGCCGAAGGCGCCCGCCACGCGGTCGCCGTCTTTCAGGATGCGGGTGAGCGTGACCTCCTGGTGAACTTCCAGGCCCTGGTGGACGCCGCGGTCTTGCAGCGTGCGGATCAGCTCCAGCCCCGTGCGGTCGCCGACGTGGCAGAGCCGGCGCCAGGTGTGCGCGCCGAACGGCCGCTGCATGATCTTGCCCTCGGGCGTGCGGTCGAACAGCGCCCCCCAGCGCTCCAGCTCGTACACTCGGTCGGGCGCCTCCTTCGCGAACAGCTCGGCCATCCGCCAGTCGTTGATCATCTGGCCGCCGCGCATCGTGTCGCAGAAGTGCACCTGCCAGTTGTCGGCCGGATCCACGTTGCCCAGCGAGGCGGCGATCCCGCCCTCGGCCATGACCGTGTGCGCCTTGCCCAGGAGCGACTTGCTGACCAGGCCGACGCGGGCGCCGCCGGCGGACGCGGCGATCGCCGCCCGCAGCCCGGCCCCGCCCGCGCCGACGACCAGGACGTCGTAGTCGTGATTCTCGAACCGCTCTAGCATCAGTGCACCACCGGCAGGTGCTCGACGCCGGCGGCCAAGAACCGCACGTAGACGTCGGCGAATAGCACCGAAAACAGGCTCAGCCAGGCATACAACCCGTGACGCCGATTCAGCTGGCTCAGCCGGCTCCAGAGGCCGTAGCGCGCCTGGCCCGCGGCGGCGCACGAGTAGCAGTCGACGTTGCCGCCGAGCAGGTGGCGGAGCGAGTGGCACGACACCGTGTACAGCGACAGGAGGACCACGTTGACGAGCAGGATCAGCGACCCGAGGCCCAGGTAGAAGCGGCCCTGCCAGATGAACGCCACGATCGCGTCGTACCACAGGAAGGCCAGCACGACGATGGACAGGTAGAGAAAGAACCGGTGCAGGTTGCTGAACACCCAGGGGAAGGCCGTCTCGCCGCGGTAGCCGCCCCGGCGTAGCTCGCGGACCGCGCAGGCCGGCGGGTCCCAGAAGAACGAGCGGTAGTAGGACTTGCGGTAGTAGTAGCAAGAGGCACGGAACAACAGGGGGATCCAGAGAATCCAGATCGCCGAGGAGATCGGCCCGGTCGTCCAGATCGCGGGCGAGTAGAACGGGGAGAGGTAGGGCCCGACCTCATACGCGTGTCCCTGGAACGCGGCCCACGTCGCGTAGAGGCCGAAGCCGGACAGAACCACGACGATGAGCGCCGGCTGGAGCCACCACGGGGCGCGGGGCGCGACCGGTTTCGCCCCAGCGGGCGGGGCGGCCACGGGCGCCACGTCGGGAGACGAAGTCACAACACTACTGGCCATCCTCCTCGACTCCTGTTCTCCGCGGGCCTCACGCTCTCCTCGCGGCCAGGCCCACGGGCACACGCCATCCTACGCCGACTCCTTTCCGACGGATTTTCCCCTATGCGGGATGTGCGCATCGTAGCACAGCCGCGCCCCGGCGAATAGCCCCCGGGGCAGGCGAATATCACCGGCGAGGATGACGCCGGTCGGAGGGCGCGCGGCAGCGCTAGCCGGGAAGCCAGCGGTGCGGTGCGGTTACGCCGGGCGCGGCACGGGGGTGAAGGTGAAGAGGACGAGGGAGCCGAGCGCCAGGAAGATGAAGGCGATGACCCACAGCGCAGCCAAGGAGACCGCGTGCCAGCCGCGCGAGCGGACGTGGTCGTCCACGACCCAGCGCATGCCGTTCATACCGTGCAGCAGCGCCAGCACCAGCACGATCCAGTCGTAGGTGCGCCAGAACGGTGTGGCCAGCCGGTCCGCCACCCAGTAGTAGTTGATCGTGTCCACGCTGTTGATGACGTGCATAATGGCCACATGGCCGAGCACCATGATGAGCAGCACCACGCCCGAGACGCGCATGAAGAACCACGAGTAGACCTCGAAGCTCGTCTGTGGGCGCGCCCGGTTCGCGTACGCGTTGGTGACTATGCTCATCGACCCGCCCCCTCACGCGGCCTGACTATGCGCTCGGCCCGGGATAGTGTGTAAGTGGCGAAGCCAAACAGACCCACCATCCTGGGCCGGCAGCTTAGAACAGGCGACTCGCCATGATGGCGGCCACCGGCAGGAACAGGACCGCCGTCCCCGCCACGCTGGCCCAGAAGAGCTGCTTGTGATACTTCGTGCCGGCGTCCCAGAAATCCACCAGGATGACGCGCACGCCGTTGACCGAGTGGTACACGACGGCGAAGACGAGCGCGATCTCGCCGAGCTTGAAGAAGGGCATGCGATACAGGTTCAGCGCGTGCTCGTAAGCGTCTGGCCCCAGACCGATAAGCGCCGTATCGATGATGTGTGCCAGCAGGAACAGCAGCACGCCCACGCCGGTGATGCGATGCAGCAGCCACGCCCAGGCGCCGGTCTGGCTGCGCAAGATCGCGCCGACGAACGTCAGGTAGTTCATTCGCACTGATCTCCTCGAGGCGGCCGTCGCGCCGGAGAGGCGTGAGCGTGCGGACGCCGAGGTCTGGCGAGCGCGAGGGATTGTCAGTAGCACCGGCCGGCTGCACCACGGTCCGAAGCGCGGCCGCCGAGCCATTATAGCGCATGCCGGCGCCGATCCCGGCCGGCCCGCCAACCGGGAGCCCCTGACGCGCCGGCAGCCCAGACTGTCGCACTGGCCTCGGGGAACCGGCGTCACGCACCGTACGCGCGCCGCGGGGGCCGCGCGCGGCCCCCGCGGCGCCGCCCCAGCGGGTTGCGCGGTGACGAGTGGCGGCGAAACCGCGTAGAATGGACGGCTGCCCGACGAGCGGCCGGGCGGCGGTATCGAGCGGGGAGCGCATACCGACATGGGAGAGCGAGCGGACGGCTGGCCAGCCGCGGCCGCGTGGCAGGCGTGGGCGGCGCAAGTGGGCATTGGTGCGGTACTGGGGCTGCTGCTGGTCGGCGGGGTCTTCGTGATCGAGCTAGCAGCGGGCTGGCTGATCGTGCGCGGCGTCGCCGCGGGCGCGCTGATCGCGCTCGCGGTCGGGCTGGGGCGCGCGATCGCCGTGGCGGTCGTCGAAGAGGCGGTCTTCCGCGGCGCCCTGCTCGGCTACCTCCAGCGCCCGCTGGGCAGCGCGGGCGCGGCGGCTGTCTCGTCGGTCGCCTTCGCGCTCGCCCACGCCTGGAACACGAACGCCACGCCCCTCGCCATCGCCAATCTCGTCGTCGCCGGCGTGCTCTTCGCGCTCGCTTGCCTCGTCGCCCGCGGCAGCGCCGTGTCGTTCGCGGCCGAGGAGGCGAAGGCCCGGGGCATCGGGCAGCTAGCCTACGCGCTTGGGCGCGGACTGCCGCTGCCCGTGGGGATCCACGCCGCCTGGAACTTCTTCGAGGGGTCCGCGTTCGGGCTCCCAGTGAGCGGCTCGCCGCGCGATAGCCTGCTGGCCGTGAGCGTGAGTGGCCCGGACCTGCTCACCGGCGGCGCCTTCGGCCCCGAAGGCGGCCTGCTCGGACTCGGCGCGACGATCGTCGTCGGGCTCATGCTGTGGGCGGTGCGGGGACGCGTGCCACGCGCCGCGCCGCTAACCGCTCTCTAGCAAGCGGCACGCCCGCCTGCGAGCGGCGGCTCAGCGCCGCGCTTCCTGGCAAGAGCGGGCCAGGCTACCGCCCACCCGAACCGTGCGCGGCTACTTCTCGACGGGATAACCGAGCTGGCGCCAGGCGGCCATCCCGCCCTCGAGGTTGTAGACGTGCTCCAGCCCGAGGCTCGCGGCGTACTCACAGGCCACGGCGCTGCGCTGCCCCATCTCGCAGTAGAACAGCACGTTGTCCTCGGTGAGCGCCCCCGGCTGCTGCATCAGCTTCCCGAGCGGCAGCAGCGTGGCGTTCGCCAGATGGTCGCGCTCCCACTCGTTCGGCTCGCGGACGTCCACGAGCTTCACCGTGCCCTGATCGATGAGCTTCTTCGCCTCTTCCGCGCTGATGCGCGCGAATGGCTCTAGCTCCTGCTCGTCCATCGCTCCTCCTGCTGCCGGCGCGCGGCCGCGCACCGTCTCGCGGCGCGGGTCTCCCCGACCCGCGGCCGGCGCTGTCAGATTATAGGGGCGCCAGCGGACCGGCCCGCGCGCGCCCCTGCTCGGTCAGCTTGATGACGCGCTCGTCGCCCACGACGCGCACCGTAATCAGGCCCGCGTCGGCCATCGCGCGGAGGATGGCCGAGCCAAACTCGACGGCCTGGGGCGGCGGCAGCCAACGGATCAGGTCGCTCTCGGGCAACGTCCCCCAGCGCACCAGCACACGCAGGATGGCCGACTCGAGGGCGGCGTCGTTCACTGGGGTTCCTCAAGCTCGGCGAGCCGCCGCGGGTGCTCGCCCGCCTGCAGCAGGGGCTAGCGAGCGGCAGTCGAAACTATAGCACACGCGGCCGCGCAGGGCTCCCCGCGGCCACGGCGGCGTCGGGTGCCGCGGCCCGCTCGCCGCTCTCGGGCAACGTGGCCGCCAGCCAGAGCAGCGCGGCATAGCACCAGAACAGCGCCAGCGAGTGCGGAAAGCGGAAGAAGTAATGATCGAACAGGCCGGAGGTCAGCGCCGCGGCCAGGCAGGCCTGAAGCCCGAGCGCGAGCCCCTGATTGCGGGGCTGCTGCAGCGCGACCAGCCCGCGCAGGCTGCCCACCAGCAGGAGCGCGACGATGCCCAGGAACACCGCCAGGCCCAGGAGCCCCATCTCCTCCGCGATGAGCAGGTACAGGCTGGAGACCCCCAGGAAGAGCTGCACGTTGGGGCCGCTGCCGAAGCCAACGCCGAACCACGGATACTGGCTGATCAGCTGCGTCGCCGTGGAGTATTCGACGAGGCGCATCGCGGTGGCGGGGTCGCGGCCGCCGAAGGCTTCCAGAAACCGAGTGAGCACGGCGTTGCCCTGCGGCGCCGCGGCGAGCGCCAGCCCGGCCACCGCCGCCACGACCCACGCGCGCCGATAGCGGAACGTGGCGAGATAGAGCACGCCCACCGCCAGCCCAACCCACGCCGCCCGCGAGTAGCTGAGCCCCAGGCCGACGATCTGGACCGCGGCGAGGATGGCGAGCAGCGGCCGGGGCAGGACACGCCGCGGCGCCAGCGCCTGCGCAACGGTCAGCACCGCGCTCATCATCAGCAGGCCGCCCAGCAGGTTGGGGTCGATGCTCGTGCCGATCGCGCGCAGCGTGTCCGTGTCCGGGATCGTCCGGAGAACCTCCGGCCCGCTCGGATAGCCCAGTGGCCGCAGGGCGGACAGGACCTGGACCGCGGTAGTGCGCGGTACGAAATAGAGCGCGACGGCGATGACTGCGGCCCCCGCGCCGCCGAGGATCAGCGCCCGCGCGAGCTGCTCCACCTGCGGCCGCGTGCGCACCACGTTCAAGATCGTGAAATAGAGGAGCACGCTGTTCACGAGCTTGAGAAAGTAGCGGACGAGCTCAGCCGACAGGGCGAAGCTCGTGCCCACGACAAACGACACCGTGGCAAGCCCGATGAACAAGACGAGCGGCGCGTTCAACGGCGAGGCTACCAGGGCGCGGCGCTCGCGCAGCAAGGTCAGCAGAGTCACGAGCAGCGCCACCGTCAGCGTGGCGTCGAGGAAGGTCAGCTGAACGCCGAGCCGCAGCGGGATCACCCCGAAGGGCAGCAGCGAGATCACCGCCACGCACCCGAGCAGCGCCACCTGCGGACTGCGCAGCATGGCGGTGGCCGCGACCGCCCCACAGAGCGCGGCGAAGAGCACGAGCGGCGAGGCCGCCACCAGCGCGACGCCGCCCAGCGCGCCGGTCGCCACCGCCAGCAGCGCGAGCGGCGGGGGCGCCAGGCGCGGCCAGCGCGCGACCACGCTTCGTGCCAGCATGCGCTAGCGTGCCTCCCGTCCGCCGGTAGATGGACCGCGGGCGCCAGCCCGCGCGCGCGAACGGCGCAGTAGCTGGATGGTAGCCAAGTTAGTCCTCCCCGCTCGCCGTCGACACGGCAGCCGCCCCCGGCGCGCCCACAGCGGGCAGCACCTTGTAGGCCTGGTCGGTCCGCCAGTGCAGGAGCGGCACGGCCCAGGGCGCCAGCCCCTCGATGCTCGCCGCGGCCAGGTGGCGATTCAGCGCCTCGCGCGTCTCCCACTCGAAGACCACCAGCCCCTCGCCGGTCCCATCAAGGGCCGCGAGGACGCGCACGCCGCGGCTGCCCGGCTGTCCGGCGACGCTGGCCGCCAGCGCCTGCGCCAGCCGCGGCGACTCCGCCGCGGCACCGGGCAGCCACCGATACCGAATCACGCGGACGTACGACATCCGTCTCTCCCAACCGCGAGGTGCCTCGTCGCGGATGATACGGCAGGCCCCGCCCCTCGCGGCAAGCCATCCACCGGCCCGGGCTTGTGGACGACGGACCACCCGGCAAATGGCTAGTTGTCGGCCCGGGGGGGCAGGGTGGTAAGCTGTCTGCGAGCGCAGTGTCACGACAGGAGGCACTCTCGTGAACGACTTCCACAACCAGCTCGTCCCCATGGTCGTCGAGACGACCAACCGCGGGGAGCGGGCTTACGATATCTATTCCCTGCTACTGAAGGAACGCATTGTCTTTCTGGGCACGCCAATCAACGATCACGTCGCCAACCTGATCATCGCGCAGCTCCTGTTCCTTGACCGCGAGGACCCGGAGCGCGACATCCACATGTACATCCACTCGCCGGGCGGCCTGATCACATCCGGGCTAGCGATCTACGACACCATGCAGCTTATCAAGCCCGACGTGAGCACGATCTGCGTCGGCATGGCCGCGAGCATGGGGGCGGTGCTGCTGTGCGGCGGCGCCAAGGGCAAGCGCTACGCGCTGCCCAACGCGACGGTTATGATCCACCAGGCGGCCGGCGGCTTCGAGGGCACGGCAGCCGACATCGAGATTCAGGCCAAAGAGATCTTGCGGCTACAGAACCGGATCCGCGAGATCCTTGCCTTCCACAGCGGCCAGCCGCTGGAGCGCGTGGCCCGTGACTCGGACCGCGACTTCTTCCTGACTCCCGAGCAGGCGAAGGACTACGGCATCATCGATGAGGTGATCGGCCACCCGTCGGAGGCGATGCAGAAGGACGGGGCGAAGTAGCCCACCCTCCGGTCGATACGCGAGACACCGCCGGGGCTGTACGGCCCCGGCGGTGTCGTCTGCCGCGGTGAAATGCCGTGTGCCGCTGATCGCCGTGCGGGAACCGGCTAGCCGCCCAGCACCTCTTCCACTTTCTCGAGCAGCGCCAACGGACTGAACGGCTTCGTGAAGAAGCCGTCCGCGCCCACCGCCGCCCCCCGTTCGCGGTCGGCCGTCTGCGCCATCGCGGTGAGCATCACCACGACGATCTCGTGCGTCTCGGGGTCGGACTTGAGCACCCGACACACCTCGAAGCCGTCGATCTCCGGCATGTTTACGTCGAGCAGCATCATGGCGGGCCGCTCGGCCCGCGCCAGCCGCAGCGCCTCGGCCCCGTCGCTGGCTTCGAGGATCTGATAGCGCGTCTCGTCGGCCAGCGTCGCCGTCACCAGGCGGCGCACGGCCGGCTCGTCGTCCGCGAGCAAGATCTTCTTCACGCCCGGCTCCCTACCGTTAGAGACGATAAGCCGGCCCACGCGAGGCTGTCAAATTTGCGTGGGCCGCGGCGCGGCGGCGTCCCAACCAGCGCGGACGGCGGGGGCGCGGTGCCCCCGCCGTCCGCGACGGCTGCTCACGTGACCGTCTGGTACCTTGTCGGGGACGATTGGCTAGGGTGTGGGCAGGCCGCCACACCCTGCCATCGCCCCTTGGCAGCCGATTAGTGGTACTTGCGACCCGCCTCGGGGTCGGGCTGGCGCAGCCCCATCTTGGCGATGAGCGGCTTCACCTCGTCGATGAACTGCTGGCGCTGCTCGGCGTTCATGCGGCGCTTGAGGCCCCAGTAGATGTAGCGCTCGCTGCGCTTGGACTCGCTCTGGCCGAAGGAGTCGAGCGCCAGCGGGTACCAGCGGTCGAGCGCGGCCTGCGCCTCCTCCTTGCCCTCGGGCGTGCGGCACAGCTCGACGAGCTTCGCGGTGCCGTAGTTCACGTGGCCGACTTCATCGCGCATGATGTCCGGCAGCACGTCGGACAGCGGCTGGAAGCTACAGTTCTCGAACTCCTCGAGCTGGTAGCGACCAACGCGGTCCATCAGGAAGCCGAACACCGCCACGTCGGCCCAGGTCGGCATGCCGGCGCGGAACGCCTCGACGTAGCGCTCCTCGCGCGGGCGCCAGATCACCCAGGTCGCGTCGTGGCCCAGGTCGTTCAGCAGCCCGTTCATCTTGCGGAAGTGGTCGACCTCCTCGGTGGCCGTCTGCCCCATCTTCCACAGGTCGTAGGCGCTCGGCGCGCGGTGGCCGGTCCAGCCCTCGGGCACGTAGATGTTCGGGCCACCGATCTCGCAGTCGGCCTGGATGGTGAGCACTCGGACCAGCAGGTCCTGGTACTCCTTGTCCATCTTTTCGAACTCGGCCTTCGTCGTGACCTTGTCGGTAAACGCCATGACTTTACTCCTCTTTCCCTGAGGCCGCGCACCGGCTGAGCCACGCAGGCTCAGCACTCAGCGCTCAGCACTCAGCACTACGCGGGGCAGGTGCCATGTTCGACGTGATGCTGGAAGTCTTCTGGGAACAGCTTGAGCGCGCTCTGAATTGGCGCCGCGGGCATGCTGATGAGGCTGCAGAAGCCTTTGCCACGGGCGAACTGAATGACGCGATCTACGGTGCCCAGCACCGCCGCCGGCGCCTTGCCGCTCTGCACCTGATCGAGAATCCGTACCAGCTGCTGCGTCTCCATCTGACAGGCGGGGCACTGGCCGCACGACTCGGCGGCGAAGAACTGCGCGATCCGCTGCACCTCCTCCACCATGCAGGTGCCTGCCGGATAGAACGTCATGACGCCACAGCCCAGCGACGACCCAGCATCGCGGAACGCCTGGTAGTCGAGCGGCAGGTCGAGGGCGTCCGGCAGGAGGAAGCCGCTCGACGGGCCGCCGGGCAGAATGGCGCGCAACGGCCGCGGGTCGTCCAGCCCCCCGGCACAGTCCTCGAAGAGGGTGCGCAGCGGCGTCCCGAACGGCAGCTCGTAGATGCCCGGGCGCTTCACGCGCTCCATCGTCGTGAACAGCATCGTGCCAGGACTATCGGGCGTGCCGATGGACCGAAACCACTCGGCGCCGCGGGCCACGATCGCCGGTACGTTCGCCAGCGTCTCGACGTTGTTCACAACCGTCGGCATCCCGTGCAGCCCATTCGTCGCCGGGTAGGGCGGCTTCTGCCGCGGCAGCGCCTTCTTGCCCTCCAGGCTCTCCACCGCCGCCGAGTCCTCGCCGGCCACGTAGGTCGTCTCGGCCTGGTGGATGCGCACGGCGATGCCGTAGTCGGTGCCGAACAGCCGCTCGCCGACGTAGCCCGCGTCCTCCGCCTCCACCAGCGCCCGCTGCAGGCTATCCTGCGCCGCGGCGTACTCGCGGTTCACGTACAAGTAGGCTTCCCGCGCGCCGATCGCGTAGCTCGCCAGCAGCAGGCCCTCCAGCACCTTGTGCGGGTAGTTCTCCATCAGGTAGCGGTCTTTGCGGCTGCCCGGCTCGTCCTCGCCGCCGTTGCAGACGACGTACTTGCGCTCGCCGGGCGCCTCGGCCGCGAACTGCCACTTGCGGCCCACGGGGAACGCCGCGCCGCCGCGCCCGCGCAGCCCGCTCTCGGTCACCGTGGCCAGCACCGCCGCGCCGGAGCCTTCCGTCACCGCCCGCCGCCACGCGCCGTAGCCGCCCTGCTCCTGGTAGGCCGCGAAGCGCTCCGGCCCGCTCTCGCTCGTGAGTAGTATCTTTTCCATCAGAACAGCCCAGCATCCAGCAGCTCGAAGATCAGCGTCTTCAGCGACGGATCGATGCCCTCCTCCAGTCGCGTGACCGGCGGCCCGCCCTCCGCGTGCCTCGCGATGTCCTCGACGTCGCCCTCGCTAACGTGCGCGTACCAGGTGCGCTCGGGGTACAGCACGATGTTCGGCCCGTCCTGACACGCCCCGAAGCACATGTAGGGACGCACCTCGCAGTTCTCGCAGCCCGCTAGCCGTCCCTGGAGCTGCTCCATCAGCTTCCCCGCGCCGCGCGCCAGACAGTCCACGTTTTGACACACGAGCACGTAATGAGACTTCTCTGGCTCCATCACGGCGCTCTCCTTAGCTGTCAGCTGTCAGCTATCAGCTATCAGCAATTAGCCATGCGCTTGGTCTTTCAGCCACCATCGGCTGATAGCTGACGGCTGATGGCTGACCGCTCATTAATAACCATAATCCACGGGGGCCGCGTACCGGTGCTCGCGCGGCAGCAGCGCCTGCCGCCGCGCCTCCCCGAGCCGCGCCAGGTAGCCCGCGCGGTCCGGCACGCCCTCCACCCAGGTGGCCAGCCAGCTCGCGAATCCCTCCGGCGTCCGCGTCGCCGCGTGGTACTCGTCAAAGTAGGCGTTGTCGCGTCCGTAATAGCCCTGCACCGGCGAGGGATGCGCCCCGAACGGCTCGTGGACCACCGCGTCCACCCGAAACCCCGGCAGCAGGACCCGGTTCGGGTCGCTCAGGATCACCTCGCGCGGCACGATCTCCTCGGCCACCAGGATCACCCGCTGGCTTGCCAGCCCCGCCTCGCGCGTCACTCCCAGGTTGCCCCAGGCGTGCGCGTTCCCGTCTGCATCGGCCCGCTGCACCTGCAAGATCGCCACGTCCGGCTCCAAGGCGGGCACCAGCACCAAGGGTTCGGACGCAAATGGCCCCTCATCGGGCCCCTGGCTCCCAGCCCCTGATCCCTGGCCCCGGACGACGCGGAGCGTCGGGTTGCTGTCCAGCAGGTTGCTGCCGAGCGTGCTGCGCGTCGGCAGGTAGGGCACGCCGTGCGCGCCCGCCAGCAGGGCTAACGCCAGCGTGTAGTTGCTGTGGTCTACGATCGCGAGCGGCCGCGGGATGCCGTGCTCGGCCGCGCGCCGGTAGTTGTGGCCGAGCCCCGCGCTCACGTTGCCCACCCACGCCGCGATCACGCGCGCCGCGCAGCCCGCGCCGATCAGCTGGTCGAACAGCATGTCCGAGATCGGCCCCACCAGCGTCAGGTCGCGCCGCCGCTGGCGGATCAGCTCGTGGCCCGCGGCGAACGGGATCAGCGACTCCAGCGCCGTCCCCATCACCACGGACGCGCCGTCCGGCACCAGCCGGGCCACCGCCTCGCGCATCGTGCACAGCTTATCAGGCATCCTGCCACACCGGCGCGCGCTTCTCCAGAAACGCGCGCAGCCCCTCTGTCGCGTCGCGCGTCGCCATCAGCTCGTCGCGGTAGACGGCCTCCGCGCGCGCCAGCCGCGCCCGCCAGCCGCCCTCCGCCGCCCACATCGCCCGCCGCGTCGCCCGCAGCGCCGCCGCGCTCAGGCCCCGCAGCCGCGTGAGCAACGCGTCCGTCGCCGCCCCAAGCTCGGCCTCGGGGACAACCTGGCTCACCAGCCCCAGCGACTGCGCCTCGGCGGCCGAGACGATCTCGCCCGTCAGCACCAGCCGCAGCACCGCCCGCGCGCCCAGCCACTGCGGTAGCACCGCGGCCGCGACCGGCGGGAACACGCCCAGCCGGATCTCCGGGAACCCCAGCTCCGCCGTCTCGGCGGCCAGCACGAAATCGCAGAACGCCGCCAGCTCGCAGCCGCCGCCCAGCGCCCGCCCGTGCACCACGGCGACCGTCGGCACGGCGAGCGCCGCCAGCCGCTCGAACACCGCGTGGAACTCGGCCAGCATCGGCTCGTACGACTCGCCCAGGTGCTCGCCCACGTCCACGCCCGCCGAGAACGCGCGCCCCGCCCCCGCCACCACGAGCGCGTGCAGCCCCGGCTCGCTCGCCAGGCTGTCCAGCGCCGCCTGCAGCTCGCGCATCACCGCGATGGTGATGACGTTCAGCGGCGGGCGGTCGAGCGTCAGCCGCGCTACGCCGTCCGCGACGGCCAGGTGCACGTATTCGTAGCTCATCGCCGTCGGCTGGCTGGAGGCGCGCGGCCGCCAGCCAGCCGCTCCCCCTGCTACAGCACGCGCCGGTTGGCCATCGGATCGGGCATCTCCAGGCCCATGCCGGCGAGGAGCCGCCCGACCTCCTCGAGGTACATCTTGCGGGCCTCCTCGTTCCGCCACTTCTTGATGCCCAGCCGCACGGCCAGCTCGCTGCCCTCGGAGTCCGAGTGCCCAAACATGTCGAGCGCCCGCGGGAACCACTTGTTCACCGCCGCCTGGGCCTCCTCCTTGTCGCCGTAGTAGTTCTCGTCGTTGGCGATGCGCTTGAGCGCGTTCGCGCCGAAGCCGATGTGCAGCTGCTCCTCCGCCAGCATCAGCGGGATCGCGCGCGCCAGCGGCCCGTAGCTGCACTCCTGGAACGAGCGAAGCTGGTAGATGCCGACGCGGTCGACGAACATCGCGAACGCCGCCACGTCGCTCCACTTCTCGAACTCCATGTTGAACGAGTCCAGCTTGTGCTCGCCCATGTGGCGATTCAGCAAGTCTTGGATCAGCGCCTCGCCCTCGGGGCCGAAGTCCTCCAGCAGCTTGCAGATCTGGTAGCCGTGGCGCATCTCGTCGGCGACGATGCGCGCCTCGGTCCAGCGATCGTCCAGCGACGGCGACCTGTCCAGCCACGGGCGGTGCTGCTGCACCGACGCGAACTCCGTATCCGCCTGGACGTACAGCAGGCGCTTCAGGAACTTCGCGTAGTCCTCGGGCAGCTCCTGCGGCGACTCGAACTTGCGCACGCCCTGGAACTCGCCCCACTGGGCCTCTCGCGTAATCATGCTTCCCTAACTCCCTAACCCCCTTCCCCAGAGGGAAGGGACGACGACACGTACCCGCTACTTGCCCTGCCAGGTGGGCTTGCGCTTCTCCGCGAAGGCCCCCATCCCTTCGGCGGCGTCCTGGGTCTCGAAGATGCGGCGCAGGATCTCCCGCTCGATGAGATTACCGTACTCCAGCGCCACTTCCTTCCCCTGCTGGGCGGCAATCTTCACGCCGCCGACCGCCAGCGCCGGGCCGTTGGCCAGCTTGTCGGCGTACTCCATCGTCTTCGGGAGCAGCTCATCGCTGTCGAACAGCTTGTCGACAATGCCCAGCTCCAGCGCGCGCTCCGGCACCACGCCCTCGCCCGTCACCATCAGGTCCATCGCCTTCGAGATGCCGATCAGGCGCGGCAGGCGCTGCGTGCCGCCGGTGCCCGGAATGACACCCAGCGTGATCTCCGGCAGGCCGATGCGCGGCGGGCGCTCCCCGCCCCGCCCCATGAAGCGCATGTCGCAGGCCAGCGCGATCTCCAGGCCGCCGCCCAGGCAGTGGCCGTTGATCGCCGCGATGACGAGCTTTGGCGTGCGCTCCAGCTTCGCCAGCGTCTCGTGGGCGTGGATGTCGAACATCGTGCGGTAGTGGTCGTTGCCCTCGGCCAGCGCCTTCACGTCGGCGCCCGCGCAGAAGAAGCCGGGCAGCTCGCTCGTGATGACGACGACCTTCACGTCCTCGTCCCAGCGCGCCTCGTAGATCGCCTGGTCCAGCTCCTTCATGAACTCGTGGTTGTAGGAGTTGGCCGGGGGCCGGTTGAACTTGATGACGCCGACCTTGCCCTCTTTGCTCAGCGCAACCGCCACGGGGAGTCTCCTCTCGAAAGCTGTCAGCCGTAAGCTTTCAGCATTCAGCTATCAGCCGTCAGCTATCAGCGTTCAGCTATCAGCCCGCCGCTTGCTGGCCCGCCGCTGACAGCTGACGGCTGACGGCTGACAGCTGGTCGTAGCCCGCCGCCAGCAGCTCGGCCGCCGCGGGCGCGGCCACCGGCCGCGGCGCCAGGCGGCGCCGGGCGCTCGGCGGCGCCTCGAACACCGAGTCCAGATAGGCGTTGGCCCGCTCGGCCAGCAGCCCGTGATACGTCTGGAAGAGCTGGGCCGCCGCGCCGCCCAGCCAGCCGGGCGGCAGCAGCTCGGCCGGCAGCTCCGGGTCCTGAAAGAAGAACCGCCGGTACTCGTGCAGCAGCAGGAAGCGCTCCACGAAGCACTCGCTGTCCGGCACGCTCTCGCCCCGCGCCAGCCGCGCCCGGTGCGCCTCGTAGCGCGGCTGATACCGCGCCAGGAAGGCCGCGTAGCGCGCGTTCAGCGCCGCCAGGTCCCAGCAGCGCTGCGCCAGCGCGCGGTCGTCCGCGAAGCCCAGGTGGCTCGCGGCGAACACCTCGACCAGATCGCGGATGCCCAGCCGCTCCACCAGCGCCGCCACCTCGCCCTCGAGCTGGTGCGGCGAGAGCCACGTGCCGCTGCTCAGCGGGCCGAAGCCCATCCAGGTCAGCTGCTTGCGCAGCTCGTCGCGCACCTCGCGCCGCCGCTCCGGGATCGAGTAGGTCAGCACGCGCCAGTGGCCGTCCCAGGCGCCCGTGCGCCGCACGAAGATACGCTCGGCGCCCTCCTCCAGCAGCCGCTTGCTCTTCGGCGTCAGCGAGTAGTAGCCGCGGTTGCCGATGCGCCGCACGCGCAGCCAGCCGTTGCGGCTCATGCGCGACAGCGA
>JAJPHF010000111.1 GCA_021325365.1 Pseudomonadota bacterium
CAGCGCGGCACGCGGTCCCCGAACGAGTCGTAGGCGCTCGTGCCCATCCACGGCATCCCGTACCAGTCGATCAGCGCCGGCGCGTACTGCTCCAGCGGGCACTCGACCAGCACGTGCTGGCCACAGCGGCGCAGTGTGTCGGCCAGGCCGGTGGGCATGGCGGGCGGGTTGGCCTCGTACTTGATGGCCGCGGCGGTCGGGAGCTTCGCCATCTCCTCCAGCGCCTCCGGCGGGAAGCCGCTCGGGTGCAGCCGCTTGAACCCCCAGGTCAGCACGCCGAAGAGGATGATCGCGAGGTTCGTTCGCTCGGCGAACTCCCGCGTGTACTCCACGATCTCGCGCGCCGACTTCGGCTGGAAGGTCGTCGGATAGGAGAGCAGCACCGCCTCGAAGCCTAGCTCCTCCGCGCACTGGCAGGCGCGGATGGCCTCGTCGGTCGTGCTGAAGCTCGCGTGCGTCACGAGCCGCAGGCCGGCCGGCGCCGCGTCCGCCGCGATCTCCATGAACTTCAGGTACTGGTCGAACGTGGTGCCGCACTCCGAGGCGATGAGCGTGCCCCAGAACCCAAACTCCGCCGAGCGGCGCACGTCGTGCCGAATGCCCGCCTCGTTGAGCGCCGTAAAGTCCTGGGTGAACGAGGGGAGCGTGACGTTGCAGGCGCCGCGCCAGTGCGCGCGGACGCGGTCCTTGACCTCGCCACGGGTGTATGCCAGCCCCATCTGCCTACCTCCTGCTGAATCCCGCTGAACTCCTACCTTCGATCCTCAGCCCGCCGGGCCGCCCATGCCGCGCACGCCGATGCCGCCGTCGCTCGGGATGACCGCCCCGGTGATCGCGCGCGCCTGGTCGGATGCCAGCAGCACGTAAGCGGCGGCGTGGTCCGCCGGCTGCTGGGCGAGCCCAAGCGGGTTGCGCTGGCGAATCATGGCCTCCCGCGCCGCGCCCGTCAGCCGGCGCGCGCAGAAGTCGCGCAGGCTGGGCGGGCCGTCGAGCCCCGTGACCGTGCCCCCCGGCGCCACGCCGTTCACGCGCACGGTGGGCGCTAGCTCGAACGCCAGCTCGCGGACCAGCCCCACGACGGCGTGCTTGCTCGCCGTGTAGATCGGGCCGCCGCCGTCCGGGTAGAAGCCCGCGTTCGACACCGTGAATACCATGTTACCGCCGCTCGCTCGCAGCTGCGGCGCCGCCGCCTTCGCCCCCAGCAGATAGCCTTTCACGTTGACCGCGAACACCTCGTCGAACGCCTGCTCGATGCGCTCTTCCGGCAGCTCCAGCAGGCGCGCGAAGCAATCGAAGATCCCCGCGTTGCCCACGAACACGTCGAGGCGGCCGAAGGCGCCGACGGCCAGGTCCACCGCCCGCTGGTTGTCGTCGAGCCGCGTGACGGTGCCCGGCGCGGCTACCACCGCCCCCGCGTGCGCCTCCACCAGCGCGGCGAGTCCGTCCGCCGCGCGGTCGAGCACGCAGACGCGCGCGCCCTCCGCCACGAAGCGCTCGACCACCGCCCGCCCGATGCCCGCGGCGCCCCCGGTCACCAGCGCCGCCTTACCCGCCAGCCAGCCCGTCACGCCCTGCTCCTCCGTCGCCGTTCGGGATCGGTCCCTGGCCGTCGCGTCAGCCCCCGTCGCCGCGCGGCCCCTCCAGCGCTCGCGAGCCCGTCTCAGGCGCCCACGCTACAGGAAAATCGCCAGGTTGCGCGTGCCGAGGTTTGCCTGGTCGAGAATGATGCAGCGCCGCGCCAGGCGCCATCCCCCATCCGCCCGCCGCAGCACGTCGTGGCGCTCGGCCGACAGCAAGTCGTGGCCGGGATCGTCGCCGCGGTTCCGGTAGAGCAGCAAGTAGCTGCGCACCGCTAGCTCGTCGGGCCGCGCCCCCGGCTCCACGCGCACGTTGGAGACGCAGTGCCGGGTGCGCGAGGGCGGGTCCTCCGCCCAGGCGAAGTCCGTCTGCAGGCGGGCGATGCGCGTTCGCAGCGTTGCGTGCGTCTCGTCGAAGTAGTACATGTCATACGACACGTCGCTCGGGGCGCCGCGCCCGCGCGTCGTGCGGACGGGCATCTGGTAGACCACGTCGTCGGTGAGTAGGTCCAGCCACTCCTCCAGCCGGTTGCTGTCCAGCAGCTCGGCCTCGTGGTACAGGAAGTGGCAGACGGCCAGGTATAGCTCCCCGGCAACCAACGCCGTACCCGCGTCTGACATGGTACGCTCCCACGCCTGCGGTGGTGGCGGCTGGCGGCGCCAGCCCCGCTAGCGCCCGCGCCGCGCGCCGCCGGCCGCAACGGCCCCGGCGCCGCCAGCGGCGCCCCGCTTGTCGGGGCGGTCGGGCTCCGCGGCGAGCAGGTAGTCGAGCCACTGCTGGTAGAAGGCGCGAGCGTTCGCCTCGTTGAACTTCCCCTCGTAGACCACGCCCGGCCCCGGGAAGTCCCCGAGTGGCGGCTGCCCCAGGCCCATCTGGTAGTTCAGGATCAGGTCGTCGTCACGCGCTTGCAGCGCGTCGCTCGTCCGCGTCTGCGCCTCCCAGTTCTCGGTGTCGTCCTGCTCGAAGATGCCCGACGTGCCGAAGGTCTGCACGTAGGCCGTCCGGCTCGCCGCTTTCCACCAGGCCGGCGCATCCCGCTCGACCAGGCACCAGGAGAGGATCTCCATGCAATTCGGCCCGCGCGGCTGCCACAGCCGCAGCGTCGTGCCCGAGACGAGCCGGCCGTCCACCGGGATCGCGCTCGCGATGAGAAACGACAGGTTGGGGAAGACGCTGCCGTGCAGGTTCTTCACCTGGTGCAGGATGCGGAGCTGGTCGGGCGTGAGGGCTTGTTCGAACGCGGGGTGCAGCTCCGGCGGGTACGGCGATCCCTCGTGCTGGATGCCGATCCCCAGCCCGTGCCCGTGCCCCGCCGTCACGTGGTAGCCGGCCTGGCCGAAGCCGGTCGAGGCGACCAGGCCCAGCTTGGCGAGCGAGGCATGAGTATAGGCCGTGTGGTAGGCGTCGGAGACGAAGTTCTCCGCGGGCAGCTTCCACGTCGAGGGGACGGTCCACCGCTGGGGCGGCCCCAGCACCTCCATGGGTCCGCGCCCCGCGACGAGGTCCAGGTACCATTTCATCGCTCCCAGGTACTCGTCGAGCGTTTCGCCCGCGTGGTCCCAGGTGGCGAAGATCAGCCCGCGGTAGGTCCCCACGCGGGCCTGCACGAGGCGGATCGCCGAGCGGTCGAGCGCGTCCCCGTAGGCCTCCTGCTGGAACGGCACCCCGGTGAGCTGGCCCGTCGAGGCGTAGGTGAAGCCGTGGTACGGACAGCGGAAGTGCGCGGCGTTGCCCGCGTCCGCGCGCACGACCCGCATCGCGCGGTGGCGGCAGACGTTCAGCATGACGCGCACGACGCCGTCCTCGCCGCGGCTCACGATCACCGGCTGCTCGCCCATGTGCCGCGTCACGTAGTCGCCCCGTGCGGGCACCTCCGACTCGTGCGCCACGAACAGCCAGGCGCGCTGGAAGATGCGCTCCAGCTCCAGCGCGTACACCGTGGGGTTAGTGTAGATGAAGGCAGGAATGCGGCCCGCCGCCGGCTCGACGGTGGCGCGTAGCCGCTCTAGCACCTGTTCGCGCTCGCTCATCGCACTACCCTCGCGCGGTACGCGCCGTCACGCCAGATTCTACTACGGGACGTGCGGAAAGTCGCCGCTTCGACCGAGCGCTGCCCGAGCGGGCAAATCGAGCTAGTATAGTACAGGCTGCTGTGCACCACCACGCCGAGGTGGTGCGCGGGGGAGCGGCGCCGGGCAAGTCAGCAGACGGGGAGGGGCGCAAGGTGGCGACGTTCTACGACGAGTGGCTGGCGGCTGGCCCACAGATCGACGAGGCGTTTCGGCGCTCGCCGATGATCGCCCACGACCGGGACATCCCCTGGGTGCGCACGCGCCAGGATGCGCGGGTGAAGCTCATGCTGTCCAACACGCTCGGCTTTCCCACGATGGGCGGCTGCGTGGTGAAGGCCGAGATCCCCGTCGGCTGGCACACCGGCAAGCGCTCCCACGGCGAGGAGGCGGTGTACCTCCTCCAGGGCGAGGGCTTCAGCGTCGTCGACGGGCAGCGCCTCGACTGGCACACGGGCACGACGCTGCAGATCCCGTATCGCGCCGTACACCAGCACTTCAACACTGGCGCCACGCCGGCCCTCTACCTCTCGGCCACCTGCTCCGAGCTGGAGCGGTTCGTCCACCTCGCGCGCCTCGAGCAGCTCGAGGACTGCGGCCCCAACGACCCCGCGGTCCTGGCCACCGTCCCGCCCGAGACGTCGCAGCTCTGGCAGCGCGACGGCCGGCGCCTGGCGCTGCACCTGGAGGACGCGCCCTGCAACATCGGCGAGACCGGCGCCAACAAGCTGGAGGCCAACGAGAACCAGCACGACCAGAGCTGGTATCTGGCCGACCCGCGCAACGGCTTCCAGTTCACCAGCGTCGGCATCACGCACATCTTCGAGGAGCCGCCCTACCACCACAGCGGCCGCCACAAGCACCTGGAGGCCGTCATCTACGTGCTCTCCGGCGAGGGCTACTCCGACGTGCGGGGCGAGGCGCAGCACTGGGAGGCCGGCGACGTGCTGCACGTGCCGCCGGCCATGTTCGAGCACGAGCACTACAACGACAGCCCCTATCCGCTCCGCTACATGCGCATCCAGTTCGGCATCCGCTACTGGTTCACCGGCATCTGGCCGGAGGGGTACACGTCGCGGCGCATCTACGACGAGCACGGCAAGCCGATCATCGCGGGCCACATCGAGCGCGTGCGCGAGCGCGAGTGAGCGCGTGGTAGAATCGGCAGGCCGCGCTGAGCGCCGACCCGTCAGCCCGGTCCGGGGGCCGCTCACATGCTGCACTTCACCGTCGAGCCCGACGCGCGCCCGCTCGCCCTCGCGCCGCGACGCCTGCTGATCGCCGGCTACACGGGCCGCGATCAGGCGGCCGTCGCCCGCCACGTGGACGAGCTGCGCGAGCACGGCATCCCGGCGCCCGAGCGCACGCCGGCCGTGTACGCCCTGGCGCCCGAGCGGCTGACCACCGATGCCACGATCGCCGTCGTGGGGGGCGAGACGTCGGGCGAGGCCGAGTTCGTGCTGGTCGTCGCCGGCGGCGAGCTGCACGTCGGCGTGGGGAGCGACCACACCGACCGCGACCTGGAGCGGGTCTCGGTGCGGCGGTCGAAGCAGGTTTGCCCCAAGCCGCTCGGCAGTCGCCTGTGGCGCTGGACGGACGTGCGGGACCACTGGGACGCCTGCGTGCTACGGAGCTGGAGCGGCGGCGCGCTCTATCAGGAGGGCAGCGTGGCCGGGCTGCTGGCGCCCGACGCCGTGCTGGCTGCCGTGCGGGCGCGGGCGGGGGCCACGGACGACAGCGTGATCTACGGCGGCACGCTGCCGCTGCTGGGGGGCGCGCTGCGGTTCGACCGGGAGTTCGTGGCCGCGCTCGAGGACCCGGTGCGCGGGCGCGAGCTGCGCTGCGCGTATCGCGTGAGCGTCGTGGACGATCTAGACTGACGCCGCCGCGGGAAGCTGGGGGCCTGGGCGCCGCTGACGTATAACCAACTGGACGTCGGTCGCGCGGGAGGGAGCTGGATGCCCAAGCCGGAATACGAGTTCTTCGACGTGGAGACGCTGCCGTGGCAGCCCGTGGCGGGGGCGCCGGCGGGGCTGAGCGAGCGCATCCTGAGCCGCGACCCGGAGACGGGCGATTACACGCGCCTGCTCCGCTTCGCGCCCGGCACGGACACCAGCCCGATGGGCGTCCAGCACCACGACTTCTGGGAAGAGGTCTGGATCGTCGAGGGGGCGCTGCACGACCTCCAGCTGAACGAGACGTTCACCAAGGGGATGTACGCCTGCCGCCCGCCCGGCATGCCGCACGGGCCGTGGACCGCGCCGGACGGCTGCACTACCTTCGAGATTCGCTACCGCAAGTAAGCGCGCCGCGCCAGCCGTCGGTGGCGCGCGGTGCCCCCAGGATGGGCGCGGCAGCCGGCTGGCGATGGCGGCCGCCCCGGCGACGGCCAGCGGCGCCCGCGCCTGCCCGGGGCACGGCGCTCACGGGCGAGGCGGCGGCGCTGGCGGCCGGCCGGCGCGAGGGAGGGCGGCCTGGAGCGGCCGCCCGCGCGAAAGGGGGAGCGGATGAGCCCGCGCAGCGCCTCCGACAACGCGATGCCCGCGCCGCTCGTCGACGTGCGGCGCGGCCTGGTCAGCCGCCGCATCTTCTCCGACCCGGCGCTCTATGAGCGCGAGCTAGAACAGGTCTTCGGCCGTTGCTGGCTGTTCCTCGGCCCGGAGGCGGCGCTGCCGGCGCCGGGCGACTTCGTGACGAGCTTCATGGGCGAGGACCCGGTGATCGTCTGCCGCGACCCGGCGGGCCGCGTGCGCGCCTTCCTGAATAGCTGCCGCCACCGCGGCAACGCCGTCTGCCAGCTCGAGCGCGGCCACGCCCTCGCCTTCACCTGCGGCTACCACGGCTGGACCTACAACACCGAGGGCCAGCTTACCGGCGTGCCGTTCCACGCCGAGGCCTACTACGACGATCTCGACCGGGCGGAGCTGGGGCTCCTGGAAGTGCCGCGGCTGGAGGTGTTCGGCGGGCTGATCTTCGGCTGCTGGGACCCCGCGGCGCCGCCGCTCGCCGCGTACCTGGGCGGCATGGGCTGGTACCTCGACCGCCTGGTCGTCGCCCAGGAGCTGGGCGGGCTGGACGTCGCGGCGACGACGCGCTACCGCACGCGCGGCAACTGGAAGTTTCTGGCCGAGAACGCCGCCGGCGACCACTACCACACCCCGACCGCCCACGGCGCCGCCAACCGCCTGGGCATCCGCGGCGCCACCAGCGGCTTCGAGTACGCGCAGGCCGACTGGGGGCCGTTCGAGGTCGCGCTGGAGCACGGCCACGGCCTGGGCGGGCTGGTCACTGGGCGCGAGACCTACGAGCGCGACCTCGCCCGCGCGCGGACGATGGGGCCCGAGGTCGTGGAGTACGTCACCACGCGCTACGCCCGCCTGCAGGAGCGCCTGGCCGACACCCCATCGAAGCCGTATGTCATCTCCCACGGCAACGTGTTCCCGAACTTCTCGTTCGTCGGCGGCCAGACGGCGCTGCGCGGCTGGGTGTTCTACCTGATCCACCCCAAGGGCCCCACGGACTCCGAGGTCTGGCAGTGGCTGATGTTGCCGCGGGCCGCGCCGCCGGCCGTGCGCGCGGCGGCGCTCACGCAGTTTCGCCGCGAGGGCCACTTCGCCGCCGGCATGTTCGAGCAGGACGACGCGGAGATCTTCGAGCGCACCACCGAGAGCACGCGCTCGCCGCGGGCGCGCGAGCTGCCTTTCCACTACGGCATGGGCTTGCGGCAGGAGGGCCGCTGGCCGGGCCAGGAGGGGTGGGATATCGCGGGGCTGCCGGGCCTCGTCGGGCCGCGCTTCTCCGAGCACAACCAGCGTGGCTTCTACGCCTACTGGGCCGCGCTCGTGCAGGCCGGGGAGCCGTAGATGCGGGACCTGCCGGCCGAGCTGCTGCTCCAGCACGAGATCGAGCAGTTCTACTACCGCGAGGCGCGCCTGCTCGACGAGCGGCGCCTCGCGGAGTGGCTGGAGCTGTTTGCCGACGACGCCAGCTACGCGATGCCCCTGGGCGATCCCGATCCGCGCCTGGAAGAGCGGGTGGCGGACCGCAGCGCGCTGGGCTTCCCGCCGGGCGACTACGACCGCGCCTTCCTCGGCCTGGTCGTCGAGCGCCTGGCGACGCAGCAGACCTACGCCGAGCGCCCCCCGTCCATCACGCGGCACCTCATCACGAACGTCGTGGTGGCGGCCACCGAGCGCGCCGACGAGGTGGCCGTCCACTCCTGTTTCGTGGTCCACCAGGTGCGTGTCGGGCGCTTCGAGCAGGCATACTACGGCGCGCGGCAGGACCGGCTACGCCGCGGGGACGCGGGCTGGCGCATCGTGCGCCGCACGGTCACGCTCGACCACAGCCCCCTGCCCCGCGCGGTGAGCATCCTGTTCTGACGCGCTGGCCGCGCGCGGTTCGCCAGCGCGCGGGAGAAGGGAATGGGTTTGCGACAGCATCTCGCGGCCTGCCTCGCGCTGGCACTCGTCGCCTGCACCTCGTCGACCTCCCCCTCGGCCGCGACGCCGCGCCCGGCCGCCGCGGGCGCGCCGACCCAGGCCGCGGCGGCCCAGGCGCCGGGGAGCCCCGCCGCCAGCGCGCCCACCGCCCCGCCCACGCTCGACCGCATCCACGTGGCCTACGGCGCCGTCACGGGGGTCTACATCGCCACCTTCATGGCCAAGGAAAGCGGGCTGCTGGAGCAGTACGGGCTCGACGCCGACTTGCAGGCCATTCCCGGCGGCCCCACCCTCGTGCAGTCGATGCTCGCCGGCGAGATGGACTTCGCCGAGACGGCCGCGCCCGCGCCGATGGCCGCGGTGCTGGAGGGCGCGGACACGGTCTGGGTGACGACCGCGTTGGATCACCCCATCCTGCTCATGGTCGCCGCCCCGGACGTGCAGACTCTCCAGGACCTGCGCGGCCAGACGATCGGCGCGAACCGCGTCGGCACGCTGACCTACGAGATGACGGGGCTGGCGCTGCGCCAGGCGGGCCTGGAGATGAACCGCGACGTGACGGTTCAGCAGCTGGGTGGCCAGCCCGAGCTCGTCGCGGCCATGCTCAGCGGCCAGGTCGCGGGCGGGCTGCTCGCGCCGCCGGCGCACATCCAGGCCGTGCAGGCCGGCTTCCACGTGGTGGCCAACCTCGCCGACCAGGGTATCCTGTGGCAACAGGCCGGGGCGCTCAGCACGCGCCGCCAGAACACCGAGCGGCCCGACCGCGTCCGCAACTACGTGAAGGCCTACTCCGAGGCGCTGTACCGCGTCCGCGCGGACCGCGAGGCGGCCATCGACGTGCTGCTCAAGTACGCTGGCATCAACGATCGGGCGACGGCCGGCGAGACCTACGACTTCATGCGCGACCGCTTCAAGCTGCCGCCCTACCCCAACCCCGCGGCCTTCGAGGTCGCGGTGCAAGAAGACCTCGCGCCGTCGAACCCGCGGGCGCGCGATCTGCCGCTCGACAGCTACTACGACGACCACTTCCTGCACGAACTGGAGCAGAGCGGCTTCTTCGACGACCTGAACGCCCGCTACCCCGGCGCTCGGTGACCACGCCGGCGCCGGGCAAGGGGCGGCTCAGCCCGCGCGGAGGAGGGCCGTCAGCGCGCCCACGTTGGGCGCCTGCTCGAGCTGCTCGACCAGCGCGATCACCGCGTCGATGGCCGTGGGGGTGAGGCGGTTGGCCGCGTGCTGGGCGCAGTCGCGGAACTTCGCCACCAGCTGCGCGTCGCTGAGCGGCTTCGCCGGGTCGCCCAGCGGCTTGTCGACCCGGCAAGCGTAGCGCCCGCCCCCTCGGGTCGTGACCTCCACGATGCCGGCGTGCCCCAGCTCCGGCTCGATCGAGTAGCGCATGCGCGCCCCAAGCTGCACGGTCTCGGGCTGGCGCAGCCCCTCCGGCTGGAAGTCGGCGAGCGTCACCGCGCCGTTCACCAGCGCCTTGGCCACGCCGAAGAAGATGCTGTCCTCGGCCTCCACGCTCGTCTGTGGCTGCTGGCGGATGGCGAGCGGCTCGCAGAACGTGCGGATGTGGTTGCCGCCGCGGATGTGGACCTCCTCGATGGCGTCGAGCGGGTGGCTCGCGCCCAGCTCCAGGGCGGCCTCGATGAACGGGTGCGCGCGGTTGGTGGTGGGCCAGGGCTTGAACCCCACGTCCAGCGTGTAGAACTCCGCGCCCAGGCCCTCGACGAGCGCCGGGCGATAGTAGCGATTGTGGTAGAAGGTCGGGAAGAGCCCCGCCTCGCCCTCGAACACGGCGCAGTCGGCCCGCAGCCCGCGCGCGCTCAGCAGCGCGCTGAGCACCCCGTTCTGATTGGGGAAGGCCGCGTAGATCGCCTTCGCCGGCGTGCCCTCCACCACGGGCTGCCGGTTGCCCGACGCCTGCATCAGCGCCAGGCCCAGCGCGCTCCGCATGGCGGCCGCGTCGAGCCGCAGCACGCGCCCGGCGCTGGCCGCCGCCGCGAAGCAGCCCAGCATCTGCGTCGGCTGCGGCTTCGCCTCCGAGGTGCCGTCGTCGGCCCGCCGCACGGCCACTTGCAGACGCGCGGCGATCTCGGCGCCGGCCGCGAGGGCCGCCAGAAGCTCGCGGCCGCTCACGTCGCCCTGCCGCTCGGCCACCGCCAGCGCCGCGGGCAGCGTCACCGCGCCCAGGTGCCCGCCGCCGGGATACACGTCCTCGTAGTTGAGCGCGTGGCACGTGGCCCCGTTGGCGAGCGCCGCCAGCGGCGCTGGCACGCGCGCGTCGAAGCCCAGCAGCGTGCTCTCGGGGCGGCCGCCGGCGTCGCGCACGACCGCCAGCAGCTCGGCGCAGCCCGTGCCGAGGGTGCTGCCGGCCAGCGCCGTCCCCAAGGTGTCCAGCACGATGCGCTTCAGCACGGCGACCAGCGCCTCGGGCAGGCGCTCGAACGTGACGTCAGCCGCGTAGGCGGCCAGGGCGACCGCCGGATCGTTGGCGCGGCCGGTTGACTGCTCCGCCATGTACCCTCTCCCTGGCTGCCGCGCCGCTACTCGTAGCGGTTGGCGCGACGCCCTACCGCACCGGCCTACCAGCGAACGAGTAGCTCCTCCTTCATCGCTTCCGGCCAGGGCACGCCCTCGGGAAGGATCATCTCGGCGGGACGGACGCTTTGGGCGCTGCTGCGGACGCCCAGCGGCTCCCGCCCGGCGGCCGCGTCGCGGGCGGCCTGCAGGAGGAGGCGGCGAGTGGTGATTACCGCCAGATCGCTCGCGCCGAGGTGCTCACGGGTGCGGTCGTAGATCGGCCCCATGCTCTCCTGGATGGCGATGTCCTGCGTGTTCACGCCCTGAATGCCCGTCCAGCTCGTCGTGCGCTGCTCCTGGCGGTCGATCAGGTAGTCGTTCGACCGGTTGCGCTTCAGGCGGTACCCGGGCAGCAGGTCGTCGGCCGCGCGCCCGGTCTCGGTTTCCTCGGCGCGAATCTCCTCCGGCGTGAGCGCCGAGCCGTCGCGCACGTACATCCAGTTGTAGACCCACGTCTGCTCGTCGTCGATCGGCATCCACATGTGCCCCTGAATGAGCGGCCGGCCCGCGTAGCCCTCGTAGGCTCGCATCTGGTGGAACGGCATGACGAACTGGTACACGCGGACGTACCGCGTCCCGTCGTCCGGCAGGCTGCGAATCCCCGCGTAGGTAAACCCGTAGTCGGTCACCAGCGCTTCCAGCTTCGGCGCCACCGCCCGCGCGCGGTAGCGCTCCGTGGCCCGGTCCGTGCGCGCCGAGGGATTCATCATCCGGTGCAGGAACGACGAATGGGCGGTATCCACGCCCCCTTCGAGCGCCTGCAGGTAATTGCACTCTTCGTACGTTTTGGACACGTGGCAGTGGCCGGCCGGCGCGCGCATCCACTCCAGGTCTATGAGCGGTGGCTGCTCGGCGGGCGGCCCCATGTAGGTCCAGATGACGCCGCCCTTCTCCACGCAAGGATAGGCGGTATGGCGAATCTTGTGCTTGAAACTGCTCTCCTCGGGCTCGCTCGGCATGTCGACGCACGCGCCCGCGACGTCGAACTTCCAGCCGTGGTACACGCAGCGCAGCCCGCACTCCTCGTTGCGCCCGAAGAACAGCGAGGCGCCGCGGTGCGGGCAGTGGGCGCCCAGCAGCCCGAGCTGGCCCATGCTGTCGCGGAAGGCGACGAGGTCCTCGCCCAACAGCCGCACGCGCACCGGGGGACAGTCGGGCGCGGGCAGCTCCTCCACCAGCAGCGCGGGCAGCCAGTAGCGGCGCAGGGCCGCGCCCATCGGCGTGCCCGGCCCCACGCGCGTGATCAGCTCGTTCTCTTCCTGGCTCAGCATGGCGCTTCCCCTTACACGTCGGCCGCGTAATACTCGCGCATGAGGGTGCCGACGCCCTCGACGCGGTGGCTGATGCCCATTCGCCGGTACGCCAGCCACATCTCGGCGTTGGTGGCCGAGATGACGGGCAGCCGCAGGTCGCGCTCCAGCAGGTCGATGGCCGGCACGTAGTCCCAGCCGGCGCCGTTGATGTACAGCGCGTCCACCGGCTCGCCGAGCCGCCGCACGCCCTCCTTGCAGTAGCGGTACACGTCGGCGTAGGAGGCGTCGTCGAGCGCGCGCAGCGGCGTGGTGTACAGGCCCTCGCGCTCGCCCGTCAGGCTGAAGCCGCCCAGGATGGCCGACTCCATGCCGAAGGCGCCGAACACGCCGGCAA
>JAJPHF010000013.1 GCA_021325365.1 Pseudomonadota bacterium
ACGGGGGCAGTGGCGCTCGCAGTATTCCGCGCCACAGGCCGCGGGCGGCCACGAGAGCCGCCCCTACGACACGCGGGCCGCTCACCTGGCGCGCAAACGGCTCTAGGTAGGCGCTTCAGAGATCACTGTCAGCCCTGGCACCGTCATGTAGTGCCGGCGATTGTGTGTCACGAGCGGGATGCCGTGCAGAAGCGCGGTCGCGGCTTGCCAGGCATCCGCCGCGGAAATCGGACGGCCAAGCCGTTCGCTGGCCGTCCGCACGTACGCCCAATGCCTACACAGATCGTGGGGCCAAACCATCGCGCCAGGCTCGAATCGTGGCCAGGAACTCGTCCTCCGACTCGTCCTCTGGCCAGAAGTCCCCAAGCAGCTCGTCGATGTCCTCGATCGGTGCCACGCCCTGCTGAGCGGCGATCTCCACCGTCGTCGGTGTGCCGGTCGGCACAGGCGGCACAGGGAGCTGCTGGCGTGCCGTGGCAGCCTTGTGCTCCATGTTGTCAGCCCCCTGCCCCTGGTGAATCGCCAGACTACGTCAACTGACCGCGTCGAAATATCGGCTTCATCTTACCACGAAGGGATTGGCCAACCTCGGCTTGATCACCGCTCCGGACGAGCGACAGCAATTCCCGAGTAACCCGTAGTCTGGCCGGGTCAGTCGCCGGTGTAGTCGATCCCCAGCAGGCGGCCGATGTGCTCGACGAGGGCGGTGAAGCGCGGGTCGAGGCGGGTGGCGGCGGCGCGGGGCCGGGGGAGGTCGATCGGCACGACCTCGGCGACGCGGCCGGGGCGCGGCGTCATGACGATAACGCGGTCGGCCAGGAACACCGCCTCCGGGATGCTGTGCGTGATGAGCACACTGGTCTTGCGGCTCTCGCTCCAGATGCGGAGCAGCTCCAGGTTCATCTGATCGCGGGTGAGGGCGTCGAGCGCGCCGAACGGCTCGTCCATGAGCAAGAGGCGCGGGTCGTGGACGAGCGCGCGGCAGATGGCGACGCGCTGCTGCATGCCGCCCGATAGCTCGCGCGGATAGCGGGCGGCAAACTCGGCGATGCCGGCCAGGGCGAGCAGGTGGCGGGCGCGCTCGACGTAGGCGCGCCGGTCGCGGTGCAGGATCTCGATGGGCAGCAGCACGTTGTCGAGGACGGTGCGCCACTTCAGCAAGACGGGCGCCTGGAAGACCATGCCGACGCCCTCGACGGGGCCGCGTACCGGGGCGCCGAAGATCTCGACGGCGCCGCTAGACGGCGGGACGAGCCCGGCCAGGATCTTCAGCACGGTGGTCTTGCCGCAGCCGCTGGGGCCGACGATCGTGACGAACTCCTCGGCGCCCACGGTGAAGGCGACGTCCTCCAGCGCCTTTACCGGACCGGCGCGCGTGCCGTAGACCTTCAGCACGTCGCGGACAGCGATGGCGGGGGCGGCCTCGCCCGGGCGCGGCTGGGTGATGGTATTGGCTGGCGTCGTCATGTGGCTCCGCTCGGGCGCTACGTCTTGGGCAGGACGCCGCGCGGGGCGTACTCGGTCGTCCAGAACTCGTTGAAGTCCACCGGGCGCTTCATATCCGTGTAGTTCGCGATGACGAGCTGGTAGGTCTGGCGCATCTTGTCTTCCGACATGGTGCCGATGCCGTTGCGACGCACCTCGTCCACCATCAGGAAGTCGATGGCGACCTGTAGCTCGCGGCGGGCGATGTCGCGGTCGAGCGCCGGGTTGTACTTGAGCGTGATGGCGTTCGCGGCGTCGGGGTCCTGCACGCACCAGGCGATCGCCTCGGCCAGCGCCTGGAAGAACGCCTTCGCCATCTCCGGGTCGCCGCGCAGCGTGTCGTCGGTGACGACGATGCCGTTGTTGTACATGTCGAGGCCGAAGTCGGCGTAGAGCAGGGCCGTCATCTCCTCGTTCTGCTTCTTGCCCGCGGCCTCCCAGGTGGGCCAGGAAGTGTAATAGTCGAACGAGCCGGAGGCGCGCCCGGCCTGGACCGCCGGCAGCTTCGAGGGGAAGTCCATGACGAGCGTCTGCACCTTGCCAGCGTCGAAGTTGTTGATCTTGGCGAAGGCCGGGAGCATGACCAGGCTGGCGTCGCCCGCCGTGGTGGCGATGGTCTTGCCCTCGAGGTCAGCGGGCTTGGCGATGCCGTTCTTCTTGGGCGACAGGACGCTCATGAGGTTCTTGTAATGGGTCATGAAGGCGATCTTGGCGGCGGCGCCCTCGGCACGGGCGAGGATCGTCGCACCGGTGTCGGCGAGGCCGAAGTCGGCCGACTTGGCGGCCACCTTGCGCACGCAGTCGCCCGAGCCCTGGGCGGAGGCGAACTTCACGTTGAAGCCGGCGCGGGCGAACTCGCCGTGGTCCTGGCCGGCGTAGTAGAAGGCGTGCTTGCCGTAGGGCGTGACGTCGAGCAGGAAGGTGATGTCGCGCACGCGTCCCTGGGCGGGCGCCTGCGCGGCGGGCGCGCTGCCTGTGGCGGGCTTGGGGGCGGGCGCGGGAGTGCAGCCGGCGAGCAGGCCGGCCGTGGCGACGCCCAGGCCGACGCCGGGCGCCGCGGCCAGCAGCTGCCGGCGCGTCAGCCGGCGGCCGCGCGCGGACGTTGGCTGCGGCGATGCGTGGTCGGTCATAGCTGCCCTCCTATGGATGGCCCCGCGCGTCCGCGTCGGGGTGAGCGTCGGCGTTCGGGTACGCCGCTACATGCTGGTCGGAATCTCCTCGGCCTCGGTGACGCCCCAGGGGACGATCAGCCGTTCGAGCACGACGACGGCGGCGAACAGCGCCAGCCCCATCAGCGACAGCAGGATGAACGAGGAAAAGCTCATCGCCGTCCGGAGCTGCGCGTTGGCGATGACGATCAGGTAGCCGAGGCCCTCGTTGCCGCCGACGAACTCGCCGATGATCGCGCCGATGACGGCCAGGGTGATGGCGACCTTCAGCCCGCTAAAGATGAACGGCAGCGAGTAGGGGAAGCGGATCTTCACGAACTCCTGCCAGCGGCTCCCGTTCAGCACCTTCACCAGGTCGAGCAGCTCGGGATCGGCGGCGCGCATGCCGGTGGCGGTGCTGATGACGATTGGGAAGAAGGCGACGAGCAGGGCGATGAGCGCCTTCGACTGCAAGCCGTAGCCGACCCAGATGAGCAGCAGCGGCGCCACGGCGACCTTCGGCACGATCTGTAGGACGAGGATCACCGGGTAGACGACGTTTTGCAGCGGGCGCGAGTAGACGATGGCGATGGCCGCGACGATGCCGAGCAGGACGGCGAGCAGGAAGCCGATCAGCGTCTCGTAGAAGGTGACCCAGGTGTGGGTAGCGTAGAGGTCGGCGCGGCTGGCGAACTCTTGCCAGATGGCGCTGGGGGCGGGCACCAGGAAGTCGGGGACCTGGAACAGGCGGACGGCAGCCTCCCAGAGCCCGATCGCCACGACGATCGCGACGATGGCGGTGACGACCTCGCGGGGGCGGATAGCGGTCATGGCGCCTCCCCGGGCGGCGCGAGCGATTGGCCCACATGCTACTAAGGCGCTTCGCCCGCGGTCAAGCGCGGCACAGGGCACGGCGCGCGCCGGCCCTACCCTGGTGGCGCTTGGCCTGCTATAAGTGCGTGTCACACTTCCCGCAGGCGAGTGGAGATTAGCGAGGCGGCCATGCAGCTTTCCCGCAACGCGGTGCTAGCTCTGTGTACCGGCGTGCTGGTGCTTACGTCGGCGAGCATTACGGTGTTCAGCCTGTGCCTGCCGTGGGTCGAGCGCGAGTTTGGCTGGCCGCGGGCGGTGTCCACGATCCCGTACACGGTGGCGATGGTCGCCTGGGGCATCAGCGCGCCGATCTTCGGCAAGCTGGCCGACGACCACGGCACGCGCCCCGTCATGCTGGGCGGGATCATCACGATGGCGACCGGCTTTCTGGGCATGGGGCTGGCCCAGAACTTCTGGCAGCTGGCGGTCGCCTTCGGCGTGCTGACGGGGACGGCGATGGGCGCCTGCGGCATCAGCATGGGCGCGCTGCTCGTGTCCAAGCACTTCGACGCGCGCAGCCGCGGCTGGGCAGTGAGCGTCGTGCAGGCGGCGTCGCCGCTCTATCCGCTGCTCTTCGCGCCGCTGCTCTATCTGGTGATCCGGGCGTTCGACTGGCGGACGGCGGCGCTGGTGACGAGCGGGCTGCTGTGGTTCGTGGCGCTGCCGCTAGCCTGGGTGGGGGCGCGCGACCCCGACACGGCCCAGCTCGGCGGGCACGCGCGCCTGCCCTGGCGCGCCTGCCTGCCATACCTGCGCAACCGCTCGATGCTGGCGCTGTTCGCGGCGCGGCTGGCCTGCGGGCTGGCGTTCTTCCAGAGCGCCCACCTGGTGGCGATGAGCATCAGCAAGGGGTTCGACCCGCACGTCGGCACCACGGCGCTGAGCATCTTCGGCCTGTCGGCGGTGAGCTGGGCGCTGATCTTCGGCCGGCTGGCCGACCGCTTCGGGCGCTCGCGCACGCTGGGCGTGAGCTACCTGCTGCGCGGCGTGGGCACCTTGGCGCTGGCGCTGACGGTGCCGTCGGAGATCGGGTTCTACGCGCTGGTCGCCATCGGCATCGGGCCGACGTTCGGCACCATCGCCGTGCAGAACGTGCTGTTTTACGAGGTGGTCGGCCCGCGGCTGGCGGGGCTGATCCTCGGGCTGAGCTTCATCGTACACCAGATTGGCTCGTCGATCGGCCCACAGCTTGGCAGCATCATCTTCGACGTGACCAAGTCCTACGATCAGTACCAGTTCGTGCTGGGGTTGATCCTGTTAGTGTCGGCCGCCATCTGCTTCAGCGTCGACATCAAGAAGCTGGGGGCGCTGCCGGTCGGGCCAGTGGTGGCGCCGGCACGGGCGTAGGTCGGCCCCCCCGACCCCCCAATCCTGGGGGGAGAGGGAGAGGAGGGGAGCTGGGGGGACACCCCCCAATCCCCCCGGCAGGGGAGCGCCCCTGCACCCCCGGGGAGAGGACGAGGCGAGGGAGCAGGCCCCCGGCGGGGGAGTGGCCTGGGCAAGCCGGCAAGCGGCAGCCCCCAGCGGCGAGGGGAGGGAGCGGGATGGCGGAGGCGGCGAGGGGGTCGGTTGGGGCGAGCGTGCGGCGGAAGGAGGACCGCCGGCTGCTGACAGGGGCCGGGCGCTACGTGGCCGACCTGGCGCTGCCCGGATCCCTGCACGTGGCCTTCGTGCGCAGTCCCCACGCGCATGCCCGCATCCGCGCGCTGGATACGGCGCCGACGCGGGCGCTGCCAGGCGTCGTCGCCGTTGTGGACGGCGCGGCGGCGTTCGACCGGCTAGGGCCGCTGCCGAGCTTCCTCTGGAAGGTGCCGGGGCCGGTGATCCGCGAGGCGGTACAGCCCGTCGTCAAGACGGAGACCGAGCCGCTGATGGCGGTGGACCGGGCGCGGTTCGCCGGCGAGGCCGTGGCGCTGGTGCTGGCCGAGAGCCGCTACGTGGCCGAGGACGGCGCCGAGCGGGTGGCGGTGGCCTACGAGCCGCTGGCCGCGGTGACCGACGTGGCCGTGGCGCGGCAGCCCGGTGCCCCCCTCGTCCATCCGGAGTGGGGCGACAACCTGGCCGTGCGGGTACACGTGGCCGCGGGCGACGTGGACGGCGCGTTCGCGCGGGCGGCGTGCGTGGTGCGGCGGCGCTTCACGGTACAGCGGCTGACGGGCGTGCCGCTGGAGACGCGCGGCGTGGTGGCGCGGCCGGAGCCCGCCGGCGGGCTGACCGTCTGGTCGTCCACGCAGACGCCGCACGCGCTGCGCGACGTGATCGCCGGGCAGACGGGGCTGGACGCCGAGCGCATCCGCGTCGTCGCGCCCGACGTGGGCGGCGGCTTCGGCATCAAGGCGCTGGTGTACCCGGAAGAGGTGCTGATCGCGTGGTTGGCGCTGGAGCACGGCCGGCCGGTGCAGTGGATCGAGGACCGCCACGAGCACTTCCTGAGCGCGATCCACTCGCGCGACCAGGAGCACGCGATCGAGCTGGCGCTGGCCGCCGACGGCGCGATCCTGGCGCTGCGCGACCACTTCACGATCGACATGGGCGCCTACAACCCGCTGGGCCTGGTACAGCCGTACAACAGCGCCGCCCACCTGATCGGGCCGTACCGCGTGCCGGCGGTCGAGGTGGAGGCGGCGGGCTACGTGACGAACAAGACGCCGCTGGCCCCGTATCGCGGCGCAGGGCGCCCCGAGGCGGTGTTCGCGATGGACCGGGCGCTCGACTGCGCGGCCCGCGAGCTAGGCATGGACCCGGCCGAGCTGCGGCGGCGGAACGTGGTCACGGCGGCCGAGATGCCTTACGACGTGGGCATCCTGTACCGCGACGGGCAGCCGCTGGTCTACGACAGCGGCGACTACCCGGCCTGTCTGGAGCAGGCGCTGGCGATGGTCGGCTACGAGGCGGTGCGGCGCGAGCAGCCGGCCCTGCGGGCGCGCGGCATCTACCGCGGGGTGGGGCTGTCGGCCTATGTGGAGGGCACGGGCATCGGGCCGTTCGAGGGCGGCCGGGTGGCGCTCGACGCGGACGGCCACGTGTGGGTATACACGGGTGCCTGCTCACAGGGGCAGGGCCACGAGACGACGTTTGCCCAGGTGGCGGCGGACGAGCTGCGGGTGGGCCTGGACCAGGTGACGGTGGTGGGCGGGGACACGGCCGGCATCGAGCGGGGCTGGGGCACGCTCGCCAGCCGCAGCGCGGCCATCGCCGGCACGGCGATCGCGGGCGCGGCGCAGGACGTGGGCGCGCGGCTGCGCGAGCTAGCCGCCGAGATGCTGGAGGCCAGCCCCGCCGACCTGGAGCTGCACGCGGGCACCGTGCGCGTAGTCGGCACGCCGAGCCGGTCGGCCACGTTCGCGCAGCTCGTGGCGCGGGCGGGACCTACCCCCCCGGCCCCCCTCCCGGTGCGGGAAGGGGGTGAGGACGGACCCCCTCCCCCAACCCCCTCCCTCCATAGGGGGCGGGGGCTTCCGGCGGCGCCGGGGGTAGCGGAGCCAGCCCCCCCCTTCCTTCAGAGGGAAGGGGGGCCGGGGGGGTTAGGTCAGCACGCGCCCGAGCACGCGGCGGTGCTGGAGGCGACGCGGTACTTCGAGCCGCCGACGGTGACGTACGCGAACGCGGTCCACGCGGCGGTGGTGGACGTGGACGTGGAGACGGGCGCGGTGCGGCTGCGTGAGTACGTCGTGGTCCACGACTGTGGCCGTGTCATCAACCCGCTGATCGTGGAGGGGCAGGTGGTGGGCGGCGTGGCGCAGGGGATCGGCGGCGCGCTGCTGGAGGAGCTGCCGTACGACGCGAACGGGCAGCTGCTCGCGGCCAGCCTGATGGACTACCTGCTGCCGACCGCCGAAGAGATGCCAGCGTTCGCGCTGGGCCACGTCGAGAGCGCGTCGCCGCGCAATCCGCTCGGGTTCAAGGGCCTGGGCGAGGGCGGCGCCATCTCGCCACCGGCAGCGATCGCCAACGCCGTCGAGGACGCCCTGCGGCCGTTCGGCGTCGAGGTCACTGCGACGCCGCTGTCGCCCGAGCGCGTGCGGGCGCTGATCGACGCGGCCGCCGCCCGCGAGCAGGCGCCGCGCTAGTCGGATCCCGCCGGGACGGCTACGCCGAGGGCGTCGAGGAAGCCGTCGGGGTCTTCCAGGCTGAGGTAGAGGCGGCTGACGCGCATGGGGATGAACAGCACCCAGAAGGTGCGCGGCGGCGCCAGGCGTAGCTCGACCACGCCGCCCAGGGAGCCGTTGATCGCCAGGCGGCTCACCAGGTTGCCGTGGATGCCGACGCCCATCGTCCACAGCCGCGCTCGGCCCACGCACCGCGCGGCCACTACGCTGGCGCGCGGGAAGGCGTAGCGGAACAGACCGAAGCGGACCCGCACCGCCTCGCCCTCCAGGGCGACGTGGGCGGTGCGCGGCACCACGCCGCACAGCCAGAGGACCGGCTGCCACCAAGGGTCGAGCCGCATCGCGAACCGCACGACGCACCTCCTCTCAGCGATAGCATATCACTCGCCGGAATATTGTCGGGCACGCGACGTGCCTTGGCGGGAAGTGCTGCCGGAGACAAGCGCCGCGGGGCGCCCGCGGGCGCCCCGCGGCAGGGGAGGGCGCGGTGGTCAAGGCGGTGATCTTCGATCTCGACGGGACGCTGGTGGACACGAATTACCTGCACGTCGAGGCGTGGGCGCGAGCGTTCGCGGCGATTGGCAAGCTCGTGCCGCGGGCGGCCATTCACAAGCAGGTCGGCAAGGGCGCGGACAAGTTCCTGCCCGAGTTCGTGACGGACGCGGCAGCGGCACGGCAGGCAGATGCGCTGCACAGCGAGCACTACGCCGCGCTGCAAGAGTACGGCTATCCGCTGCCGGGCGCGAAGGCGCTGCTCGCGGCGCTGAAGGCGCGCGGCTGCGCGCTGTGGCTCGGCACGAGCGCCAAGCCCGAGGAGCTAGCACGGCTCATCGAAGCGCTCGACGCGAAAGACCAGCTGGCGGGCGTCGTGGGGTCCAAGGACGTGGAGGAGTCGAAGCCGGCGGCGGACATCTTCGCGATTGCGCTGCGGCGTGCCGGCGTGGCGCCCGCCGAGGCAGTGGTGGTAGGCGATACGGTATGGGACGTCGAGTCGGCGCGGCGCACCGACCTGCGCGCGGTGGCGGTGCTCAGCGGCGGCGCCTACAGCCGCGCCGAGCTGGAGGCGGCCGGCGCGGTCGCGGTCTACGACGACTGTGCGGCGCTGCTCGCCGCCGGGTTCCCCGACGGGTGGTAGGCACGCGGCCCCGCCCCAGTTGAGCCACGAACGCCGCAGCCCCCGAGCAAAGTGCTCGGGGGCTGCGGCGGAGAGGGGAGGGAGGAGAGTATCTTTCTGTTGGCCACGGGCGGGCCGCCCGCGGTGGCCCGCTTCACGATGGACCGTGGTGGCCACCGGGGTGGCCGAGTGCCGGATTCGCCTTCGCCGGGCCACCCGTAGGGGCCCGCTCGTCTTCACGCGCCCGGCCCGCGAGGGCCAGGCTCTGCGCGCCGGCAGGGCGCCGAGCGTCCCGCCGAGCCGCGCCTCATCATTTGGGAGCCTGGGCTCGCGACTCCGTTGTCGCGCGCCCTTGCTCTATGGATACGATACGCGACCCGTTATCACGGGACAGTAACAGCCTTCACGACTCCGCTGTGATCTTGCTCGCACGGCCGCGGCCGGCCGAAGGTGGTATAGTCCGCAGCAGCCGGCCGGGGCATGATGGGCGACCGGCTGCCTCGGGCTCGCACCCGGCCGTCGAGGCCCGGCGACGCGGACCGAGCGGCCGCGGCCGGCCTCCGAGGAGCGAGCATGGCGAAGATCGTCTTCTGCGAGGACAGCCCCCTCATCCAGAAGCTGATTGGGCTCGCACTGCGCTCGACCACGCACGAGGTCCATCTGGCGGCGGATGGCGCCGAGGGGCTGGCGCTGATCGAGCGCGAGCGGCCCGATCTCGTGTTCACCGACGTGTCGATGCCGAACGTGGATGGCTACCAGTTGGCCGACGCGCTGAAGGCGCGGCCCGACCTGGCCCACATCCCCATCATCATCATGACGGCCTCGGGCGACCAGGAGCAGCTTGCCGAGGGCTCTCGGCACGGGGCGGCAGGCTACTTCGCCAAGCCGTTCGCCGCGGCCGACCTGCGCGCGAAGGTGGACGAGCTGGCCTGCGGGCGCTAGCGTAGCCGCAGGACGTTGTAGGCGGGGATGGGGGCGGGGAAGCCTTTGAGGGGGAGCGGGCCGAGGGGGGCCGTGACGGCGAGGGCGGCGACGGCGGCGTGGACCCGGTCGCTGATGAGGATCTGGCCGGTGGCGGCCTGGTCGCAGAAGCGCGAGGCCAGGTTCGTCACTGGGCCGATGGCGCCGTAGTCGAAGCGCCCCTCGAAGCCGATGCGGCCGAGCGTGGCCTCGCCCACGGCGATGCCCACGCCGAAGCCCAGCGCGTGGCCGCGCCGGCGCCAGTCCTCGGCCAGCGCGGCAACCCGCGCCCGCATCGCCACGGCCATGCGCACGGCGCGCGCCGGCGGGTCGGGGCAGGGCAGCGGATCGTTGAAGAAGACCATCAGCCCGTCGCCGGCGAAGTGCTCCAGGGTGCCCTCGTGCTCGAAGATGAGCGCGCCCATCGCGGCGTGGTACTCGTGCAGCACGCCCATCACCGCCTCGGGGCTGGCCGTGGCCGCGAACGCCGTGAAGCCGCGCAGGTCGGCGAAGACGACGGTGATCTCGCGGCGATGGCTCTGTAGCAGCCGCTCATCGCCCGCGGCGACGATCACCTCGGCCACTTGCGGCGAGAGGAAGCGCCGCAGCCGTCCCACACGCTCTAGCTCGTCCACCTGCTGCTGCACGCGCGCCTCGAGCGTGCGGTTCCACGCCGCCAGCTCGGCCGCCTGCGCCTCGATGATCGCCAGATAGGCCTTCTCCTGGTCGTGCAGGCGCTTCTTCTCCAGGCACGCGCCGATGCGGGCGCGCAGCAGCACCGGGTCGAAGGGCTTGGGCAGGTAGTCCTCGGCGCCCATAGCGATACAGCGCACGACGCTGTCTAGCTCGTCGAGCGCGGAGAGCATGATGACCGGCACGTCGCGGAGGCGCGGGTCCTGCTGGCGCACGGCCAGGACCTCGTAGCCGTCCATCTCGGGCATCATCACGTCGAGCAGCACGAGGTCGACGGGCTGGGCACGGAGCAGCGCGAGCGCCTGGCGCCCGTTCTCGGCCAGGGTGACGCCGTAGCCCAGTCGCTCCAGCCGCCGCGCGAGCATGTCGCGGTTGAGCGCGTTGTCGTCCACGACAAGGAGCGCGCCCGCCGCGCCCGGTGCGGGGCTGCCATCGGGCGCGGCGTGGGCCTCAGCAGGGGAGGCGGCAGGCAGCGGCGAGGATGGGAGGCGCGGCGCGGCGGGCAGGGGCGCCGCGCCGGGAGTGCGGGGAGCGACGGGGGTGGCGGCGCCCGCGGGGAGCATGTCGGGCGCGGCGAGGGGGAGGCGTTCGTGGAGCAGCGCGCGCAGGTGGCTAGCCGCCCGATCGATGCGCTGCAGGTCGAGCACCGCGTCGTCCTGGCCGAGCGCAGCCGCCTGCTGCTGCAAGGCGGCAGTGCCGCGCGTGATCTGGTCGAGCACGGCAACTAATGCCTCGCGCAAGCCCCCGGTGTCCGGCGCCGAGGCGCCGGGCGCGTCGGGGGCGAACAGCTCGTTCACGAGGCGCAGCGCCCGCACGCCATCGGCGCGGATCGCTTCCAGGGCGGGCGCGAGAGCTTGCAGGCCCTGCTCCGCCGCCCCTTCGAGCAGCAGCTCCGCGTAGCCGATGACGTGGTTGAGCGGGCTGCGTAGCTCGTGGCGCAGCACGCGCAGGGCGTCGAGCGCGGGCGGCGCCGGGGCGCCCGGATCGTGGGCCGGCTCGGTCGGCGGGGGAGCGGCCAGCGGGAACTCGTCGCTCACCGGGCCCTCGCGGCCTGGGGCGCCGAGTACTGGAAAGCGAGCGGGGCCAGCGGCCCGGGCGGTGCGCCACCGCGGCGGCCAGGGCCGGTGTGGAAGCGACGGGGACGCATCATGTTCGGCATGGGCAAATAGCCCCGAATCGCGGCAGCTCACGAGCCGGAGATCGGCCACGCTGAGTTATAGCGGTTTCCCCGGCCCGTCGGCGTCCGCGCGAAGCTGACGGGGCAGGCCGCGAGCGGCAGGGCGTGGCACCGGGGCTGGCCGTCTACGAAGTGACCGAGGGGCCAGGTGAGAGGGGGCAGGGCGCAACGGGGGCCGGCGCCGGGGCGGGAGCGGGGGGCTGGTGGGCGGCCAGCGCCTCGAACTCGGTGGCGATCCGGCCCATCAGGCGCACTAGCGCGGCGATCTCCTCCGGCGCCGCGTCGGCGAGCGCGCGGGCGACGGCGGCGACGCGCGCGCCGTAGACCTGGGCGCAGCGCTCGCGCATCCTAGGGGCGATGCGCAGGCGCACGATCCGGCGGTCGGCCGGGTCGGGCGCGCGGACCGCATGGCCCGAGACGACCAGGTCGTCGGCCAGGCGGCTGGCCCAGCCGGGCGTGATGCCCAACGCCGCCGCCAGCTCGCCGATCGTCAGCTCGCCGCGCAGCATCAGATGCATGGCCGCCTGGATCTGTTGGGGCGTGAGGCCGATGCCCGGGGGCTTGGCCGAGCGGTTGAGCGCGTCGGTGACCACGAAGAAGCGCACGAGCTGTTGAATGACCGCGTGGATGTCCGCGTCGCCCGGCTGGACCGGCGGCACGCGGGTGATCGCCGCCACCGTCTCACTCCCATCACAAAACAGGCGCCGGCCGCGAGCGCCCGATTGCGGCGCCCGCCGCAAACCGCGAGCCAGGCTCGAATCGGGCTCGGCCGGGCGGCGTTAGAATTACGGTCATTGTACACCAAATCGTTGACGTGCGAAATAGTTTCGGATAGCATCTATTGGGAGTGCGCCAGCGCCGCTCCCGCGAGAATTCGTGAGCCCGAGCCGTGGGCGGCGCGGGGGATCGCCTGAGGACGATTCTACCAGCGGGCCAGGGGCCGGGCGAGAGCCAGGCACGCGGAGAGGCGCGGCGTGAGAATTACCGAGTTTGCCCTTCGCAATCCCCTGCTCGTCCTCGCCGTGACGGTGGCGGTGGGGATCTTCGGCGTGTTCGCCTACGCCAGCCTCGGCGTGGCCATCGCGCCGAACATCAACTTCCCCCAGGTAATCGTGACGACGACTTACGCGGGCGCCGACCCGGAGACGATTGAGTCGAACGTCACCCAGCCCATCGAGGACGCGATCGCCGCGTTGCCCAACATCGACACGAACGGGCTGACGTCGATCTCGGCGCAGGGCGTGTCGACGGTCATCGTGCAGTTCACCAGCGCGGCGAACGCCGATCTGGTGTCGGTCGACGTCGAGCGCGTGGTGAACCAGGCGCGCAGCAATCTGCCGCCCGACGCCGACCCGCCGATCATCTCGAAAGTGGACATCAATGCGGCGGGCGTGGCGACGGTCGTCTTCTCCGGCCCGCAGCCGCTCACCGAGCTGGAGGACGTGGCCGAGAACGTCCTGCAGAAGCAGTTCAACGCGCTGCCGGGCGTGGGCGCGGCGAACATCCGCTCGGGCATCACGCGCGAGGTCCACGTCAACGTGGACGAGTGGCAGCTGCGGGCGCGCGGGCTGTCGATCAACAACGTCGTGACAGCGCTGCAAGGGCAGCAGCTCGAGGTGCCGGCGGGCACGATCACGCAAGGGCGCAGCGACTTCAGCGTCTACTTCGACGCGCTGGCCGCGCGGCCGGAGGACCTGGGCAACATCGTCGTGCTGCAGACGCCGAACGGCGCCGTGTACCTGCGCGACGTGGCCACCGTCGAGAGCACCTACAAGAAGCGTGATGCTATCGTGCGCGTGAACGGCCAGGAGGGCATTGCGCTGGTAGTGACGAAACTGCCGGACGCCAACACCATCTCGGTCGTCAACGAGGTGCGCAAGGCTATCACCCGGCTGGAGCCACAGCTGCCGCCGGGCAGCCACTTGGACGTGGTGGTCGACTCGGCGCGCTACACGCAGAAGTCGTTCGACACCGTGCAGCGCGCGCTCATCGAAGCGATCTTCATGACGGGCCTGATCCTGCTGCTGTTCCTGCACACCTGGCGCAGCACGGCGATCGTGCTCGTGTCGATCCCCACGTCGCTGCTCGTCACGCTGACGATGATGAGCCTGCTCGACTACAACCTGAACCTGCTGACGATGATGGCGCTGACGCTGTGCGTCGGCATCCTGGTGGACGACAGCATCGTCGTGCTGGAGAACATCGCCCGCCACCTGGGCATGGGCAAGCCGCCGTGGCACGCGGCGCTGGAAGGCCGCAGCGAGATCGGGCTGGCGGCGCTCACCATCACGCTCGTGGACGTGGTGGTGTACGTGCCGATCGCCGTCATGCTGAGCGGCATTCCGGCACAGTTCCTACGGCCGTTCGCCCTCACGATCGCCATCGCCACGCTGACCTCGCTGATGATCTCATTCACGCTGACGCCGCTGCTGGCCAGCCGCTTCCTGAAGCGCGAGGAGGAGCACGCCGGGGGGCCGCTCGCGCGCTTCGGCCGCTGGTGGGACAGCGGCTTCTTCTGGATGGAGCACCGCTACGAGGCGCTGCTGCGCTACACGCTGCCGCGCCGCTGGTGGGTCATCGGCGCGGGCCTGCTGAGCTTTGCGCTGGGCATCTCGCTGTGGATGATGGGGTTGATCGGCTCGGACTTCTTCCCGAGCGGCGACCAGAGCGAGATCGACATCACGCTGACCATGCCGCCGTCGTCGTCGCTGGACGCGACGAACCAGGCGGCGCTGCAAATCGAGAACGCGCTGCACCAGTACCACGAGGTCACCACGGTGTACTCGGTGGTGGGCACGACGAGCGGCTTCTTCGGCAACAACACTGGTGCGAACACGGCGCAGGTCACCGCGCTCCTGGTGCCGCCACACGACCGCCAGCGCACCTCCGCGGACCTGGGCGACGAGATGCGCACCCTCTTCGTGAGCAGCATTCCGGGCGCGAAGATCCAGATCGGCCTGCCCAACGCGTTCGGCTTCGGCCGGTTCGGCGGCCAGCCGATCCAGGTACAGGTCCAGGGTGTCGACCCGGCGACCGTGGACCGGCTGGCGGGCGAGGTCGAGCAGGCGGTGCGGGCCGTGCCGGGCGCCGCCAGCGTGCAGAACAGCAACGACAACCGCCAGACGCAGCTGCGGGCGAAGATCGACTGGGCGCGGGCGGCTGACCTGGGCGTGACGCCGCAGGCGGCCGGCACCGCGCTGCGCTTTGCCATCGACGGCTTCCGCTCGAGCGCGACGCAGTACAAGCAGACGGGCCGCACGGCCATCGACATCCGCGTGCTGAACGCGAATGCCAACGTGGCGACGGTCCAGGACATCCGTGACCTGCCGGTCTCGACGTCGAACGGGGGGACCGTGAAGCTCAGCCAGTTCACGGACATTCGGGAGGTCACGATCCCGACGCGCATCAACCACGTGAACCGCCTGCGCAGCGTGACCATCGGCGCCGAGCCGGGCGCGGGCAAGCTGGTGGGCGACGTGCAGAACGCGGTCATGCGCGCGGTGAAGGACGTGCCGCTGCCGTCGGGCTACGCGGTGACTTACGCGGGCCAGGGCAACTCGGGCAACTCGGCGTTCACGGACATCTTCAAGGCGCTCGGCGTGGCCGTCCTGCTGATGTACATGCTGATGATGGTGCTGTTCGGCTCGCTGACGCTGCCGCTGGCCGTGCTGATGTCGCTGCCGCTAGCGGTAGTCGGGTCGTTTGGCGCGATGGCGCTGACGCACACGCCGTTCACGCTGTTCTCGCTGCTCGGCTTCGCCGTGCTGGTCGGGCTGGTAGGCAAGAACGCCATCCTGCTCGTGGACTACACGGAGATCCTGCAAGGGCGGGGCTACGAGCGCAACGCGGCGCTGCTGGAAGCGGGACCGACACGCTTGCGGCCGATCGTGATGACGACGATGTCGGTGATGGCGGCGCTGCTGCCGATCGCCAGCGGCCTGGAAGAGGGCTCGGAGCTGCTGAAGTCGGCGGCAGTGGTGCTGATCGGCGGGCTGCTGACCTCGACGCTGCTGACGCTGGTGTTCGTGCCGGCCATGTTCACGATCTTCGACGACTTCCAGCGCTGGGTTGGCAGCCGCTTCCGCCGCGGACTGGGCGCCCTGCCGGCGCCCAGCCCCCACGCACGCCACGGCACGCCCGCCCCCATCGCCGGCGGCGCGGACGCTCCCGAGCCGTAGGCACACAGTCTGCGTTCTCCAGGATAGACGGCGGTGGCTATTAAGTGGAGGACGCAGACATGGCAGACAAGTCGCCCTGGCTCGGGATTCTCGTGGCCCTGCTGCTGATCGTAGCGCCCGGCTGCGCAGCGTTACAGGGGAATCAGAACGCGCCGCCGAGCGGCGCCAACAGCGCGGCGGCCGCGCCGGGGCAAGGCGGCAATGCCGCGGTGTCGGGACAATCGCAGCCGACGGCGGCCCAGCCCACGGGCCAGGGGTTCTCCGTCCACGACGTGGTCGAGCGGGTGCGTCCGGCCGTCGTGCAGATCGTGACGCAGCAGGGCGTGACCCAGATCGATCCGATCTTTGGCATCCGACGACAAGGCGTGGAGGAGGGCATCGGCTCGGGCATCATCTACGATCAGCAGGGCCACATCCTGACCAACAACCACGTGGTGGCGAACGCGAACCAGATGTCGGTGGCGCTCCCGGATGGACGCACGTTTGACGGGCGGCTCGTCGGCGCGGACCCCGACACAGACCTCGCGGTGATTCAGATCCAGGGCGACAACCTGCCCGTGGCCCAGCTGGGGCAGTCCAGCCAATTGGCCGTGGGCGATGGTGTCGTGGCGATCGGGAACGCGCTGGGCCTGCCGGGCGGGCCGACCGTGACCGCCGGCGTGGTCAGCGCCCTCGGCCGCGTGGTGCAAGAGCCGAGCGACAACCAGCAGAGCGGCGGGGGCGGCGGCCTGGGCGGCGCGCTGGGCGGCGCCCTCAACCAGCAAAGCAACCAGAGCGACCAGGGCGGCGCGATGCTCTACGACGTGATCCAGACCGACGCGGCCATCAATCCCGGCAACTCGGGCGGGCCACTCGTCGACATGAACGGCCGGGTGATCGGCATCAACACGCTGGTCGCCGCCCAGGCGGAGCCCGGCGTGCCGGCGCAGGGAATCGGCTTCGCCATCGCGATCGACGCGGCGCAGCCGATCGCCGCGGAGCTGGTCCAAACCGGCCACGCGACACACACGTACCTTGGCATCGCGTTCCAGTGGGCGGGCGGGGCGAGCGCCCGACAGCTCCACGCTCAGAACACCGAAGGGGTGCTGGTACAGCAGGTCCAGCCCGGTTCGCCCGCGGCCAATGCCGGGTTGCAGCGCGGCGACATCATCACCGCGATCAACGGCAAGAAGCTGACGAGCGAGACCGATCTGCCGGCGACGATCGCCAAGCAGAAAGCCGGGGACACCATCCAGCTCACTGTCGTCCGGAACGGACAGCAGCAGGAGGTTTCCGCGACCCTCGCCTCGCGCCCGAGCACCAGCTAACGGCACCCGCCCCCCTATAAGAGAACCGCGCCGGCCTGCGCCGGCGCGGTTCTCTTATAGGGAGCACGTTGTCAATGTCGAGCCAAGCGGGGCGCTGATTCTAGGGGTTGCTGACCGTGCGATCGGTGAGCGGGGCTCTTGACAGGCCGGCCGGCGGATGCCATGCTGGGACCATGAACGGCGGTCAGCATGGGCTACGAACGACGCGGCGCCTGGCGCGGCGGCGAGGCGGCCTGGCTGGCGCGGTGCTGGTGGGCGCACTGCTGGCCCTCGGCGCGATGCCGCCGCAGGCAGCACTCGGCTGCACGATGGCGCCGGTGCCTGCTTACCCCGGCGCACGGCCTCTCGGCAGCCCGGACGCGGCGGCCAGCGGCACGGTCCCCGGCCCCGGCGGCTCCCTCTGGGCGACCGACGATCCTCTGGCGAGCGTGCAGCAGTTCTACTACATGCGCCTGTTGAACGCGGGCTGGGCCGAGGTCCCGCAATTGCCGGGCCAGTACATCGAGCAGTTCGGCGGGCGGGGCGGCTCCACGGCCGGCGAGAATGCCCCCCTCGGGGTGCTCGAGTTCGAGCGCGACGACGGGCAGCAGCGCGTGCGCCTCGTCGGTGAGGCCGGCGGCTACAGCCTGTGGCTGGACTGCCGGGACTAGCGCCTGCGAAACCCGCCCCCGCCGCCCAACTCGGGCCAACGGCGCAGACGCCTTTCAGCGCCGGCTTGTGCGCCCGCGGCCAACCCCGCACAATACTCCAAAGGCTTCCGCTGCGAGGGCGCCATGCGAGTGGTCTACGGCGAGGTCTCGCGCACCGCGACCTACTGGCTGCACTACGTCGCCCAGGCGCGGAGGCTGTACGCGGCCGAGGGCCTCGAGGTCGAGCCGTTCGCGACCGGCAGCACCGGCGGCGGCGTGGCCGCGCTGGAGGCCGGTCGCGTCGACGTGGCCAGCAACTGTCCGGACTACGTGGTCGCGGCCGTGGAGCGCGGGGCGGCGCTAGCGGTCGTCGGCGGGGTCGTGCACCGGCCCGTGTCGGCGATCGTGACGCGGCCCGACGTCCCCACGCTCGCGGCGCTGCGCGGGCGGCGCGTGGCCGTCACCGAGCTGATCGGCGGCGTCTCCAGCCTGCTCAAGTCGATCCTGCGGCGCCAGGGCCTGGAGCCGGGCGACTACGAGCTAGCGATCGTCGGCGGCACGCCGGCTCAGGCGGAGGCGCTGCGCGCCGGGCAGGCCGACGCGGCCATGCTGACGCATCCGTTCGAGGCGCGGCTGGTGGCCGAGGGCTTCCGCCTGCAAGGCTACGCCAGCGACTACTTCGCCGACTACGCTTTCACCACGCTCAACGTGCGCCGCGAGTGGGCCGAGGACTACGGCGATGCGCTAGTCGCGCTGCTGCGCGCCACGGCCCGCGCCGGCCGCTGGCTGTTCGACCCGGCGAACGCCGCGCCCGCCCAGGAGATCCTGGCTCGGGCTACCGGCCTCACCACGACCGAGGTCGCCGACACCTATCGCCTCTACGTGCAGCAGGGCGGCGTGCTGGCGCGCGAGGGCGAGATCGTCGACGCGGGGATGGCGGCGGTGCTCGACGTGATGCGCGAGGAGAACCTCCTGGCCGCCGCGCCGGCCCCCGACTGGTACGTCGACCGCTCGTACTGGCTGCGCGCCCAGTCCGACCTCGCCCGCCAGCCCTAGCCGCCCGGCTGGTCCGTCTCGGGCACGCGGTCGGCGTTCGTGGCGGCCATGCTGCTCCTGCCTCCTCGCCGTGCGCGGCGCGCAGCCGCGACGGTAGCAGCGCCCTGCCCCGCGGGCACCGCGCAGAAGCCGGCCCCCGGTACTGCCCCGCGCTTATAATGGGCTGCGCCCGCGCCCCAAGGCGCAGGAGCCAGCGGCGCCCGACGAGCGCCCGACCGCGGCGACGGCGGGGACGCGCCCGGGCACGACGGCGGTAGCGGCTGACTGGGCCAAGCGCCGCGGCGCTTGCGGCCACCACCCGGGTAGGGACGAAGATGCTGCAGAACAGCTTGCGAGCAGGCGTGACCACGTTGGTGTTGGCGACGCTGCTGGCCTGCGCCGCGCCGGCGGCGGCGCCGGGCGCCGCGCCGCCGAGCGCCCCGGCCGGCAGCGCCGCGCCCGTTACCGACCGCCCGCCGGCGCTCCAGGCGCTGGTCGACGCCGCGCGGCAGGAGGGGGAAATCGACCTCGTCTGGGGCGAGGGCTCCGTTGGCGGGCGCGAGGGCACGCGACGGCTCACCGACGGGCTCAATCGCGAGTACGGTCTGAACCTCGACGTCCGCTTCACGCCCGGCCCGAGCTTTCCCGAGATGGCGGCGCGTATCACGCAGGAGTACCAGGCCGGTCGGCGCGCCACCTCCGACGTGTATATCGGCGCGGACCATCACATCAGCGGCCTAATGGCCAACAACGTGCTGGAGGCGGTCGACTGGAGCGCGTGGGCGCCGCACGTGCGCGACCCGGCGCTCGTGGCGCCGCAGGGGATGGCCGTCACGTTCGAGACCTGGCTGCCCGGCATCACCTACAACACCGTGCGGGTGACCGGCGACGCGGTGCCACGCACCCTGCAGGACCTCCTCAAGCCCGAGTACAAGGGGCGCGTCGCCTCCACGCCCTACGCCTCGGGCTTCGATCGCCTGGCGTCGCCCGAAGTGTGGGGCAAGGCGCGCACCTTGGATTTCGCCACGCGCTTGGCCGACCAGCTCGCCGGCCTGATCCGCTGTAACGAGACCCAGCGCATCGTGAGCGGTGAGTTCGACGTGTTCGCGCTCGACTGCAACGGGAGCAACGCGCTCAAGGCGAAAGCGCAAGGCGCGCCGATCGAGTTCACGCCGGCGCTCGACGTCCCGGTGGCGAACCTCGTGTACATGGCAGTGCCGAAGAACGCGGCCCACCCGGCCGCCGCCAAGCTCTGGATCGACTACGTCCTGAGCCGCGAGGGCCAGGACATCCTCTTCGCCGAGGAGTACATGGACTCCCACCTCGTCCCCGGCTCGCGGACCGCGCAGCAGGTCGAGAAGCTGCAGGCGAGTGGCGCGACGCTGGAGATCTTCGACGTCGCGCGCGTCCAGAGTCGCGACGAGGCGGAGCTAGCCGACGTGCTGCCGGAGGTGCAGCGGATCCTGAGCAAGAAGTAGCGCCTGTCATCCTGGCTTCCGCGTGCCGCGACCGGGAAACCGCGAGGAGGGTGTCATGCTGAAGATCGCCGCCGCGCTGGCTCGGCCCCTGCTGCTCGTCGCCGGCGCTGTGCTCCTGCTCGGCGCCTGTCGGGCGCCCGCCGCCTCGCCGGCGCAGTCGCCCGCTCCCGCGGACGCCAGCGCGCCCGCCACCCCCGCCAGCAGCGAAAGCACGAGCGGCAGCGCGCCCGCCGTGTCCGCGCCCGCCGCGGCTCCCGCCCCGCCCTCTGGCGCGCTCGACGTCGTGCGGATGTCCGACGCCCGCGTGCTCGCCGCCGGGCCGATCTACGTCGCGCTGGACAAGGGCTACTTCCGCGAGCAGGGCATCGACCTGCAGCTCGAATCGTCCGCCGGCGTGGCCGACGTCGTCGCTTTCCTCGCCACCGGCGACCTCGACATGGCCAGCGGCGCCGCGACGGTCGGGCTGTTCAACGCCTTTGACCGCGGCGCCGACTTCCGCATCATCGCGCCCATGGGCATCATGACGCTGGAAGACAGTCCCCTGCCGCTGCTCGTCCGCAAGGACCTCTACGACAGCGGCGAGCTGCGCACGCCCGCGGACCTGCGCGGCCGGCGGGTGGCGATGAACACGCGCGGCGCCAGCCCCGAATACCTCCTGACCAAGGTGCTCGACGGCGCCGGCCTGACCATCGACGACGTGGACCCGGTCAACATCCCCTTCCCCGACATGCCGGCCGCGCTGTCGAACGGGTCGATCGACGCCGCGATCGCCGCCGAGCCGGCCGCGACCCGGGCCGTGAGCCTCGGGGTCGGCGTGAAGCTGGTGAAGGAGATCGTGCCGGGGCGCATGACCACGGTGATCCTGGCCTCGGGCAGGATGCTCCACGAGCGCCCGGACACCGTGCGGCGGTTCATGATCGCCTACATGAAGGGCACCCGCGACATCCAGCCGCCCGCTCTCGGCACCTGGGACGCCGCGAAGTTCTACACGCCCGAGAACATCGCCATCTTCGAGAAGTACACCGGCGCCAACGAGCAGGTCCTACGCGATCAAGTGCCCTACACCTGGGACGTCGACCTCGTGATCCAGACCGACAGCATCATGGACCAGCAATTGACGCACATGCGCAACGGCACCCTCACCCTGGCCCAGCCCGTCCCGCCCGAGCGGATGATCGACGACCGCTTCGTGCGCGAGGCGAGGGACGCCCTCGGCCGCGAGCGCCCTTGACCCGCCCGGCGTCGGGACGGCCGTCGCCGATCCTGCACGGCATACCAAAGAGCCCGGTCGGGGGTGCCTACCGGGCTCTTTGGCGGGGTTGCGAGACCAGAATTCCTGTCCGCGCGAAGCTGCCGGCTCAGGTTGGCGTGTATGTCTGGCGAAGCCAAACATACCCGCTATCCCCGGCCGAGTGCTTAGAGCGCGCTAGATACCTCGCGCGCGGGCGGACGGGCTCACGGCGTGGAGGATGAGCAGCAGGACGACGGCGCCAATGATCGACACCACCACCGTGCCCCAGAAGCCCGCCGAGCCGCCGAAGCCCAGCACGCTCGCCAGAATACCCCCGATGAACGCGCCGATGATGCCGACAATGATATCGCCGATGAGACCAAAGCCGGCACCCCGTACCAGATGGCTTGCGATGAACCCCGCGATCAGACCGACGATGATCCACGCTACGATGCCACCCGGATCCATGGCCATTGCGCTACCTCCATCTCCCGCTGGCGGGATTTCTCTTCACCCTTCTTAATGCAGACCCCGTGCCTAGACGCTCGTCTCGCTCCCACCGCGAGCGGCGAGGGCGCCCGCGGCGGCCATCGCCTCGCCGCTCGCCGCAGCCTTCTTAGCGCCCCAGGTCGCGGTCCCACGTCTCGCGCAGCGCCGCGCCGGCGCGCTCCCACGGTGTGCCGGGATGACGAGCCTCCCACTCGCGGCGCAGCTCCGGCTCGACCTCCGCCCACGAGCGGCCTTGGTAGCGCGGATCGTGCGCCATCTCCCAGCCGTAGCGGTAGCTCGGCTCGTAGTCCTCCCACCGGCCGCTCGTGCCGTGGCGCTGCTCCCAGTCCGTGCGGTACCGCGGCGCGGCCTCCTCCCAGCGGGCCGGGGCGCTCGCCACGCCGATGCCGGCCGGCTCGCGGCTCTCGATGTCGTAGGCGCCGAAGCGCCGCAGGATGTCCCGCACCTCGTCGTAGCGCCCATCGGCCTGCACGGCCACCAGCGTGCGCCCACTCCGCACCTCTTGCTCGTACCACTCGGCCTGCTCCTTGGGGATGCCGAGGCCGATGAGCGCTCCCGCGATCGCGCCGATGCCCGCGCCCAGTGCCGCCCCCGTCAGTGCGGTCGCCAGCGCACCCGCCGCGATGAACGGCCCCACGCCCGGGATGAATAGCGCGCTAAAGCCCGCCAGCCACCCCCAGATGCCGCCGAACACGCCACCCAGCACCGCGCCGGTGATAGCGCCCTCGCCGGCGCTCGTGCCCGTGTCGGCGGCCAGCGCCCGCGTCTCGTCCGGATTCGGCGTCAGCAGGCTGATTGCGTCGCCGCTGATCCCCGCGTCCCTGAGCGCGCTAATGGCTTCCCGCGCCTGCTCTCGGTCTCGGAACACTCCGACCACCACGTTGCCTCGGTCTGCTCGCATGCGGTCCTCCTCCGTCGAACGTCGCCCGTGCCGAATGAGCAACGTACCATCGCAGGCCATGTGCCACAGCGACCGGGTGGGCGCTCGCGAGTCCCGGGCGCCGGGTCCTGCGCTGAATCGCGCGGCCTGGCATGCGTTCTGCGTTTGTGAGTGCGGCTAGACCCTTACAACGTTGTACGAAAGGAGCGAGCGCAATGGCCGGACTCGAAGACAAGGTCAAAGGCAAGGCCAAGGAGGTCAAAGGCGCGGCCACGGGCGACAAGAAGACGGAGATGGAGGGCAAGGCCCAGGGCGCCAAGGGCAACCTGAAGGACACGGCCCACAAGGCTACTCATTAAGCAGCCACGTCTCCGCAGGAAGGGACGCCGCGCATGCGCGGCGTCCCTTCGCGTCCCCCCCGCCACACGGTGGCCCCCGCCGAGGCCCGCGCGTCAGTAAACCCCTGGACGGCGCGCCGCCGCCGGACGTACCCTAGAGCCTGCAATGGCGCCATCGGTCTGGGGGCAGCCGCGTAGCGGGGCGGCGGTCCCGCCGCTCGCGCCGTTGGGCTACGTCGCGGTGGCTTGGTACGCTTGGTGGAGCAAGACGGGGGTGTTCACCGCTCTCGCCAAGGGCTGCTTCTACGGCCTGGACTCCGCCCGCATAGGAGGCGCAAGATGGCAGACGTGACGCTAACGTTCGCCGCCGGCTCGACGGCCCGCTTGCAGCCGCTGCTCGACGGCGCCGTGCGCCCCGAGGGCGTCGACCTGCAGGCCTCGGTCGTGCCCGTGAGCGATATTTTCTGGCTCATGCCCCACTCCGAGCCCTATGACGTGGCCGAGATGTCGCTCACAGGCTACCTGTGGGCGATCCAGCACGGCCGCCGCTGGACGGCGCTGCCGGTATTCCCCGGCTGGGTGTTTAGCTGCCACGCGGACACGCTGGTCAACGCGCGGGCGGGCATCGCGCGCCCCGAGGACCTGCGGGGCAAGCGCGTGGGCGTGCCCGAATACCCCGTGACCGCGATCGCCTGGATTCGCGATGCCTGGGAACAGGACGCCGGCGTGCACCCCGAGGACTTCACCTGGTGCGAGGAGCGGACGCCTCAGGCGAGCCACTACCGCCCGCTCGGCTATCAGCCGCCCGCGGGGGTGTCCGTCGAGACGATCCCCGAGGATACGTGCCTCGCCGACCTGCTGATGGCGGGCGAGCTGGATGCCGTGACACGCTACTTCGGCGGCCCGCGCGACGCGCCCGGCGCCGCGCCGCCCGGCGACCGCTCGCCGCTGCGCATTCGTGAGCTAGGCGCGCAGCCGAGCGTCCGCTGGCTCTATCCTGACCGCAAGGCCACGGCGCTGGCCTACCACCGTCGCCAGGGCTGGCCGCAGCCGATCCACTGCGTCGTCATCAAGCAAGAGGTCGTGGACCGCTATCCGTGGGTGCCGCGCAGCCTGTACGCGGCGTTCGCCGAGGCGGCGCGGCGCACGGCCGACGCGGCGACGGTGCACACCAGCTTCGACTTCCCCGCCGCCGAACAGCGGGAGGTGCTCGGCCCCGAGTTCTCGCCCGTCGGCCTGCTGCCTGGCACCCGCGACATGCTAACGCGGCTGCTGGAGCTGGCCGCCCGCGACGGCTTCCTGGTCGGCAACCGCCGCTTCACGGTAGACGATCTGTTCCCCGCGGAACTGCTCACCTGAATGGACGCTCGTGAGCGCGAAGAGCACCGCGGGGCTGAGCACTCCCAGGTGCCCCGCTGGCGCTGGTCCTTCGCGTAACCTCGCGCTTGACCGCGTGCCGGCGCTGGCACTAAGATGGGGCGCCGCGTCTCCCTGGCGCGGTTGGGCTGCCTGCGTTGGCCACGCGGAGGTGGCGGCGATGCGGCGCGATCGTTCGCTCGCGCTGGCGCTCCTGCTCCTGCTGTCGCTGAGCTGCGCGGCGCCGAGCAGGGCGCCGAATCGCCCGCCCGCGCCGGCGGCCGCCGCGGCCGAGGCGCCCGCGGTGCCGAGCGCGCCGCCGGCGCCCGAGGCGCTTCGCTTCGGGCTGAACACCCCGACCGCCAGCATCACCCCCCTCTGGGTCGCGCATGACGAGGGCTTCTTCCTGAAGCACGGGATCGACGCCGAGCTAGTGCCCATCCCCGGCGGCGAGCGCATCGTCGCGGCGGTCGTGTCCGGCGACGTGCCACTGACGGCCCTAGCCTCGTCGGCGCTGCTGGCGGCGGCGCTGGGCGGCGCCGACCTGACGTTCTACGGGAGCTGGTCGAACGAGCTGCATTACGGCCTGTACGCGCGGCCGGACGTGGCGAGCGTGGCGGACCTGCGGGGCAAGCAGGTGGCCGTCACCGGGCGCGCGGGCATCAACCGCCGCGCCATGGAGCTGGCGCTGAGCCGCAACGGCCTGGACCCGGCGCGCGACGTGACGTACATCGCGGCCGGGCAGAGCACCGACGCGCTGACAGCGCTGCTCACCGGGGCGGTGAGCGCGACGATGCTGACGCCGCCCACCAGCTTCCGCGCCGAGGACGAGGGCATGCGGCTGCTGGTGGATACCGAGGCGTACCACTATCCCACGATCCTGTCGGGCATCGCCGGCAGCCGGGCCTGGGTGGACCAGCACGAGGACCTGGTGCGGCGGGCGCTGGAAGCCGTGGCCGAGGGGGTGGCGTTCGCGCGCCAAAACAAGGAGCGCACGAAAGCGATCATCGGCCAGTGGACGCAGAGCGACGACGCCGACCTGCTGGAGCGCACCTATGTGGCGACGCGGCCGTCGTGGGAGGAGAGTCTGCGCGCGCCGCCCGAGGCGCTGCGCAACGACCTCGACGCGCTGGCCGACGAGGTGCCGACGGCGCGCGAGGCGTCCGCCGAGCAGTTCGTGGACAATCGGTTCGTCGACGCGCTGGAGCGCGAGGGGTTCTTTGCCCGGCTATACCGTTGAGTATTCTCGGGGCCGGACAGTTCGGGCTAGCGGACCTTCTCGGCCGGCAGCGGCGTGTGGTCGGCGGCGGGGATGGCGTTGGGCGCCAGCCGCACGCTGACGGCACGCGGGTGCTCGCCGGGCTCGTCGCCGGTGGCGTGCGCCTTCACGTCGAACTCGAGCGGCGTGCCCGGCGCGATCTCCTCCCAGTCGACACCCTCCAGGGCGCTGCGGTGGAAGAACAACTCTTGCCCGTTCTCGGCGATGATGAACCCAAAACCCTCGGCCGGGACCAAGCGATCGACTCGTCCTCGCATGGTGTGTCTCTCCCCACTTATCTTGCGTGCGCCGCGCACGCTACTGAGAGCTAGTGGGCAGGGGACGTGCCAGCGGGGTACGACCGGGCGTGTATAGTCCCGGCCGGCGCTTCACGGTAGGCAGAGATCGAGTGGTGCGTTAGCGGCCCAGCTCGCGGTGGACCTCGGCGAGCACGGAGGGGTCCGCGAGCTGCTCGAACGGGGCGATCGCGTCGAGCGCGCCGGCCTCGACGTCGAGCCGCTGCAACGTGTCCACGCCCTCGGGCGAGATGCTGCCATCGCGGCTCCACGACGTGTGAACCTGGTCCCAGGTCGTAGCGGCGATGTCCGGCTCCATGGCGAAGCGGTCGATCATCACCTGGATCACGGCGTCGCGCTCTGTCTGGATCGCTGCCAGCGCGTCGAGCTGCGCCTTGAGCATGCGCTTCACCTCGTCGCGCTGGGCGGCGATCTTCTCCACGCTCGTGCCGACGCCGGTGAACGGGTATTCGAGTGTCAGGTCGTCGGGCCGGCCGAGCACGTGCATGCCCTCGCGCTCAGCCAGGGCGGGGTAGGGCGGCGTCAGCGGGGCCCCGTCGATCCGGCCGAGGCGTAACGCTTCCCAGAGCACGTTCTCCTCACCCAGGTTCAGGTACTGCACGTCGTGCTGGGGGTCGAGCCCAAGCGCGGCGACGTAGAGCTGCGTCGTGACGTGGCTGTTGCCGCCGTAGCCCGTGACGCCGAACACTTTGCCGCGCACGTCAGCGGCCTGCCGGACCTCCGGCTGGGTGATGAGGAAGAAATTGGGCTTGGGCAGGTGGACGGCGAGCGCGCGCACAGGCACGCCCTTCGCGGCGGCGCGCATCAGCGAGCCGATGCTCAGCACGTAGTCGATCTCGCCGGTCGTCAGGCCGGGGATCGACACCGCGGGACTGGCTGCCAGCGACTCACTCTCTAGGCCGTACTGCCGGTAGATACCCAGGCCGTCGGCGACGAAGTGCGCGAGGAACGCGGGCGACGTGCTGGAGTAGGCGATGCGCGCCCGCGCCGGTGCAGGCGGCACGGCCGGCGCGGGCGCGGCCGCCAGCGGCGTGGCCAGTGCGGACGGCGCGGGGGCCGCGGGCCGGCCGGGACTGCTGGCGGGCGCGCAGGCGACCAGCAGGGCGAGCACCGCGACCGTGACGGCACACCAGGAGCCGGGCCCGCGCGGGGTTAGGCGTGGGCGGCTTCGGCCGGCACGGGCAGCGCCCATGGCTCGATCTCCCCTCGGTCGATAGCGGCCAGCCGCTCCTCGCTCAGCGGGTTGCCGTAGATCTCGTTGCGGACGCGGACGTGCTGCACCATGAACTCGTGGAGCAGGCGCGTCGCCAGCGCCAGGTCGGCCTCGTCGCGGATCCACGTCCGGGCAAAGCCGCGCACGCGCAGCGGCCCGTGCTCGACCTCGTCCTCGACGATGCGCGCCATCGCCTTGGCGAACCGCTCGCGGAACTCGTCGCCGCGCAGCCGGCTGGCCTCGGTGAAGGAGCCGCCGCCGCCGCCCTCGGTCAGGTGCATCACCTCGTCGCTGAACTCCGAGCGGTACTCGTTACGGAAGCGGTAGAGCACGTCGATCATGGCGTTCGCCTCGGGCAGCCGCGGGTTATAGTGGCGCTCCAGCGGCAGGTCCGGGTCGATCGCCGCGTAGACCTCGTACTCGCGCGCCTCCTCGGCCGTCAGCTTGCGGCCCAGCACCCACTCGGCGAGGTCGGCGAGCACCGTGTAGTGCTCGACCTCCTCGGCGATCTGCTTCAGCAGCGCCGCGAAGGCGTGGCGCTCGGTCGAGCGCTCCAGGTTCTCGCTCATGCGGGCGGCCCGCTGGAGCCACGCGACGCAGAACACCTCGCGGCCCATCTGGCGCCGCAGCATGTCCACGTGCTCCGCCGGGGTGTGCTCGCGGGCGAAGTACGTGCGTACCACCTCGGCCTCGCCCGCCGCGTAGCGCGCCAGGATGTCGTTCAGCTCGCGCTCGGCGCGCTCGGCCAGGGATTCAGGGCGGGTCGCCATGATTCTCTCCTCCACGGGGAAGCGATCATCTACCCGACGCCGGGCGGCAGGGGATGAGCCCCGGCCCTACGTCTTCTATCGGTGCCTACGAACCGGCGGGCGGTAGGGGACGAGGCCCTGCCCTATTCCTGCCCACCGGCTGCCGAGGGACGAGTCCCTGCCTTACGGGTTTTGCGCGACGGGGGACTCGCGCCTCGGCCTGCTCGCTCAGGTTGCCGCTGAACGGGTCGCCGCGGTGTCCGGGCGCGAGGCGCGGGCGGGCTCGGCAGCGTCGGGGAAAGCGGGCATCACCTCGGCGGCGAACAGCTCCAGCGTGCGCGTCGCCTCCTCCGTCGAGATGCCGCCGAAGTTGATCTGCATCGACGGCTCGACCTCGCCGAACGTGTCGCGGACGAACTGGACCTGCTCGATCACCTCGGTCGGCGAGCCGACGAACGCCACACGGCCCTCGCGCAGCGTGTCGGGCGTCTGCGCGCGGACGGCGGTAACCACTTTGTCGTAGCCGGCGTAGTTGCCGGACGCGCGGCCCTCCCACGACGACACGGCCTCGCTGAACACTTCGACATAGCGCTCGACGGGCCGCCGGAAGCCAGCCAGCGCCGCCTCGTGCGTCTCGGCCAGGTAGCAGTGGAACGACATCTGGACCTGCTCCTGGCCCGGCGGGTGGCCTGCCCGCGCCCAGGCCTCGCGGTACGAGCGCACGAACGCCGCCGTGCGCTCCAGGCTGCCGGCGAACGGCACGATCATCAGGTGGTAGCCGCGCTCGCCGGCCCAGACGAACGATTCGGCGGTCGAGACGGCGGCGATGAAGATGGGCGGGTGCGGCTGCTGCACCGGGCGCGGCGTCAGGTGGACGTTCTGGAAGCGCCAGAAGCGGCCCTCGTGCGTCACGCGGTCCTCGGTCCAGAGCCGCTCGATGACGGCGATGCCCTCCTCGAAGCGCTCGCGGCTGTCGTCCATCGGCACGCCGAAGGCGTCGAACTCGTCCGGGATGAACGCCCGCCCGAAGCCCACGTCCAGGCGGCCCTGGCTCATGTTGTCCACCATCGCCAGCTCGCCGGCGAGCTTGATCGGGTGGCTAAAGGCAGGGATCACCGCCCCGGTGATCAGGCGAATGCGCCGCGTGCGGGCGGCGAGCGCCGACAGCAGGACGAGCGGGCTGGGCGTGTGGCCGCCGTAGTCGTGGAAGTAGTGCTCGACCGCCTTGATCGAGTGGTAGCCCAGCGCGTCGGCGCGCTCGGAGAGCGCGAGCACCTGCTGGTAGTAGGCGGCGGTCGACATGTCGCTGAGACGGAACGACGGAAAGAAGTTCAGGCCGAAGCGCATCCTGGTCCTCCGTGCGCGTGGGGTCACGCCTACGCCGGGCGTCTACGCTACCTTAGCGATATGGGCCGAGGACCTGCACGGCCGCGTCGGCGAAGCTGTAGTCTACCAGGGCGTTCAGGTCGATGCGGGTCTGCTGCGCGCCGCTCGCCAGCCAGTAGTCCTGGTCGGCGGCCAGCGACGTGACGTTGATGCGGCCGTCGGGATCGAGGGCCGTGAGCGCCATGCGGTCGTAGAGGGCGGCGTCCTTGACGGGTGTGTTCTGGATGAGCGCCGCGATCGTGAGCTGGCGCGCGGCCGCGTCGCCCTTCACGAAGCCGTCGTTGTACACGCGCACGCCGCGCAGGTAGGCGGTCATAAAGCGGTTGGCAACGTCGGGCTGGTCCTGGGCGAAGCCGGCGCCGTACATCACCTCGGCCACCTGGAAGCCCGGATAGATCGCGTCGCTGTGCTGGTACACGGTGGCGAGGCCCTGATCGGCCAGTCGCGTCTCGAACGGCTCGGGGATGACGGTCGCGTCGATGTTATGCGAGCTAAAGGCCGGCAACTGGTCCGGGAAGCCCATCTCGACGATCTCGACGTCGTCCACGCGCAGGCCGGCGGGCCGCAGCCAATACGACAGGAGCACCTCGGTCGGGATGCCGCGCGCCGGCAAGGCGACCCGCCGCCCGCGCAGGTCAGCCGGGCTTTGGACCTGGCCGCTGTCGGCGAGGTCGCGGCGGAACATCAGCGCGACGACAGAGTAGCCAGCCGGCCCGGAGGCGGCGTCGGCGACGAGCTTGATCGGGATGCCGCGCGCGACGGCGTTGAACAGGCCGGCGCTGTGCGAGCCGTCGCCCGCGTGAAGTTGGCCGGTGCCCAGCGCCGGCACCATGCGGGCCGCCGAGTCGAACTGCGTCGTCTCCAGCTCAATGCCCTGCTCCCGGAAGTAGCCTTGATCGAGCGCCACGAAAATGCCGGCCTCGGGCAAGACGCCGAGCACGCCCATCCGCACGCGGGCCGCCCCCTGCGCAAGGGCCAGCTCGCCCGGCGCCGTGCCGGCGAAGCCCGCGGCCAGGGCCACGAGGGCCGCGAGGAGCGCCGCCGCCGGTCGCAGCAGGGCCAAAGTCCGCCGATGCACCGTCCCTCCCCCTTTCCGTGGGCGCTCGCCGGGTCGCCAGCGTGCCGCAAGGATACCACGGCCGCGCCACCGGTGCAGGCGGCCGGTCGGCCGGCTCACCGCAGCCTGGGGAGCGGGCGAGTGGGCCGCGGGCCGGCGCCGCGCTCCGCTACACTATGGCAGCTTGGGGCAGGGAAGGGAGCCGTACCGGCTCGCGGCTCCCGGCCCGATTCCCGACGTCTGGAGGCTGCGGATGCGCGCCGTGAAGCTGAGCCTGTTCACCGAGGTCCAGTGCCCGCCGACGGCGTCGCCGCAACAGCGGCTCGACGAGCTGCTTGCCCAGGCCGAGCTGGCCGACCGGCTCGGCTACCACGGGCTGTGGCTGTCCGAGATCCACTTCCAGCCGGAATTCTCGCTGCTGGCCGCGCCCTACGTCGTGCTGGGCGCGATCGCCGCGCGCACGCAGCGCCTGCGCCTCGGCGTCGCGGTGAACATCCTGCCGGTCCACCACCCCCTCCACCTGGCCGAGCAGGCGGCCACGCTCGACGTGCTCTCACACGGGCGCCTGGAGTTCGCGATGGGGCGCGGTCACGTCCACAGCCGCGTGTACGAGGGCTTCGGCGCCGCCCGCGAGGAGAGCAGGGCGCGGCAGGAGGAGAGCGCGCGGGCGATCGTTGCCGCCTGGACGCAAGAGACGCTGGAGTTTCACGGCGCCTACTACGACATTCCGGAGGTCGTGGTGACGCCCAAGCCGGTCCAGCGCCCTCATCCGCCGCTGCACGTCGCGGCGACCTCGCGCGCCAGCGTCGAGGCGACCGCGGGCCAGGGCTTGCACCTCTTCATGCCCGTCCACCTGCTGCCACGCGCCGAGCTGTGCGCGCTGGCGGCGGCCTACTGGGACGGCCTGCGCGCCCACGGCCACGATCCCGCGGCCCACGAACTGGGCTTGCTGCTGCCGCTGTACGTCGCCGCCACCACGGAGCAGGCGCGGGCGGAAGCGCGCGAGGGCTTCATGGACTACTACCGCGTTATCCACGCGATCCAGGAGGACTACCTGCGCTGGCCGGGGCGGCGGGGCCACGAGGTTCCGCCGCCCAGCGCGCGCCGCCCGATGACGTTCGAGCGCTTCTGCGCCGAGGGCGCGATTCTGGCCGACCCGGCGACCGCCCTGGCCGACCTGCAGCACTTGATCGCGGCGACCGGCGCCACACAGATCCTCGGCTGGACGAACATGGGCAGCATCCCCCACGCGCGGGTAATGGGCTCGCTGCAACGGTTCGCCGACGAGGTGATGCCGCACCTGCCCGGCGCGGTCGCCCGCCCCTAGGCAGCGGGGCCGGCGTGGTGGAGCTGTTGGACTCCGGCAACCAGCCCCCCCCAGCCGGTGAGGCAGCTTAGGCTTGCTCGGGGGCAGCGTTGCTCCGCTGAGCACGGCGCCCCTGGTTGCGCGCGGCGTTCGCGAGCATCCGCTGCCCCCAGGCGAGGTTCGAGTCCGAGCCGCCCTCGTAGTACTGGATCTCCCACCAGTTGCGGTCGCGGTCCTTGATGAAGCACGAGTAGCCGCCGTGCAGCGAGCGGGGCGGCAGGATCTCCAGCAGCCCAAAGTCCTCGCGCTCGGCCAGGGCGCGCGCGTACCAGGCGTCGACCTCTTCCCGCGAGGCGCAGTCGAACCCGAAGTGGTTGAACACGGGCATGTCGTGCGGGTGCTTCACTTCCAGACAGACGATGTACCACTCGGCGCCGAGCGAGACGCGGCAGCCGAACGGCACGTGCTGGACCGTGTCCATCCCGAGGAAGTCGCGGTAGAAACGCATGCTCTCCTGCACGTCGTCGATCTCGAGCGTGCCGTGCGTCAGCACCATTGGGCGGATCGCGCGCCCCGGGGCACTCTCTTGTGTTTGTGCCATCCTGGCCTCCCCTTATCTCGGACGTGGCAGCCTCACCACTCGCCAACCGGCCGCGCCGGGTAGGCCCATGATCCCACTGGCTCGGAAGGCTGTCAACGGTCACGCCCGTGCTACAGCGGTTTCCAGGATGATCGATCCGAGCGACCCCGGGCGGGCGACCGGGGTCGAGCCCCTGCCCTACGCTCGGCATGGCGCAAGACCGGCGAAAACCGCTGTAGGCCGATGACCAGCGGGCCCGGTGGTGCGCTGGCCCGCTCGCCGCGGGGGCTTCGGCAGGTTCCTATAGCTCGGGCTTACCGCCCGATCTCCTCGGGCTCTGGGGCGCCGCGGCCGTCGGGGCCGAGCGGGTGGTAATAGATGCGGGCCGGCTTGCCGACCCACGCCTGCACGCGCGCCTGCGCCGCCTTCAGGTGCGCCACATGGTTCTCGCGGCTGTTCGGCTCGCCCGCCAGTCGATAGGCGCCGCAGTCCTCGTGGTCCACGATCCAGATGGCCTCGACGTCGTGGAGGCGGTTGAGGACCACGGCGCTGTCCAGCCAGCGGTCGACGGCCAGCGAGGCGCCCTCGTGCGTGCGCAGATCGTAGGCGCCGCGCAGCCCCTGCGCCCGCAGCCAGTCGACGAGCGCGTCGGCGAAGCGGTAGTCGACACAGGCGGTGACCAGCACCCTGGCCCGCGGACCGCCGGCCCCGTGGAGCCCGGCGGTTGGCTCCGGCACGGGGAGGGGCGCCGCGTCGGGCGCGGCCGGGTGGCCAGTCGATTGCGGGGATGCGTCCATGGAAAGCTCCGACGGCGAGAGTGCGGCCGATCCAGGCGTCGGCTAGCGCGTCCGCCCGCTGGGCGGCGTGAAGGCGTCGGCGGTCGCCTGGAGGCGTGCGGCGGCGGCGTTCGCGCGGCGGGCGAGCCGGTTGCGGATGGGCGCCTGCGGGTCGGGCAGCGGCCGCAATAGCTCGCGCAGCAGGAGCGCCAGGCAGGTCAGGTCGCGCGGCGAGACGTACTCGGCCGCCAGCAGCCCATCCGGATCGACGTTGTGGTAGTTGCCGAGCGGCACGGCCAGCGCCCCGGTCTCGTAGCCGAACGCGGTGAAGGCGGTCGCCTCGCAGGTGCCGCCCGACATGAGCTGGCGCTGGTAGCGGAAGGCCGGCTCGCGCTTCGCCAGCCGCGCGGCCGCCGCCGAGAGCAGCGCCTCGGCGCTCGGGCTGAACGCGCTCGTGCGGTCGCCCACGCGCACCACCGGCCCCTCGCCGATGCGGGCGCCCGGCAGCTCGCGGCTCGCCTCGAGCGAGATGATGAGCGCGTCGGCCGGCAGGCGGCGGGACTGGGCGAGCAGCGTGGCGCCGAACAGCCCCACCTCCTCGGCGCGGGTCAATACGCCGACCACGGGGCGTCCCGTGCGCCGCCGCGCCACCTGGCCCAGCAGCCAGAGGATCGCCGTCACGCCCATCAGGTCGTCGGCGGCGCGCATCGCCCAGCGCTCGTCGTCACGAATCAGGTCCGGCAGGTCCCACACGGCGAAGGCGGCGCCGCGACCGAGCGGCTCGCCCTCGTAGCGAAAGGTACGGGTGGCCGCGTCGAAGCCGACCAGCCGGCCGCGGCGCTCGTCGCGCGGGCCGATCACGCGCACCGGCACGGCGCCGGCCAGCGCCGTCGCGGCCACGCCGCCCATCAGCCGCGCGCGGTCGCGGCCGAGCAGGTGCGCGCCGGGGTGGTCCATGTGGGCCATCAGCACGAGCGGCGGCCCGTTCGCGCCGCCCGCGCGCGCCAGCAGGTTGCCGTAGGCGTCGCGCTCGACGGCCACGCCACGCCGGCGCAGCCAGGCGGTCGCCACGCGCGCCACGCCCGCCTCGAAGAACGCCGCCGCCGGCTCCGCCGCCAGCATCGCCAGGATGTCGCCCACCTCGGCGGTGACACGCGCGAAGCGCTCCTCGGCCATCTCTCCTGTTACCCCCGGGCGCTTTGGCCTCTCTCGCCGCAAGAGGGCTGGAGACATATCCAGGATAACGGGTCACGGGGCATCCTGGCAGGCCGCCTCGCCGCTCTCCCCCCTTCCCTGCGAAGGAAGGGGGGCAGGGGGGGTTAGGTCCTCCCCGTCCCCGGTGTCCTCCCCCATTACCCTATGGGGGAGAGGGGGCAGGGGGGAGAGGGGTCAGTAGGCGTTCCGGTCGCGGACGATGGCGGCGAGCGTCTTCAGCATGATCTTCAGGTCGAACAGCAGCGACCAGTGCTCGACGTAGAACAGGTCGTAGCGGGTGCGCTCCTCGATCGACGTGCGCCCGCGCAAGCCGTTGACCTGCGCCCAGCCGGTCATGCCGGCCTTCTCCTGGTGCCGGTCGGCGTAGCGCGGGATGGCGTGCGCGAACTGCTGCACGAAGTGCGGGCGCTCGGGCCGCGGGCCGACGAGGCTCATCTCGCCCAGGAGCACGTTCACGAGCTGCGGCAGCTCGTCGATGGACAGCCGCCGCATCACCTTGCCGAGCGTCGTCGTGCGGTCGTCGTCCGGCCGCGCCATGACCGGCCCGGTGCCCGCCTCGGCATCCACCCGCATGGAGCGAAACTTGAGGAGCTGGAACGGCCGGCCGTCCAGCCCCAGCCGCTCCTGCCCGTAGAACGCCGGCCCGCCCGGCGACGTGAGCTTTACCGCGAGCGCCAGGAACAGCAGCAGCGGCGCGAGCAGCACCAGCAGCACCGCACTCAAGGTGAAGTCCGTGGCCCGCTTCAGCGCGCGGTTCCAGCCGCGCAGCGTCACGTCGCGGATGCGGACGAGCGGCAGGCCGCTCAGCTCGCTGGTGGTCACCTCGTTAGCCATGATCTGGAACACGTCGGGGAAGACCTTGACGTTCACGCGCTCGCGGGCGCACGCGCCGGCCAGCTCGACGAGCTGCTGGTGGGAGAGGGAGGGCAGCGCCACCAGCACCTCGCCGATGCCGTACTCGCGCACGACCCGCGTCAGGTCGGCGGGCCGCCCGAGAATGGGCGCCGCGTTCTCCCGCGCCGCCACGGGTGGCGGCGCGTCGGGAGGTTCCCCAGCCCAGCCCGACGCGAGCGCGCCGGAGGGCGCCCGGCCCAGGAGCGGCGGGGGCGCGGCGCTCGGCTCGTCGAGGTAGCCGACCACGCGGTACCCCAGCTCGGGCGCGGCGAGGATCTTTTCGTGCAGGAGCTGGCCCTGGTCGCCGGCGCCCACGATCAACACGCGCGCCTCGTCCCAGCCGTGGCGGCGCAGGACCGCCAGGCCCGCGTGCAGCAGCGTACGGCCGAGCCAGATGAGGCCGATGCTGCCCACCAGGCAAGCTACCAGCACGAAGCGCGGCACGTCCACGCTGCGGGTGGTGAAGCCCTCGACGGCGAGCGCCACGACGTTGGCGATCGTGACCGCCTGGGCGATCGCGCCCAGCGTGTCGAGGTGCGAGGTGTCGCGGCGAGGGATGTACAGGCGCGTGAGGGCGAAGGTCAGGAGCAGCGCCCCAACGAGCACCGCGAGCGGCCCCGTGTAGGCGATCAGCGGCGGCTGGGTGAGGGCAGCGCGCTCGTTGGTCTGGATGAGCAGCCAGTAGGCGACGCCGAAGGCCACCACCGTGGCGAGGATGTCGTTCGCCAGGAGCGCGGCGACGTAGAGCGGGCGCAGCAGCCGGTCGCGGGCGCTGCCTGCCGCGGACCGCGCGTGCCGGGCGATGGGCGCGGTCACGGCGCGAACTTCCCCGGGAACCGGTCGCGCAGCCGCGGGTTGTGCTGGTCCTTGTCCGACAGGAGCGGCGCACGGTCCAGCCAGGGGATCGCCAGGTCGGGGTCGTCCCAGGCGATGCCGTACTCCCCGCCCGCGTACCACTCGGCGTCGACCGAGTACATGAAGTCGACCCACTCGCTCAGCACGAGCACCGAGTTGCCGCAGCCGGCGGGGACGAAGAGCATGGCCCGGCGGCTCTCGCCCAGCAAGAACGACTCGTGGCGCCCGAAAGTAGGCGACTCCGGCCGCGCGTCGACGATAACGCACTGCGCCTCGCCGCGCACGACGTAGACGCACTTGTTCCACTGAGCGACGTGGATGCCGCGCAGGACGCCACGCTGCGAGCGCGAGTGGTTCCACTGGGCGTGCTGGATGGGAGTGGCGAGGTAGCTGCCGAGGTCGGCGCGGCGCCGCTCGACCTCGTGGAAGAAGCCGCGGGGATCGTCGTGGACGGGGCGCTCCACGAGAAACAGCCCGGGCAGCGACGCCGGCGTCACGTAACCGCTGGAAGTCTCGGCCATACTCCTCACAGCCGCGCCCCCGGGCTCCGCGCCCGCGATAGGCCAGGCTATTCTATCGGTCGCCCGGAACGGCGTTCAACACTTCACGTCGTGCGCCAGGCGCCAGGCAACGCCCGCCGGATAGCCGAGCATCTTCGCCACGTCGCCGGTGAGGCGGATGAGCGGCGGCCAGGGCAGCGCGGCCAGCCGGACCGCCGCGGGCTGGCCGGCCGTCAGCCGCCAGAGCCGCTGGTAGGGTCGCCGCAGGTAGGCGCCCGCCAGCGCGAGCGCGGGGAGCGCCAGCGCCGGCTGGCGGCGCAGCAGAGCAAGCAGCAGCGGCAGCCCCACGTAGGTGCCGTAGCGGACGGCGTGGCGCTTGCGCCAGAGGTCGGCCTTGCCGTCGCCGCGCGCGTACAGATAGTACTGGCGGAAGAAGGCGCGCAGCGTGGGCCGCGGGCGGAAGTAGGCGAGGGCGCGCGGCGCGAAGACGCAGCGACAGCCGGCGCGGCGCAGGGCGAGGTCGAAGACGAGGTCCTCGCTGTAGTCAAGCCACTCGGGATACCCGCCGACGCGCGCCCAGGCGGCGCGGCGGAAGGCGACCGAGCGGCTGGATGGCAGGAAGCGCGCCGGCTCGACGTCCTCCTCGACCGGCAGCGTGGTCGCGCCCAGCGCGTACTCGAAGGGCGTGCGCGGCGCGGCGCGGAAGAAGCCCGCCACCACGTCGACGGTCGGATCGGCGAAGGGGCGCGTGAGGTGGGCCAGCCAGTCGGGCGCGAGCCGCACGCCCGCATCCGTGACGGCGACGAGCGGCGCGCGGGTGGCGGCGATGGCGGCGTTGCGGCCGGCCGCGATGCCCGCCCCGGGCCGCACGTCGACGGCGAGCGGCAGGTCGCGCGCCACCCAAGCCCGCGCCCGCGCCACCGTGTCGTCGGTCGAGCCGCCGTCGACCAGCCGGATCTCGTCCGGCCGCCGCGTCTGCGCCGCGACCGACGCGAGCAGCGCATCGATCGTGGCGCCCTCGTTCAGCACCGTGGCCACCAGCGCCACGCGGTCCGCTGCGTCCGCCTGCTCCCTCACGGGACTACTGTAGCACGGCCGCCCCGCGCTGGCCGCGCCCCACGGCAGGCAACAGGGGCCAGGACGCAGCAAGCAGCGCTCCTACACGGAAACGGTAGGAGCGCTGCTTGCTGCGTCCTGGCCCGGTCGCCACCCGGCTCGGTGACCCGGCGCTGCTTGCTGCGTCCCGCCGGGTAAGCCGTGCCGGTCCCCGCGCGAAACAGCACTAGCTGTGGGACGTGCCCGACGACGGGCTGCTGCCCGTGCCGGTGCTCACGTACGAGGTGCCGCTGCTGCTGGACGTGCCCGACGAGCCACTGCTGCTCGACGATTGGCCGCTGGACGTCCCGCCGGAGCTGCTGCTCGACGAGCCGGGGCTGCCGCTGGGCGCGCTCGAGGACTGGCTGCCGGACGGCTGGGTAGCGAGCCCCTGGTCCTTGGCTTCCTTCTTGGCCGCGTCCTGAGCCGCGCTGCCCGCCTCCTGAGCCACGCGCTGCACCTTCTCGGTCGCGTCCTGCACGACGTCCTGCGCGCGCTCCATGAAGGCGTCGCGCGTGTCGCCCATCAGCTCGCGCTCGCGGCGCGTCTCGGGCACGGCCATGCCGACGGCCGCGCCGACCGCCAGCGCGACCGCACCGACCGCTAGCGGGTTGTCCTGGACCATACGCTCGAGCTGCCCCTGCGCGCGCTCGACGTAGTACTGCGCCTGGTCGGTCATGTCGCCGACCTGGTCGCCAAGCTGGTCCATCTGATCGCTGACCCGGTTGCCCAGCTGCTGGGCCCGGTCGCGCGCCCTCTCGCCGACCGACGACACCGTCTCCCGCGCCTGGTCGGCCATGTCGCCGACCCGATCGGCCACGCCGCCCCCGACACCCTGGTCCGCCTCTTCGTCGGTGTCGTAAGCACCATAGCGCCGGCGGTCGTAGCCGTAGCGGCCGCCGTAGTCATAGTCGTAGGCGTAGCGCCCGCGGGACGGGTAGGATGTCCGCCAGCGCTGCTCCTCGTCCTGCCCCGAGTGGTTCAGGAGCAGCCAGCCGAGGCCGATGCCCGCCATCGCCGCGGGGATCGGGTTGCGCCGGATGGTGTCCCACAGGCTGGTGCCTGCGTCCATCGCCATCTCGCCCGCATTGCTCATCATGTCGCCGGCATTGCTCGCCACGTCGCCCGCCATGTCGCTGGCGCTGCTGGCGACGTTGCTCGCCATCTCGCCGGCCTCGTTCATCATGTGCCCGGCGCGCTCCTGCACCTGCCCGGCGACGTCGGCGACCTTCCCCTTCACGCCGTTGCTCTCGCGCTCGCGCTCGTCGTAGTCGGCGTTGTATCCGGCATAGCCCCGGTAGCCGCCGTAGTCTTCCGAGCGCCGGTAGTTGCTCGGGTAGTCGTAGGCGGTGTTGCGGCGGTAGGTGCTGGGATAGCTGGGCGTCCGCCGGTGCGTCGAGTAGCTGTCGTGCTCGTGGGAGCGCTTCGAGCCATTCATCAGCAGCCAGCCAAGGCCGATACCCACCAGCGCCGCCGGCAGCGGGTTCTCCCGAATCGTGTCCATCATGTTGAACGTTACCTCCCTCGCGTTGTCGCGGGTGGTGTAGACGAAGTCCTCGGCGCGGCCAATCGTGGCGGCGCGGACCGCCTGCTTGGCGCTCTCCGCCGCGTCGTGGAGCGCCTCGCGCACGTGGGCGCCGACCTGCTCCGCCATGTCCGCCGCGGCGTCGCGCGCCTGCTCCTTTAGCTCATCGGGCGCCAGCCGCTCCTGGATGGCGTCGATCGTGTGGCTCATCTCCGCCCGCGTGGCTTCCATCTCGGCGCGGATCTCGTCGGTCTCCGGGGTGTCGTCGGGGTGGCGCGCGGTAGCCGGCTGGGCATCGCGCCCGCGGTCCGACTCCACGCCTTCCGCCGAGACGAACCGCGACTCGCCCGGACGGACGACGTACGTCTCGGGCTCACTCCGGTGCGAGCCGGAGGGCCCGCTCACCTCGTCTGCTCTTTGGCCCATTCGACATTCTCCTTGACCGTCTGCACCGTCTCGCGGGGCGCCAAGTCTTCGTGCTGAAGCGCGGACAGCCCCTTCTGGACGAGGCCGTAGCCGACGCCCGCGATGACGCCCCCAACGATGAGGGCCGAGAGCCACCACGGAATCCAGTGGGCGAGCACGATGATCACCGCGGCGACGATCGCCAGGAAGCCCGCGTAGATGACGGCGCCGCCCACGGCCAGGAACCCCACGTCCTTGCCGACGCTCGCCGCCTTGTGGGTCATCTCGGTCTTGGCGAGGTGGATCTCCTGGCGCACGAGCGTGGTCGTCTCGCGCGACAGGTCGGCGAACAACTCGCCGAGCGAGCGGGTGTCCTTCGACTGCTCCATTACCGCCCCCCCGTGCTCCCCGGCGCCGACGACGCGCCGCCCGTCGTGCTGCTCGGGTTCGTCGCGCTACCGACCTGCGTCCCCGCGGGTTGCTCGGTGCTCGTCGTGCTCGGCGCGCCGCTGCCGCCGGTCGAGCCTGTGGTGCTGCCGGTGCTCGTCGTGCCGGTCGTGGTGCCGCCCGGGGACGCCGGGGTCGGCGGCTGATAGCCCCCCATGCCCGTGCTGGTGGTGTACGGTGTGGTGCTCGTGCCCGGCGTGTAGGGCGCGTTCCCCACCGTCGCGCCGGCGGGCGTCGGGCGACCGGTGCCGTGCTCGGATGTCCGCATCGGCGGCGTGCTGCGGCCATAGCCCGAGGCGCCGGCCGTGGGATAGCGGGTGCCAGAGCTGGTCGAGCGGTAGCCCGCCGGGCGGTCGTAGCCCGAGCGATACTGGCCCGAGAACGAGCCGCGCGGCCGCGTGCCCATGCTCGTGCCCATCCCGCGCGAGCGGTTCTCCATCGGCGGGTTGGCTGGGCTGGCGCTCTTCAGGAAGCGCGCCGCCAGCAGGCCCACCAGGAACGCTCCGCCGAGGAAGAGGGCCGGCTGCCGCCGCGCGAAGTCCTGGGCATCTTCCAGCACGTCGGCCACGTCGGTCTGCCGCAGGTACGTCGAGAAGCGGTCGATACTGTCGGCCATCTGATCCGCGTAGCGCGCCATGCCCGCCTGGTCGTTGTCGCGAAGCTGCCGGCTGAGCCCGCGGGCGGCGTCGGCCACGTTGCCGATGCTTTCGGCCGCCTGCTCCTTCCGCGCATCCACCTGGGACATGGCCTGCTGGCGGGCCTGGTCGGCCACCTGCCCCACGGCGTGCTGCGCTTGGTCGACGACACCCTGGGCCTGGTCCATCGTGCTACTGGTGCCGGAGCCAGTCCCCGAGCCCGTCGTCCCCTGGGAAGAGGGATCTCGCGTTGCCATGAAACTCACCTCCCGAACTCTTACCTACCCGGCGCAATCGGGGTGGCGTGGCCGGTCCGCGGTGCGCACACCACCGTAGCTGTTCGTCTCTTGAGCACAAGCTGTGCCAGATAGGCCAGCCGGAGGCCGTGTTCCAGCCATCACACGGGAGCGGTGTATACCAACCGTCGTAAGACGCGGCAATTGCGCACAAGCGAGCGGCTAAACGACGTGGACTTGCACCGTAGTGCAAGGGGTGACTAACCCGCGGCCCGCCCGGGGCCTGCCGCGACACCCGACAGCCGCAAAACGTAAGCGAGAGCGCCGACGAGGAGGGGGGGCGCGAAGGTGAGGGCGTGGAAGGCCACGGCGAACGCGGCGCTCGCGGCGAGTGGCAAGCCAAAGCCTTGCAGGACGCCGATGGCGACCAGCTCGTAGGCGCCCAGGGCACCGGGCGCCGAGGGAACGGTGAGCCCGAGCAGCAGCACGCCATAGAGCACCGCCGCCAGCGCCCAGTCGGCCGGCAGGTCGAAGGCGGCGAGCGCCAGCACCGTGAGCAGGCAGGCGTTCGTCCAGACGAGCAGCGTGAGCGCGCCCACGGCGGCTTGATAGCCGGGCGGCAGCCGCAGCGCCGTCGCCACGCCGGCCGCGAAGCGCACCCACGTTTCAGCAAGCGCCACGCCGAGCCTTGTCCAGATGCGGGCCAGGCGCGACGGGAGCCAGGCGGGCGGCGCGAGCGGGCCGCCGCGTGGCGCCCACCGCACGAGCAGGAGCAGCAGCAGGACGGCTATCACCAGCAGCCCGGTCGCCGCGCTCGCGCCGCTGCCGAGCCAGCCGAACCGCGCCGCCCGCCACAGCCCGGCGGCGAGCAGCAGGAGCACGGCCGTCGTGTCGAGCACCTTCTCGACGGCGACGCTGCCCAGCACGTAGCCGGTACGTAGGCCGCTGCGCCGGGCGAGCAGGAACGCGCGTGCCAGCTCGCCGCTCGCGGGCACGGCGAGCCCCGCCGCCACGCCCACGGCATAAGCCCAGAGCAGCGTGCTCAGTGGTGGCGCGGCGCGGCCCAGCATCAGCCGCCAGCGCACGGCCCGCAGCGCGACGTGCGTCAGCGTGAGCGCGGCCGCCAGCCCAACGAGCGGCCAGCGCGCGCCGGCGAGTGCCGCGCCCACGGCCGCCCAGTCCAGCCGCACGACGAGCACCCAGACGCAGCCGGCGCTCACGGCGCCTGGCGCCACCCAGCGCAGCACCCGGCGCAACGGCGGCCGCCTCGCGCCGAGAGGCGCGCTCAACGGCGGTCGCACGGGCGCCTGTCGGGCGCGCGCGGCATTCCCTCGGCCATGCCCTCAGTGTCGGCCAGGGCCGCGCGCGGCGCAAGCGCGGAAGCTCGCCGGTATGAAGCTCGCCGGTATAATGGGCGGGCGTACACGGACGCCGCGGAGGGGCTCGTGGAGACGACGTTCTACAACGAGGCGCTGGAGACCGCCGATCGCGCCACGCTGGAAGCGCACCAGCTTGCCCGCCTGCGCGCGCTGCTCGACACGCTGCTGGTGCAGAACCCGTTCTACGGCCCGCGTCTGCGCGCCGCCGGCGTGGCCCACGGCGCCGACCTGGGCACGCTCGCCGACCTGTCGCGTCTCCCGTTCACGCGCAAGGCGGAGCTGGTGGCCGACCAGGAGGCCCACCCGCCCTACGGCAGCAACCTGAGCTTTCCGCAGACCGCGTACACGCGGCTGCACCAGACCTCCGGCACGACCGGGCGGCCGCTGCGGCTGCTCGACACGCCGGAGAGCTGGGACTGGTGGCTGCGCTGCTGGGGCTACGTCTATCGCGGCGCCACCATCGGCCCGGACGATCGGATCTTTGCCGCCTTCTCGTTCGGGCCGTTCATCGGCTTCTGGACGGCGTTCGAGGCGGGCCAGCAGCTCGGCGCGCTGGTGATCGCGGGCGGCGGCCAGACGTCCGAACAGCGCCTGCAGACGCTGCTCGACAACGAGGCGACCGTGCTGGTGTGCACGCCAACCTATGCGCTGCGCCTGGCCGAGGTGGGGCGCGAGCAGGGCCTCGACGTGAGCCGCTCCCACATCCGCGCCACGGTCCACGCCGGCGAGCCGGGCGCCAGCATTCCCAGCACCAAGCGGCGCATCGAGGAGCTGTGGGGCGCGCGGTGCTACGACCACGCGGGGGCCACCGAGGTGGGCGCGTTCGGCTTCGAGTGCCAGGCGCAGCCCGGCGGCATCCACGCCAACGAGGGCGAGTTCATCGTCGAGATCCTCGACCCGCAAACGCAGCGGCCGGCCGACGAGGGCGAGCTAGTTATCACGAACCTGGGCCGCGCCGGCTCGCCGGTGCTGCGCTACCGCACGGGCGACCGCGTGCGCTGGCAGGCGGGCGCTTGTCCGTGCGGTCGCACGTTCCGCCGGCTGGAGGGCGGCATCCTCGGCCGCGTCGACGACATGCTGACGGTGCGCGGCGTGAACGTGTTCCCGAGCGCCATCGAGAACCTGGTGCGGCGCTTTCCGGCGGTCGACGAGTTCGCCGTCGAGGTGTACCAGGAGCGGGCGATGGACGAGATGGAGCTACAGCTCGAGGTAGCCGACGCGCGCCCCGAGGAGGTGTGCGAGGCGGTGGCCCGCGAGGTCTGGGTGGCGCTCGGCTTCCGCCCGCGGGTGCGTCCCGTCCCCGCCGGCACCCTCCCCCGCTTCGAGCTAAAGGCCCGCCGCGTCCGCGACCGCCGCGCGAAGGCGTGACCCCTCTTCTTGGGGGTGGGGGTCTGGCCCGTGCTATAATTCGGCGGTGCTGTAAGCAGGACCGCTTTGTCGTGCTGCGTTCCCGATGCGGCCGACCGCGCGGCCAGAAGATCGCCTTTCTGCTCTCGCCGCCAGCACCGCAACGAGGGCATACCCAGAGAGAGGAGGTGTCATTTGCGGGAGTACGAGCTGATGTTCGTGCTCACGCCGGAGCTGCAAGAGGACGGAGTGACGGCGGCGACGGAGCGAGTGACTTCGCTCATCACCAATCGGGGTGGCGAGGTCACCAAGGTCGACACGTGGGGGCGCCGCCGCATGGCGTATCCCATCCGCCACCAGCTTGACGGCCTCTACACGGTAATGCGGTTCCGGCTGGACGCTAACCTGACCGACGAGCTTGATCGCAACCTGCGGCTCGCCGAGCCTGTGCTGCGCCATCTGATCGTCCGTGCCGAAGAAGTGCCTGCGCCCAGGACTATACGACGTGTGAGTGTGGTGGAAGAGCCGAAGGAGTAACGAGGATGGCCCTGTGCAAGGCAACGCTGATTGGCAACGTCGGGCGGGACCCCGATATGCGGTACACCCAGGCTGGCAAGCCCGTGGTGAACTTCTCGGTGGCCTGCAACCGCGTTGGGCCGCCGGCCGCGGACGGGGGCGAGCGGCGGGAGGAGACGGAATGGTTCACCGTCGTCTGCTTCGGTCGGTTGGCCGAAGTGGCGAGTAACCTGGTCTCCAAGGGCAGCAAGGTCTTCGTCGAAGGACGCATCCAGACCCGCAGCTACGAGGCGCGTGACGGCCAGACGCGCTTCGTCGTCGAGGTCGTCGCTAACGAGCTGCAGATGCTCAGCCCGCGCCAACCGCGCGAGATGGGTGAGCCGGGGATGGCTGGGATGGCGCCGGTGGCGGTCGGCGTGGCGGATACCGACAACCTGGACGATGTCCCGTTCTAGCCCTCTGTCGGCCGTGTGCGCGGGGACTGGACGCCTAACCGTCCCGGCCCGCGCGAGCTGCTGAGCCAAACCGTGGTGCGCCACGCGGCCGGGGCGTGCCCCGCCGCGTGGCATCGTTCCCGAGGCGATGCCTCCTCAGTTGCCGGTGCGCCGTGGGGCTGACACCCCCGACGGCGCGAGCGGGGGCCATGGGGCCACCAGCGTGCAGCCCGCCCGGCGCGTGCAGAGTTCCGCCACAGGGCGTAATTCGACCTGACGCGCTGCATGCCACGCCGCGACTGAGGGCCGCGAGTCGCCCGCCCAGAGCGAGTTGCCGTGGGGGCCTGGTATTCGCCCCCGCCCAGCGCGCCGGAGCGGCGCTAGTCGCCATCGGGGTGATGGAAGAGAAGGAGTAGGAGACCGTTGACCGAGACTGAGATCCAAACCGCCCCTGCTGCCGCGCCGCCGCCTGAGGCGCCCGCGGCCCCGGCACCCCCCGCTGCCCCGCCGGCGACGGCCGCGGCGCCCGCGGCGACCGCGCCCGAAGGTGCCGCGGCTCCCGCCCCGCCCGCGGCCGCTCCGGGCGCGCCTGCCCCGTCCGCCCCCGGCGTAGGCCCTGCTCCAGGCGCCGCCCCTGCCCCGGGCGCTGGTCCCGGCCCGCGCCGCCCGATGGGCGACCGCCCGCCCGGCGGCCCGCGTCGCAGTGGCGGCCGGCGCGAGTACCGCGGCCGGTACACGCCGCGCCGCAAGGTCTGCACATTCTGCGCGGACAAGATTCCCGTTGTGGACTACAAGGACGTCGGGCGCCTGCGCCGCTACCTGTCCGAGCGCGGCAAGATCGAGCCGCGCCGCAAGACCGGCACCTGCGCGCGCCACCAGCGCGCCCTGGCAACGGCGATCAAGCGCGCGCGCCACGTGGCGCTGCTGCCCTTCACCGGCGAGCACATGCGCATCAGCGGCCTGTCGGTCCGCTAGCGGCGGGCCCGTACCCTGGCGCCGGGGCACGCAACGGCGTATAACTGCCTTGCGCGCTCGACGTGAGAGCACTCATCAGAGGGCGTCCGCTATCACGCGGGCGCCTTCTCTGTCTCATTCGTCAATCCTAAATGATCCAGGGCGGAGCAGATGAGCCAACAAGCACCCGTCGCCAAGCCTCCCAAGGCCCCCCGCGCCGCGAAGCCCAAGGAATCGAAAAGCGCGGCCGTGCGCGCCGCGCTCGCCAACCCGTCGAAGCGCCAGCTGACCAAGTGGCAGCGCGAGCGCCGGCAGAAGCGTCTCGTGCTCTACTCGGCCGTGGCGCTGGTCGTGCTCGTCGCGCTGGTGCTGGCGTTTGGATACTGGCGCGAGCTGATCGCGCGGCCAAACGAGCCGGCCGCCGAGGTTGGCGACCAGGTCATCCCGCTCGGCGCCCTCGCCCTGCGATTGCACCCGCAACTGGTCGCCATCGACAACGAGATGGCGCGGCTGCAGAGCCAGAACGCCCCGACCAGCTCGGGCACCAATCCCGCGTCGCAGCAGCTCCAGATGCTCGTCAGCCAGCGCATCGGCGCGGCGGACCAGGTGCTGGGCGACATGATCGACGACGAGCTGATCGCGCGGGAGGCGGAGCGGCGGGGCATCACGGTGGCGCCCGCCGAGATCGACGCTCGTATCAGCAGTGACATGGCGAAGCAGAAGGCGTTGGCCGCCGGCCCCGCGCCCACGCCAGCCGCCGGCCCGGCCGATGGCCCCGCGCCGACCCCGACGCCTCCGCCCACGCTTACCGCCGAGGACCAGCAGGCGACCTACCAGGACTTCCTGAGCCGCGTCAACTTCACCGACGAGCAGTATCGCCGCTACGTGGAGGCGCAAGTGCTGCGCGACAAGCTGCGCGACTCGCTGAGCGCCGACATTCCGACGACCCAGGAGCAGGTCCACGCGCGCCGCATCACGCTGAGCAGCCAGGAAGACGCGACGGCCGTGCTGGCGCAGCTCCGCTCGGGCGAGGCGACCTTCGAGGACCTGGCGCGCGACAAGTCGAAGGACCTGACCAGCCAGTCGCAGGGCGGCGACCTGGGCTGGCTGCCGCGGGGCATCGAGTCGGCGCAGTTCGACGACCAGGCGTTCCGCCTCGGCGTGGGCGAGCTGGGCGACGCGGTCACCACGCCGCAGGGGTGGGAGATCATCCAGGTGCTGGAGAAGGGTCAGCGCGCCCTCACGCCCGAACAGCTCGACCGACTGAAGAGCAAGGCGTTCAACGACTGGCTGAACGCCGCCCGCAACGACGGCTCGGTGCGCCGCGAGCTGGACAAAGACAAGCGCGACTGGGTGATGCGCCAGGCGAGCGGCGGTCGCAGCAGCGCCACCGCCGCCGGCCAGCCGTCCGGCTTCTAGCGCCCCGCGCCGGCCCTCGCTTCACCCCTTCTCCCGATCAGGAGAGGGGGTGGGGTATGGGGCCTCTTGCGCAGCGCCGCGGAGAGGTTAGCGCGCGCTGACGGTGGGGCTGGGGGCGGCCCGGGGAGCGGGGCTGCTGACGATGAAGCGGGCCTGCTGCACCGTCCAGACGCCCGAGAGGGCGCTGTGGGCGCGCACGTACAGCGTGTGGACGCCGCTCGGCACGTCGGCCGTCAGGCTGAACCCGGCGTTGGCGAAGCCGCCCCGGTCGAGCACGCGCGCCACGTCGGGCCGCGCCAGCCCCGCGAGCACCGGCCCGAGCGCCCGGCCCTGGTCCGGCGGGCCGTCCAGATAGGCCTCGATCTGGTCGACACCAGTGCCGCTATCGGCCCGCGTGTCCACCGCCCAGCCGTTCACCGTCAGCGCCCCCTGCACCACGGCGTCGGGCGTGGGCGCCTCCAGCGTGAGCTGGAGATCGGCGGTGCGGCTCCCCGGCAGGCTCGCCGCCTTGGCCACCGCGCGCTGCACGTTCACGCGCCCGTAGCCGTAACGGTCGTCGCGGCCGGGCGGGCCGAGGTCGTCGGCCGTCTCGAAGAGGATCGACTCTACCTGGTCGCGCGTCAGCGTCGGGTTCGTCGACCACATCAGCGCGGCCGTGCCCGAGACGTGCGGCGCGGCCATTGAGGTGCCGACCTCGTAGTTGTAGCCCGGCTGGCCGATGGGCGAGTCGAGCGCGGGCGGCCAGGTGCTCAGGATGTAGTCGAGCGGGTTCGCGCGACTGCTGCCCCCCACGCCGCCCGGGGCGGTGAGCTGCACGTAGTCGCCCGTGTTCGAGTACGGCGCCACCTCGCCGTTCGCGCCGAGCGCGCCCACGGCGACGACGCCGGGCAGCGCCGCGGGAAAGAATGGGGCGTTCAGCGTATCGCAGCCCTCGTCGCGGTACGAGGCCACCTCGCCGCAGTTGCCCGCCGCGGCGACGAGCAGCAAGCCGCGATCGCGCGCGTCGGCGACCGCGCGGCGCACCGTCTGCGAGTCGTCCAGGCCGCCCAGACTGAGGTTGATGATCTTCGCATCGTGCTCGGTCGCCCAGCGGATGCCGTCGGCGGCGGCCACGATCGAGGCATCGCCGAAGCGATCGGTGATCTTGATGGGCATCAGGCGCACGGCCCACGACAGCCCCGCCACGCCCACGCCGTTGTTGCCGAGCGCGCCGATCACCCCTGCCACGTGCGTGCCGTGGCCGATGTCGTCCTGCGTGTTGCTATTGCGCTCGCGCACGTTGCGGCCGGGCACGACGCGGCCCTGCAGGTCGGGATGCGACGGGTCGATGCCGCTGTCCAGCACCGCCACCACGACGTCGGCGCCACCAGTGCCGATGTCCCAGGCCTCGGGCGCGTGGATCTGCCGCATGTTCCACTGACTGCTGAACAGGGGATTGTTCGGCGTGCTGAGCAGGTGGTAATGGCGATTGGGCTCGACGAACTCGACGCGCGGATCGGCACGCAGCGCGGCCAGCGCGCTCGCCACCGCACCATCGGCCACGCGGTAGCGGTCAACGCCGAGGTCGTCCAGCCGCCCCAGGTACGCGAGCGCGGCGGGCAGCCCTGCCGCGTCGCCGGGGCCGGGCGCTTGGCCGGCCCGCCAGCCCACCAGCACCTCGGCGGCCCCCGCCGGGGCGGCGACGTCCTCGCCAGGGTTGCTCCCCGACGGCGTGGGGGAGCCCGCTTGGCCGACGAGCAGGAGGGCCAGTAGCAGCCACAGCAGCGCGGCCAGGCGCAAGCCGACAGCCCGAGACGGGCCTGGGGAGGCGGGAACTTGTAGTCGCCAGCGTGTCACGGTCGTCCTACGCGCTACTGTTAGGCGTAGTATGGGATACGCGTGGGGGCATTCGCCAGCGATGCGAACCTGCCTACCCCCGGTCCCCTCACAATGTGGGAAGGGGGAGAAGGACGGGGCCGGGATGGCTCCCCCCTTCCCTCTCGGGGTTAGGTCCGGGAGTTAGGTCGCCTATCCCGGGTCGCGGAAGGCGAGCCAGTTGGCGTACACGCGCTCCAGCCAGTAGTCGCTCAGCGGGTCGCCGAACCCATAGTAGCCCTGCACGCGCGTCCAGAAGTCGCCGCGAACGACGTCGAGCTTGTCGCGCAGCACACGCGCGCCCAGCAAGATGTTGTTCTGCGGGTCCCAGGCGTCGTCGATGCTGACGCCGCGTCGCTCGGCCTCGTTTGGCATCACCTGCATCATGCCGATGGCGCGCTCGTAGCGGCCGGCATGGCCGATCCACGTCCAGGCGCCCACCGCGTCGGGCCGGCCGCCGCTTTCCTGCTGCATGATCGCGGCGATCAGGTCCGGATCAATTTGGTACACCTTAGCCGCGTGCAGGATCTCGGGGTAGAAGCGCGCGATCTGGGGCGGCCAGCGCGCCGGCGCGCCGTCGGAGGGCGCGTCGGGCACGACGCGCGGCGCGGGCGTCACGCGCTCGACCGCCGCGGGGGCACGGCTCAGCAGCCGCCACTGGCTCGCGAACTGGGCCACGGTGGCTTCCCCGGCGGCTAGCTCGCGGTAGGTGCGCACGGCCACCAGCACCGGGTCCTCGTCGGGCAGCACCACCTGCACCGCGGCCAGCGGCGTGTCCTGGTCGCTGCGGAAGCCACTCGGGAACGCGCGGTCCATCGCGTCCACGACCGTGCCGACCGCGGCCACCACCGCCTGCTGCACGGCGTCCGCGTCGCCGAGCGTTACGCCCGGCTCCCAGCGGACCTGGAGCACGGGACCAACGGCGGTGGTCGCGCCCCAGGCCGCCGCCGCCGTGCCGCCCAGGGTCGGCAGCGCGTGCCGCACGGCGTCGATCAGCCGGGCGTTCTCGGCCATCTCGGGGGGCGGCGCGTCGGCCACGGCGACGGGCGTGGGCCGGCCGAGCCCCGCGTCGGCGAACAGTGGCGAGTCGGGCGCGCTAGCGCTAGGCGACATCGTGCCGGGTGCGCCGGCCCGCACCACCATCGGGGCGCCGAGCGGGGCCTGGTCGCCCGGCTGCCAGGTCACGGTGCTCGCGCTCGGCGGCGGCGTGGCCGCTCGCTGGAGGGCGTCGGCTGGCTGGAGCAGCAGCAGCAGGGCGAGCAGGCACAGCGGCAGCCACGACGACAAGTCGGTACACCCTCCTGTGGATCGTGCGTGCGCGCCGCGCGGTTCCCGCCCCGCGCGCGGCCGGACGGAGGTAAGAGGCGGGCGCCCGCCTCGCCGCAGTATCCCGTCTGCCGGCGACGCATGTCAAGAACCGCACAGGCGCGGACGTGTCACAATACGCGACGGCGCCGCAAAGTTATGGCGCCGACAGGCCAAACACCGCGCTCGACGTGCCGCCCTCGATCTGGTCGCGCTCGCCGGCGGCGAAGCCCGCGTCGGCCACGATCTGGCGCGGCCGGGCGGGGCACATGTCGTACGGATAGTCGCTCCCGAGCATCAGCCGGTCGGGGCCCACCGCCTCGGCCAGATAGCGCAGCGCCGGGCCGTAGTACAGCACGGTGTCGTAGTAGAACCACTTGAGGTAGTCGAGCGGCGGCGTCTGCAGCCCCTTGGTCTCGGGACGCACGCTCCAGCCGTGCGTCAGGCGGCCGATCTGGTACGGGAAGTCGCCGCCACCGTGGACCAGCATGAGCTTGAGGTCGGGGTAGCGGTCGCAGACGCCGCCGAACACGAGCGAGGCTGCCGCGATGGCCGTGTCGTAGGGATTCCCGAGCAGGTTCTGGAAGTAATAGTTCGCCAGGCGCGGGCTCTGCACCACGTAGGCGGGGTGGATGATGATCGGGGCGCTCACCTCCTGCGCCGCCGCCCAGAACGGGTCGAGGTCGCGGTCGTCCAGGTTGCGGCCCGCCACGTGCGTGCTGATGACGACGCCGTGGTAACCGAGGGTGCCGCAGACGCGCTGCACCTCGGCCGCCGCGGCGCGGCCGTCTTGCAGCGGCACCGTGGCGGTCGCCGTGAAGCGGCCGGGGGCCGCCTGCAAGTCCTCCGCCGTGGTGTCGTTCAGCAGCCGCGCCCAGGCCGCGCCCTGCGCGGCGGGCAGGTCGTAGCCCGTGAAGCTGAGCGCGAGGCTCACCACCTGGTGGTCCACGCTCTGGCTGGCCATGGCCTGCTGCCGCGTGTCGAGGTCCTGCAGCGCCGGCAGCAGCGCCTGCGGCCGCGCCGCCTCGCGGTTGCCGATGACGAAGCGCGGCTCGCCGTCCGCCGTCTCCACCACGTGGACGCCGTAGCGCCCCTCGTTCCCTCGCACCGCCGCGGCGACCAGCGGCGAGACGTAATGCGCGTGTACGTCGACGATCACGGCTGGCCTCCTAATCGGGTCCGCCCGTCTGCCGCTCCGGCTCGCCCAGCATAGCACGGCTGGACATTGGCGGGAGCGCGTGCGGTAATATTACGCGCTCCATGGCGGCGGCGCTCGCGCCCGAAGGGAGGCGCCAGGTGGCTCGCCGCCATCGCCGCCTTCGGCGAGCCGCACGACGAGCACGAGGGGATCCTCCAGCCGACGGGCCAGTAGCGAAGGGAACGTCATGGCAACGCAGACGGCGACCAAGTACGACGTGGGCGGCGTCCTGCTCGACCGCCCGTTCAAGATCCGGCGGCTCGGCCACTTCGGCCTGAACGTGCGCGACGTCGAGCCGATGGCCCGCTTCTACCTCGACCTGCTTGGCTTCCGTCGCTCCGACGCCTCGGGCGGTGGCGGCTTCTTCTCGCGCTACGGCAGCGACCACCACGCGCTCGTCATCTTCCACAAGGAAGCCGCTGACAAGCAGCTGCTCGCCTCGCCCACGGGGCCGCGCCACTTCCGTCCCGAGAACACCATCAACCAGCTCACCTTCCAGGTCCAGAGCCGCCGCGAGGTAGTCGACGCCACGCAGTACTTCCACGACCGCGGCGTGGACGTGAACCGCGAGGGACGCGCCGGCGGCCCCGGCTCGAACTGGCACCTCTACGTGTACGATCCCGACGACCAGATCGTCGAGCTGTACTACGGCATCGAGCAGATCGGCTGGGACGGCTACAGCAAGCCCGTGGACATGCGGCCTGGCGGCCAGCAGGCCGCGGCGCCCGCGCCGCAGCCCCCGGAGTACGAGGAGGTCGAGCAGGCGCTGGCCCGCGGCGGCAGCCCGATGACCGGCTACCGCCACGTCGAGGCGCGGCCCGCCACCTACGACGTGGACGGCATCCTCCTGCCGCGGCCGTTCAAGATCACCAAGATCGGCCCGGTTAAGCTGTTCGTGGACGACCTGGCGGCCGCCGAGCGCTTCTACCGCGACGTGCTCGGCTTCATCCCGACCGAGGACGTGATCTGGCAGGGCGAGCGCTGCGTCTTCCTGCGCTGCGACACCGAGCACCACACAATCGGCCTCTTCCCGAAGGCCTGCCGCGACAAGCTCGGCCTCAGTCCCCACACCTCGGCCATGTCGTTCGGCATGCAGGTCGCAAACTACCGCCAGCTGAAAGACGCCGTGCGCTTCCTGCGCGAGCAGGGCGTGCGCGTCGAGACGGACCGCGTGCCGCCCGAGCTACACCCCGGCGTCGACTACGCGGCCTACGCTTTCGATCCCGACGGCCACTGCCTGGAGCTGTACTACTACATGGAGCAGGTCGGCTGGGACGGCCGAGTGCGGCCCGCGGCGCAGCGCCGCGCGGTCGATCCCCACAACTGGCCCGAGACGCTGGAGCCGCTCTCCGACACGTTCATGGGCGAGCCTTTCCTGGGCCCCTGGGCCTAGCGCTCCACTGAGGAGGGAGCGTTTCAAAGGATTACGTAGGGCGGAGTCTCGTCCCCTTGCCGCCCGGTTGCGGCCGCCGACCGTCGGCCGGCGGGGGACGCGCCCCGGCTGGTGCCTCCAGTTGAGAAATCCATGCGGTAGCTGGCGCGTGAAGGGAGCAAAGGCGATGGCACCGAAGGTCACGGAGCTGAACCACTGGACGCTGGTCAGCTCGGACATCCCGCGTACCGTGCAGTTCTACGTCGACGGGCTCGGCGCCACGCAGCTCGAGCGCGAGTTCCCGACCGGCGTCGCGCTGGGCAACACGGTGATCGACATCTTTCCCGCGACCGACGACCAGCGCCCCATGCCGGGCTCGCTCGGCCAGCACCACGCCTACACGATTCGGCTCGAAGACTACGACGAGTGGGCCGAGCACCTGCGCGCGCGAGGGGCGCCGGTGCGCCTGGCCTGCCACGGGCCGCGTCTTATGACAATGTATACGCAGGACCCCGACGGCTACCATATCGAGCTGGTGGTCGAGTTCGAGAACGCCGCCGACGGCCAGCGCGAGATCGAGAAGCGCGGCATCAAGCGCTTCAGCCTCCCCGGCCGCCCCGGCTAGCCCGGCGGCCAGGGGATGTCCCGGGGGTGCAGGAGCGTTCCCCTGCCGGGGGCCTGGGAGGTATCCCCCTCGTCCTCGTCCCTGGGGGTGCAGGAGCGTTCCCCTGCCGGGGACCTGGGAGGTATCCCCCTCGTCCTCGTCCCTGGGGGTGCAGGGGCGCTCCCCTGCCGGGGGGCTTGGGGGGTGTCCCCCCACCGGCCCTCCCTATTTTCTCTCCCCCAGGATTGGGGGGCCGGGGGGGCAAACAGCAAGCGCGGGAGGTGCGCGGTGGTAGACATGCAGCTCGGTACAGGTACGACGAACCAGGCGCCGGACAGCGACAAGCTGACCGTCCTCAACCCGATGGGCTATCCGCCGAAGGTCAGCCCGAAGGCGCTGGCGCCGCGGCTGGACAGCCTCAACGGCAAGACCATTTTCCTGGTAGACTGCCGCTTCGATGACTCCGACGTGTTCCTCGGACAAGTGCAGGCGTGGTTCGCCGAGCACCTGCCGCAGGTGGAGACGCGGCTCGTGCGGCTCTCCAGCGTCTACACGCGCGACGACCCCGCGACCTGGGAGCATATCCGCGCGAATGGCGCCGCCGCACTCCTCGGCGTCGGCCACTGAAGCACCTGTGCGCCGGCGGTCGCCGTGCACGCGATGACCCTCGAGAGCAAGTACGGGGTGCCCACGGTCGCCTTCCACACCGACGTCTTCGAGAAGGTCGTGCGGTCGGTGACACGGGTGAACGGCATGCCCCGCATGCGCTTCGCCTTCGTGCCCCAGCCCGTCATGGGCAAGAGCCCCGCCGAGCTGCGCGCCTACGTGAACGGCAACGACCCGATCAGCGGCCGGCCCGTCATGCAGGAAGTCATCGAGGGCCTCACTCGCCCCTTCGACGCCGAGGACCGGCAGCAGGCCACCTGGGAGCGCTCGACGCCCCGCCTGGTCGAGCCCGACACCGAGGCGAACCTGCACCAGCTCTTCCTTGCCAACGACTGGACCGACAAGCTGCCGATCGTCCTGCCTACCGAGGAGCGCGTGGCGGAGATGCTGGCTCACACCAGCCACCGGCCCGACGAGGTGGTCGGCCACATGCGCTCGACGCACTTTCGCGAGCCCTGGGAGTACACCGTCGAGAAGGTCGCCGTCAACGCCGTCATGGCCGGCGCGCGCCCCGAGTACTTCCCCGTCATCCTGGCGCTCGCCGCGACGGGCGTCTCGGCCCGCGGCAGCTCCAGCAGCTCGATGGCGACGATGGTCGTCGTGAACGGCCCAGTGCGCCACGAGATCAGCATGAATGCGGGCACCGGCGCGATGGGGCCATACAACCACGCCAACGCCACCATCGGCCGCGCCTACAGCCTGCTCTCGCAGAACGGCCAGGGCGGCTCGACGCCCGGGCTCAGCTACATGGGCTCACAGGGCAACGCCTACGGCTACGCCGGCATCACTTTCGCCGAGAACGAGGAGCGCAGCCCGTGGGCGCCGTTCCACGTCCAGCACGGCTTCCAGCCCGGCGACAGCACCATCAGCGTGTTCAGCGGCTGCCGCCACACCGCCTTCACGCTCGGCCTGCGCGAGCGCCACTGGCGCGAGCACGTGCGCAACATGCTGCGCGGCATGGACCCACAGTCGCCACCGACGCTGCTGCTCGACCCGATCACCGCGCGCCAGTTCGTCGACCGGGGCGGCTTCGACACGCCGGCGAAGCTGATCCAGTGGCTGCACGAGAACGCGCTGATGCCCGCCGGCGAGTATTGGGACTACCAGCTCGTGCAGAACTACATCTACCCGCGCGCCACCTTCGGCGAGGAGCCCTACGCGACGATGCTCAAGGCCGCGCCCGACGAGCTGATCCGCATGTGGCAGCCGCGGGACATCCACGTCGTCGTGGTCGGCGGCGAGACGAACGGCTACTGGCGCATTATGGGCGCGCGCTACGAGAAGACCGTCTCCGTCGACGCCTGGCGGTAGGCCACCGTGGCCGAGCTAGGCAACTATGACATTGTCGTCGTCGGGGCGGGGCTGGCGGGCCTGACGGCCGGGCTGTTCGCCGCGCGCCAGGGCCGCGCCACGCTGGTGCTGGAGGCGCAGGTGCCCGGCGGGCACCTGGTGAACATCCACCAGATCGAGGACTACCCCGGCTTCCCGGAGGGCGTGGCCGGCTACGAGCTATGCCCGCTCGTGCAGGAGCAGGCCGCGAATCAGGGCGCCGAGTTCCAGCTAGCCGCGGTGGAGCGCGTCGAGCCGGCCGACGGCGGCTGGCGCGTCCTGACCGCCGACGGCGCGTGCCAGGCGCGCGCCGTCATCGTCGCCAGCGGTTCGCGCCCCCGGGCGCTCGGCGTCCCCGGCGAGGAGCGGCTGTTCGGGCGTGGCGTCAGCCACTGCGCATCGTGCGACGGCGCCTTCGTGCGCGGCGGCACGGTGGGCGTCGTCGGCGGCGGAGACTCGGCGCTGCAAGAGGCGCTCGCGCTCAGTGAGTACGCGGCGCGCGTGCTCGTCCTCCATCGCGGCGCTAGCCTCGCGGCCCAACAGACCTACCAGGAGCGCGTGCTGGCGCACCCGGCGACCGAGGTGCGTTGCGGCGTCGTGGTCGAGGAGGTGCTGGGCGAGCAGGCGGTGAGCGGCGTGCGCCTGCGCGATGCCCCGGGCGCTGAGTCGACGCTAGAGCTAGCCGGCCTCTTCGTCTACGTCGGTCTCGCGCCCAACACCGACTGCCTGCGCGACCTGGGCGTACTCGCCCCCGGCGGCCGCGTGCCGACCGACGCCTGGATGCGCACGCCCCTGCCGGGCCTGCTCGCCGCCGGCGACGTGCGTGCCGACTCCGCGGCCCAGGCGATCACCGCCGCGGGCGACGGCGCTACCGCAGCCCTCGCCGCCCACCGCTACCTCGCCGATGGCGCCTGGCGGCCGCATCCCTAGCGCCGCGCCTCTGGTGGCGCGAGGCGCCTCCCGCCGCCCCGGTTCAGGTCGGGCCTGCTCACGTGCGGCGCTTCTTCATCGTGCCGTCCCATTCGGCGAGCGGCCCCGACTGCCACGACCAATCCGGCCCGAGCCGCTCGTGGCCGGGGAGAGCCGCGCGTCCGGCCGCCCACTGGAGCGTCGTCCAGTCGTCGCTCCCGGGCGGCGCCCAGGGGCACAGCCGTCGCAGGATGCGCCCGGCGAGGTCGCCGGGCGGCTCGTAGGGCAGGCCGAGCGCCGCCGCGATGTCCGCCGTATGGATCAGCATCTCCACGCTGCTAATCGCCGCGAAGCCGCTCGCGTCGGCCATCCCCGTGGGGTGCCAGCCGCGCGCCTCGGCCGGCGTGGCCCGCGCGATCGTCGCCAGGATCAGAGCGTTCGCCGGGATGACCCGCAGCAGGTCGGCCACGGGCGGCGGCGCGTCGCCCGCGCGGAAGCTCGGCCGCCGCTCCGTCGCGCGGGTGACCAGGTGCGTGGCATGGAACAGCGGCGCCTCGGCCATGTGCTGTAGCGTGCGGTGGCACGACCACTCCAGGTCGCGCGCCAGCACGCGCCAGTCCGCGTCCAGCGCCGGCGCCAGCGCCTCGCAGCCTAGCGTCGCCGCCGCCACCAGGTCGTCAGGAGTGAACTCCCGCCGCGTCGTTGCCGCCGTCATGTTCGCCTCCTCTCACGCCGAACCGGCCATCGGCGCGATTATGGCACGCCGCCCACCCAAGCCGCTGCCCGCCGGCGAATCTTGACAGCGTCGCCGCCGAGGCGCCAACCCGCGAGCGGGCCGGCGCCTCGGCGGCGAATCGCACCACGTATCTAGAGAAGGTCTGGGACAGCGATGCCCGGAGTCGCGGGGTGCATGGCGGGTGCCTCGCGCCGGGAGTCTGGACAGCCTACGGCGAGGCCCCACGTGACACACTCGGCCCCCGGCGCTGGGCCGGCACCGAGACGGCCACCGCCTGGGACGGCAAGCGGCAAGATGGAGGGCGGGTTGCCTTCGGGCGAGCGCGCCGCACGGGCGCTCGTCGCCCCGGGCTATCCCGCGCTTCGCGGACGAAATCTCCCAGGCTCCTCGGCGCCAGCACTCGCATGGCCGGCCGGGGCGCCTGTCGGCGCGGGTGGAGTTAGACCGCGCACTCGCTCAATAGTCCAGATAGGCCATCGACGGCAGCGCCAGCAGTACCAGCGCGCCGGCCCGGATTCGCTCCACGTCCGTGCGGAGCGGGTTCGGCGGCGGCACCTGCGCCAGGACCTCGTCGGACAGGCGCGCAACCTCTTGGAGGTGACGGCGCGTCTGCATGAGATCACGGCGCAGGCATCCCACCTTCGCCGCTACGGACTCCAGCAATCCCTCCAGCAAGATCAGTTCGACAGCGGCATCGATGGCATCGGCGCTGGCTGGTTCCTCCATTCACGGCCTCCCTAAGGCCCACGCGGCGCAACATCATAGCCCGGGACCCAAGGCACCTGCGAGCCTGGCCACGGCGGGCCCGAGACCAGCTCACGAAGCAAGCGCAGCGCGCGACCGCGCTCCTCCTACCCGCCGGGGCTGCAGTGGCCGAGCCTCGGCGGGACAGGGTGGCGCGAGATGGATACACGTTAGCAACACCGACTCGCTATTGACAAGGCCGCGATGGGCTGGTAATCTGGGCTCATCGATAATGGTTCGCTTCTAAAATTAGTTGGCAATTTAAGTTGGTAGCGGGCTCGGGAAGGAGCGTGCTAGCAGCTTGGGGAACGTACAGGTCGCGCGGCAGAGGCGAGCGCAACCGTGATGTCCAGTGGGCAGCGCTACGCTGAGCTGGTGCGAGCGCTGGAGCGTGGTGGGTATCGGCTCACGCCGCAGCGTGAGGCGGTGCTGCGCGTCCTGGCTTACACCTCGCAGCATCCCAGCGCCGAGCAGATCTATGATCAGGCGCGCGAGCACTGCCACTTGACTAGCCGGGCAACCGTGTACAACACGATGAGCGTGCTCAAGGAGCTCGGCGAAGTCGAGGACCTCGACCTCGTTGGCCTCGGCCACCGCTACGGCGCCCATTCGCCGGGGCAGCACGCGCACCTAATATGTACGCGCTGCAGCCGCATCGACGACTACGACAGCCCCGAGCTGCGCATGGTGCTGGCTGCCACGGTGGTGGCCAGTGGCTACCACAACACCTATTGCCGCCTGGACGTGTACGGCGAATGCCCGGCGTGCCAGGGGCAAGAGGGCCATTCCGAACCGGTCCGTGCCCGGCGCGATTCGCCGCCGGGTGACGCCGCTACACGGAGGAAGGTGGGAGGCGGCGCGCCGCCAGCAGGGGCAGGCTCACCAGTCTAGGGTGGACAGTGCGCAGGTAGGGGTACCGGCTCGCCGGACCCTGCCGCCGCTGTGCAGCGTCTCGGCCTTCGCGTCACCGCCGTACGGTTGGCTGGCGATGCTGACGCGCTTGCTGCAAGCGCACCTCATTCGATGTTGACGCGGTCGTCAGCGCCGTGCCCGATCGCCTCGGGTGGCTCGTCCCAGACCATGCAGAATGCGCTACGCTCGTTTACCGACGGTAGGTCGGGGCGTCGCATCGAGCCGGCAGGCCGGCCAGGCCTGTACGAGTTCCGCGTCGGCGACAACCCCCAGATTGTCTGCCGTCGCTGCGACGCCATCGCTGATGCTGACTGTGCGGTCGACGACACCGCGTGCCTGATGGCCGCCACCGACTCGGGCTACGAGATCGGCGAAGCCGGAGTCATCTACTGCTAGAAGGCAACAGGCCGAAAGGGGAAGGACCGACATGTCTGAGAAGGACGTGTTTGACACGAAGGACGCGACCGCGAGCGTCAGCGAAAGCGAGAACCCAGCAATCCCCTCTCCGACTCCCAAGCGACATCGGCCCATGACGAACCGCGACTGGTGGCCGAACCAACTGGACCTCTCGATTCTCCGCGCGCACTCTCCCCTGTCAGATCCGATGGGCAAGGACTTCAACTACGCGGAGGAGGTCAAGAACCTCGACTTCGAAGCGCTGAAGCGGGATCTCATCCAGCTGATGACGACCTCGCAGGACTGGTGGCCGGCCGACTACGGCCACTACGGGCCGTTCTTCATCCGTATGGCGTGGCACGCCGCCGGCACGTACCGCATCGCCGACGGCCGGGGCGGTGCCGGCCACGGCATGCAGCGCTTTGCCCCCCTCAACAGCTGGCCCGACAACGCGAGCCTCGACAAGGCGCGCCGGTTGCTCTGGCCGATCAAGCAGAAGTACGGCCGGAAGCTCTCCTGGGCCGATCTGATCGTCTTCGCCGGCAACGTGGCCTATGAGTCGATGGGGCTCAAGACCTTCGGCTTCGCCTTCGGGCGAGAGGACCGTTGGGAGCCCGACGAGATCTTCTGGGGCCCTGAGGACACCTGGCTTGGCGACGAGCGCCACGCCAGCGAGGGGCAGCTCCAGGGACCGTTCGGCGCCGATCACATGGGCCTGATCTACGTGAATCCGGAGGGGCCGGGCGGCAACCCGGACCCGTCCCTTGCAGGGAAGTACATTCGCGAGACCTTCCGTCGCATGGCGATGAATGACGAGGAGACCCTTGCGCTCATCGTCGGCGGCCACACGGTCGGCAAGGCCCATGGTGCCGCCCCTGCCGACCAGTACGTCGGTCCCGAACCAGAGGGCGCTCCCATCGAGGAGCAAGGCCTCGGCTGGAAGAACCGCTACCGCAGCGGGAAGGGACCAGACACGATCACCAGCGGGCTCGAGGGCGCCTGGACCAACGCGCCGACGAAGTGGGACAACGGGTTCCTCGAGAACCTCCATAAGTACGACTGGGAGCTGACGACGAGCCCCGCCGGCGCGAAGCAGTACCGTCCCAAGAATCCCGAGGCCCAGGGCACGGTGCCCGATGCCCACGATCCGTCGAAGCGGCACGCCCCCATGATGCTGACGACGGACCTCGCGCTGCGGACGGATCCGATCTACGCGCCGATCGCGAAGCGCTTCCTCGAGAACCCGGACCAGCTCACGGAAGCGTTCACCAAGGCGTGGTACAAGCTGTTGCACCGGGACATGGGCCCCATCTCGCGCTACATCGGTCCCTGGGTGCCGGAGCCCCAGCTATGGCAGGACCCTGTCCCGGCGGTCGATCATGAGCTGATTGGGGAGCAGGACATCGCTGCCCTCAAGAGCAAGATCCTCGCCTCGGGCCTGTCCATCTCCCAGCTCGTCTCCACCGCGTGGGCGTCGGCCGCCACCTTCCGCGGCACCGACAAGCGGGGCGGGGCGAACGGGGCCCGGATCCGCCTCGCACCGCAAAAGGACTGGGAGGTCAACAACCCGGCCGAGCTGGCGAAGGTGCTGTCGACCCTGGAGCAGATCCAGCGGGACTTCAACAGCTCGCAGTCTGGCGGGAAGAAGGTCTCGCTCGCCGACCTGATCGTCCTGGGCGGGTGCGCGGCCGTCGAGCAGGCGGCGAAGAACGCCGGGCACAACGTCACGGTCCCGTTCGCGCCGGGGCGCACGGACGCCTCGCAGGAGCAAACCGACGTGGAGTCGTTCGAGGTGCTCGAACCGCGCTTCGACGGGTTCCGCAACTACCTCCACCCCGAACAGGAGCTGCCGCCGGAGGAGCTGCTGGTGGAGCGGGCCTTCATGCTGAACTTGACCCCTCCCGAGATGACCGTGCTCGTCGGCGGTATGCGCGCCCTGAACGCCAACTCTGGGCAAGCCAAGCACGGCGTCTGGACCGACCGGCCCGAGACGCTGACCAACGACTTCTTCGTGAACCTGCTCGACATGCGCACCGAGTGGAAGCCATCCGCCTCGGCTGCGAACGTGTACGAGGGGCGCGATCGCGCGACGGGCGAGGTCAAGTGGACCGGCACGGCCGTGGACCTCGTCTTCGGTTACAACTCCCAGCTCCGAGCCCTTGCCGAGGTCTACGCGCAGGACGACTCAAAGGAGAAGTTCGTGCGTGACTTCGTGGCCGCGTGGGACAAGGTCATGAACAACGATCGCTTCGACCTTGCGGCGCAGGGCCGGGGCGCGCGGCCGCTAGCGGCCGCGGCCAGCGACTAGGTTCGTTACCAACACCGTTGCAGCAAAGCGCGGGCTACCCTCTGCGGTTGGCCCGCGCTTTGCTATTGACGGGGGGACGTACCGAGTCAGCAGGCCACGCGCACGTTGTGAGAGAGAGGCGCCGGCATGGCCCGCAGACATCGCGGTCGCCCCGAGTACGTATGATACGCGTCAAACTGGGCAAACGACCGCCATCGCGGCCATTCGGATTGTCATCGTCGCCATCCCCCTGCGCCTCATCGATACTGGATTGCTGGTGCAGGTTGCCTGGCTGCTCACCGCCTGGGGGCTAGCAGGTGTCGTGTACGCGCCCCGGACCATCGCCGAGTCCAGCGCCGAAGCGGGCAGCGCCACGACGCCAGTAGAGCGCTTGCTGGAATGTCAAGGATGATGAGAGAATCAATTAGCGCGATGATGTCTCTGTAACGATGTGGTTCAGGCAGGGAGGGTGAGCTGGAGCGTGGATAAGGAGCAGCGCCTGAAGCAGCTCGTCGGCCGGCTCCGCGAGCATGGACACCGCATGACCCCTCAGCGGATGGCCGTGCTCCAGGAGTTACTGCGGACCGACCGGCATCCAAGCGTGGAAGAGATCTATCGCGCGCTTCAGCCGACGTACCCGATGATGAGCCTTGCCACCGTGTACAAGACCGTGGCGACACTGAAAGACCTCGGCGAAGTGCTGGAATTGGAATTCAGCGACGGGCACAATCGCTACGACGCCTGGATGCCGCAGCCGCATCCCCACCTGATCTGCCGCGACTGTAACCGCATCGAAGATCACCCGATTGACGAGCTAGATCGACTGATGACCGACGCGGCGATGCAAAGCGGCTATCAGCTACTTTCCATGCGCCTCGACCTCTACGGGATTTGCGGCCAGTGCAGCGGAAGCGCCACGCCAGCTCCCGCGTAGCATCGACGCAAGAGAGCTTCAGCTCCGGCTTCCTCCAAGCGCGCCACGGCCTACCGACGTTCGCCCACGCCAGGTAGAACCGAGGCGAGCGTTTAGCAGGCGGGCGGCGGCGGAGCGCCGCGCGCCGGTCAGGCGGGCGCGGCGGACGGTGCGTCCTGGCCCGCCAGGAACTGCTCGACGGCCGCCACGAACGGCTCGGGTACCGTGGCCGAGAGTACGTGGGGGGCGCCCTCGAAGCAGTACAGGCGGGCGCCGGGGATGCGGGTCGCGAACAGCTCGATGCCCTCGCGCGGCAGGGTCTGGTCGGCGGTGCCGTAGAGCACGAGCGTGGGGCAGCGGATGGCGGGAAGCTGCTGGTAGAGGTCCTCGTCCCACGGCGGGCCGCTGAGGCGGATGGCCGTGGCGAGGTTCGCCTGGCGCTGGCGCTGCTCGGCCTCGGTGGGCGGGCGGTCCAGCGGCCGGCCGAACAGCCGCCGGTGCAGCTCGTCGGGCGAGAGGCCCACACGCTGCTCGCCGCCGCCACGGCGCAGCCCGCCGGGCGCGGCCAGCACCGCGCGCCGGACGGCAGCCGGCTGGCGGATGGCGAGCCAGGCGGCGATGCGCCCGCCAAACGACTCGCCGACGACGTGCGCGCTGCCGCCCGCGCACTGCCCGATGAACGCGGCCATGACGTCCGCCGTGTCCGGGCCGGACGCCACGCTGCCGATCGTGGAAGCGTCGAAGCCCGGCATCGACGGGACGAGCAGCCGGTAGTGGCGGGCGAGCAGCCCGAACGCCTGCTCGTCGAGGCGCAGGCCGCCGGAGCCGTGGAGGAACACGAGCGGCGGGCCGCTACCCAGCGCCACGTAGTGCAGGTCGCAGCCGTTCACCTGCGCGGTGTGCGTCTCGTACTGGAGGGGCATCGCGCGCTCCTCGTGGGAATCTGAAGCCGGCGCTCGCCAGCACAACGGAGCCGCCCGCCAGGCGTGATGTACACTACTGCTGCTCAGTGTAGCGCCGCGCGAGCGCGCCCGCCAGGGCGTTCGGCGCGGTGCGGCGCCCATTCTTGTAAGGGCAGTCATGCGACGACGTGGCTAGCGAAGCGATGGCCGAGGAGAGCCTGGCGCCGACACAGGGCGCCTTCTGGCCGGAGCTGGTCCCGGCGAGCGCGCGCGGCCGGGGCGCCGAGCCTCCACGGCCAGCGCCGCGCTGCGGCCAGTGCGGCGAGGTCATCCCCGCGCCGGCCGGGCGGCGCCGCTATTGCTCGCCGGCGTGTCGCAAGCTGGCCCAGGCAGCGCGGATCGCGTCGACGGACGCGGAGGGCGGGGCGACGGTTGCGAACAGGACGTCGGACGCCGGTGGCGCGGAGGCCGGCGGGTGGGGCAGCGCGGCGCCGAGCACCGGGAGCCCGCCGGCGGAGCTCACGCCGCATCGCCGACTCGTCCTGGCATGGCAGTTGCTAAGCGCCTACCGGCCGGCCGCGCTCTGGCAGGCGCTCGCGCCGGACGAGCAGACGCAAGCGACGGCGCTGGCGCTCTCCCTTTACCAGTGGACTCGGGACCTCGAACCGTTCGCGCGCCGTCACCGGGGTGGCTAGGCGAGGCCTCACGCCCTGAACGTGGCTATTGTTACCGAGACGCCGGCGCCTGGCCTATGACCTATAGTCGCCGCTGGGGGATCGCATGACCGACGTTGCCGCGGCGCACACCGACCTGCCCGACGCGACGGCCGCGGGGCAGGCATTGGGCGCCGAGATTGCGGCCACTTATGGCGGTGAGGCGCCTCAGGCCGTGATACTCTTCGCGTCGTCCCGCTACGATTACCCGGCGCTGCTGCAGGCGGTTTTCGACACCTGCCATCCCGGCCTGCTCGTCGGTTGCTCGTCGGCCGGGGAGTTCACCGACGATGCGAACAGCGCGGGCGCGGCCTGCGCGCTCGCGCTCCGCTCGTCGACGATGCAGTTCGCGGCCGGCGTCGGGCGGGGCTTGCGGGCCGACCGTGCGGGCGCGGCCCGCGAGCTAGTGGCATCGTTTCAGGGCCTGCGGGCGCCGCGTTATCCTCATCGCGCCGCCCTGCTCCTGACCGATGCGCTCGCCGGGCAAACGGAAGACCTGCTGGAGCACCTGACGGTGCTGACCGGCGGCACGTACCGGTTCTTTGGCGGGGGGGCGGGCGACGACGCGCGGTTTCAACGCACGCACGTGTTTTGCGGCCACGAGGCGATCCCGGACGCGGTGGTGGGGCTGGAGATTCTCTCCAGCCGCCCGATCGGTATCGGCGTGGGCCACGGCTGGGAGCCGGCCAGCCCCGGCATGCGCGTGACCGAGGCCGCGGGCAGCCAGCTCTACAGCCTCAACGCGGTCCCCGCGGCCGAAGTGTTCGAGGAGCACGCCGAGGCGACGGGGCAAGTCTTCGACTCGCAGGACCCGCTGCCGTTCTTCCTGCACAACGTACTCGGTATCGTGAGCGAAGGCCAGCACAAGCTGCGCGTGCCTCTGGGTGTGGGCGCGGACGAGTCGATCGCCTGCGCCGCCGACGTGCCCCCGGGCGCGACGGCGCACATCATGCGGACGAGCGCCAGCTCCACGGTCGACGCGGCGGCGCGAGCCACGCGGGCAGCACTCGCCCAGCTTCAAGGGCATCCCGCGAAGGCGGCGCTATTCTTCGACTGTGCCGCGACGCGATTGCGGCTGGGCCAGGGCTTTGGTACGGAGCTGCGCGCCGTGGAGGAGACCCTCGGCCCGGTGAGCTTCGCCGGCTGCAACACCTACGGCCAGATCGCCCGCGCGGATGGACAGTTTAGCGGGTTCCACAACTGCACCGCCGTCGTCTGCGTGCTTCCCGATTGACGCCATGGAGTCCCACGAGCCTTTGTTGACGCTGGTGTCGCGCGTCGCGGCGCCCGAGCGTCGCCGTGAGGCGGCCCAGGCCCTCGCTCGCCACGTGGGCGCCGAGGACTTGATCGTCTTCGTCCGCGATCCGGAGGTCGACGCGTTGCTGCCCGCGCCCGGCTTTCCCCAGACCTTGCCCCAGGGCCGGCGCTGGCACGCCTTTCTCCGCGCCTGCCTGGCCGCCGGCGAGCACTCGGGCGAGCTGCTCCGCCCGGATGGCGGAACGCCGACGCGGGCCTGTGGCATCGCCGCGGACGACGGGTCGGTCCTGATGCTGCTGGGTGGCGTGCCCCAGCCCGAGGCCGTTGATGTCGTCCGCGCGCTCCTGCCCCTGCTCGCGGCCGGCTTCCGCGGCGAGCGCCTGGCGGTCGCGGCCGAGGGGCACGCGGCGATGGCCCGCGAGGCCGCCCGGCGCGCGGCGGCCCTGGCGGACGTACTCGCCCTCGCCCGCGTGGACGTGGAGGTGGCGGCGCGTACACGCGAGGAGTTTCTGGCCGCGGCCGCGCACGATCTCAAGAATCCGTTAGCGTCGATCAAGGGAGTCGCCCAGCTGCTGCACCGGCGTGTCATGCGCGGTGGCACCGCCGACGCCGAGCAGCTGCTCGAGGGGCTAGCGAACATCGACCTGACGGCGACCCGCATGGCAGACCTGATTGATCAGCTTCTGGGCGTGACCCGCCAGAACATGGAGCAGCCGCTCGCCCTCGATCGGGGGCCCACCGACGTGGTCGCTCTGGCGCGTCGGGTCGCCGCCGAGGCTCAAGGCAGCACGGAGGCGCACCAGGTGCGGGTCGAGGCGGCGGTACCGACCCTGATCGGGCATTATGACGCGACCCGCCTGGAGCGGGCACTGGGCAACCTCCTGAGCAACGCCATCAAGTACAGCCCGGGGGGCGGCTCGATTGTGGTGAGCGTGGCGGACGAACGGAGGGCCGGCACGTCCTGGGCCGTCGTCACCGTGGTGGACCAGGGCATCGGCATTCCCCCGGAAGACCTGGAGCGGGTGTTCGACCGCTTTCAGCGCGGCAGCAACGTGGTCGGCCAGATTGGCGGCACGGGGATCGGTCTGGCGACGGTCCGCCGCGTGGTGGAAGCCCACGGCGGGACAGTCTCGGTAACTAGCCAGGTCGGGCAGGGGAGTCAGTTTACCCTGCGGCTGCCGCGCGGCGACGCGGACAGCGGCGGCCTGCCAAGCGACGCCACGGGAGCCACCAGCGTGCCGCGTGGGCGCGCCGAGCACGAGTGAGGTCGACGATCCGGGGTATGATGAGTTCGTGCTGGCGACGGTGGTTACGCTGGGGGCAGTGCAACACCCCACCGCAAACGGAGTGAGGACCCGAGACGATGCCGGACACGCTGCAATTGACGGTTAATGGACAACGCTACGAATTGCCGGTCGACCCGGACACGCCGCTCCTGTACGTCCTGCGGAACGACCTGGGGCTCACTGGCCCGCGCTTTGGCTGTGGGCTGTCCCAGTGCGGGGCCTGCACTGTACACCTGGACGGGCGCCCGGTGCGCTCCTGCGTGACGCCCGCGTCGCGGGCGGTGGGGGCGGCCGTCGTGACGCTGGAGGGGCTGGGCACCGCCGACGCCCCGCATCCGCTACAGCAGGCGTTCCTGCAGGAGCAGGCGGGCCAGTGCGCCTACTGCATCAACGGCATGATCATGGTCGCGGCCGCCTTGCTCGCGGCAACGCCCGCGCCGACCGAGGACCAGATCAAGAGCGCGCTCGACGGCAATCTCTGCCGCTGTGGCAGCCACCTGCGCATCGTGCGTGCCGTGAAGGCGGCCGCGGAGGCGATGGCATGAGCGAGCAGATGGCACGCCAGCCCCTCACCATCTCGCGGCGGACGCTGCTCAAGGGATCGGGCGCCCTGGTGATCGGGTTCAGCCTGGCCGGCGCCGGGGCTGGCAGGTTCCGGGCGCTGGCGGAAGCGCCCCACGCGTCCCAGCCGGCCCCTGCGCCCGCGCTGCAGGCGACGAGCGCCGCGCCGCCCGCCGATCAGGTGGATTCCTGGCTGACGATCGGCGCCGACAACTCGCTCACGATCCGCAGCGGCAAGGTGGAGCTGGGCACCGGGGTGCGGACCGCGCTGGCCCAGATCGCCGCGGACGAGCTATACGTCCCCTTCGCCCAGGTGCAGGTGGTGGCCGTGGACGCCGGGGCGAGCCCGGACGAGGGCACCACTTCCGGGAGCAAGACGCTGCAGCAGGGCGGGCCGTCGGTACGGAACGCCTGCGCGGAGGCGCGCCAGGCGCTTCTGGCGCTCGCGGCGGAGCGCTTCGGCGTGGCGCCAGACGATCTCGTCACCGTCGACGGCGCCGTGGCCCTGGCGAACGACCCCGCCGCGCGCATTCGCTACGGCGAGCTGATCGGCGCGCGGCGCTTCGAGCGGACGGTGAGCGGCTTGGCGCCCACCCGCGACCCGAGCACCTACGAGGTGGTAGGTCAACCGGTCCCGCGCGTGGACCTGCCGGCCAAGGTATTCGGCGAGCCCGCGTACTTGCAGGACCTGCGCCTGCCGGACATGCTCCACGGCCGGGTCGTGCGGCCGCCGACGATCGGCGCCACGCTCCAGGACGTGGACGAGGCGTCGGTGCGGGATATGCCCGGGTTCGTCCGCGTGGTGCGGAACGGGAACTTCCTGGGCGTCGTCGCGGAGCGCGAGGAGCAGGCCATTCGCATCGCGCGGCAACTGCAGGCCACCTGGCAGCCGGCGAGCGTGTTGCCGGCTCAGGAGAGCCTGTTCGCGTTCTTGCGCACGCTGCCGACCGACGACCAGCTGCTCGTGGAGCGCGGCGATACGGACGCCGGGCTGGCGCTGGCCGCGCGAACGCTGCAAGCGACCTACACGGTGCCGTACCAGATGCACGGCTCCATCGGGCCGTCGTGCGCGGTGGCCGACGTGCGGCCGGACAGCATCACGGTCTACTCCAGCACGCAGGGCGTGTACCCGCTGCAAGGCGCGCTCGCGCAACTGATCGGCGTGGCGCCAGAGCAGGTCCACGTGGTGTATCGGGAAGGCGCGGGCTGCTACGGCCACAATGGCTTCGACGACGCCGCGGCCGACGCGCTCCTGCTCTCCCAAGCGGTCGGGCGCCCGGTACGGGTCCAGTGGATGCGCGCGGACGAGCACGTCTGGGAGCCGAAGGGCCCGCCGGTGCTGGCGGAGGTGCGGGGCGGCCTGGACGCGCAGGGCAACGTCGTCACCTGGGACTACGCGGTGTGGACGCCGAATCACAGCGCGCGGCCGGGCTCCCAGGCGGCCAATCTACTGGCCGGCCAGCTGGTCGACCCGCCGCCCCCGCCGGCGCGCAACCGCTACGTTGGCGGCGACCGCAACGCGCCGACCAACTACACGTTTCCCAACAACCGCGTGACGATCCATTGGCTACAGACCACGCTCCTGCGGCCGTCGGCGCTGCGCGGCCTCGGCAGCGCGGGCAACGTCTTCGCCAACGAGTCGTTCATGGACGAGCTGGCCGCGCTCGCGGGGATCGACCCGGTGGAGTTCCGCCTGCGGCACCTGGACGACCCGCGCGCGCGGGCGGTGATCGAGGCCGCGGCTGAACGGGCGGGCTGGCAGCCGCGGCCCTCGCCCGCGCCCGCGGACCTGTCAGGGAGCACGCGGGGGCGGGGATTCGCCTTCCTGCGGTACGAGAACGACTTCGCCTACGCGGCGACGGTCGCCGAGGTGGCGGTGGACCGCGCGACGGGCCAGATCCGGGTGGAGCGGGTGACGGTGGCTCACGACTGCGGGCTGATCGTCAATCCTGACGGGCTACGCAACCAGATCGAGGGCAACGTCGTCCAGTCGACCAGCCGCGCCCTGCTGGAGCAGGTCAGCTTCGATCGGGACCAGGTGACCTGCGTGGACTGGGCGCACTACCCGATCCTGCGCTTCAGCGAGGTGCCGGACGTGCAGGTCGTGCTGATCGACCACCCCGATCAGCCGGCGTGGGGCGCGGGCGAGGTGGCGACGGCGCCGACCAGCGCGGCCATCGCCAACGCCGTGTTCGACGCGACCGGCGCCCGGCTACGGCACGTGCCGTTCACGCCCGACGTCGTGCAGGCGGCGCTGGCGGCGCTCTAGGGGCCGCGGTCGCTCATTCGTCGCGAGCCGCGCTGACCATCAGGTCGCCGACCGCCCCCGCGTAGACGCGGAAGCAGTCGAGCCCCATGCGGGCGCCCGCCAGGGCCTCGGCGTACGAGGCGGCGTCGCGCACGTATTGCTCGAACACTCCCCAGATCGAGCGGGCGTGCTCGACGTCCGCGTCGAGGTGGACGCGGAGGCGGGGAGGGATCTGATCGGGCGGCACGCCGAGGTCTTCGATCAGGTGATTGACCTGCCGCTGGACCAGCGCCGGGCCCTGGATCACGGACGGGTCGTTGATCCGCTCCAGGACGTGCGAGGCGGCCAGGCCGGCCAGCCAGGGGCTATGCCGGGCGTACTCGACGCGCGCGAAGGTGGCCACGCGCACGCCGGGGGGCGCCTCAATGGCGGCATCGCGCGCGCTCGGGCCGGGCGAGGCACCCCCCGGCGCTCGGTCGGCGTCGACGTGGGCGGCGCCGAGCCGCGGATCGAAGATCAGCTCGTCCTGCTCGTGCTCCCAGATGGCGCGCTTCACGTCGAGGGGAGCGCCGCCCATGACGTACGCCCAGCAGTCGCGGTTCGTTGGCACGAAGTAGCGGCGCAGCATCGCCATGCGCGTCCGCTCCGCCGGCCAGGTCAGCGGCCGGGCGAAGTAACGCCGCAGCTCCACCGTGTCGAACAAGTCGTTGCAGAGCTGATCGATCTCCTGGCGCAGCGCGCTGGCGTCCATCCTTCCGTCTCCCCCACATTGGCAGTCTGGCACGGGACTGGCTGGTGCGCTCGCGGCAGTAGCTTGTGGCGGCGCGCGCTACCGGCGAGCCCGCATGATCGTGGACCGCGGGCTGCCCGCGGCCCGCGGCTACCTGGAACCGAAGGGGGCCTGCCGCGCGCTGCCGGCGCGTCGCCACGCGACGCTCACACATACGCTTCCACGCCGCGGATGACGCCGTAGGCGAAGCGGGTGAGCGGCACCGGGACGCCGCGCTCCGCCGCCGTGCGGACGACGTAGCCCAGCGTCTCCTCAACCTCGGTCGGCCGTCCGCGCAGGATGTCCTGGAGCATGGAGATGCGCATCGCCGTGAGCCCTTGCGCTTCCATCGCCTCGCCGCGGGCGATCAGCGCCGCGATGGCCTCGGCGCGCGGCAGGGTAACGAGCGTGTAGGGATTGAAGCCCTGGTAGTCGGCGATCGCGACGCCGTCGGCGCGCGCCACGGCCGCGCACTCGTGGGTGAGGTCCACGAACAGCGCCGCCAGGTCGGGCTGCTTGCAGACCTTGTAGTATTCGAGCCGCGTGAGGACCGAGAGGGCCGCGGCGGGCACGATCTGACAGAGCTTCGACCACTCCACGGCTCGCGCGTCGGCAACGGCTTCGGCCGGCAGCCCGGCCGCGTCGAAGGCGGCGACGAGCGCCTGGACACGCGGCGTCGGCGGCCCTTCTAGCTCACCGAAGTAGCTGCGGCCGGCGAGCGTCCAGACCGCGCGGCCCGGCCGCGTCGCCGTCGCGCCCAGGATCGTCGCCGCGCCCAGCACGCGCTCGCGGCCGAAGCAAGCGACGAGCTGCTCGTCCTTCGCCAGCCCGTTCTGCAGCGACGCGGCCGCAGCCACGGGCACCACGCGCACGGCAGCCAGCGCCGCCGCGGTGTCACGGGTCTTGACGGCCAGCAGCAGGTAGTCCACGGGGCCGATCTCGCGGGCGTCGGCGGTCGCCTCGACGCGTGCCTGGACCTCGCGGACGCCGCTGAGGGCGAGCCCCTCGGCGCGAATGGGCGCCACCTGCCCCGGCCGGCAGTACAGGACGACCTGGCAGCCGTTGGCCGCGAGCGCCGCCGCCACGACCGTCCCCAGGCTGCCCGCCCCCACCACGAGCATGCGCATCTGCTTGGCCCCTCCCGACGCGGTCTAAGCAGCCGTCAACGGCCGGATACTCTGCGTTGGCCGTTCCTAACCCAGAGCATTGTAAGCGTCCGGAGATGCCCAGGTCATTGCGGCGTGCCGGCGGCGGCGCAGCGCGTCTGGGGGTTCTGGGCCAGCGTGAGGCCCTGGACATCGTCCGGCACCTGGAAGGTCCAGAGCTGACGCTCCGCCACGCCGGGGGGCAGCACCTGCTCGGCGGCGCCGGGGAGCCCGTACTGGCGCGACAGCTCCGCCAGGCTCTGCCCGAGCCCCGTCGCCGTGCGGTCATAGAGCCGCCCCTGGCTGTCGCGCAGCTCGACCGGCGGGTACCCGGTCGCCCGGTCGGTGCCGACGTTGGTCACGTTCACGATGAGCAGGACGTGGGTGCGCTGGTCGGTGCCCATGATCTGCTCGGCGCGCTCCACCTGCACGGTCAAGGGGTTGCCCAAAAGATCGCAGACGCTCGCCGTCTGGCCCACCAGCGCCGCCAGCGTGGCGGCCAGCGGGCCAGTGCCCGGCGCCACGACCAGCGCGGGCGGCGTCGACGCCGACGAGGTGCTCGCGGCCAGGCCCGTCGTGTCGGCGTCGGACGGCATGGCGAAGAGGTCGTTGACGCGCACCACCTGGAGACCCACCTGGGGAATCGCATCGATCTGCGCGTCGGTCAGGTCGGCGGGGACGATCGGGTAGCGCGCGCCGTCCTTGTAAATGTACAGCGAGCCGTCGCTCTTTCGCAGCACCCGCCCCTGCAGGTTCGGGTCCACCGTAGTCTGAGCCAGCGCGACGCTGGCCAGAACGAGCGCGATCAGCAGGCCGATTCCGGCGCCCCGCGTGATATTCTGTCGCCTCATTTTGGGGTCCTCCCCTTATTAGCAGCTTGCGCGTCGCGGCCGCGCGAGGGCGGTCGCCCGCCGCGGGCCGGGTCTCTCGGCCCAGCGCCCCGCGCTACCGGACGGCTACCGGCCAGATAGCAGTATTCCTGCCACGTCCCCAGGCGAGACCACCACGCCCTGCCCGGTGCTACGCCAGCGGCGCGGTCTCCTTGAGCGGCGCGGGCGGTGGGCGCGGGCGTTGTGCGGGCGGCCCAACGCACGGCGGCAAGATTCTGTGCGCGCGGGCCGTAGGACCGCGCCCGGGCGCTGGATACGCTTCTAGCGGCAGGCCGGACCGCAGCAGGCATGCCCGCCGGGAGGAGGGACGGACGATGATCCAGGACACGATCGAGACGGCAGCCGCGGCCGCGGAGCAGAAGCTGGGGCTGCTCGGCGGCTCGTTGCCGCGCTACCTGATCCTGTCGGGGTTGGCCGGGGCCTACGTCGGCCTCGGTATCGCGCTCATCTTCGCCATCGGGGCGCCCCTGGCGGCGGCTCAGTCGCCGTTCCTGAAGGTCGTCATGGGCGCGTCGTTCGGGGTCGCCCTGACACTGGTCATCTTCGCCGGCTCGGAGCTGTTCACCGGCAACGCCATGGTCCTGACGGTGGGCGCGCTCACCGGCCGCGCCGGCTGGGTGCAGCTCGCCAACCTGTGGGGCTGGTCCTACCTGGGCAACCTGCTAGGCTCGCTCGTCGTGGCGCTGCTCGTCGCGCACTCCGGCGCGCTCGGCGGCGACCCGCAGCGCGGCTTCGTCGAGAGCGTCGCGGCGAGCAAGATGGGCCTGTCGTTCGAGGCGGCGTTCGTGCGCGGCATCCTAGCGAACTGGCTCGTGTGCCTGGCGGTATGGTGCGCGATGCGCACGACGAGCGACGCGGCGAAGCTGGGCCTCATCTTCTGGTGCCTGTTCGCCTTTATCGGCGCGGGCTTTGAGCACAGCATCGCGAACATGACGCTGCTGGCGCTGGCGCTGTTCCAGCCACACGGCGACGCGATCTCGTGGGGTGGCTACGTGGGCAACCTCGTGCCGGTCACACTGGGGAACGTCGTGGGCGGGGCGGTGTTCGTGGGGGGCCTCTACTGGCTGGCGGCGCCGAAGCGGCGCCTGGCACCCCTGCCGAGCGCGGCGCCCGCCGCCGTGCCGACCGAGCCGGAGTTGGCCGCGTAGCGCGGGCCAGGGGCCAGCGGGGCCGGCCCCTGGCGCCACAAGGAGAAGCGGGACGATGAACAAGTTCGAGGAGATCAAGGCCGCGCGCGACGGGCTCGACGTGCTGCCCGACATCGAGCGCTATGCCCACGAGGGCTGGGAGGCGATCGGCGACGACGACAAGACGCGGCTGAAGTGGTACGGCCTGTTCTTCCGCAAGCATACGCCCGGCTACTTCATGCTACGCATCCGCATCCCGAACGGCATCGCCAGCGCCGCGCAGCTTCGCACCATGGCCGACGTGGCCGACGAGTTCGGCCGCGGCGAGCTGGACGTCACCACGCGGCAGCAGGTGCAGGTCCGCTGGCTTCGCATCGCGGACGTGCCGACGATCTTCGCGCGGCTGGCGGCGGCCGGCCTGGAGCATCGCCAGACCGGCATGGACAACGTCCGCAACGTGATGGGCTGTCCGCTGGCGGGCCTGACCACTCACGAGCTGTTCGACGCCTCGCCGGTGGTGCGCGAGTACACCGCGCGCTTCGTCGGCAACCGGGAGTTTACGAACCTGCCGCGGAAGCTCAACGTGGCGATCACCGGCTGCATGGACAACTGCCTGCACGTCGAGACGCAGGACGTGGCGCTGGGCCCCGCGCTCAAGCACACGGACGCCGGCACACTCGTGGGGTTCAACGTGCGCGTGGGCGGCAAGCAGGGCTCGGGCGGCTTCACCGCCGCGCGGTCGCTCGACGCGTTCGTGATGCGCGAGCAGGCAGCCGAGGTGTGCGCCCAGATTACCCTGCTCTACCGGGACCACGGCCCGCGCGAGACCCGCGGCCGGGCGCGGCTAGCGTTCTTGCTCGACGATTGGGGCGCGGAGCGCTTCCGGGCGGCGCTGGAGGAGCGGCTGGGCTACGCGTTGGAGCGGGGAGGGCGCGACGCGCAGACGGCGCACCACAGTGACCACCTGGGCGTGGCGCCGCAGCGCGAGCGTGGCACCTACAGCGTCGGGCTGGCGGTGCCGGTGGGACGGCTGAGCGCGGCGCAGCTTCGCGACGCGGCCGTACTGAGCGAGCACTACGGGCGCGGCCAGGCGCGGTTCACGCCGGGGCAGAACCTGATCCTGACCGACGTAGCGGACAGCGCGCTGCCGGCGCTGCTGGCGGAGCCGCTCCTGCGCGAGCTGCGCGCCGATCCGTCGCCGGCGATGCGTGGTACAGTCAGTTGCACGGGCATCGGGCTGTGCGATCTGGCGCTGGCGGACACGAAGACGCGCGCGCTGGCGGTGGCACGGCGTCTGGAGCGCGTGCTGCCGACGACGCGGCCGTTGGCGATCCACTGGTCGGGCTGCCCGGCGGCGTGCGGCAATCACCTGCTGGCCGACATCGGGCTTCAGGGGGGCAAGGCGCGCGTCGGCGACGAGGTGATCGAGGTGTACCAGGTGTTCGTGGGCGGGCGCTCGGGCGTAGGGGCGCGACCGGCCACGCCGGTGTTGGACAAGGTGCCGGCGGCGCAGGTGGGCGACGTGATCGAGCAGTTGGCGCGGGCGCACGCGGCGGGCCGCGACCTCGTGGCGGCCGGGCAGGAGCTAGCCGCCACGCTGGGCCAGGACGACGGCGATAACGCCGCGGCGACGGCCGCGTAAGCGATGGACTCGCGCCCGACAGCTCCCGCGCTAGCCGGTGCCCCGGACGGCGCTACGCTTCCACCATCCGGGGCACCGCCGGCTGACGCGCGGCCGGCTCGGAGGGCGGAGGCGCTCGCCGGGCGCACCATCGCCCTGCTGGAGGCGCGCCGGTCGGACGAGCTGGCGCGCCTCATCGCGCAGCAGGGCGGCACCCCCTTCGTCGCCCCGGCGCTGCGCGAGGTGCCGGTCGTCGATCCCGCGCCGCTGCGGGAGTGGCTGGCTGCGCTGGGCGCCGGGCAGCTCGACGTGGCGCTCTTCCTGACGGGCGTGGGGTGCCGGGCGCTGCTCGAGCGCGCAGCGGAGGACGGCACGCTCGACGGCGTGCGGGCGGGGCTGGGGCGGGCGCGCGTGGTGGCGCGCGGCCCGAAGCCCGTGCGGGTGCTCCGCGAGTACGGCGTGCGCATCGACTTCGTACCGCCCGAGCCGAACACCTCGGCTGAGCTGCTGGCGGAGCTTAGCACCTGGGACCTGGCGGGCAAGGCCGTCGGCGTGCAGGTCTATGGCGGCACGACGCCGTTCCTGGCGCGGCTGCGCGCCGGGCTCGCCGCGCTCGGCGCGCGCGTCCACGAGGTCGCCCCCTACCGTTGGGAGGGGCCGGCCGACGACAGCGCCGTGCGGCGGCTGATCGCGGCCTGCCTGGCGGGCGAGATCGACGCGCTGCTGATCCTCAGCTCGTCGCAGGTCCACAACCTGTTCGCCGTGGCCGAGGCACACGACCAGGCGGCGGCGCTCCAGCGCGCGCTCGCCGTCCCGCGCGTGCTCGTCGCGGCGGTGGGGCCGGTGGCGGCCGAGGCGGTGGCGTCGCACGGCGTCCGAGTCGATCTGGTCCCCGACCACCCGAAGATGGGGCACCTCGTCGCCGCCCTCGGTCCCGCCCTGGCCGCGCGCCGCTCTCGCCGCTGAGGCTGGTGCAGGGCCACCTGCTGCACGTAGCCAAGGCGACCACACGGGCGACGCTGGCTACAGACCGGCTACAACTCGATGTCCTCCGGGTCCAGGCCACGCAGGAGGCAGAGCCAGGCACGGGCCAGCCGGCGCCCGCGGATCCGCTCCATTACGCTGTCCCGGTAGTGCCCCTCGCCGCGCGAGCACATCCCGCCGGGAAGCTTCGGGGCGCCCTTTTTCTTGGCGCGACAGCCGCAGCCCAGTGACTTTCGCTTGCGAAAGTACCAGACTGAGCGCTCACAGACACAATCGATATGGCCCAGTGGATGTACGAACTGCAGATGGACCCGCTGCGCCCGTTTCGCGTAGCGCCACGCGCGATCGCGCCGCTCGCCCCGCTTCTTGGGCTTCTCCACGTCCTGGCCTCCTGTCGGCCGCGCCCGCCAGGCGCGCGCACATGAAGGCCAGGCTGTAGGGGTAGCTGAATCGCGGCAACATCTACTCACCGACGGCGGAGAGTCGGGGCGTTCGCTATTCGGATTATACTAGGCTGCCGGCCCAGGATGGTGTGTGTTTGGCTTCGCCAAACATACACCATCTCTGGCCGAGTGCTTAGGCGGAAACCGCCGCGGCCTGGCGGCGAGGGAGCGGAGGGGGACATGCGCACGCTGATCCAGGGCGGCTGGGTGGTGGGCTTCAACGGGCAGGGGCACGAGCTGATCCGCGACGGGGTCGTAGTCTACGAGGACGACCGCATCGTTCACGTGGGCGGCCGCTTCGACGGCCAGGCGGACCGCACCATCGACGCGCGCGGCAAGCTCGTGTCGCCGGGGTTCGTGAACTGCCACCTGCACGCGGGCAGCAACGCGCCCACCATCTTCCTGATGGACCATACCAAGGCCGACTATTTCGGCAGCAACTTCATCGCCTACGGCGCCGGCCTGCGCGGCACGACGGACTCGCGGGCCACCGCCCGGGTGGACGTCGAGCAGAAGTTCGGCATCTGGGCGGCGGTGCGCGGCGGCGCGACGACGATCCTCGACGTGGGCAGCCGCAACGCCGAGGCGTTCGTCGAGATGTGCGCCGCGCTGGGGCCGCGGATGTACCTGGGGCCGGCGTTCCGCAGCTTCAACTACGTCTTCGAGCCGAACGGGCGCATCGAGTGGGAGCCCGACCACGAGGCGGGCTTTGCCGGGCTGGAGCGCGCGGTCGCCTTCGCGCGCAAGTTCGATGGCGCGCACGAGGGCCGCATCCGCTGCATGCTGTACCCGGGCCAGCTCGATACCTGCTCGGTCGATCTGCTCAAGGCCACCCGCCGCGCCGCCGACGAGACCGGCCTGCTGATGTCGCTGCACGTCGCCATGAACCAGGTGGAGTTCCACCGCATGCTACGCGAGCACGGCCTGACGCCCATCGAGCTGGTCGCGTCCATCGGCTTCCTGGGCCCGGACGTGATCCTGGGCCACTGCGTCTTCCACAGCCGCCACTCATGGGCGCACTATCCGTACGTGGACGACCTCAAGATTCTCGCCGACAGCGGCGCCTCGGTGGCGCACGCGCCGTTCAAGTACGCGAAGATGGGCATCATGCTGGAGTCGCTGAGCCGCTACCGCGAGCTGGGCATCAACGTCGGTCTGGGCACCGACACCTACCCTGAGGACCTGATCGCGGAGATGCGCATCGCGGCGATGATGAACCGCTTTGCCGAGGGCAGTTTCCGGGTGGGCGAGCCGAAGGACGTGTTCGACTGCGCGACGCTCGGCGGCGCGCGCTTCCTGCGGCGCGACGACCTGGGCCGCCTCGCGCCGGGCGCCAAGGCCGACATCCTGATCATCAACCAGACCGGCACGCGCTACGGGGCGGTGCGCGACCCGATCAAGTCGCTGGTCGAGTGCGGCACCGGCGAGGACATCGAGACGATCGTCTGCGACGGCCGCACGCTGCTCGACCAGGGGCAGCCGCAAACGGTGGACGAGGCCGCGCTGCTGCGGCAGATCCAGGAGGCGGGCGAAGAGGTGTGGGCGGCGGTGCCGAAGTGGCACTGGCGCGGCGCCACCGTCGACGAGGTCGTCCCCATGAGCTACCCCGTCCGCGGCGGCGCATAGGCCTCTTGTCGGCCGGTGTCTCGTCAAAGGCGCAGGGCGGGGAGCTCCCCGCCCTGCGCCATTCTCCCTTTGGACAGCCGTCTACGCCCGCGCCTCGGCGATGGTCGCGGCCCCGTTGGCGGGGGGCGGGGCGCCGAGCGGCTCGGTAGTCTCGGTGGGCACGACGGGCAGCTCGAAGACGCGGAACAGGCGCTCGGGGAAGGTGCGCCGCATGAGCGGCAGCGCGACGTTGTAGACGGGGATGCCGCTGCTCGTCCGGCCCTCGGGCGTGCCGTGGTGGGCGTGGCCGTGGAACACCGCCGCTACTGGGTAGCGGTTCAGCGGCTCCTCCAGCCGGCTGGAGCCGAGGAACGGGAAGATCTCGGGGGGCTCGCCTTCGACGGTGGTCTGGATCGGCGCGTAGTGCAACAGGGCCACGCGCTGCGGCGTGCGCAGCTTGGCCAGCCCCGACTCCAGCTTCAGCGACTCGTCTACCGCCTCGTGGACGAAGCGCTTGATCGTCTCCTCGCCCCACGGCTGGAGCGCCGCGCGCCCGAACCCGCCGCCGAAGCCCTTCACGCCCGCGAACCCCACGCCGTGGGTCTCGAAGGTGTCGCCGTCCAGCATGACGACACCCGCATCGCAGAGGATCTGGACGACTTCCGTGACCCGGCCCGACTCGTACTCGTGATTCCCCAGCACCGCGACGATGGGGATCTTCACAACAGCTAACTCTTTAGCCAGGATGCGGGCCTCTTCCGGCAGTCCGTAATCGACCAGGTCGCCGGCCAGCAGGAGCACGTCCGCGCTGTCGGCCAGGCGGGCGAAGATCGGCCCGATCAGCCCCTGCGAGTTGCGGTTGCAGTGGAGGTCCGCGAGCGCCGCGAGCCGCACCGTCTCCGTCCCCGCCATTCCCGTCACCTCCCGCGCGCGTATGCCGACCCGGGGACCGTCCAGGCTCCCCGGGCCGCCTGGGCAAGATACATGCCCGGTGGCCGCGCCGCGCGGCCAAGTGGCACGACTTCTGCCCTAGGTGCAGGACAGCCGCCGCGCGAGCCGCGGGGCCCCCCGGCGGCCACTAATCGCGCCCAAACGGAGCGCCGGCGGCTCTGCCGCCGGCGCTCGGCCCAGGCGCCGAATGAGGACGGGATGCAGACGCGGACGACCACTAAGGACGCACAGCCCGCCGTCCCGCGCGCGCAAACCGACCGCCACGCGGCGCTCGTCGGCCAGGCCACGCTGGACCCGACCACCAAGGAGTTCTACTGCCAGGCGCTGCGCACGCTGCTCCAGGCGGGTGTTCCGTTCCTGGTGGGCGGCGCCTACGCCTTCGAGTGCTATACGGGGATTGCGCGGCACACCAAGGACTTCGACATCTTCTTGCGGCCGGCCGACCGCCATCGAGCACTAGAGGTCTTCGACAAGGCCGGCTACCATACTGAAATGACCTTCCCGCACTGGCTCGGCAAGGCGTTCTGCAGCGGCGACTTCATCGACGTGATCTTTAGCTCGGGCAATGGGCTGGCACGGGTCGACGACGAGTGGTTCGCCCACGCCGTCGACGCCGAGGTGCTCGGTCTGCCGCTCAAGCTCACGCCGCCCGAGGAGATGATCTGGTCCAAGGCGTTCATCCTAGAGCGCGAGCGCTACGATGGCGCCGACGTGGCGCACCTGCTGCGCGCCCAGGCCGAGCACCTGGACTGGGCACGCCTGCTACGACGCTTCGGCGACAACTGGCGCGTGCTGCTAAGCCATCTCATTCTGTTTGGCTTCATCTATCCGACCGAGCGGGGCAAGATTCCCACGCGCGTGATGGACAAGCTGCTGCGGCGCCTCCAGCGAGAGCTACACGCGCCGCCGGCCGGGGAGCGTGTCTGCCAGGGCACGCTGGTCTCGCGCGAGCAGTACCTCGTGGACGTGGAGCGCTGGGGCTACGCGGATGCGCGCCTGCAGCCGCGTGGCAACATGACTCGCCAGGACGTCGACCACTGGACCGCCGCGATCGACAACAAAGACTAGCGCGCCTGGCGGCGCCCGGGAGCGGACGCCGCGCGGCGGCTACGAGCCGAGCAGGCGCAGGAGGCCGAGAGGGCTGCCGAGGGCGACGTGCGGGCTGCCGGTGAGCGCCTGCGCGAAGCCGGGCCGAGCGTCGCGACCGAGCACCAGGAGCAGGCTGCCGCGGCTGACCACCCGCACCGTGAGGCCCGCGCAAGCCAGGGCGGCGCCGGCCTGGCGCAGCCCGTCGAGCGGCCGGCCGCCCGGGCTGCCGGCGGCCCCGCTCGCCGCCTGCAGGAAGGCGCGCGGGTTGTCCACCTCGATGACCAGGTGGCGCCGGGCGGCGACGAGGCGCGCGGTCTGGCCGTCTACCGTGACCGTGACCGCGCCCGTTAGCTCTAGCATCGGCGCCGGCGCCGCACGCTAGCGCTCGGCCGACGCGCGCAGGCGCACCGTCCCGTTCAGCAGCCAGCGGGTGGGCGGGCCATCGGCGGCGCCGTCGAGCAGCACGACCACCTCCAAGTTGTCGAAGGCGCACTCGAGCGTGGCGTTCGACGCGGCGAGCGCGCTGCAAAGCTGCTCGACAAGCTGGGGCCAGATGGGGCCAGCCGGTAGGGGCGTCGCCATGCCGCTCTCCTCCGCGCGATAGTCGCCACGGTAGGATAGCGCATCGCGAGCGAGGCCGGGCACTGCGCACGGGCCTTTGCGTTGCCGTCCCCGTGTGCTATATAAACCGCAAACCTGGCGGGGCAGCGACGGGGCACAGCCTCCCGCGACCGCGAGGTGGCTGACCAGCCAGGGAGCGCCGGCGGGAGCGGCACCCTGCGGCGCTCGGGCTCGGGGAGCCAGGAGTCACGGCATGGCGGCGTCGCCCGTCGAGGAAGTCAAGTCCCGCGTCGATCTGGTCGATCTCATCGGCAGTACCGTCGCGCTGCGGCAGGCCGGGCGGAGCTACCGCGCGCTCTGCCCGTTCCACAGCGAGAAGACCCCCTCCTTTTACGTCTTCCCCGAGACGCAGACCTGGAAGTGCTTCGGCTGTGGCGCCGGGGGCGACGCCTTCTCCTTCGTCATGCAGCGCGACAACCTGGAGTTTGGGGAGGCGCTGCGCGAGCTGGCCGCCCGCGCGGGCGTGGAGCTGGAGAGCCACGCCGACCCCGCGCGGCAGGAAGCGGACGACCGCCTGCGCCGCGCCAACGAGGCGGCCGCGCTGTACTATCACGCGCTGCTGATGCAGCAGCCGGCGGGGCAGGCCGCGCGCCGCTACGTCGAGGGCCGGGGCGTGACCGCCGAGACCTGCGAGCGCTTCACGCTCGGCTACGCGCCCGACGGCGGCAGCGCCCTGCGCGAGCACCTGGCCGGCGCGGGCTTCACGACCGAGGACCTGCTAGCCGCGGGGCTGGTGGTCGAGCGCGACGAGGGCAGCGGCATCGTGCGCGACCGCTTCCGCCACCGCCTGATGTTCCCGATCCGCGACCCGCAGGGCCGGACGATCGGCTTCGGCGGCCGCACGCTGACGCCCGATGGCGTGCCGAAATATCTGAACTCGCCGCAGACGCCGCTGTTCGAGAAGGGCAGCGTGCTCTACGCGCTCGACCAGGCGCGGGACACGATCCGCGCCGAGCGCCGCGCCGTGATCGTCGAGGGCTATCTGGACGCCGTGATGGCCCACCAGGGCGGCTTCCGCAACGTGGTGGCGGCGCTGGGCACGGCACTGGGCGAGCGCCAGCTCGGGCTGTTGGGCCGCATCAGCGACGAGATCGTCTTCGCCCTCGACCCCGACGCCGCGGGCGACAGCGCCACGCTGCGCAGCCTGGTGGTGGCGCGCGAGGCGCTGGCCAGCACGGTGCCCGTGCCCACGCGGCGAGGCATCCGCTACCAGGCGACGGCGCGCTGCACGCTACGGGTGGCGCAGTTGCCGGATGGGAAAGACCCGGACGAGCTGGTGCGGGCCGATCCGGGGCGCTGGCGCGAGCTGATCGCCACGGCACTGCCCGTGCTCGACTTCCTGTTCGACCGCCTGCCCTACCAACACGATCTGGCCTCGCCGCAGGGCAAGACGGCGGCCGTCGAGGAGCTGGTGCCCGCGCTGCGCGATCTCGCCGACCCGATCGAGCGCGCGCACTACGTGCAGCGGCTGGCGCGGGTGGTTGGCGTGCCGGAGACGGCGATCGCCGAGCTGACGCAGCCGAAGATGCGGCGGGCGCAGGCGGCGCCAACCACCGTGGAGCTGAAGCCCGACCTGGTGGAGGAGTACGCGCTGGCGCTGGCGGCGCTGGGCGTGCCGATTGCCACCGAGGACGAGCGGTATTTTGCGCGTCCGGAGTGCCGCGCGCTGCTCGCCTGGCTGCGCGCGGGCGGCGCGGGCGACCCGCCGCCCGGGCTGGAAGGGCCTTGGGCGACGGTACGGGCGCTGAAGGCCGAGTACGCCGATCAGCCGCCCGACCGGCTCCGCGTCGAGCTTGACATCAAACTACTAGAATTGCGAAAACGCCGCTTAGTTCTGGAGAAGCGGGAAATCGACAGCATCGTCCAGGATGAAGAGGGGGGGCCGCCGCGCGAGCTGTTCAAACAACTCGCCGTACTGGCGGCACAGCGGGCGGAAGCAGAGCGCGCGCAGGCGGCGCACGGCCGCGTCGAGGTCCGCCCGACACTTCCGGGTGGTCAAGGGGGGGGCCGGTGAGTGAGGACACGGTCGTCGAGACGCGAAGCGAGGCGGCGCTCGCGTCGGCCGAGGTCGGCCGGCGACCCGACAACGGCCTGCTCGTCGACGATCCGGTACAACTGCCCGAACTAGTGCTGCCTGATGAGCCATCCGACGCCGCGCTGGCCGCCGTCGAGGCGGGCAGGGAGGACGACGTCCTAGAGCCGGTGGCGACCGAGGAGGCGCTGGAGGCGCTGGAGGCGCTGGACCCCGGCGCCATGACGCTGGCGGTCGGGACCAACGGCCTGCGTCCCGCGTCGAACGGCACCCACCACGACGCCGGCCTGTTGGACGAGCCCACCGCGGCCGACCTGGAGCTGCTGGATGCCGAGCCCGAGAGCGAGGCGCCCGCCCAAGCGGGCGAGGTCGAAGGGCTCGAAGACCACATCCGGGTGTACCTGCGCGAGATCGGGCGGGTACATCTCCTCAAGTGGGAAGACGAGAAGCGGCTCGCCCGCGCGATGGAAGAGGGCGCGTATTTGGACGAGCTGGAAGAACAGCTCGCGGTCGAGCGCGCGCGTTTCGTCGAGGCCACCGAGATTCTTAACCGCGCCTACGAACAGTGGCACAAATACTACCGCTACATCCATTTGATGTACCAGCCGGCCGAGCTTACCGTGCCCGCGCTGCAAGAAACCTACTATCAGCTTGGGCAGCACGTGGACCTTTCGGACGAGCGCGCCGCTGAGCTGGCCAAGGAAACCGGCCAGTCCCCCGAGGAGACGCGCGCTTGCATTTTCAAGCTGTCGGTGCTCTGTCGGCTGCTCCCCGAGAACGTGCGCTTCCAGGCCGCGCAGGACGTGGTGCGGACGGGCGAGCCCCGTTCCGCCGACGACATGCAGGAGTGGCTGCGCAAGGAATATCCGGGCTACGCGCAGTGGGCCGAGGACTACTGCGCGAAGGTCCGCAACCGCGCCGAGGACGCGCGGGCGCGCCTCACCGAGGCGAACCTGCGGCTGGTGGTCAGCGTTGCGAAGAAGTACATCGGCCGCGGCATGTCGCTACTCGACCTGATCCAGGAAGGCAACATCGGCCTGATCCGCGCGGTCGAGAAGTTCGAGTACCGCAAGGGCTTCAAGTTCAGTACCTACGCCACGTGGTGGATTCGCCAGGCGATCACCCGGGCCATCGCGGACCAGGCGCGCACCATCCGCATTCCGGTCCATATGGTCGAGACCATCAACAAGCTGAGCCGCCTCTACCGTCGGCTCACGCAGGAGAAAGGCCGCGAGCCGACCTCCGAGGAGATCGGCCAGGAGATGGAGATCTCGCCGGAGCGGGTGCGGGAGATCCAGAAGGTGTCCCAGGAGCCCGTCTCGCTGGAGACGCCGATCGGCGAGGAGGACGACAGCCACCTCGGCGACTTCATCGAGGACCAGGCCGCGCCGTCGCCGTCCGAGGTGGCATCGTACCAGATGCTCAAGGAGCAGGTCGAAGAGGCGCTCGACTCGCTGTCGGGCCGCGAGCGCCGCGTGCTCCAATTGCGCTTCGGCCTGGACGACGGGCGCCAGCGCACGCTGGAAGAGGTTGGGCACGAGTTCGGCGTGACGCGCGAGCGCATTCGTCAGATCGAGGCGAAGGCGCTCCGCAAGCTGCGCCACCCCACCCGCTCGAAGAAGCTCAAGGACTACCTAGACTAAGCCCTCGGCCAGGGATACTGTGTCTGTTTGGCTTCGCCAAACAGACACACTAACCTGGGCCGGCCGCTTAGTACCTCGTCAAGGATGATTTGCTAGGTGTTGGCACCTGCCAACACAGAGCAATTGGCTGTTGACGGACTACTAGCCCACCTCACTCGAACAGGAAGGCCACCTGCGCGCGCGTGCGGATCGTCAGCTCCCCGCCCGCGACGGGGGGCGGGGGCGCGGGCGCGGACGCCTGTGGCGCGATCGCGGGGATCTCGGGGAAGACGTTGTAAGCGTTCCCGTACCCCGCCTCCTCCTGGACGCTCTGGATGCCCACGACCCGCAGGCCGAGCGACGCGGCCAGGGCGTCCGCCCGGGCACGGGCCGACTGGGCCGCGTCGGCGAGCGCCTGCTGGTGCAGCCCGGTCGTATCGCGGATGCGGAAGGTGAGGCCGCCGACCTGATTGGCGCCCGCGCCTAGCGCGGCGTCGAGCAGCTCGCTAGCGCGGTCCACCTCGCTCACGGTGATGGTGACGTTGTTGCTGGCCTGGTAGCCGATGATCTCGCCCGGCTGGTAGGGCGAGCCAGCTCCATACGGCAGCGCCGGCTGCGGCACGCTCGCCGGGCCCGGGCCGACGGGATTCGGCGGCGGCGCGTAGCGCGGCGTGACGGTCAGGCCGCTCGTCCGGATGTCCTGCGGGCGCACGCCCCGCACCTGCAGGGCAGCGAGAACATTCGTCATCTGGCGGCTGTTCTCGCCGGTCGCCTCGACCGCTGTCTTCCCCTGGGTCTGCACGCCGAGCGACACGTAGGCGACGTCGGGCGCGGCGCTGGCGGTACCTTCGCCCGCCACCGTGAGCGTGCGGGGGGCGGGCGTCGGCTGCACCATCTGGGCCGGGGCCGTGGTCGCGAGGGCGCTCGCTCCCAGCGCCACCGCGCCGAGCGCGATGGCGAACAGGGCGACGAGCCGGGCGGTGCTAGGCTCAACGTTGCGCATGGCTCCCCTCCTGTGCGCGCATAAGCCACGTCCCAGGATGCCGTAGCCGCTCGGTTACGGGTAGAGGGCCAGCCCCCGACTCGCTATGGGGACAGCGCCTCTACCGGCCGGGAGCCGCCCGGCGAGCCGCGCCACGGTTTACGCACCGCCCGTCGGTGCCCTATCCTTGCGACAGCCACGCCGCGCGGCGGCGCGACGCCGTGGGCGATTACGCGACGCTCCACCCAACGGCGCGAAGGAGGTGTGTCCCATGCCGAAGCAGATCATCCAGCCGGCGGGCCTGCCCAATCCCGGCCCGAGCCGCGCGTACTCGCACGGCGTGCGGTCGGGCAACCTGCTGTTCCTGGCGGGCCAGACGGGTCACGACGCGCAGGCCGAACCGGGCCAGGGGCGCTTCGAGGCGCAGACGCGCCGCGCCTTCGCCCGCATCCAGACGATCCTGGAAGCAGCCGGCGGCTCGCTGGACAACCTGGTGACGATGACGGTGTTTATCACCGACATCCGCTACGGCGACGAGTTCGTGCGGCTGCGTGGGGAGATCTTGCAGCGGGACTTCCCGGCCAGCGCACTGATCGGCGTAAGCCATCTCGCCAGTCCCGACGCGCTGCTGGAGATCCAGGCCATCGCCGCCTTCGACTAACGGGCGGCGCTCCGCGATCGGCCAACGGGAGGACAGGAACCCATGCGCTGCAGCTAGTGCGTGACGAGTCGCGCGCTAGCTGCTGTTGCGCGGGGAGTGACACTCGGCATAGACTAAGGGCGCACAACTGAATAACGGGACCGGTCTGCAGGGGGAGCGAGCAGCTGAGAGGCGGGATCAAGCCCACCAACCCCTCGAACCTGATCTCGGCAAGCCGCGCGGGGCAGCACAACGCTCCGTGGCCGGCGAGTTGGCGTATGCAGGCCCGCATACGTCGGCACGCAGGTTACGAAGAGCCCGAGCTTCGGCGGAAGACGAGCGTAGGGAATGCGGCCGACGACGGGACCATCGGTGCCCGCCTTCGGGCGCGCGATGGTCTTTTTTGTTGCCCGCGATGAGGAGACGACGATGGACGCGAGCGCCACGAGTCCTACTCCCACCCGGCTGCGCGTGTTCGATCATGGCGGCTGGGCGCTACCCTGGCGCGTGGCCCAGGCGGAGGGCGACTTCGCCGCCGAGGGGCTGGACGTCGAGATTCTCGCCTGGGACCCCTCACCGCAGGTCCAGGCGGCCGGCACGGCGAACCTGCAGACCGCCGAGAAGGAGAGCAAGTTCGCCGCCGGCCAGGTGGACGTGTACGGCGCCTGCGAGTGGGGGCTCATCAAGCGCATCGCCGACCTGGGCGTGGGGCGCATCATGGGGATGCGGCGCAACATGGGCATGCCGATGAAGCTCTTCGTCATGCCGGCGAGCGGCGTCACGGAGATCGGCCAGCTCGCGGGCCGGCCCGTCGCCATCAACGAGAACTCGGGCTCGCACTACGTGGCCGTCGAGGTGATGGAGCAGTACATGCCCCGCGACCAGATCAACCTGGTCCACATCGGCGAGCCGCCCGCGCGCTACCAGGCGCTGGTCGAGGGCCGCATCGCCGGCGCGTTCATCCTGGAGCCGTACTCGACGCTGGCGGAGATCCAGGGCGCGCGCTGCCTGGCGTCCTATCCGGGCCGCGGCGGCGTCGTGGTCGGTGAGAGCCTGCCGCCGGAGGTGCAGGAGCGCTTCCGCCGGGCTGTGAGCCGCGCCGTGGAGCGCCTGAACGCCGATCCCGAGCGCTACAAGGAGTATCTCGTGGGGCCGCTCGCGCGCAGCGGGATCGCGCCCGAGCTGATCGCGCAGGTCCGGGAGCGGCTCGTGATGCCGCGCTACGACGCGCCCGAGGCCTACGAGGAAGACGCCTTCGCGGAGTGCTACGACTGGATGCGCGACCGCGCCATGATCCGCGACGGCGTGGCCTACCGCGACGTCGTGCTGAGCGAGAAGTAGCCCGAAGATGTCACGCTCAGCACTCAGCACACAGCGGGGCGCGGCAAGCGGCGCCCCCACGGCCCTCGTCACGCGGCGGCGGCTGCTGGCGGGCGGCGCGCTCGGGCTCGGGGCGCTGGCGCTCGGCGCCGCCTGCGCGCCCTCGGCCCCTGCGGTTGCGACGGGGCAAGGCGCGGGTGGCGGCAGAGCGCCCGAGCGACTGCGCTTCGTCTCCTGGAGCCAGCCGCGCGCCGAGCAGGCCAACCTGTTCGTCGCGCAAGACCTGGGCTACTACCGCGACCAAGGGATCGAGTTCGAGTACGTGCCGGGCAATGGCTCGGGCGACGCGCTGAAGCAGCTGCTGGCCGGGAACGCCGACGTGGGGTTCGTCGGGCCCGAGGCGATCTACTTCACGGTCGATCAGGGCGGCGACGCGGTCGGCATCTACAACATCTACCCGCAGAGCATCTTTAGCATCATCTCCTGGCCCGAGGCGGGGATTCGCGCGCCCGCCGACCTGCGGGGCAAGACCATCGGCGTGCTCAGCCAGGCCAGCGGCAGCCGCTACGTCGTGCTCACGCTGCTGGCGCTCGCCGGCCTGAAGGAGGCCGACGTCACGCTGGTGGCGACCGGGCCAAACCCGGCGCCGCTGCTAGAGCGCAAGGTGGACGCCTGGTCGTCGCTGACCACCACGGCGGCCGACCTGGAGGAGCAGACGGGCCAGACCTTCAACCAGCTACTCGCCCGCGACCACCTGAACCTGCCGACCGACGTGTTCGCCACGACGCGCGACAACTACAACCGGCGCAGCGACCTGCTCATCCACTTCCTCCGGGCGGTGCGCCAGGGCACGGAGTACATGATCGCCCACCCGGACGAGGCCGCCGCGATCAGCGTGCAGCACGCGCTCGACATCAAGGACGCGGCGAAAGCCGAGAAGGTCATCCGCGCCTTCGCCGACGCCTCGAAACCCGATACCACCGGCACACAAGACCTGGGCACCTTCAACCTGACCGTGCTGGGCGAGGGCGCGCGCCTGTACCAGCAAGCGGGCCTCGTCAAGACGCGGGTGGACGTGACCCGCTATTTCACCAACGACCTGGTGGCGCGCGTATGAGCGGCGAGACGATGCATGCGGTGCGCTACCACGGGCCGGGCGCGGGGCTGGTACTGGAAGAGGTCGCCGTGCCGACGCCGGGCGCGGGCGAGGCCGTCGTGCGGGTGGCGGCAGCGGGCGTCTGCCACACGGAGCTGCAGTTCCTGGCGGGCACGCTGAACCTGGGCGTGACACCGCTCACGCTCGGCCACGAGATCGCCGGCACGGTGGAGCGCGTCGGGCCGGCGGTGCGCGCCGTGGCGCCGGGCGACCGGGTGGTCGTGTACTACTACGCGCCGTGCGGCGAGTGTCGCTGGTGCGCGAGCGGCCAAGAGAACCTCTGCCCGAACACCGCCGAGCAGGTCGGCTTCACGGCCGACGGCGGGTTCGCGCCGTACGTCCGCGTGCCGGCCCACAACCTCGTGCCGGTCCCCGAGAGCCTGCCGCTCGACGAGGCGGCGACGGTCGGCTGCTCGGTCGCCACCGCGCTGCACGCCGTCCGTGCCGTGGCGGACGTGCGCCTGGGCGAGACAGCGGTCGTGTATGGCGTCGGCGCGGTCGGCTTCGCGCTGGTGCAGCTCGCGCGGCTGGCGGGAGCGCGCGTCATCGCGGTGGGCCGCACGCCCGAGAAGCTAGAGCTGGCGCGCGCGCTGGGCGCCGACGCCACGGTGAACGCGGCCGCGGAGGACCCCGTGGCGGCGGTGCTGGCGCTTACGGACGGCGAGGGCGCGGAGGTGGTGTTCGAGGGAGTCGCCAGCGCCGCGACGATGGACGACGCGGTGCGGATGCTGTGCCGGCGGGGGCGGCTGGTGTTCGTCGGCTACGGCGCCGATACGTTCGCGGTGAACCCCCTGCTGCTCGTGCTGCGCGAGGCGCGGGTGCTCGGCGCCGTGGGCAACACGCTGGCCGAGCTGCGCGAGGCGGTGGCGCTGGCGGCCAGCGGGCGGGTGCGCGCGGTCGTCGGCGCGCGCTGGCCGCTGGAGCAGGCAGACGCGGCGCTGGCCGCGCTGCGCGCGGGCCGGGTCGTCGGGCGCGCGGTGCTGGAACCTACCCCATCCGGCCCCCCCTCCCTGAAGGGAAGGGGGGAGGACCAACAGCGACCTAAGCCGTTCGTGCCGCCCAGCATCGCGCCGAGCCAGGTTATCCAGCCGCCAGCCTCCATCCTGGCTACTCAGTCGGCTTCGCCCGGGCCGCCTCGCCCTAGCGAGCTGGGACACGCGGACGACGAGGCGCGTACGAGTATCACTCCAGCCCCACCGCCCCCCTCAGCGACGGCCGCGCCAGCGGCCACGTCATCCCCCTTCCCTGATAGGGAGGGGGACGGGAGGGTAGGTCACCCCCTCGAGCCCGAGCTGCTGGCCTTCATCGGCCGGGGCGTGGACGCGCCGCGCGACGACGACGAGTTCAGCGAGCTGGCGCTGCGGCTGTTCGCGTACCAGTTCGCGCACAACGCGCCGTACCGGAAGTATTGCGAGCGCAAGGGTGCCACGCCGGCGAGCGTGACGCGCTGGCAGGATATCCCGGCGGTGCCGATCGGCGCCTTCAAGGAGACGGTGCTGGCGTGCGAGCCGCCCGAGCAGGCCGTCGCCTGCTTCCAGTCGAGCGGCACGACCGGCGACAAGAAGAGCCAGCACTTCCACCCGAGCCTGGCCGTCTACGATCTCTCGGCCACGAGCAACTGGCAGGCGCACCTGCTGCCCGAGGGCCAGCCCATGCGGCTGCTGGTGCTCAGCCTGCCGCGCGAGGACATGCCCAACTCGTCGCTCGCGCACTATCTCAGCCTGATGGTCGAGCGCTACGGGGCGCCGGGCAGCGGCTTCCTGCTGCGCGACGGGCGGCTCGACCTGGACGCCGTGCTGGCGGCGCTGCGCGCCAGCGAGGCGAGCGGCGAGCCGGTGGCGGTGCTCGGCACCAGCTTCGCCTTCGTCCACGTTTACGACGCGCTGAGCGAGCGCGGCTTGCGCTTCGCGCTGCCGCCGGGCAGCCGCATCATGGACACGGGCGGCTTCAAGGGCCGCTCGCGCGAGGTGTCGCGCACGGAGCTGTTCGGCATGCTGCGCGACGCCTTCGGCGTGCCGCGCGACTACTGCGTCAACATGTACGGCCTGACCGAGCACAGCACGCAGTTCCTCGACGCCGTGCTGCGCAACCACCTACGCGGCGTCGTCGCGCCGCGCTACAAGACCGTACCGCCCTGGGCGCGCACGCGCGTGCTCGACCCCGAGACGCTGACCGACGTGCCGCCGGGCGAGATGGGCCTGCTCTGCCACTACGATCTGGCGAACCGCGCCTCGGCGCTGGCCGTGCTCACTGAGGACATCGGCTACGCGCTGGGCGAGGGCTTCGAGCTGGTGGGCCGCGCGCGCGGCGCCGAGGCGCGGGGCTGCTCGATCGCCATCGACGAGCTGTTGAGCGCGACTCGCGGGGAGAGCTAGCGTGCTGGACGAGCGCACCGACACCGTCACCCCCGCGGGAACAGCGATGGGAGAGAGTGCCGCAGGCGGCCCCCTCTCCCCCTGGGAGATGGCGGGGGGCGAGGGCCCGTCCCCCACGGCGACCGCTCGCCCAGTGGAACCCCCTCACCCTAACCCTCTCCCAGGGGGAGAGGGGACAGGACGCCCGCTCTCTAACCACCTCTCAGGAGGGCAGGTCGCTAGCTCAACCACTCAGCACTCAGCACTCAGCCCTCAGCCCTTCGACGCCTACTGGCTGCCGGGGCTGCAGGCGGACGAGGTGGCGGAGTGGCGCAGGCTGACGTTCGGGGCGGGGCCGGAGGTGGCGCTGCGGGTGCCGGTGCTCACGCCGATGGGACTGGCGGCCGTGATGGCGCGGGCGGCGTCGGCGCGCGACGCGTATCTCGCCGAGACGCCGGTGGCGCAGGTGGTGGCATCGATCGACCGCGCGGTGAGCCGGTGGCTCGATCCGTTCTCGCGCTGGCGGCGGCTGGCCGAGCGGGCGCTCCCAGCGATCACCGGCTACAGCGCACCGATGGTGCGGAAGGGACTGCCGGGCTACCTCGCCACCTTCCGCCGCGAGAACCTCTGGCGCCTGCTGGAGGCCGAGCTGGGCGACCCGCGCTACCTGGACGGCTTCCAGCCGCGCGGGCGGCTCGGCGGGCGCAGCCGCGCCTATGGGCCACGCCTGGCAACCCACGTCTTCGCCGGCAACGTGCCCGGCCTGCCCGCGCAGAGCCTCGTCGCGGCGCTGCTCGCCAAGGCGGCGTGTCTGGGCAAGGCGGCATCCGAGGAGCCGCTGTTCCCGGCGCTGTTCGCCGCCTCGCTCGCCGAGGTCGACCCGCGCCTCGGCGCCTGCCTGGCCGTCGCCTGGTGGCCGGGTGGCACCGCGCCGCTGGAGGCCGTCGCCTTCGGCCAGGCCGATGCCGTGATCGCGTATGGCAGCGAGGCTACCATCGAGAGCATCCGCGCGCGGGTAGCGCCCGGCACGCGGTTCGTCGCCTACAACCACAAGCTAAGCTTCGGCGTGATCGGGCGGGAGGCGCTGGCGCCCGACCAGATAGCGGATACGGCGGCGCGGGCGGCCTACGACGCCGCCAAGTACGACCAGCAAGGCTGCCTGTCGCCGCACCTGTTCTACGTCGAGCGCGGTGGGGCCATGTCGCCCCGCGCCTTCGCGGCCGCGCTGGCGCGGGCGATGGCCGCGGCTGAGCAAGCGATGCCGCGGGGCCGGCTCACGCTCGACGAGGCGGCGGCGATCCGCGAGGCGCGGACGAGTGCCGAGGTGCGGGCGCTGGCCGACGACGCGGTCGCGGTCCACGCCAGCGACGGCAGCGCGGCCTGGACGGTCATCTACGAGGAGGACCCGACCTTCGCCGCGTCGTGCCTGAACCGTACCGTGCGAGTGAAGCCGGTGGACGACGCGCTGGCGGTGCCCGCGCTGCTCGGGCCGGTACAGCGGTACCTGCAGACAGCGGGCGTGGCGCTGCCCGAGCCGCGGCTGCTGGCATTGGCCGACCGTCTCGGCCGGCTGGGGTTGGACCGCGTCTGCCCGCTCGGCCAGATGCCCGACCCCTCGCCGGGCTGGCATCACGACGGGCGGTACAACGTGCTGGACCTGCTGCGCTGGACGGACGTGGAGGCGCCGACCAGCGCGGGCCGTTGGGAGTTCGAGCACCCGGACGCTGGGATCTACGGGGTGACGCGATGGGACCCCCTCCCCCACCCCCCTCCCCCCATAGGGGGCGGGGGCTTCCCGGTGGGGATGGCCCCGGCGTCCTCCCCCCTTCCCTTTAGGGAGGGGGGGCCCGGGGTTAGGTCCGCCCCGGCGTCCTCCCCCCTTTCCCCGATGGAGGTGAGGGGGCAGGGGGGAGAGGGGCCAGCCGATGACGGCTACTAGTCTGCCGCCGATCGGCCAAGCCGCCGCCGCAAGCGCCCCGCCGGAGATCGCGGTCGAGGGCGTGCGCCACGTGTTCGCCGCCGGGGGCGAGCTGGTGGCGCTGGACGGCGTAGACCTCACGGTGGCGCCGGGCGAGTTCGTGGCGCTGGTGGGCGAGAGCGGCTGCGGCAAGTCCACGCTGCTACGACTGATCGCGGGGCTGCTCGCGCCGACCGCGGGCCGCGTGACGCTGGGCGGGGCGCCCGTGGACGGGCCGCGCGCGGACGTGGCGCTGGTGTTCCAGCGCTCGGTGCTGCTGGAGTGGCGCACGGTGCTGGACAACGTCCTGCTGCCAGTGGAGGTCCGCGGGCTGCCGCGCGGTGGATACACCGCGGAGGCGCGTGCGCTGCTGGCCGCGCTGGGCCTGGCGGGCTTCGAGGGGCGCCGGCCGCGCCAGCTCTCGGGCGGTATGCAGCAGCGCGTGGCGCTGGCGCAGGCGCTGCTCCTCCAGCCGGCCGTGCTGCTGCTCGACGAGCCGTTCGGCGCGCTCGACGCCATCACCCGCGAGCAGCTCAATCTGGAGCTGCTGGGTCTGTGGGAGGTGCGGCGCAGCAGCGTCGTCTTCGTCACCCACGACCTGGCGGAAGCAGTGTTCCTGGCCGACCGCGTGGTGCTCATGACGCGGCGCCCCGGGCGGGTGGCGGCTAGCTTCCCCGTGCCGCTGCCGCGCCCGCGCACGCTCGACCTGCGCTACAGCGCGGCCTTCGCCGATCTGTGCCGCGACGTGAAGCACGCGATGGCTAGCGAGTGCTGAGTGACCGTCAAGTGCTGAGTGGGGAGTAATGAGCGCTGAGTTAGAGTCGTCGCGGGGCCGATCCCCCGCGACCCACGAGGCGGCCATCTCCGCCACCGGACCGTCCGCGGCTGGCAGGGCGCAGCAAGCGGCGCCCCTGCACGAGCGTGACGCCAACGACCTCCCAGCGGCAGGTCGCGGGAGGCGGCGCCCGACTCAGCACTCAGCACTGGCGCTCTCGCTGGCCCTACTCGTGGCGCTGCTCGCCGCCTGGGAGGCTTTCGTGCGCCTGCGCGGGCTGTCGCCGCTCGTGCTGCCACCGCCGGGCGCCGTGGCCGCGAAGCTCGCGGAGCAGCTGGCGAGCGGCGCACTGCTGCCCCATACGGCGACGACTCTCGCGGAGATCCTCCTGGGCTTCGCGCTGGGCGCCGCGCTCGGCGTCGGCAGCGGCGCGCTGGTCGCCCACTCGCCGCTGCTGCGCCGCGTGCTGACGCCGTACCTGATCGCCTCGCAGGCCATGCCGAAGCTGGCCTTGGCGCCGCTGTTCGTGCTCTGGCTCGGCTACGACCTGACGCCCAAGGTCGTCATCACCGCGCTGATCGCCTTTTTCCCGCTGTTCGAGAACACGGTCGTCGGGCTGAACGAGGTGGCGCCGGAGAAGCTGGAGCTGTTCCGCATGCTACGGGCGAGCGCCTGGCAGACGTTCGTGAAGCTGCGCGTGCCGAGCGCCCTGCCCTACCTATTCGCGGGCCTGCGGGTGGCGATGGTGCTGAGCGTGGTCGGGGCGGTGGTGGGCGAGTACGTGGGCGCGAACCGCGGGCTGGGCGCCCTGATCATCGCCTCGCAGGGCACCATGGACACCACGCTGATGTTCGCCGTGATCCTGCTCCTAACCCTGCTCGGGGTCGGACTGTACCTCGGGGTAGTGGCGGTGGAGCGGCGCGTCCTCCGTTGGCAGTGGGAAGACTCCTGAGCGATCGCCGGCCGGCCGCCGCGGCACCGTGCGGCGGCCGCCTGTCCTCGCGCGACGACCGCGTGTGATCATCCCCAGGCGCATAGTTCCCCGAACGCGCATGAGGCGAGTGCTACAATGGGTGGGGCAATTTTCCCGCCCAGCACATTCTCGGCTGCGTCTTGCACCCACCTTTCGCCTGAGGAGGCTTGTATGCCCTGCCACCGCGCCCGGCGCCGCGGCTTGCTCATGGCCGCCGCGCTCGTTCTGAGCCTGGCGTTGCCGCTCGCCGCGCGGCCCACGCCGGCGGCGGCCCAGGCGCCCGGGCTGCAGCTCGTCGTCGAGCAGCCCACCGCCGGCAGCGACGCGCTGGAGACTATCGTCATCGGCGGCTGGGCGGTCGATACCACGAGCAGCAGTGGCACCGGAATCGGCCCGGATGGGGTAGAGATCTGGCTGGGGCCAGCCGACAGCGGCCAGCTCCTGGGCACAGCCGGCTACGGGGACCCGCGGCCCGAGATCGCGGACCGGCTGGGCAATCAGCGCTACCTCGCCTCCGGCTTCCGCTACTTCTGGAATAGCTGCGATGCCCCGCCGGGGCCGAACACGCTCACGGTCCGCGCCACGAGCAGCGCCGCCGGCAACCGCACGACCGCGGTCAGCGTGCCGATCACGGTGAACGCTTGCAGCATGGACCTGGGCGATAGCGTAACCGGCCAGGTGTTTACGGCAGGCCCGGGCGACTCGTGGACATTCGACGGTACCGCCGGCGAGCGGGTAGCGATCACCCTCGACGGCGTGAACGGCTGGGATACGCTGCTGGAGCTGATCGCGCCCGACGGCAGCCGCGAGGACGTGGACGACGACGGGGGCTACGATCTGAACTCGTGGCTGTCGCGCCACCTGAACCAGACCGGCCGCTATACGGTCATCGCGCGCCCGTTCAGCAACGAGGGCTGCACGGGCGACTACGTCGTGATGGGCTGGATGGGCCCGCCCGAGCGCAGCGACCCGAACAGCGCGGCGGCCGCGCTCGGGACGGCCGCGCAGTTCACCTACCGCGCGTCGCTGCGCGAGTTTGGCGAGCGCCAGGCGTGGACCTTCACCGGCGAGCAGGGCAACGAGCTGATCCTCTACTTGCCGCGCAACGTGGGCAGCCGCCTCGACCCGTTCATCGAGCTGCAAGGGCCCGATGGCCAGGTCCTCGCGCGTGACGATGATAGTGGCGGCGGCCTCAACTCGTTCCTGCAAGGCGTCCTCCCGCAGGGCGGCACCTACACGCTCAACGTCTTCTCGGCGCGCGACGACTGCGGCGGCGAGTACCGGCTGAGCGTGGAGCGCGACTGGGGCGCGCAGAGCCGGCTGCGCGGCGACCTGGCGGTGGGCGACACCACCTCGGGCAGCCTGGACCTCGACACGCGCCGCGACGTCTGGTCGTTCCCGGCGACGGCGGGCGAGCGCATGACCTTCACGCTCAACACCAACGGCCCCACCCGCCTGCAGATCGCCGCCCCCGACGGTAGCTGGGAGCAGACGCGGTCGACGCGGGGCCGACCGCTGGGGCTGTCCTTCGAGCCGGCCCAAACGGGCACCTATCAGGCGGTCGTGTTCGTGGATAGCAGCCGGCCCGTCGACTACGACATGACGCTGGAGCGCGGCTTCGGGCGCCTGGTCAACGAAAAGGGCCCCGCCGCGCTCGGCCAGCCGATCTCGGGCGAGATCGTCTACGCCGAGGGGCGCGACCTGTACACGTTCCAGGGGCGTCAGGGCCAGCAAGTGCGTATCGCCCTGGACCGGCCCGGGCGGAGCCAGCTTGACCCTTATCTGGAGCTGCGCGACCCGACCGGCCGCACGATCGCCGAAGACGACGACAGCGGCGGCGACCTGAACTCGCTGATCCAGATCGCGCTGCCTAGCACCGGTCAGTACACCATCGTGGCGCACGGCGTTGGCGACACAGCCGGTCCGTACGTTCTCACCGTGACGCTGAGCGGCGAGGGCGGGCCGAGCACGGGGCCGTCGCCGACGCCCGGGCCGGGTGGGCCGTCGCCCGCTGGCCCGAGCCCGACGACGCCCAGCGGCCCTGGCCCGGCGCCCAGCGATCCGGGCACGACGCCGAACGGCCCCGGCACCGTCCCCAACGGTCCGGGCATCGCGCCTGGCCCCGGCCCTTCGCCGAGCGGCCCGGGCATCGCACCCGGGCCAGGCCCAGCGCCCAGCGGCCCGGGCAACAGCCCATCTCAGGAGCCGACCCCGCGGCCAACGGTGCCGCCGACTGGGCCGCCTCCCAGCGGTCCCGGCCGCTAGGGCTTCGTCACAGGTAGTCTGCCATGTGTTGTGAGTTCACAACATATGGCGATGCGCCGGTGACAGGCCGCTAGTCTCCTGGCACGCGACGGCGGGGCGAGTGGCCCGGGCGTATCGTCCGCGCCACTCGCCCCGCCGTCTGCCCAGGCCGCGCTGAAGACGAACGCCGGGCAGGGCCGTTCGGGCGATGCCCTGCCCGCGGCGCTACAATGCCTTGAGGGTCGCGACCGCCACACGCAAAGGGGGGGCCAGGCGATGAGCAATCGGGACGTGGCCGCGACCTGGCAATACCACAACGGCACGAAGCACTCCATCCAGAGCATCCGTGCCAACCGCCACGTGCTCGACTTCGCGAATCAGCCGATCCCCTACAAGATCTACACGTCGCTCCCGCCGAGCCCCCTGCCGAACGATTTCTCCCCGTCGGCCGTGCCGGGGCTGGACGCCATCGCCGCCACCGGCACCGAGCCGGCCGGACCGCGCATCCCCGACCGCGCGGCCGTCGCTCGGCTGTGCTACTTCTCCAATGGCATCACCAAAGTGCTGCGCTTCCCGGGGGGCGAGATGCCGTTCCGCGCGGCGGCGTGTACGGGCGCGCTGTTCCACATCGAGCACTACGTGATCTGTGGCGATCTGCCGGGGCTGCCGGCGGGCGTCTACCACTACGCGGCCCACGATCACGCCCTACGCCGACTGCGCGCGGGCGACTACCGGCCGGTACTGGTCGCGGCGAGCGGCGACGAGCCGGCCATCGCAGCGGCGCCCGCCGTCATCGCCCAGACGACCACCTACTGGCGCAACGCCTGGAAGTACCAGGCGCGCGCCTACCGCCACGCCTACTGGGACGACGGTACGATCCTGGCGAACCTCCTCGCCGCGGCCGCCGGCAGCGGGCTACCCACGCGGGTAGTGCTGGGCTTCGCCGACGAGCCGGTAAACCGCCTGCTGGACGTGGACCCGGACCAGGAGGCAGCCATCAGCCTCGTCGCGGTGGGGCGCGCGGAGCCACCGGCCGCGCCCGCGCCGCCGGTCACGCCACTCGGGCTTCCTACGCAGCGGCTCTCGGCGCACACGGTCGACTATCCAGCCATACGCGCCATGCACGCCGCGTCTTCCCTGGCGTCGGCCGACGAGGCCGCGGCCTGGCACGGCGCCGCGGCGCCCGCGCCCCTGCCGCCCGCCCGCGGGCCGGTCGTGCCGCTCGAGCCGCTGCCGCCCGACGCGCTGCCGACCGATCCGATCGAGACGGTCATCCGCCGCCGTGGCTCGACGCGCCAGTTCACGCGCGACCCCATCGGCTACGACCAGCTCTCGACGCTGCTCGACCGCTCGACACGGGGCTACGCGGCCGACTACCGCGCGCTCGACCGCCCACTCGCCGACCTGTACCTCATCGTGAACGCGGTGGACGGCCTGGACGCGGGCACGTACGTATTGCGGCGCGCGGAGGGCGCGCTAGAGCGCCTGGCGGCCGGCGACTACCGCGACCAGGCGGGCCTGCTCGACCTCGGGCAGGAGCTGGCCGCCGACGCGGCGGTGAACTGCTACTGGCTGACCGACCTAGAGCCGCTGCTGGCGCGCTTCGGCAACCGCGGCTACCGCGCCGCGCAGCTGGACGCGGCCATCGAGGCGGGCAAGCTGTACCTCGCCTGCTACGCCCTGCGCATTGGCGCCACGGGCCTGACCTTCTTCGACGACGATGTGACCACCTTCTTCTCGCCTCACGCGACGGGCAAGAGCGTCCTGTTCCTCGTCGCCCTCGGTCGCCCACTGCGCCGCCGCGCGCCCCGGTAGTTGGGCTCTCCCGAGAGCGGTGAGGCAGCGCGGCGCCGGGGATGTCGGGATAGCACATCACTGGTCCGGCGCCTCGCGCTGCAGCAAATCTTGGAGCATCGCGGCGAGGGGTGGTAGATCGCCGGTGATCGTCTGCCAGAGTATCGGCAAGCTCACGACGAAGTAACCGTGGATAACTACATTCCGCATGCCCCGCATTTCGTGCAAAGGAAGCTGCGGGTATCTGCTGCCGATCTCGGGGGGATCTGTCGGGCAGCCTCGCCGATGACGGCGATGTTGCGAATGACCGCGTCCACGGCCATGTCGTCGGCCGCGAACGTCTCGAACGTCAGATTCCGCGTGTATCTCTCGATGCGCGCACTGGCCTCAAGGATGTCCTGTATGCGCTGTCGCCAGTCTCGTGACCGCACGCACCGCCTCCTGCAGAACGCGGTCTCGCATCTGTGGACGCAGCGCGTCCGGCGTCACCAAGTCAACGGGGCATCCCAGCACCTGCTCGAGGTAGTCCTTAAGACGCACGAAGCCAAAGAGCCCGATCGCTCGGTCGAACTCTACCAGGATATCGACATCGCTTTCAGGCCCGGCCTCATCACGCGCGACAGAGCCGAACAGGGCCAGGGTCTTGACCCCGAACTGCTCGATCTCCGATCGTCGCGCGTCAAGTGCCGCCAGGGCTTCATTGCGTCGCATAAGACACCCCCAGCCGCTCACTCTCACCTTACCCCGGCAGGGGCGCGGCACGAAAGAGCCGGCTGGGGGTGCTGGGCGTTCGGAACGGGCCGCTACCGCGCGCCGGCGGGCTCGCGGACGGGGCGGCGACTGTAGGGCTTGAGCAGCTTCTCCAGGTCCACGGCGTCGATCTGGTCCTCGGGCACCTGGGCACGCGGCGGGAACCAGTTCGGCGCCGCCGGCTTCGTCGCGTCGATGATCATCGCCGGCATCATGCGCGGCTGCTTCGTGCCGTCCTCGAAGTAGTCCCAGCCGGCCGGGTTCAGGCCGCCGGGTCCCGACCAGTTGTCGATCACCGTCAACCCCTTGTCGGCACGGAAGCGCGAGCCGACCGCCCACATCACTTCCTGCTCGTTGAACGGGTTGATGTCGTCGTCCACCAGGATCACGAGCTTCAGGTTCTCGGGCTCGGTGAGCAGCGCCGCGAACGCCGCCTTCTTCGCCTCCGCCTCGTTGCGCTTGGTGTACGAGATGTAGCAGTGCATGCGCACGTGCGCCGGCACGTTCACCGCCTTCACGCCCTGCACGACCTGCTTCACGCGGCGGAAGATGCTCCCCATACGCGGCAGGCTGCCCAGGACGCAGTGCTCGCGGTGGCCGGCGAACACGTCGTAGAAGATGGCGTCCTTGCGCATGGTGATGGCGTTCACGCGGATGTAGGGCTTCGGTCCGGACTCGGTGTAGTAGCCGGGCCACTCGGCGAACGGCCCCTCCTGACGGTAAGCGCCGGGGTGAATCGTGCCCTCGATGACGATCTCGGCGCGCGCCGGCACCATCAGGTCCGAGGTCTCGCACTTCACCACCTCGACCGGCTCGCCGAGCAGCGCGCCCGCCTCGGCGTACTCGCCGCCGATGCCGGGGAGGCGCGAGATGGTGCCCATGACCACGGCCGGATGGTGGCCGATGACGATCGCCACCGGCATCGGCTGGTTCAGCTCCTCGTACCGCTGCTGGATGTACAGGCCGTTGTGGCCGAGCATGAACCACACGCCGATCTTGTCGTGGTCGAGGATCTGATGGCGGTAGAGGCCCAGGTTCAGGGCGTTCGAGTCCGGGTCGCGCGCCACCAGGCTGCCGCTCGTGATGTAGGGGCCGCCATCTAGTTCGTTGTGCGTGGGGATCGGCAGGCGGCTCAGGTCGGCGTCGGCGCCGCGCCAGATCACTTCCTTGACGGGACCGCTGTCCACCACGACCGGCGGGACGGGGCTCGCCTGCTTCTCGGCGTACACGTCCACCATGCGCTCGACGGTGGTGCCGAGCGCCATGGCGAGCCGCTCGTACGTCGCGGTCAGGTTCACGATGACCGGGAGGTCGGTGCCGCGCACGCGCTGGAAGAAGATCGCGGGGAACTCGCCCCGCCGCTCCAGCGCGGCGGCCACGGCGGTGATCCCGAATTGGGGGTCGACCTCTTCCTCGATCATCTTCAGGTCGTCGGGGCGCCGCTCGGCCACCTCGGCGATAAAGGTACGGAGATCCTTTGCCACGGCGCAGCCTCCTCGTCAGCTAGAGCATGGGATTCGCCGCCATTGTAGACGGAACGGCGCCGGGCTGTCGATGGCTGCGCCGACATGGCTCGCCCGTCGCGCTGGCCGCGCCGCCCCGTTCGCGCCATAATGAGGGAGACGCGCGGCGACGCAGCGCGTGCGGGCAGGCGTCGCGGGAGGTAGCGAGATGGCGAAGCTTCGGCACCTGGCGTTTGTGTGCAAGGACCCCAAGAAGGTGGCCGAGTTCCTGGAGCAGGCGTTCGACATCGAGGTGCTGTACCACACCGACCCGCCGGGGGTCGTCGTGCTCTCTGATGGCGACGTGAACTTCACGCTGCTGCCGGAGAGCTTCGCCGAGCACGACCCCGTGCCGTGGCACTTCGGTCTGGAGATGACGCACGAGGAGATCGAGGCCCGGCGACCGAGACTCGAGGCGATGGGCGTGAAGATTCACGAGGGCGTGCGCGACGGCCGGCCGGTGGAGATGTTCCTGCACACGCCCGAGGGCCATCGCATCGACCTGGCGCCCTTCTGGCCCACCAAGCCCGGCCAGACGCGGCGACAGCAAGCGTACAAGCAATGGGAGAACGCGGCGGAGTGGGAGCGCGGCAGCGGCCCGCTCGCCGAGGACTCCAGCGTCCGCCAGGTCGCGCGGCAGGCACAGTGACACCGCCTGGCGGCGCGGCCCGGCCGGCGCGGTGAAGCCGCGGGCCTGGCAGGCGGCGCCCAGCCAGGGAGCGGCAGACTATCGGGGCAACCACACCGGCGTGAGCCCGGCCGCGGCCCCCCGGGCGGCTAGCGGTCGCGCGGCGCGGTGAAATACCCTCACCTCGTCGGCTACCGCGAGGCTGCGGGCGGGCAGTCCGGCATGCCACGAGGCCGGGAGCAGCAGGCCCGGGCGAGGCCGCGGGCCGGGAGGCAACGATTAGCGGCGACGCACGTTTTGTGGGGACCTGGCGCCTGCTCTCCATGTCGGTGCGCCAGCCCAACGGCGAGGTGACCCGCCCCATGGGGGACCACCCGCGCGGTATGCTGATGTACACGGCGGGCGGCCACATGTCGGTGCAGGTGATGCACGGCGACCGGCGGCTCTTCGGCTCGGGGGGGCGCGGCGGCACGATCGAGGAGGCCGCGGAGGCCTTCCGGACCTACATTGCCTACTGCGGCACCTACCGCGTGGACGACGCCGCGGGCATCGTCTACCACGAGCCCGACTGCCACGGCTTCCCCAACGGCGTGGGCGTGCCGCTGAAGCGCTACTTCACCTTCGTGGGCGACCGGCTGCTCCTGAGCGGCGACCGGCCCCCCACGCCTGATGCCGTCGACCACCCCGCGCTCGTCTGGCAGCGCGTCGAGTAGCCGCGCCCCGCGTGCCGCCGGCTCATCGGCCTGGCGCGCTGCTGAGTCTCAGAGTGTACAGATGTACCGCAATGGCCGGGCGGCGCGCGTGGTACACTCGGTACTAGTCGGGAGTGCGGCTCTCAAGGGGCGCGACAGAGTCGGGCGCATGGACTACCGAGAGCGAATTACCATCGAGCCGGACAAGCGTGGCGGCAAGCCGTGCATACGCGGCCTGCGGATCACCGTGTACGACGTGCTCTCCTATTTGGCCGCAGGTATGACGGTCGATGAGGTGTTGGCAGACTTTCCCTCCCTCACCAGGGATGACGTGCTGGCCTGCCTGAGCTATGCAGCCGAGCGTGAGCGACAGACGCTCGTCGCCCGGGGATGAAGCTTCTCTTTGACCATAATATCTCGCCTCGCATCCTCGGGCGCCTGGCCGATGTATTTCCTGATGCTACTCACGTGGCGCTAGTTGGGCTGGAGCGCGCGCCCGATTCCACCGTCTGGAGGTACGCGCAGGTAAACGGCCGCCCCATTGTCACCAAGGATGCCGATTTCAACGACTTCAGCACCGTACGCGGCTTTCCCCCGAAGGTCATCTGGCTTCGAATCGGCAACTGTACCACCGGCCAGATCGAAGCGCTGCTGCGGCTTCACCAGGCCACGATCCGCGCTTTCGCGACCGACGACCAGGCCGGAACTCTCGTTCTTCTGCTCCCGTAGGGCGACCGTACCACAGAGGGCTCTGCACAGCCGAAGTTTACTCTATTGCTCTAACTATGTGGCGCGACCTAGCGGCAAGCCAGGCAGCTCTCTGTGGCGGCGGCCGGCGGCGGCACGGTAGCATTGGGGACGCGCGACCCACCCGGCGGCAGGAGGCGATGATGAACCAGGGGCGCTACGCCGAGCGCCTGCGGCGGCTGCGGCAGATGATGGCCGCCCAGCAGCTCGACGGCTTGCTCACCTACGGCAACCCCTTCCGCAAGGACTACCTGCGCTACGTCCATCCGGCGCCCACGCCGTCGCCCTATGGGTTCTGCCTGCTCACGCCCGAGGGCGGCACGCTGTTTGTCGAGGCGCCGTGGGACACCCTGCCGGCCGCCGAGACGGTGCAGGAAGTCGTCGGCGCGCGGTCGGCCGCCGGCGTGGCGCAGGCGGTAGCCGCAAAAGTGCGCCAGCTTGGGCTCGGGCCGCGCCTCGGGCTCGCGGGGGGCGAGGTCATGGAGTCCGAGCTGTACGACACGCTGCGCGAGCGCCTCGGCCCCGCGACGCTGGTGCCGGCCTCGAAGGCGGTCATGGAGCTGCGCTACGTGAAGGACGCCGTCGAGCTGGAGGCCATCCGCCGCGCGGCCGCCATCGCCGATGAAGGCTGGAAGACGTTCGTCGCCACCTGCCAGCCCGGCGTGCCGCAGTACGAGATCACCGCCCGCTGCGAGGAGCGCGTGCGCGAGCTGGGCGCCGAGGACAACTTCATGATCCTATCGTCGGGCACGCGCGACGTGTACGGCATGACGCCGCCCTCGTCGCGCCGGCTGGAGCGCGGCGACAGCGTGCTCACCGAGTTCACCCCGCAGGTGGACGGCTACTACGCGCAGCTCTGCCGCTCGCTGACCGTCGGGCCAGCCAGCCCGGCACAGCAGCGCTCGTTCGCGATCTTCAAGGCCGCCGCCGACGCCGCCCTGGCGATCATCAAGCCGGGCGTCACCGCGGCCGACATCGCCAACGCCGAGAACGCGGTGTTCGCGGCCGAGGGCTACGGCGAATATTGCTCGGCCCAGTACACGCGCGTGCGCGGCCATGCGGTGGGCCTGCACTTCGACGAGGAGCCGATGCTCTGGCCCGACGTGGCCTTCACGATCCGCGCCGGCATGGTGCTGATCCCGCATCCCAACACCTACCTGCCGCTCGCCGGCTACATGGTGTTCGGCGACTCGGTCCTGGTGACCGAGACGGGCTGTGAGCTGATCACGCAGACGCCGCGCATCCTGTTCGAGGCGGGAGTGAGCTGATGAAGCGCGGCCTCATCGAGTGGGACCCGAGCGAGCTACCCGCCGCGACGCTGGCGGGGCGCGTGGCCCGCGTGCGGAGCGTGCTGGCCGAGCGCGGCCTCGACGCTGCCGTGTTCTACACCAGCGTGGCGCAGCCGGGCATCGTGCGCTACCTGACGCACTTTCTGCCCTACTGGAATGAGGGGCTGCTGGTGCTGCCGCGCGAGGGCGAGCCGACGCTGTTCGTCGCGCTCTCGAACCGCGTCTTCCCGTGGATCAAGGGCAGCTCGACGCTGCAAGACGTGCGCGCCTCGCGCAACCTGGGAGTCGACGCCGCCAGGCTGCTTGCCGAGCGCGGCGCCGCGCGGGTGGGCCTCGGCGACAGTGGGAGCATTCCCTATCGCGTAATCGAGGAGCTGCGGAGCAACCTGGCGGACGGCCAGGTGGTAGACGCCCCGGAGCTGGCCGCTCGTCTGTGCCTTGGCGCCGACGCCGACGAGCTGCGGCTACGGGGCCACGCCGGGCGCATCGCTGCCGACGCGCTGGCCGCGCTCGGCCCCAACGTGGCGGGGCGCACGGACAGCGCGGTCGCCGGCCAGCTCGACGGTGCCATGCGCCTCAACCGCGCCGAGGACACGCTGGTGTTGGTCGGCCCCGCCGGGCGCTGGCCGGGCCTGCCCACGGGGATAACGCTCGGCGAGCGGGCACACGTCGTGGTACAGGTCGAATACAAGGGCCACTGGGTGCTGACAGGCCGCACGCTCGGCGCGTCGGCAGACGCCGCGGCGGCCTGGCAGGCGCGACTCGCCACGCTCGCGGCGCCCGGGCGCGCGGTGGGCGCGCTCGCGGCCGAGGCGCGCGCGCACGACGGGACGGAGGTCTACGTGTACCGCAGCGGGCGGGGCGCCCCCTTCACAGCGCTCGACGAGCGCGATGCGCTCGTGGCGGGCGACGTGGCGGCGGTGCTCGCATATCGCGCGGCCGACGGGGACGACCTCTACGGCGCGACCTTTGCCGTCGAGCCGGCGGGCCCGCGACCGATTTAACGCTCCGCCAGCACGACAGGTTCCGCTTCGCGCTCCCAGGACGCCGTCCGGGCGGCTCCGGCACGAGCCGCCCAAGCGCTCGCCCCCGGCCGCGAGCCGTGCCACCGATGACGGCGCGCGTCTATACGGCGCGACGGAGCACCGAGTGGGGTCGGAGCGGAGGCCGCTATCGGGCGGGTGCGGCGGGGCCGGACGGCGGCGGCAGCGGCACCGCGCACTTCGCGCTCTGCAAACGCTGACAGTCGCTCGCCGTCTGAGGGATGAGCGCGTCGCTGAACCCGGTGGTCACCCAGTCAGCCCACATGACGAAGATGGCCTGGTTGAAGCTCGCGTTCGGCAGCGCGGTCTCGCTGAACGCCGCGTTCGTCGAGGCAAACTGAACGTTGCCGTTCGACGAGACGTTGAGCTGGTTGAACGGCAGCCCGTAGAAGAGGAAGGGGAAGGGCAGCGACACCCCGGACGTGACGCAGTCGTCACAGTGATTGCCGATGTCCGTGGTGCCCGCGACGAACGCGCGCGTCACGTTGCTGCAGGCGTAGCCGAAAGCGTCGACGCCGGGACAGCCGGCCGGCGTGCCGGGCGGGATCGGCACGGCCGGACTGCCGGGCGCGAACTGGATGGCGCGGCCATTCGTCAGCACCGGCTCGTCGCAGCTGACCTGAATCGCCGTCGTCCCGATCCCCTGCTGGATGCCCGCCGTAGCGCTCGCGCCCGCGTCCACGCTCGCGTTGTACACGAAGTAGATGCGGTTCGTGCCCTCCTCGAGCTGCAGCTCGAAGTTGGCCGTGTTCGCGCTGTCCGCGAAGTGCGCCACGCGCCACTCGACGACGAACGTGCGGTTCGGCGCCGCACCGATGGTAGTCGTGAAAATGCCATGCGTCGTCGGCGGTGGCCCGACCTGGCCGGGCGGCGGAGTGCCGTTCCCACACGTCCCGGGCACCGGCACCGTCGCGGTGGCCGTGACCGTCACGGTGGCCGTGGGGCTGGGCACCGCCCGCGTCGGTAGAAGCGTGGGGCTCGGCGTTGCTATTGTCGGCACGAGGGTGGGGCTGGGCGTCGCTATCGCGGGTATGGGCGTGGGGCTCGGTGCCAGCGTCCGCGGCACGGGGGTCGGCGTGAGCAACGGCGGGATGCGGCCCACGGTTGGCGAGGGCGTCAACAACAGCGCAATCGTCTGCAGCAGCTGGTTCTCTTGCAGCGTTAGGCGGTCTAGCTCGGCCGCGGCGCTAGCTAGGCCGGCCTGCGCCTGGGCCACCGCCTGCCGGGCCTGGGCTTGTTGCTGCTGCCGCTGCTGCTGCCGCTCTAGCTGGGCCTCGCCCGCCACGGGCCCGCCGGCCTGGGCTGACTCCCCGCCCAAACCTAGGCTGATCGCGGCGGGCGGCAGGGGCGGCTGGCCCGGGGTGACGTGCGTGCCCTGACCGGGTGCGAGGATCACCACGCTCGCATCCGGGTCCTTGCCCTGCACCCGCACCGTGCCCCCGGTCTCGTCGGGCACGTTGTCGACCTGCGTAGCGCCATCGGCGCCCACGATCACGCGGGGCGTCGTGCCGCGCACGAACGCGGTCGCGGCCGGGGTCTCCACCTCGAAGCTGGCCGCGGGGTCCACCAGATGCACCACCCGGCTCACCGTCGTGCCGACCGCCTGGTACAAGCTGCCGACGATGTTGCCCTGGGGGCTACGCTCCAGGCGCTGGACGATGATGCCGCTCTCGGGACCGATCTCCGTGACGGTCCCCTCGAAGTACACGATCCGCGCGCTCGCCCCCGGCCCGGTTCGCACGCGGTCGCCGGCTTGCACGTCCTGCCGGGTAGGCACCGTCTGCCACCCGGTCGCGCCCGCCGGCGACCACTGCACTTCGGGCTGGCGCGTCTCCAGCGTCGCCTGATCGGCGCTCTCCTGACGGAGCACGCTCGCGCTGTCCCCCAATCCGCCGGGCCGGTCCGCGAGCGCGAGGCCGCCGAGCAGAGCACGAACGCCGTCGGGCTGCGGCAGGAGGATGGCGCTCGACGGCCCGGGCCACGGACCGCTAGCGGGGGCGACCGCCGGCGCGGACGCCGCGGCCGGCGCCGCCACGAACCGCGTCCCCGACAGGGCGACGGCGAGAAGCAAGAGCGCGCGAAGCAGCGTGGTGTGCCAGCAGTGCAAAGCCCGCGCTCCCTGCGTGACCGGTTCGCGCTGATCGTCCGCGCGCGACGCTAGCTCCGACCGGCGGCTCCCCCGCCGCTGCCACAGAGGTCACGATAGTAGCTCATCCAGGCCTGGGCCAGCGTGGAGTAGGCCTCCTGCCAGTCCAGCGCCGTCGTCTGGTAGCTCGCCGAGAG
>JAJPHF010000060.1 GCA_021325365.1 Pseudomonadota bacterium
ACGGGGGCAGTGGCGCTCGCAGTATTCCGCGCCACAGGCCGCGGGCGGCCACGAGAGCCGCCCCTACGACACGCGGGCCGCTCACCTGGCGCGCAAACGGCTCTAGGCGGAGCGGACGATCCTGGTCCCACCCCTACGAGAGGCTTGGTGCTCACCTGGTGCGCGAGCGGCGCTAAGCGCGGAGCGCGGGGGTGGGACGGCCGTGCGGCGGGGTCGCGATGGCGGGTGGGGCCACCTGGCGGACGCGCAAGCGCAGGCCGTCTACCGCGAGCACCTCGACGATGGCCCCGACGGGGATCGTTTCGCCGTCCGAGCGAGCGCTCCAAAGCTCGCCGGCGACGAAGACGAGGCCATCGGGCGCAAGCGCCGCCCGGACCTCGCCCCGCAGTCCCAGGAGGTGCTCCCGGCCGGTCACTGGCCGCCGGTACTGCGTCCTGAGCGCGGTGCCTAGCAGCGCGCCGAAGAACAGCGAGAGGAAGAGCGTCACGAGCGCGATGACCTGCGGCGCGAGCGCCAGATAAGGGGCGCTCTCGGGCGTGTTGTAGAGGATCGCGGAGCCGAGCACGAACGCCGCCACCCCACCAACCGTCGCGGCGCCGTGCGTGGGCGCGACCAGGTCGAAGGCGAACAAGCCCATAGCGAACAGGATCAGCAGCACGCCGGCCAGGTTGACCGGGAGGGTGCCCAATGCATAGAGCGCGAGGAGCAGGGCCAGGCCTCCCGCGACGCCAGGCAGGATCGCGCCAGGATTGGCCAGCTCGTAGATCAGCGCGAGGCTGCCGAGGCTGAGCAGCAGGTAGGCGATCGTCGGGTCGGTGATCGCGTGCAGGAGCCGCTCCTGGGGCTGCATCTCCACGGCGCGCACGGGCAGGCCCGCCGTGTGGAGAGTCACTTCCCCGCTCGGGGTGGCGACGCGGGCGCCGTCCGCCTGGCGCAGTAGGTCGGGGACGTCGGCGGCGACGTAGTTGACGACGCCGAGCTGCAGCGCGTCCTGGGCGGGCACGTTGACCGCTTGACGGACCGCGTCTTCGGCCCAGTCGGCGTTGCGCCCCCGCTCGGCAGCAAGCCCGCGAATGTAGGCTACGGCGTCGTTGGTGACCTTGTTGCGCATCTCGTCGGACATCTGCTGCTCGCCGTTCTGACCGAGCGAGACGGGGGTGGCGGAGCCGATGTTGGTGTTGGGCGCCATCGCGGCGAGCTGCGCGCTGTAGGTGATGTAGACCCCGGCCGAGGCGTCCCGCGCGCCCGCGGGCGCGACGTAGACGATCACGGGCACGGCGCTCGCCAGGATGCGCTGGACGATGAGTCGCATGGAGCTGTCCAGCCCGCCGGGCGTGTCGAGCTGGAGGACCAGTACAGCAGCCCCGTCCTTTTCGGCGGACGCGATCGCGCGGTCCACATAGCTGGCGGCGGGCGGGTTGATGACGCCGTCCAGCCGGGCTACGGCCGCGTAGTCCCCCGCGGCGGCGGCTGGCGAGCCGGCGGTAACCGCGAGCAGCAGGCAGCCGAGCCAGGCGGCGGCGAGAAGGCGGAGCACGTGCATTTGGCGGTTCCCGGTTGCGGCGAAGGAACCCTTCGCCTGATGCTAGCCGTATAGTATCATCCGAGAGCGGGGGAGCCGGCGCCGCCGACGGCAAACCCGCCCCACCACCCCGGCACCTGGCGAGAGACGATGGCCGGCGAACAACCCCGCTTCTACTTCGCAGACAACCACCGCCACTATCGCTACTGCCCGCACTGCGCTACGCCGCTCGACGTCGCGCTCGAGGGGCTGCGGCACCGTCCGACGTGTCCGAGCTGCGGCTTCGTGCAGTACCTGAACCCGCCGCTCGCCGCGACGATCTTGCTGGCGCGCGGCGACCGCGTGCTGCTGGCGCGGCGCACGATCGAGCCCCGGCGGGGCTACTGGACGCTGCCCGGTGGGTATGTGGAGCTGGGCGAGAGCGCCGAGGAGGCAGCGGTGCGCGAGGCGAAAGAGGAGATCGGCGTGGACGTGCAGGTCGATCGCCTGCTGGGGCTGCACTCCGGAGCCCCTAGCGCCGTGGCCGTCGCCCTGTTCGCCGGCCGCATCGTCCGCGGCGAGCCCGAGCCGCTCCACGAGGTCGACCGCGTGGGCTTCTTCCGCGCGGATGATCTGCCACCCATCGCTTTCTGGAGCACCCACTGGGCGCTGGACCTCTGGGACGCCGAACGACGTCGCCAGTCCCCTGACCGCAACTCCGCCCGGCGGCACGGCTAGTCCTCGCGCCGGTCCACAAGCTTGGTCGCTGGCAGCGCCGGCCGGTACAATTCGCCTCGGCGCTCCGCCACCGCGGCACCACGCCGTTGCGAGGGCAGGATCGCCAACGCTGAACGTGCGCGAGGAGTGCTGCATGAACAAGCGCAAGCGAGTCGCCTGGCAGAAGCACCGGGCCAAGGCCAAGAAGCTGGAAGAGCGCCGTAAGGCGTTGCCGCGCGCGCTGCGCCAGCAGGGCCGGCGGTCCGCTTCGGCGGCAGCCGGTAGCTAGCGGGCAGGCCGCCGACCACATAGGGAGCCTCATGGAACCAAAATCGCGAGCCACTTGGCCGCGCTGGCTTGGCGGCGGCCTGATCGCTGGCCTCGTCGGCGCGGCGCTCGTCGCCCAGGCGGTCACCGCGCGTCCCGGCGCCCCGCTAGCGGCCGCCCCGCCGGCGCCGGTGGCGCTGGCCGCCGACACGGCTTCGCCGGCGGATGCGCCGCCCGCGCTCGTCGACGTCGAGGCGGCGGATGCGGCCACCGGGCTGGCCGACGCGCCCGACGCGACGAATGACACGCTCGACGCGGCGGCGACCGCGCCCCATCCCCGGCTAGCGGAGGTGCCCTTCCGCACGCAGCGAGATGGCTCGCCGTACGCGGGATCGAACTGCGGACCGGCGACGCTGGCCATGGTCCTCGAGGCGTACGGCGTCAGCGAGGGCAACGACGACCTGCGCTACCTGACGCACACGTACCAGGGAACGTGGCCCCGACGCGGCGGCACGGCCCTTCAGTACATGGCGCAGGTGGGCGAGGACTTCGGCCTGCACGCCGTTGGCCTGTACGACGGGGACGCGTTCCGGCAGTGGAGCGTGGCCGATGTCCGCGCCGAGGTCGAGCAGGGCCACCCCGTCATCGCGCTCGTGAAGTACCGGCTCTTGCCTGGCCGCAGCTATTCGACCGTGCGCTACGATCACTACGTCGTCCTGTGGGAGGACACGCCCAACGGCTTCATCTACAACGACCCAATCTATTCGGACGCCGACGAGGGCTTTGGCCGCTTCATGACCGACGCGCAGCTAGACGCGGCGATGGCGCCAACGATGGAGCCACGCCAGGCAGTCGCCTTCTATTAGCTAGCCGCGGCGACGGACGACGGGCGCCAGGTCTGGCCTGCCCGATCCGGCCCTGGGGTTCGCCGACGGAGGCGGGCCCTCACCCCGACCCTCTCCCAGGGGGAGAGGGAGTAAGACGCGCCCTCACCCCGACCCTCTCCCAGGGGGAGAGGGAGTAAGGGAACGCCAGGCCCGGATTCGGGATCACACGCTCTGCACGGCGCTTTAGCCGGATATGCGCGGCGGGCGGTGACGCCGCGCAGACTTCGACGGGGCCGCAGTCCCACTGCTTGGCTCGGCGCTCGCCGGGGCCGCGAGCACCTGGCACGCCGGACAGAGGTGGGTATCGCGGCTGGCGAGGGTGACACGCTGGACGGGTGTGCCGCAGCGTGGGCAGGGATCGCCCTGACGGTGGAAGACGGCCAGAGAGTCCTGGTGCCGGCCCTTGTGGCCCAACAGGTCGCGGTAGGTGTGGAACGTGGTCCCCCGGTTGGCGATGGCTTCCGTCAGCACGGCTTGAATGGCCGCGTGCAGGTCGCGCACCTCGGCTGGCGCGAGGCTGCCGGCCGCCCGCCCCGGGTGCAAGCGAGCCCGCCAGAGGGCCTCGTCCACGTAGATGTTGCCGAGGCCGGCGATCTCGTGCTGGTCTAGGAGCAGCGCCTTCAGGCGGGCGCGTCGGCCGCGCAGCGAGGCGGCCAAGGCGTCGACCGTGAAGGCGGGATCGAGCGGCTCGGGCCCCAGGCTGTCGAGCTGGAGCGCCGCGCTAAGCTTGGCCGGCGGCGCGAGGTAGAGGCGGGTGTAGCGGCTGCGATCGAGCACGCGCAGGCGCGCGTCAGCGGCCAGCTCGAGGATCAGCAGCGTGTCGGGGTCGACCGGCTGGCCAGCTTCAGCGGTCGCCGGCGCTGCCGCGGACGGGCCGCCGACAGGCTCGGCCGGCGGCTCATCCAACAGGAACTGGCCGAAGAGCGCCAACTGGAGCGCGAGAACACGGCCGCTGTCGAGGTCGAGCAGGAGGTACTTCGCGCGCCGACGGGCGCCGACGAACGTGGCGCCGTCCAGCTGCGCGCAGAACGCCACGGGCGTCGGCAGCCGCACGACCTCTGGCGCCAGCAGGCGGACGCCCACGATGCGGCGACCGAGCAGGTGGCACTCGGCGTCGCGCCGCAGCGTCTCGACCTCGGGCAGCTCGGGCATGGTTGGCCTCCCGCGCCAGTTTTACGGCGTCGTACCCGATGTGGGCGGTTGGCCTAGCGGGCGGACCCTCACCCCGACCCTCTCCCAGGGGGAGATGGGGAGGGAAGCCCTTACGCTGGGACGCGAAATACGGCGGGTGGCGCTCCTCTCTCGGGGGCGAGGGCGTGAGGAAGCTCCGTCGTCGCATTCGCTGGTACAGGCGTAATGGCCTGCGATCGCCCCCCAGCCGCCGGGCACAGAGAGGCCGCCCCGAGGGGCGGCTGCCGCGCGCTCAGCGCTCGGCCAGGGATAGCGTCTATGTTTGGCTTTGCCAAACTTACACACCAACCTGGGCCGGCAGCTTAGGTCTACGAGGAGGCGGTGGCGCGGTTCACCTTCTTCATGAGGCGCGACTTGCGGCGCGCGGCGTTGTTGCGGTGGATAACGCCCTTGGTCGCCGCCTTGTCGAGCGCGCGCACGGCCGCCCGGAGCGCCGCAGCCGTCGCCTCACCGCCCTCGCCGATGCTCTGCTCGGCCTTCTTCACGAACGTGCGCACGGACGAGCGCACCGCCTTGTTGCGGACGCGGCGGCGCTCGGCCACCCGCATCATCTTGATCGCCGACTTCGTATTCGGCAACGGAATCCTCCACACTACCGGGGCAATCGTAGATAACCTTTGCGTATTATAGGGTCTGCGCGGCGCCTCGGCCACTACCGGCCGCAGGCTAGCCCTGGACCGCGACCACCTCGATCTCCACGAGCCGCCCCTCGCCGGCAAAGCCGTCGACCGTCTCCCACTCCAGTGGCACGTGGGCCACGGGCGCGGCCTGCTGCAGCGCCTGTCGCAGCACCTCGACGCTCTGCTGGCGCTGCAAGAAGCAGGAGAGCTGGGCGACGTTCTGCCAGGACAGCCCGGCCTGGGCGAGCGACTGCGCGTGGACGGCGAGGTTGGCGGCCACCTGCTCGGCCAAGGTCGCCCCGGGCTGCGTCTCGCCGGAGGTGAACAGCAGCGAGTCATACGTCAGGTAGCGCAGGGGCGTCCGGGGCGGCTCGTACTCGACCAGCGTCTTCTCCGCGCCGGCCGCGTGGGGTCGCAGCAGCGTCACCTCCAGCGCGATGGCCGCCCCGGCATCCAGCACCGCGGGAGCGATCAGGCCCGAGCTAGCGCAGCGGGCGCGGCCGGAGAAGACCTCGCGCCGCGCCAGGCTGCCGGCATCGCGGGCCGCGCGGTCGCGGGCGAACAGGCGCGTGCGCACGGCGTTGTCGAGCGACAGGCCGAGCGGCGTGAGCGCCGGGGCGAAGGCGGACAGCAGACGGCGTGTGGCCTCCGGCGCGCTCAGTCCGGGCTCGCCCTCGCCCCATAGCCGGACGAACTCGCGGCCCAGCCAGGGATAAACCGTCAGCCTCATGCTGCCCTCCTCGCTCGGACGACCTAAGCCCCCAGCCAGGGATAGCGGGTACGTTTGGCTTCGCCAAACAGACACGCCAACCGGGGCCGGCAGCTTAGCGCGATTCGTCGGCGCGGCCGCACCGGTCGCTGCGCTAATACTACCAGGCTCCGGAGATGCTGGCCCGGCGGCGGCGCCTGCCGGGCGCCCCAGGGCGTGCGCCGGGCCACGCGGCCGCGTATACTGCGCCATGCGCCCGCTTACCCGTTGGCCCTTCGCGCTGGTCGCGCTCGTGGTGCTCCTGCTCCGGGGCGCTCTGTCCCCCCCGCCGCCCGCCCCTGCCCAGACGGCCTGGGCCGCCGAACCCACCTACCGCTATGCCGGGCACTACGAAGGCGATTGGAGCGCGGCCCTTGAGGTCGAGTCCTCCGAGACTACGGATGCGGGCGCCGTGTTCGAGCAGCAAGCGGGCGAGCTGCGCGGGACGGTGGCGCTGGACGTGGCGTGCGACGGGTCGGTAAGCGGGCAGGCCGCGGGCCAAAGCGCGACCGCTCCAGCCTTTGCCGCCCTCGCGACCGGCGATCAGGGGCCGCGGGTGCTGAGCGCGCGTCTCGACGTGGTAATCGAGAGCCCCTTCGCGGGAACGCTCGCCAGCCGAGCCGCCGAGGGGACGGCGAGCAAGGTCGATCTGGCAGTCGACGGCGCGCTCCGCGACCTGCCGGTGGAGGTCGAATCGGTGGCCGCGCCGGTGCCCTTCCAGCGCTGGTACAGCGGGGCCGGCGCGGTGCGACTGGCGTTACAGGAGGGCGCGCCGGGCCGGCTCGCCGGCGACCTCGACGGCCGACTCGACCTGGGCGCCGGTTCGGGCCAATACGACCCGTCCCTGCGCCCCCGGCTCCGCGGTCGCTGGGTGGCGGGCCGCGCGGCGGTTGCCCTCTGTCCCTGGCGGGGCGACGTGGTGGTGAGCGGCGCCTTTGGGGATGAACAGCTCCAAAGCGAGCGCCTGGAGCTGACGTTCCAGCCGACCGGGGACGGCCAGCTCGAGGGCGAGGGGCGGGGCGAGGCCGCGATCAGCGGCGGCACGCCCGGCGGGTGCGAGTACGCAGGCGGCGGCTCCTTCGCGGTGCTGGTGAGCGGCGAGGCGCAGCAGGGCCGCTTCCGGCTGCGCCTGGACGACGGCGGCCAACCCCAGCTGCTGCTCACCACGAGCTGTCCCGGCGGGCGCTATGTCAGCGCACAGACGCTGCTGACCCCGCTGTTCGGGGCGCTCGAGCTGCCGGAGAGCCCCGGCGCGTCCGCGCACCTCGACCTGCCGCCGACGCAGCCGGACATCGGCGGCTCGCTCGATATAAGCATCGCACCGGTGGACGGGGCGGCGCCGCCGTGAGCCGGGCCGTCTCAAAGGCATCACAGATGGCTCCGTCGGCGGCCGCTCGGCCCGACCGCGTGGCCGCCGACGCGGGCGGTCGCCCGACGCGTGGGTGGCCGCACGGCACGGCCCGCGGCCGAAAGTAGCGGCGTTGGCACGGCGCCGCCGCCTTGCGGCGGGCGGCCGCGCGGCGGCGCCCGCGTAGAGACTCGCTCGTCTGTTCTGGTACAATTCTTCGCACGCTTTGAGGTGGCGCACGCGCTCATAGGGAGCCTATGTCCGACTTTCAGCTCGTCTCCGACTATCAGCCCACCGGCGACCAGCCCGAGGCTATCGAGCAGCTTCTGCGCGGCCTGGAGCGCGGCCTGCGGCACCAGACGCTGCTGGGCGTGACGGGCAGCGGCAAGACCTATACGGTGGCCAACGTGATCGCCCGGGCGCAGCGGCCGACGCTGGTGATCGCGCACAACAAGACGCTGGCCATGCAGCTCTACGGCGAGTTTCGGGAGTTTTTCCCCAACAACGCGGTGGAGTATTTCGTCAGCTACTACGACTATTACCAGCCCGAAGCGTACCTGCCGCGCACGGACACTTACATTGAGAAGGACATGTCGCGGAACGAGGAGATCGACCGGCTGCGCCACGCGGCCACCAAGTCGCTCTTCGAGCGCCGCGACGTGATCATCGTGGCCTCGGTGTCCTGCATCTACGGTCTGGGCTCGCCCGAGGAGTACGGCAAGGTCGTGCTCACGCTGCGCCGCGGGGAAACGCGCAAGCGCGACAAGGTGCTGCGCTTCCTGACGGACATCTACTACGAGCGGAACGACTACGACTTCGCGCGGGGCCGGTTCCGCGTGCGCGGGGACACGCTGGATGTCTTCCCGATCGGCGGGGAGATCGCCATCCGCGTGGAGTTCTGGGGCGACGAGATCGAGCGGATCACCGAGATCGACCCGCTGACCGGCGAGGTGCTGGTCGAGCGCACCGCCGTGGACATCTATCCGGCGAAGCACTTCGTCACGACAAAGGAGAAGCTCGACCTGGCGATCCGCGACATCGAGGACGAGCTAGAGGCGCGCTGCCGCGAATTCGAGGCGGAGGGCAAGCTGCTGGAGAGCCAGCGCCTGCGCCAGCGGACGACCTTCGACCTGGAGATGCTGCGCGAGGCCGGCTACTGTCACGGTGTCGAGAACTACTCGCGCCACCTGTCGCGCCGCGCGCCCGGCAGCCAGCCGTGGACGCTGCTCGACTACTTCCCCGACGACTACCTGCTGGTGATCGACGAGTCGCACATGACGCTGCCGCAGGTGCGCGGCATGTTCCACGGCGACCTGGCGCGCAAGCAGACGCTGGTCGAGTACGGCTTCCGCCTGCCATCCGCAATCGACAACCGCCCGCTGAACTTCCAGGAGTTCGAGCGGCACTTTCACCAGGTGGTGTACGTCTCGGCCACGCCGGGCCCTTACGAGCAAGAGCACAGCGAGCAGATCGTCGAGCAGCTCATTCGGCCGACCGGCCTGGTCGATCCGAGCGTCGAGGTCAAGCCGACGAAGGGCCAGATCGACGACCTGATGGAGCTGGTGCAGGCGCGGGTGCGGCGCGGCGAGCGCGTGCTGGTGACGACGCTCACCAAGCGCATGGCCGAGGACCTGGCCGAGTACCTGCGCGAGATGGGCGTCAAGGTCGCGCACCTGCACTCCGACATCGAGACGCTGGAGCGCAGCGACATCCTGAACGACCTGCGCCGCGGCGTCTACGACGTGCTGGTGGGCATCAACCTGCTGCGCGAGGGCCTCGACCTGCCGGAGGTGTCGCTGGTCGCGATCCTGGACGCCGACAAGGAAGGCTACTTGCGCTCGGAGAGCGCGCTGATCCAGACGATGGGACGTGCCGCGCGGCACGTGGATGGGCACGTCGTGATGTACGCCGACGTAGTGACGGACTCGATGCGGCGCGCGATCGAGGAGACCTACCGGCGGCGCAAGAAGCAGCTCGCGTACAACGAGGAGCATGGCATCACCCCGATGGGCGTGCAGAAGGCGATCCGCGGGGTCGCCGGGCGGGCGCGCAGCGTGGCCGAGGAGCAGGCGCCCTACGAGGTGGGGAACGTCACGGTCATGCGCTCGCGCGACGACGTGCTGCGCGAGATCAAAGAGCTGGAAGCCGACATGAAGCGGGCGGCCAAGGACCTCGAGTTCGAGAAGGCCGCCGAGCTGCGCGACAAGATCCTGGCACTCCGACGCAGTATCGCGTGAGTAGCCGTCAGCCATCAGCTATCAGCGATCAGCAGCACGCGCTGGCCGTGCCGCGGCTGTGCCTTGCACCGGTTGGCTGCTGGGAGACTGAGGGCTGTGCGCTGACCATTCTTTGGCCGTGGCTGAGAGCTGATGGCTGACAACTCCATTCTCGTTAAGGGCGCCCGCCAGCACAATCTCAAGAACATCGACGTGGTCATCCCGCGCGACGAGCTAGTCGTCATCACGGGGCTATCCGGCTCGGGGAAGTCGTCGCTGGCGTTCGACACGATCTACGCCGAGGGCCAGCGCCGCTACGTCGAATCGCTGTCGGCCTACGCGCGCCAGTTCCTCGGCCAAATGGACAAGCCGGACGTCGACTACATCACCGGACTCTCGCCGGCCATCTCGATCGACCAGAAGGGCGCCTCGCACAACCCGCGCTCCACGGTCGGCACGGTCACCGAGATCTACGACTACCTGCGGCTGCTGTACGCGCGTATCGGGCGGCCCCACTGCCCGAACTGCGGCCGGCCGATCGAGCAGCAGACCGTCGAGCAGATCGTGGACGCGGTGCTGGCGCTGCCGCCCGGCACGCGGCTGATGATTCTCGCGCCGCTGGTGCAGCACCGCAAGGGCGAGCACCTCGGCGTCTTCGAGGACGTGCGCAAGGCCGGCTACGTCAGGGTGCGGGTGGACGGCGAGATCCACGACGTCAGCACCGACTTCAAGCTGGACAAGTACAAGAACCACAGCATCGAGGTGGTCGTCGACCGGCTGGCCGTGCCCGAGCCGGGCGAGGGCGACGAGGCGCGGGCCGACGTCGGCCGCATCGCCGACTCGGTGGAGGCCGCGCTGCGGCTGGGCGGCGGCCTGGTGCTGGTGGCGCCGCAGCAGGGCGAGGAGCTGTTGTTCTCGGAGCACTTCGCCTGCGGCCAGTGCGGCATCAGCCTCCCGGAGATCGCGCCGCGCAACTTCTCGTTCAACAGCCCACACGGCGCCTGCCCGACCTGCACGGGCCTCGGCAGCCGGCTGGAGGTCGATCCGACCCTGGTGGTGCCGCACCCCGAGAAGTCGCTCGCCCAGGGCGCGATTGCGCCGTGGTTCCGCGGGTCGAGCGGCGAGGGGTACTACCTGGCGCTGCTGGAGGGGCTGGCCGGCGAGTACGGCTTCTCGCTGAAGACGCCGTGGGAGAAGCTCGAGCCGCACGAGCGCGACCTGGTCCTCTACGGCAGCGAGGACCGCCGCGTGCGTTTCAAGCCGCCCGCCAACGGCCGCCGGCATCACCACCACCGCCAGCGCGGCGGCGAGTACCGCGTGCGCTACGAGGGCGTGGTGCCGAACCTCGAGCGGCGCTACAAAGAGACGGACTCGGACTGGGTGCGCGGCGAGATCGAGCGGTACATGACCACGCAGCCGTGCCCGGACTGCGGCGGGGCGCGGCTGAAGCCGGAGAGCCTGGCGGTGACGGTCGCCGGCCGGCCGATCATCGAGGTGACCGGTATGTCCATCGCCACAGCGGCGCGGTTCTTCGCGCTGCTCGCCGAGCAGGCGCCGCTGCCGGCCGACTTGGGCGGGCGGGCGCCCTACCGCTGGCCCGACGAGCGCGCGGCGGTGCTCACGGAGCGCGAGTTCACGATCGCGCGCCAGATCCTGAAGGAGATCCAGGCCCGGCTCGGCTTCCTGGTCGACGTGGGGCTGGACTACCTGACGCTCGACCGCACGGCGGGCACACTGTCGGGCGGCGAGGCGCAACGCATCCGGCTGGCGACCCAGATCGGCTCCGGCCTGATGGGCGTACTGTACATCCTCGACGAGCCGAGCATCGGGCTGCACCAGCGCGACAACGACCGCCTGATCCGCACGCTCAAGCGGCTGCGCGACCTGGGCAACACGGTAATCGTGGTCGAGCACGACGAGGAGACGATCCGCGAGGCCGACCATCTGATCGACATCGGCCCTGGCGCGGGCGAGCACGGCGGCGAGGTGGTCGCCACGGGCAGCGTGGCGGACTTGATGGCCGCCGAGCGCTCGGTCACCGGCCAGTACCTGTCGGGCGCCCTGACCGTGCCGGTGCCCGAGAGCCGCCGGCCCGGCAACGGCAAGGCGCTGCGGGTGTACGGCGCGCGGGCGAACAACCTGAAGAACGTGGACGTGCGCATCCCCCTCGGCAAGTTCGTCGCCGTGACGGGGGTGTCGGGCTCGGGCAAGAGCAGCCTCGTGAACGAGGTGCTGTACAAGGCGCTGGCCCGCGAGCTGTACGGCGCGCACGCGCGTCCCGGCGAGCACGACCGCATCGAGGGCCTGGAGTTTCTCGATAAGGTCATCGACATCGACCAGTCGCCGATCGGCCGCACGCCGCGGTCGAACCCGGCCACGTACACGGGGGCCTTCACGCCGATCCGCGAGCTGTTCGCGGCGGTGCCCGAGGCGCGCGTGCGCGGCTACCTACCGGGGCGCTTCTCGTTCAACGTGAAGGGCGGGCGCTGCGAGGCCTGTCGGGGCGAGGGGATCATCCAGATCGAGATGCAGTTCCTACCGGACGTGTACGTGCCGTGCGAGGTCTGCAAGGGCCGCCGCTACAACCGCGAGGCGCTGGAGATCCACTACAAGGGCAAGACCATCGCCGAAGTGCTCGACATGACCGTGGAAGAAGCCTGCACCTTCTTCGAGCCGATCCCCGCCGTGCGCAACAAGCTTACTACCCTGAACGACGTGGGCCTCGGTTACATCCGCCTCGGCCAGCCCGCCACCACGCTCTCGGGCGGCGAGGCCCAGCGCGTGAAGCTCGCCTCCGAGCTATCGCGCCGCGCCACCGGCCGTACGCTGTACATCCTCGACGAGCCGACGACTGGACTGCACTTTGCCGACGTGAGCCGGCTGCTCGACGTGCTGAACCGGCTCGTGGACGCCGGCAACACGGTGGTGGTCATCGAGCACAATCTGGACGTGATCAAGACGGCCGACTGGCTGATCGACCTCGGCCCCGAGGGCGGGGACGCGGGCGGGCGCCTGCTCGCCGAGGGCACGCCCGAGGAGATCGCGGCCAGCGACGCTTCCTATACCGGCTGCTTCCTGCGTCGGGTGCTCGGCCGCGCGGCGTCGGCCGCGTGATAGCAGCGGCACACAATACCGACGGCCGCTCGGCGCCGGACTGAGCGGTCGCCGGCCGGCGCCTGCGGCAGTGGCGCTGGCCGTATGCCGCGCCCCAAGCCGCCGCTGGGCGAGCCCTCCCGGTAGCGCCGGCTCCGGGACGGGGGCAGTGGCGCTGTACAGCGGTTTGCAGCGAGACTGAGCGGTCGGCTGCCGCCGGGCCTGCGGCCTGCGGGCCGCGGGCGGCCACGAGAGCCGCCCCTACGCGACTCCGAGACTACTAGCGGCCACGAGAGCCGTGCCTACGCCACGCTGGCTGCTCACCTTGCGCGCAAGGCGCTGTAGTATCCCGCGCCACAGGCTGCGGGCGGCCACGAGAGCCGCGCCTAGCAGACGCGGGCTGCTCACCTGGCGCGCAAGGGGCGCTAAGCGGGCTTGCGGAAGTTGGCGGTGTAGGCGAAGGGAAGGCCGTGCTGCTCGCGCCAGGCCAAGCCCACGGCGCCCGCCTCGCGCCGCAGCGTCTCGCCGCGCAGGAACGTCGGGCCGAGCAGCGCCTGGCTGACCGAGAGGTGGCCGCCCGGCCGCAGGATTCGCTCGATCTCCCACAACGCCCGCTGCCGACGCGGCAGGCCGGCGAGCTGCCCGACGGCCAGGACGAGGTCGAAGGTGGCGTCCGGCACGTTGAGGTGGCTGGCCTGCCCCACCAGCGCCTCGACGTTTGCAAGGTGCCGCTCGCGGAGGTCCGCGTCGAGCCGCCGGGCGCTCTCCGGCGACGGCTGGAGCACGTACACCTTGCCGTACTTGCCAACGCCGCGCGCGACCCGCGTCATCAGAGAATCCGGCGCGGGGCCGAGCAGGAGCACGCGCATACCCGGTTCCAGGGGCAGGCGACGGATGAGGCGGTCCGGCGCAAAGAGGGCGCTCTGGACGGGCACCGCCTCACGCGACGTGGCAACGTCGAACGGAGCGTGCCGCGCCAGGCGACGGGCCACCTGGGCGGACACCACGAGGCCCACGAGCGCCAGCAGGATACGGACGACGACGGCCACGATCGCGCGCCTAGCGGACCACGCCGGCCGCGCGCCGGGGCGCCGCGCGCGTGGGTGGGAACATCAGCGCTGCGCTGCCGGCGAGGCGGCGGGCGCCCGCTCGTCCTGACGCTGGCGCTGGCGCTGGCGCTGGCGCTTCCGCGCCCGGTCCGACGGCTTGCTGCGCACGCGCCCGACGCAGACCAGGCAGTACCGCCCTTCCATCTCGGACTCGAAGGCCATGGCCCCGCAGAGACGACAGCGCACCAAGTTTGTGGCACGAGGCATCGAACTCTACTCCGCCCACGAGCCGGCTAGCACGGCACTATTATAGCAACGGGGTCGGTGGCGGGCGCCGGTCGCGCCGTGCCGTCTGCTATGCTGAGAGTGTAGGAGCGGCGCGATGGACTTCGAGCTGACGGACGAGCAGCAGGCGCTGCGGCGCACCCTGCGCGAGTTTGCAGTCACCGAGATCGCGCCCAACGCCGCCGACTGGGACGCGAAGGGCCAGTTCCCGCTCGCGGTTGTGCGTCAGCTCGGCGCGCTCGGCGTGATGGGGCTGCCGTTCCCGGAAGCGGAGGGCGGCGTCGGCGCCGGCGCGCTGGAGCTAGCGATCGTGCTGGAGGAGCTAGCGCGCGTCGACTCGTCCGTCGCCATCACCGTATCGGCCAACGTGGGCCTGGCTGGGGCGGTGCTCCACCTGTACGGCAGCCCGGCGCAGAAGGAGCGCTGGCTCGCGCCCCTGGCGCGCGGCGAGACGTTGGGTGCCCTGGCCGGCACGGAGCCCGGCGCCGGCTCCGACGTCACGGGCATCGCGACCACGGCGCGGCTCCAGGACGGGAGGTGGCGACTAAACGGCACCAAGGCGTTCATCACAAACGCCGGCACGCCGATCTCGGCGTTCGTGGTGGCCACGGCAGTCACGGGGCGACGCGACGACGGCCAGCCCGAGATCAGCATGGTGCTCGTGCCGAACGGGACGCCGGGGTACCAGTTGGCGCCGCCGTACCACAAGCTCGGCTGGCACGCCTCAGACACCCGCGAGCTAGTGTTCGACGACTGCGAGGTGCCCCAGGACCACCTAGTAGGGCCTCGGGGGGCGGGAGCGCGGCAGTTCCTGGGCGTGCTGGACGGCGGCCGCATCGGTGTCGCGGCGCTGGCCGTGGGGTTGGCGCAAGGGGCGCTGGACATGGCGACGGCGTACGCCAAGGAGCGCTGGGCGTTCGGCGAACCGATTGCCCGCAGGCAGGGGATCCAGTTCCCGCTGGCCGACGTCGCGACGGAGATCGAGGCCGCGCGCCTGCTGGTGTACCGCGCCGCGACGCTGCGCGATCGCGGCCTACCGTTCGCGCAGGCCGCGGCGATGGCCAAGCTGTTCGCGTCGGAGCTGGCGGTGCGCGCGGCCGACGTGAGCTTGCAGGTCCACGGCGGCTACGGGTACATGGAAGAGGCGCCCATCGCGCGCTTCTACCGTGATGCGAAGATCCTCACCATTGGCGAGGGCACCTCCGAGATCCAGCGGCTGGTGATCGCGCGCGGTCTGGGACTGGCGTAGCGCCGCAGCAGGCGAGAGACTGGCGGGTTGACGATGAGCGAGGCGTATATCGTGGGCGCGGCCCGCACGCCGATCGGGCGGTTCCTGGGCGCGCTCGGCGAGGTGCCCGCGCCGGAGCTGGGCGCGGTCGCCGTGCGGGCAGCGCTGTCGCGGGCGGGCGTGCCGCCCGACGCGGTGGACGACGTGCTGCTGGGCAACGTGATCCAGGCGGGCGTGGGCCAGGCGCCGGCGCGGCAGGCAACGCTGCGGGCGGGAATTCCGCCGAGCGCGTCCGCGATGACGCTGAACAAGGTCTGCGCCTCGGGCCTGCAAGCGGCGATCGACGCTACGCGGGCGATCCGCCTGGGCGAGGCGGACATCGTCGTCGCCGGCGGCATGGAGAGCATGAGCCTCGGCCCGCACCTGCTGCCGCACGCCCGGCGAGGCATCCGCCTGGGGCGCGGGGAACTGGTGGACGCGACGGTCCACGACGGGCTGTGGTGCGCCTTCGAGGACCAGCACATGGGCAACGCCGCCGAGGCGATCGCGGCCAAGCACGGCGTCACGCGCGAGGCCCAGGACGCCTACGCGTTGGCCAGCCACCAGCGCGCGGTGGCCGCCCAGCGCGGCGGCTGCTTCGACGCGGAGATCGTACCCGTGGAGGCGCCGAGCGGGAAGGGGAGCGGCCTGGTCACGACCGACGAGATGCCGCGCCCTGACACGTCGCTGGAGCGCCTGGCGGCGCTGCGCCCGGCCTTCGCGGCTGACGGCACGGTGACGGCCGGCAACGCGCCGGGGCTGAGCGACGGCGCCGCGGCAGTCGTGCTGGCCTCGGAAGCGGCGGTGGAGCGATACGGGCTGCGACCGCTGGCGCGCGTGAGCGGCCACGCGAGCGCCGGCATCGAGCCCGGCTTGCTGTTCGACGCGCCGCCGCTGGCTGTCCGCAAGGTGCTGGAGCGGACTGGCCTGGCCCTCGGGGACTTCGATTTGTTGGAGGTCAACGAGGCGTTCGCCGCGCAGGTGCTGGCGAACGGACGCGAGCTAGGCTGGGACTGGGAGCGGGTGAACGTTCACGGCGGCGCCATCGCCCTGGGGCACCCGCTCGGCGCGACGGGCGCGCGCATTCTCGTGACCTTGCTCTACGCCCTGCGGGAGCGCGGCGGGAGGCGGGGGCTGGCGGCGCTGTGCCACGGCGGCGGCGGCGCGGTGGCGCTCGCGGTGGAGATGGTGTAGATGGCGGGGTCGATCGAGCGCCTGGGCATTGTCGGCACCGGCACAATGGGCGCGGGCATCGCCCAGGTGGCCGTCCAGGCAGGTATCGACGTCTGGCTAGTGGACGCCGCGCCGGGGGCGGTCGAGCTAGCCGTGGACCGCATCGGGCGGGGACTGGCCCGCGCCGTGGAGCGTGGCACCCTGACGGACGACGCCCGCGGCGCGGCGCTCGGGCGCCTGCACCCGGCGCCGGACGTCGAGGCGCTGGCCGGCGCGCAGTTCGTCGTCGAGGCGGTGATCGAGCGCGAGGCCGCGAAGGTCGAGGTGATCGCGGCGCTGGACCGCGTCCTGGGTGCCGACGCGGTGCTCGCCTCGAACACGTCCTCGATCTCGATCACTCGCCTGGCCGCAGCGACGGGCCGGCCCGACCGCGTCGTCGGCATGCACTTCTTCAATCCGGTGCCCGCGATGCGGCTAGTGGAGCTAGTTCGCGGCGTCCACAGCTCCGAGGCGGCCATCGGCACGGCGCGCGACCTGGCGTTGCGGCTGGGCAAGACGCCGGTGGAGGTGCGCGACTATCCGGGGTTCGTCTCCAACCGCCTGCTGATGCCGATGATCAACGAGGCGGCCTACGCGCTGCTCGAGGGCGTGGCCACGGCCGAGGCCATCGACCAGGTCATGACGCTGGGCATGAACCATCCGATGGGGCCGCTGGCGCTGGCCGACCTGATCGGCCTCGACGTCTGCCTGGACATCATGCGCGTGCTCCAGTCGGGCTTCGGCGACGACAAGTACCGGCCCTGCCCGCTGCTGGTGAACCTGGTGGCCGCCGGGTACCTGGGGCGCAAGTCCGGCCGCGGCTTCTTCACCTACGAGCGGCGACCGTAGAGTGATCGACGGCATGGGGCCGACGACTGGCACGCCGCGCCACGCGCGGCGCCCCGGCGGGGGACGAACGTGGACTTTCGGCTGAGCGCGGAGCAGACGGCCTTCCAGCAGCGGATGCGCGACTTTGCGGCCCGGACGCTGGCGCCGGCCGCCACGGCGGTGGACCGCGCTGGCGCGCTGGCCCCGGGCACGGTATCGGCCCTGGCCGCCGAGGGCCTGCTGGCGCTGGCGGTGCCGCGGGAATACGGGGGCCAGGCGCGCAGCGCGCTCGACTACGCGCTGGTCATGGAGGAGCTGGCGGCGGCGTGCGCCGCCACGGCGGTGCTGGTCAGCGTCCACAACTCGCTCGTCGCCGACCCGATCCACCACTGGGGCACGGCGGAGCAGCAGGCGCGCTACCTGCCCCGCATGGCCACGGGCGCGTGTCTGGGCGCGTTCGCGCTGACGGAGCCGAGCGCCGGCAGCGACGCCGCCAGCCTGCGGACGCGCGCCAGCCGCGACGGCGCGGGGTACCGGCTGAACGGCGGCAAGTGCTTCATCACGAACGCGGGCCTGGCGGGCATCTACCTGGTGTTCGCCACGCTCGACCCGGCCGCCGGGCCACGCGGCATCACAGCCTTTCTGATCGAGCCGGGCACGCCGGGCTTCACGATCGGCGCCTTCGAGCACAAGCTGGGCATCCGCGGCTCGACCACGGCGCAGCTGTACTTCGGCGATTGCCCGGTGCCGGCCACGCAACGGCTCGGGCCGGAGGGGCAGGGGTGGCGCGTGGCGATGGGCACGCTGGACAGCGGCCGCATCGGCATCGCCGCGCAGGCGCTGGGCATCGCGCGCGCCGCCTACGAAGCCGCGCTCGCCCAGACGCGCGACGCCGCGGTGGCCGGCGGCGCCGTCGGCGAGGCGACGCAGTGGCTGCTGGCCGACATGAGCGTACGCATCGACGCCGCACGCCTGCTGGTGCACCGGGCGGCAGCGCTGAAGGATGCCGGCGAGCGGCTGACGCGGGAGGCCGCGGCGGCGAAGCTATACGCCGCGGAGACGGCGCTGTGGGTCACGAGCCAGGCGGTGGAGATGGGGGGCGCGGCGGCGTGCGCCCTGGACTCGCCGCTGCAACGCTACCTGCGCGACGCGAAGATCACCGAGATCTACGAGGGCACCTCGGAGATCCAGCGCCTGATCATCGGCGAGCAGGTGCTGCGCCAGCCGGCAGCGACCCCGCCGCAGCCGGCGCACGCCGGCTAGTCCGGAAGCGGAGCGCACATGCAGATTCGCCGCATCGCCCATGTGAGCGTGGCCGTGCGCAGCCTGGACGAGGCGCTGGCCTTCTACCGCGACGTGCTGGGGCTGCCCCTGCGCGAGCGGCGGCTGCTGCCGGACCGCGGCCTGACCGTGGCGTTCGTCGGCGTGGGCGAGAGCCAGATCGAGCTACTGGAGCCGATGGCCCCCGACGGCACCGTGGCCCGCTTCCTGGCGCGGCGCGGGGAGGGGCTGCACCACGTCTGCTTCGAGGTGCCGGACATCGACGCGGCGATCGCGGAACTCGCCGCACGGGGCGTCGAGCTGCTCGACCGCCACGCGGCGCCGGGGGCGCAGGGGCGCGTCGCCTTTCTCCATCCGCGCGCCGGCAACGGCGTATTGATTGAGCTGCAAGAGACGGCGCGGGACGGCGCCCCGGCATGAGCGACGCCGCGCCGCCAGCCGCCGACGCCGCGCCAGCAGCGCCGCCGCCGCTCAGCCCGCCGGCGCGCGTGCTCGTGGCGAAGCCAGGGCTCGATGGCCACGATCGCGGCGCGAAAGTGGTGGCGCGCGCGCTGCGCGACGCCGGCATGGAGGTCATCTATACGGGCATCCGCCAGACGCCCCCCGCGATCGCCGAGGCGGCACTGCAAGAGGACGCCGAGGCGGTTGGGCTGAGCATCCTCTCGGGCGCGCACCTGACGCTGGTGCCGCGCGTGCTCGAGGAGCTGCGCGCGCGGGAGATGGGCGACGTCGTGCTGTGGGTGGGGGGCATCATCCCAGCCGCCGACGTACCGGCCCTGCGGGCGCTCGGCGTGGCGGCCGTCTTCGGCCCGGGAAGCCCGATGGACGAGACGGTACGCTTCGTGCGGGAGGCCGTCGCGGCGCGCCGCGCCCGGGCGGAGCCGGCGTCCGCGCCGGACGGGCCGTGACGGACGGGGCGGCGCGGACGCCGAGCGCCGGAGGGACAGCCGAGTCGGCGCGCGCGCTCGCCGACCGCGCCCTGGCCGGCGACCGGCGCGCGCTGGCCCGCCTGCTCAGCGTGCTGGAGGCCGGAGGGCCGGGGGCCGCAGCGGCGCTGCGCGTCGTGTACCCGCGCGCGGGCAACGCGCGGATCGTTGGCATTACCGGCCCGCCGGGCAGCGGCAAGAGCACGCTGGTCGCGGCGCTGGCGCGGCTCTATCGGCGGCAGCAAGCCCGCGTGGGCGTGCTGGCGATCGACCCGACGAGCCCGTACAGCGGCGGCGCGCTGCTGGGCGACCGCATCCGCATGCCCGACCTGGCAGGCGACGAGGGCGTGTTCATCCGCAGCATCGCCTCCCGCGGCGCTTGCGGCGGGCTGGCGGCGGCGGCGGCTGCGCTCACGGCCGCACTGGACGCCGCCGGTTATTGCCGTATCCTGGTAGAGACGGTCGGCGTCGGACAGGACGAGGTGGCGGTGGCCCAGCTTGCCGAGACCACGGTCGTCGTCACCGTCCCGGGGCTGGGCGACGAGGTGCAGGCGCTGAAAGCCGGCTTGCTGGAGGTCGCGGACGTCCTGGTCGTCAACAAGGCGGACCGCCCGGAGGCGGAGCGCGCGGTGGCGGAGCTCCGGCTGCTCCAGTCCCTCGCGCCCGCGGCGGCGTGGCAGCCGCCGGTGCTGGCAACTATCGCCACGCAGGGCGACGGGGTAGCTGCGCTGCTCGAGGCGATCGACGCACACGGCGCCTACCTGCTGGCGAGCGGCACCGCGGACGCGCGGGCCGAGGCGCGAGCGCGGGCCGTAGTGCTCGCGGCGGCGCAGGCGAGACTCGCCGACCGCCTGGGCACGACGGCCGCGGCTCCCGCCTGGCAGGCGGCCTACCGCGAGGTCGCGGCGCACCAACGCAGCCCTTACGACGTCGCGGCCGAGCTGGTCGCGGCGGTCGATCTCACCACGGAGGCGTAGCTTGGCGATAGGCGAGGAGCGATCGCGGGGCGGGAGCAAGGCGCCGCCGGCGGACAAGGCACCGGAGGGGGCGCGGCCCAAAGCCGCGCGGGGGGGGCCACACACCAGGCGCCGCGCGGCCGAGGACGGTGCGGCGCGCACGACCGCGGGCAAGATCGCGCGGCTGCGGGCGCTGCGCGCGGAGGCGCAGCTGGGCGGCGGCGCGGCGCGGCTCGAGCAGCAGCACGCGCGGGGCAAGCTGTCGGCCCGCGAGCGGCTCGAGCTGCTGCTGGACGAGGGCAGCTTCGAGGAGATCGACGCCTTCGTCACGCACCACACCACGCAGTTCGGCCTGGACCAGCAGCGCTACCTGGGCGACGGCGTGGTGACGGGCTACGGCCGTATCGACGGGCGCGTGGTGTACGTCTTCTCGCAGGACTTCACCGTATTCGGCGGCTCGCTGTCGGAGGCGCACGGCGCGAAGATCTGCAAGGTGATGGACCTCGCTCTCAAGACCGGCGCCCCGATCATCGGCATCAACGACTCGGGCGGCGCGCGCATCCAGGAGGGCGTCGCCAGCCTCGGCGCTTACGCCGAGGTCTTCCTGCGCAACACCCTCGCCTCCGGCGTAATCCCGCAGCTCTCCGTGATCCTCGGCCCGTGCGCGGGCGGCGCAGTGTACTCGCCGGCCATCACCGACTTCGTGATCATGGTGCGCGGCCTCAGCCACATGTTCGTGACCGGGCCGGATGTGGTGCGGACGGTGACGCACGAGGAGGTGAGCTTCGAGGAGCTGGGCGGCGCGGACGTCCACGTCGGCCGCAGCGGCGTGGCGCACTTCGTGGCGGACAGCGAGATCGAGTCGCTGGCGCAGGTGCGGCGGCTGCTGAGCTTTCTGCCGTCGAACAACCTGGGCGAGCCGCCGGTCGCCGCGACCAGCGATCCCACGGACCGCGTCGAGCCGCGTCTGAACGAGATCGTGCCCGACGAGCCGACCCGCTCCTACGACATGCAAGAGGTCATCCGCCTGATCGTGGACGACGGCGACCTGTTCGAGGTGCAGGCGGAGTACGCGCCCAACCTGCTGACCGGCTTCGCGCGGCTCGGCGGTCGGCCGGTCGGCGTGGTGGCGCAGGTGCCCGGCGTGCTGGCCGGCGTGCTGGACATCAGCGCGTCGGCGAAGGGCGCCCGCTTCGTGCGCTTCTGCGACTGCTTCAACGTGCCGCTGGTGACGTTCGTGGACGTACCCGGCTTCCTGCCCGGCGTCGCGCAGGAGCACGGCGGCATCATCCGGCACGGGGCGAAGCTGCTCTACGCCTACTGCGAGGCGACCGTGCCGAAGCTGACCGTGATCACCCGCAAAGCCTACGGCGGCGCCTACGACGTGATGAGCTCGAAGCACATCCGTGGCGACGCGAACTTCGCCTGGCCTACCGCCGAGATCGCCGTGATGGGTGCCGAGGGCGCGGTGAACATCATCTACCGCGACCGCATCGCCCGCGCCGACGATCCGGCCGCCACGCGCCGCGAGCTGACGGCGGCCTATGAGGCCCAGCTGCTGAACCCCTACGAGGCCGCCGCCCGCGGCTACCTGGACGCCGTCATCGAGCCACAGGAGACGCGGCCCCGGCTGATCGCCGCCCTGGAAGCGCTCCGCACCAAGCGCGACACGAACCCACCGAAGAAGCACGGGAACATCCCGCTGTGAGCGGGCAGCGGTCAGGTGTCAGCGGTCAGCCGTCAGCCGGCGGCGAGCGCTGGCACTGTCTCCTGCTCGCCGATAGCTGATGGCTGATCGCTGATGGCTCACAACTTTCGGAAGATCCTCGTGGCGAATCGCGGCGAGATCGCCGTGCGCATCGTCCGCGCCTGCCGCGAGCTGGGCATCCGCAGCGTCGCCGTGTACAGCGACGCCGACGTGGACAGCCTGCCCGTTCGCCTGGCCGACGAGGCGCACTACCTAGGGCCGGCGCCGGCCCGCGAGAGCTACCTGAACGTCGAGCGGCTGCTCGCCGTCGCCCGACGGGCGGGCGCGCGGGCGGTCCATCCGGGGTACGGCTTCCTGGCCGAGAACGCCGACTTCGCGGCGGCCTGCGCCGCGGCCGGGCTGGTGTTCATCGGCCCGCGGCCGGAGACGATGCGCGCGCTCGGGCGCAAGACCGACGCCCGCCGGGCCATGCGCGCCGCCGGCGTGCCCACGGTGCCCGGCACCGTGGACCCGGTGGCCGACGCGGCCGAGGCCCGAGCCGCTGCCGACGCGGTGGGGTATCCGATCGCGCTCAAGGCCGTCGCGGGCGGCGGCGGGCGGGGGATGCGGCGCGTGGACGACCCGGCGCAGCTCGCCGAGGCGCTGCGCGGGGCGCAGAGCGAGGCGCTGGGCGCCTTCGGCGACGCCAGCGTCTACGTCGAGCGCCTGATCGAGCGGCCGCGCCACGTCGAAGTGCAGATCCTGGCCGACGGGCACGGCAGCGTGGTGGCGCTGGGCGAGCGCGACTGCTCGATCCAGCGGCGCTACCAGAAGCTGATCGAGGAGTCGCCCGCGCCGGGCCTCGCGCCCGCCACCCGCGCGGGCCTGCTCGACGCGGCCGTGCAGGCGGCCCGCGCCGCGGGGTACGTGAACGCCGGCACGGTCGAGTTCATCCTGGCGCCGGACGGGGCGTACTACTTCCTGGAGGTGAACGCCCGCCTCCAGGTGGAGCACCCGGTGACGGAGCTGTGCACCGGCATCGACATCGTGAAGGCGCAGATCGCCATCGCGGCCGGCGAGCGCCTGCCGTGGCGCCAGGAGGACGTGCAGTCCCGCGGCGCGGCGCTGGAGTGCCGGATCTACGCGGAGGACGCGCTGGGCGGCTTCGTGCCGTCGAGCGGGCCGCTCCAGGCGGTGCGCGTGCCCGAGGGGCCGGGCGTCCGGCTCGACGCCGGCTACGCGGCCGGCGACGTGGTGCCGGTGTACTACGACTCGCTGATCGCCAAGCTCTGCGCCTGGGACGCCGACCGCGCCGCGGCGATCGCGCGCATGCAACGGGCGCTCGCGGAGTGCGCCTACCTGGGTGTGCGCAATACGATTGGCTTCCACCGCTACGTCCTGGCGCACCCTGAATTCGTAGAGGCGCGGCACGACACGGGATTCGTCGGGCGCCACTGGCCGCCGCCCGAGATCATCCCCGAGGCCGTCGCCCGCGACATGGCGCTCGCCGCCGCGTTGGCGCGCTACCACCGCGCGCGCGCGCCGCGCCCCGACGACGGCGCCCGGGACGGCTGGGCGGCGCGCGGCCGGCTCGCGGCGACGAACCGGGGGCTACTGTGAGCGGGCCGGTGAGCTATCGCGTCACGGTCGGGGAGCAAGAGTTCGACGTAACGGTGGAACCGACCGAGCATGGGCTGGTGGCGCGGGTGGGGGACCACGAGCAGCGGGTGGCCTGGCAGGCGCGGGAGGCGCACGCGGCGGCGCTCACGGTGGACGAGCGGACGCGCGAGGTGCTGCTCGCGGAGGCGGCCGACGCGACGTGGGTGGCGCTCGACGGGCACCAGGCCGAGGCGCGGGTGGTGGAGGCGCGCGCGCTGCGGCTGGCGGCCAGCCTGCCGCGGCGCGCGGCGCAGTCCGAGCGTGTCGAGCTGCGCGCGCCAATGCCCGGCCGCGTCGTCGCCGTCCGCGTGGCGCCGGGCGACGTGGTGGAGCGCAACGCGCTGGTGGCGATCCTCGAAGCGATGAAGATGGAGAACGAGCTGCGCGCGCCGCGGCCGGGCCGGGTGGCGGACGTGCGCGTGGCCGAGGGCGACACCGTGGAGCACGGCGCGCTGCTCGTGGTCCTGGAACCGCCGAGCGGCGAGTAGCCGGCGCCGCGAGCACCACGCGGGCCGCGCATCCGGGGTAGAATGCTGGCGAGCGCGCCGCCCCAGGCCGCAACCGCCCAGGCTCACCTCCCGCGCAGGAGGCCCGCGTGAGAGCGCAGATCATGTCGGTCGGCACGGAGCTGCTTCTAGGCCAGATCGTGGACACGAACGCCGCCTACCTGGCGCAGTACCTGTCCGGCCTAGGCATCGACCTCTACTGGCAGGCCACGGTGGGCGACAACCTCGGCCGCCTCACGGACGAGCTGCGCCACGCCTGGGAGCGCACCGACCTCATCGTTATGACCGGGGGCCTCGGCCCGACGGACGACGACCTCACCCGGGAGGGCATTGCCGCGCTGCTGGGCGAGGAGATGATCGTGCAGCCCGACCTGGCCGAGCACCTGCGCTCGTGGTTCGGGCGACGCGGCCAGGCCATGCCCGAGCGCAACATCAAGCAGGCCACGCTCATCGCGTCCGCGCAGTCACTGCCGAACCCCATCGGCACGGCGCCCGGCTGGTGGGTCGAGCGCGATGGCCGCATCATCGTCGCCATGCCGGGCGTGCCCGTCGAGATGCGCAAGATGTGGGAGGAGCAGGCCGTCCCGCGCCTGCAAGCGCGCCTGCCCGAGGGCGGCATCATCCTGTCCCGGACGCTGAAGTGCATCGGCATCGGCGAGTCGGCCGTCGAGGACCTGGTGCGGCCGCTCATCACGTCGACCAACCCGACACTGGCGACCTACGCCAAGCAGGACGGCGTCCACCTGCGCCTGACCGCGAAGGCGCACAGCCGCGCCGAGGCCGAGGCGGCGCTGGCGGCATTCGAGCCGCGCGTGCGGGCGCTGGCGGGCGACTACGTGTACGGCGTGGACGACGAGACGCTGGCGGAGGTGGTAGGGCGGCACCTGCGGGAGCGGCGGCTCTCGCTCGCGACGATGGAGTCGATCACCGGCGGGCTGCTGGCGAGCTACGTCACGGACACGCCGGGCAGCTCGGAGTACTTCCGCGGCGGCGTGGTCGCCTACACGGCCGAGGCGAAGCGGGCGCACGGCGTGCCGGCGGCGGTCGTCGCGGCGCACGGCACGGTGGCCGCCGAGACGGCACGGGCGATGGCGGAGGCGGCGGCGCGCGAGTTCGGCGCGGATACGGGGCTGGCGACCACGGGCGTCGCGGGGCCGGGCGAGCTAGAGGGCCAGCCGCCGGGGACCATCTTCGTCGCGCTCAGCTACCAGGGACGCACCGAGGTCGAGCGCCAGAAGTGGAACACGACGCGGGGGGAGAACAAGCGCCGCGCCGTGCTCGCGGCGCTCAACCTGCTGTGGCGGGCCGTGCGAGAATGACGCCGTGAGCGCGCGCACCGAGCGCCTGGCCGCGCTGCGGCGCGGCGGCCGCCGCGCCGCCTGGGAGCAGCGCGTGGCCGCTGGCGGCCCGCTGCGCCGGCCCACGGGCACCTGCCACGCGGCCGCACTGCTCTACACGCCCGACGACCTGCCCGACTTCGACTACGACGCCAGGCTTGGCTACCCCGGCGAGTATCCTTTCACCCGCGGCGTGCAGCCGACGATGTACCGCGGCCGGCTGTGGACCATGCGTCAGTATGCTGGCTACGCCTCGGCCGAGGAGTCGAACCGGCGCTATCGCTACCTGCTGGCTCAGGGTCAGACGGGGCTCAGCGTCGCCTTCGACCTGCCGACGCAGCTTGGCTACGACGCCGACCATCCGCTCGCCGAAGGCGAGGTCGGTAAAGTGGGCGTGTCGATCTGCTCGCTCGACGACATGGCTCAGCTGCTCGATGCCATCCCGCTCGACCGCGTCAGCACGTCGATGACGATCAACGCCACGGCGCCGATCCTGCTGGCCCTCTACGTGGCCGTCGGCAAGCGGCAGGGCGTACCGCTGGGGCGGCTGGCGGGCACCGTGCAGAACGACATCCTGAAGGAGTACGCCGCGCGGGGCACGTACATCTACCCGCCCGGGCCGTCCATACGCCTGGTGACCGACGTGATCGCCTACTGCGCGGCCGAGATGCCGAGCTGGAACCCGATCAGCATCAGCGGCTACCACATGCGCGAGGCCGGCGCGACGGCCGCCCAGGAGCTAGCGTTCACGCTGGCCAACGCCGTGGCGTACGTCGAGGCGGCGCGCGCCACGGGGCTGGCCGTGGACGCCTTCGCGCCGCGGCTGGCGTTCTTCTTCGACAGCCACAACCACCTCTTCGAGGAGGTGGCGAAGTTCCGCGCCGCGCGCCGGCTGTGGGCGTCGCTGATGCGCGAGCGGTTCGGCGCCCGCGACCCGCGCTCGTGGACCCTGCGCTTCCACACGCAGACGGCGGGCGTGACGCTCACCGCGCAGCAGATCGAGAACAACGTCGTACGGACGACCGTGCAGGCGCTGGCAGCGGTGCTGGGAGGGACGCAGTCGCTGCACGTGAACGCTCGCGACGAGGCGCTGGCGTTGCCTACCGAGGCGGCCGCCGAGACAGCGCTCCGCACGCAGCAGATCATCGCGTACGAGAGCGGCGTGGCCGACACCGTCGATCCGCTCGCGGGGGCGTACTACGTGGAATGGCTGACGGACGACCTGGAGCGCCAGGCGCGCGAGTACCTGGCCCGCATCGACGCGCTGGGGGGCGCGCAGGCGGCCATCGAGCGCGGCTGGGTGCAGCGCGAGCTGCACGAGAGCGCGTACCGCTACCAGCGCGAGGTGGACGCGGGCGAGCGGGTGATCGTCGGCGTGAATCGGTTCGTCGGCGAGTCGGCACCGGTGACCGACATCCTGCGGGTCGACCCGGCCGTGCGCGAGCAGCAAGCCGCCCGCTTGCGCGCGCTGCGCGCGCGGCGGGACACGGCCGCGGTGACGGCAGCGCTAGCCGAGGTGGAGCGGGCGGCGGCCGGCAGCGCGAACACCATGCCGCCCATCGTGCGGGCCGTCGAGGCGAGCGCCACGCTGGGCGAGATCGCGGACGCGCTGCGGCGCGTGTTTGGCGAGGCGAGCGGCGGGGCGGGCCTGTAGCGCCGGGCAGGCGGCTGACAGCGAGCCGCGTCGTGCCCAGACTGGCACTCGGGGAGGAGGAGCGATGGCCGATAACATACTGGTGCCCCTGGACGGGTCCGAGCTGGCGAACGAGGCGTTGCCCTACGCCGAGGCCATCGCCAAGACGCTGGGCTGGGGCGTCGTGCTCCTGCGCGTCGTCTCCGGCGATCCCGTGCGCCACCATCGGCCGGGCAGCGCGCCGATCGAGGCGCCGCTCGAGGACGAGATGACGCCGCGCCCCGGCTACGACGTGTTCGAAGCCGAGGAGGCGGCCGCCAGCGACGCCCTGGCGACCCACGTCGCGCGCCTGCGGGCCGCGGGCGTCACGGCCGATTCCGAGGTGGGCCTCGGCAACGCCGGCGACGTGATCGTGGAGCGGGCGAGCGAGGGCGATATCGTCCTGATCGTGATGGCCAGCCACGGGCGGACGGGGCTGGCGCGCATCTTCCGGGGCAGCGTGGCCGCCGCGGTCGTCGATCACAGCGCGCGGCCGGTGCTCGTCGTGCGGCCGTTCCGCGACGACCAGGCCCGCGTGGACCTGGAGCACGCCGAGCGAGTGCCGGCCGAGCACGTGGACGCGCTGCGCCGTTGCGTGGACCAGCTGACCACCGAGCGCGGCTAGCAGCTGGCGAACGCAATCGGGCAGTCATTCGGCGGCGCGACCGCGGCCCCGCCGCGGGGCTGCTGGGCATGGAGCCGGGCGATGGCGTCCCCCAACCCGCCGGATCAGGCGCGGGCGGCGGCGGGCCGCAGCAGGCCGACGCGTTCAAGGTCCGCCTGCATGGCCGCCCGCTCCTCGGCGGGGATCTCGCGCAGCGGCAGCCGGACGGGGCCCGCCGCCAGGCCCAGCAGCTCCGTCCAGGCCTTCAGATAGGCGATGGGGATGATGCGCTCCTCGCGCCACCAGCGCGCGAGCCACCGCTCCTGCAGCTGGCGATAGGGCTCTAGCTCCGCGGCGATGCGCTCCGCTTCCTCGAAGCGGCCGGCCAGGCCCAGCTCGGTGTAGTCGCGCAGGCGATGCTCGGTCGCGGTCTGGAAGAGGTACGGCGTGGCCGACGACATGTAGGCGCGCTGGCCGTGGTCGCGCATCAGCGACAGCCAGGCGCGCTCGGAGGGGTGACTGAGCACGATCTGATCGCCGCAGAGCCGCTCGACCGCGGCGTAGTGGTCGAGCGAGCCGCCGATCTTGATGCCGCACACGTTCTCCAGCCGGGCCACGCGCGCGATCAGCGCCGGCGACATGCTGAACGGCGAGTACTCCGAGTCGAACATCCAGATGCCGATGTCGACCCGCTCCGCGACGAACGCGAACCAGTCGTAGATCGCCGCCTCGTCCATCGCGGGATAATAGGGGTTGATGAGCGCCACGTAGTCCGCGCCCACCTCCTGGGCGTGGCGTGTCAGCGCCACCGTCTCGTGTGCCGCATGGTGCGCCGTCTGCGCGATGGTGAGGCACTTGCCGCGCGCCTCCTCGACGACGATCTCGACGGAGCGGCGACGCTCGTCGGTGGTGAGCGCCCAGAACTCGCCCATGTTGCCGGTGCAGAACACGCCGTCCACGTGCAGCACGTCCGTGAAGTGCCGCATGTTCCGCCGCAGGCCCGCCTCATCCAGCTCGCCGTCGGGTGTGAACGGCGTGGTGATGGCTGCCCAGAGGCCGCGGAACTGCGCGTGCGCGGCCTGCTTCGCTTCCGCCTTGCGGTACTGCATCGCGCCCTCCTATCCACGGCCACGCCGTGGCCCTCTCCATCATACGCCACCGCGCCCCGTGGCGAGTCGGGAGGTCGGGGCGGCCGCGCGCCGGCGCTCAATGCGGTGCGATGGGCCGGCTAGCTGTGGCGCCATTGTTATGGTCTTGCCCTAGGGAGGGGCCCGCGATGTCTGGGATAGTCTGCCAGCTAATCCGCCCGGCGGCCTGGCCCGCGCCAAGCGGACCACCCACGGACAAGGAGCCACGCATGCCGCTAGTGCAGGCCACGGAGGCCGGCCGCTGTGGGAATTGCGGCCGCGCCCTGCTCATCCCGCTGCTGCGCGAAGTCGCCCCGGCCGCGGACAGCGCGACCGGGCGGGCGCTCGCTCGCTGCGCGCGCTGCGGTAGCCGCAACCTCATGCGCGCGGCCCCGGATCGGACGCGTGACCAGCGCGTGGCCGCCATCGGCTTCGTGACGCGCGGCGCCCCCCGCCAGCCCCGCTGACGGCGCCGGCTGGGCGGGCGCGGCGCGCTTGCCCGCGCGTCGCACCTGTCCAGGCCCTGGCCTGCGCGCCGCCGCAGGCACCTCCCTCCCGTTTCGCCATCCTACGGCGGCCGTATTGATCTGGTACACTCCGGTCAGCACACTTGGGCCCGTAGCTCAGTGGATAGAGCGGCGGACTTCTAATCCGCTGGTCGGGGGTTCGAATCCCTCCGGGCCTGCCCCCACCAGCCCAATGCTGGCGCCGAATCTGAAGAATCACACCAGCCAGTCTCGGCTCGCTCAGCGCTTTTTGTGTGCCAGGGTGTGCCAAATGTCCCGGCACATGACTCCTGCCGAGCCCGCAGAACCTCTTTCGCGCATGGAGCGGTGCCGTGGACGATTTGGTGTGGGACCGACTCAGCGAACAAGCGCGGCGGGTGTGGGAAGCCTATCAGCGCTACGAGGAGCTGGACCGAAGCGCTCGGCGTGTGCTTGCGGACGCCGAGGCCATCCTAAAGCGCAGGGTCAGGAGATGCCGAGATCGCCCGCTGCCCCGGGATTAGGTTCGTGTGCCGCGCGGCACACGGGTCTCACCCGGCCGCGAAGAGGATACTGTGCAGGCGGTCGGTCGCGGCCTGGGGGTTCGAATCCCTCCGGGCCTGCCGCGAAATTGGCCACGATTGCAGCGAAGGGCCGACCGGCGGGAGGACGGGCGCCCGACCGATCACTTTATCCCGGCTGCGGGGCGCTCGGCGATACCTGGGGCGCCAGCTGGCTCGTCGGGGTAGGAGGCGCTTGATCGGGCAGGATCGTCGTCGTGTGCCACATCACGAACGCGACGAGCGCGGCCAGGGCGGTGGCGAGGATCGGTGTTGCCAGAACGCCCACGAGTACGACGAGGAATAGCCGCCATTCTCGCCGGTCGTCGGCTTGCAGCGATCGCTGCTCCTCAGCCGGCGGCGTCCCCGCGGGTCCATTGCCCGTGTGCATGAACTCCTCCACAGCGGATGACCCAGAACCATACCAGACGCCGGGGCCAAGGACCCACGATTGGCGCCGCCCCGGGCGCCTCCCGCACGGGACCGCGCCGGCCTGGCACGCGCACGACCGACGCGCGGCGGCGGCTGGCACCGGGTCTGCGTCGAGACGAGCAGGACGCTAGGGGAGGGTGGCTGTGGCGGTGCTAGAATGCGCCCAGTGCGGGGCGCCGATTGCGGACCGCGACGCGATGGTGGCGCGGGACACCCAGCAATTTTGCTCGGCGGGCTGCGCCGACATGGCTCGCACGGCCGGCGGCCCAGCCCTGAGGCAGTCTTCAGACGACGACAAGGCCCGTCTCGCGGCCCGGCCGACGCTCGACTAGCTGGCTGGACGGGTAGGAGCACAGTTCGCGAAGCGAGGGCCGCGCTCGTTGTCCCGATGGGCGGCCTAGCCTGCTGACCGGCCAGGTCTGCGCTTAGCCGCTCGCCGCGTGGGTCGCAGGTCAGAGGCGGGGTCGATTTGGGGCGCCGAGGGCTCCGCCGTGGACGAACGGGCGCGGCCCAGATTCGCCACCAGCTCGCTCGGCGAGGCGCTGAACCGATCAAACGCTTCCCGCAAGTGCGCTACCTCATAGTGCGCGTAGATGCGCTTCGTGGTCTCCGGCGAGGCGTGGCCAAGGATGTCCTGGACCTCGGAGAGTTTGGCGCCACGGTTCAACATGACGCTGGCTTTCGTGTGGCGGAAGGCATGGGGCGTCGCGCGCACGCCGGCGAGTCGCGCGTAGGCGCCGACGATGCCCCAGATGGACTGGGGGGACAGCCGGTACCGCTCGCCGCGCGGTCCCGGACGCCCGCGCCCGCGATCATGGCGCAGGAAGAGCGGGGCATACCCGTCGTTCCGCTCGGCGAGGTAGCGCCGCACCGCCGCGAGCGCCTCGTCGCTCAAGAAGACGACGCGTTCCTTGTCGCCTTTGCCGGTGATGAGCGCCTCGCCTCGCCAGCCGTCCTCCAGGTCGTCGCGGTCCAGGCGGGACACCTCGGCGCGCCGCATCCCGCTGCTGTACAGAACGTGGAGGAGCGCGCGATCGCGCAGCAGCGTCAGGCGGCGCGCCGCGTCCCCAGAGGGGGGAAGCGCCAGCTCGTCAGCCGTGGTGACGATTAGGGGCAGGCGCCGATCGATGCGCGGCGTGCGGTACTGACCGCGGCCGACGACCTCGGCCAAGCGCTCGCGAACCCGCTCGTAAGTCGCGTCGGGCGCCGCCCAGCCGCGCCGGTCGAGAAAGCGGCACAGCGCGCGCAACGCGGCCAGGTAGGTGACGACGGTCGGGCGGCGTTCGCGACCGAACTGGTCTATGAGCCAGGCGTGGTACTCCTCGACGAAGGACAGGGGTACCTCGTCGGCCAGCAGCGTGTCCGGGTCGAGGTGGCGAGTCTGAAGATACTCGACGAAACGGCGCAGGCCACTGGCGTACGTGGCGCGCGTGCGAGGCGAGCGTCCGGCGAGGCTGGCCAGGAAGGCCTCGCTGGCTCGGGTCCACGTGGGCGTTGAAGGCGCGGACGACTCCACTGATGATCCACGCGGACCTCGGCCACGCCAAGAGAGAACTGGAGCGGGCCGGCCCGGCCGCGAGTGCTTAAGACCAGTGTAGGCCCCTTGCTGCCGCCGGGAGGTCGGTTCGGGCGGTGCTGTGATGGAAGCGTAGCAAGCGGGAGCCCAGGCGGGAGGACGATGACGCAGGGAAGAAGGGAGCGCGCCGCCCTCCAGCGAGATGGTAGCAACCGGTAGCCCAGGAGGGAGGGCGATGACGCGGGACTGGGGCGAGAGCCGCGAAACCAACAGCAGAACGGCGGCTCTTCTTACGGTGCCGCCGTTCTGCTTGGTTTTCGGCCAGCCTACCCCTTGCGAGAGAAGGCGCCGTAGCGCGCGTGCTTGAGCCGTTGCCAACAAATGGCGCAGTAACCGTGGCGCAAGTGATGGGCGATATCGGGCCTGCGCTGGCAGCTCTGACAGCGATCCATGATCCCTCCTCGGCGTCTGACCGCACTTTCTTACAAGTCCCAACTTGTACTTATAGTATACGTCCGATCCGGCCGGCGGTCAAGAGGAGAGATGTTCGGAGCCGTTCGCCTGGCGCCGCGCGGTGACCAGGAAGCAGCGGGGGAAACCGGGGAGGTCGCGAGGTGTTACCGGCCAGGGCCAACGCCCGAAATTGGCGCCCTCTTCCCCCGGTTGGCGCACTAGGGCTTGCCAGCCATGGCGGGCCAGCAGCGCCTCCGGCTCATTCGTCCCGAAGCGCCACGGCGCCCCCCGCCGCTCCAGCAGGTGCAGATACCCCGCCATCCACGGCGAGGTGAGGAGGTCGCACGCGAGAAAATCGACCCCGAGCTGGCTGCCCGGCGCGGCGACCGTGGCTAAGGTCGCCAGGATGCGCTCGACCGCCGCCGCGTCCAGGTAGTGGAAGAAGCCCTCGGCCAGCCAGGCGGACGGCGCCGTGGCATCGAAGCCGGCGGCGCGCAAGCGCGCCGGCCAGTCGTCCTGGGCCAAATCGACGCCCAGCGTGCGCCGGTCGCACGCGGGGGTGGCGCGAGCAGCGGTCAGGATGCCCTCCTTGCGCTGCAGGAGCGCGGGTCGGTCGAACTCCCAAAGCGTGACCCCTGCCGGCCAGGCCAGCCGGAACGCGCGGGTGTCCATCCCGGCAGCGACGAGGACGACCTGGCGCAGGCCGTGGCGCATCGTCACCTGTTCCAGCCAGTCGTCGAAGAACCGGGTGCGGATGGGTAGCCAGGGATTGCACTGGGCTTCCTCTGGCTCGGCATCGAGCTGGAGGAACCCCTCTTCGCCCGCCAGAGCCTCGGCAAGCGGGTCGTCGAACAGCCGGTCGGGCCGCGCGCTCTCGCGAGCGCGTGCGGCCGCGGTCCAGAGCGCGGTCCCGGCAATCGCATCCACGAAATCCATTCTCCTTTGCAGTTGGCGGCGCTCACGAGTAAGAGATGCTAGCCTTAATGCTAATTAAATCTACCATCGAGGCGGCAAACGGCATGGACGCGCTGGGCCAGCTAACGGGGGCCGAACAGGCGCTTGGCGACGGGTCGGGCGTGGGTGCTGTGTCCCGCGCCGCGCTGGCCGGGGCCGCTGTCCGGTGGCACGTCACTGGGCGCCGAGCGCGAGCGTTTGCTGGTTGTAGTCGATGGTGACGACGCCGAAACTGCTCAGGACGTCCGAGCCGATCAGGCCGTAGAGCCGGCGGCCGATCAGCTGCTGGGCAGCTGCCGAGTCGGAGAGCTGGAGATCGATCGCCGCGACGACTCCGTTCGGCAGCGATACGTCGCCGGCACTCCAGTCCGATATGCGCACGACCGTGGCCGCCGCCGGCCCGGAGACGCCCGTGACCTGGGGCGCCGCCGCTACCTGCGGGAGGCCGAGCTGCTGCGCGAGCTGCTGGTCAACGACCGACCGCGACGCGCCGGTGTCCACTACGAAGTCGTAGGGGCCCTGCCCGTGCACCGTTACGTCGACCAGCGCGATGACCGACCCGCCCGCCCGTGCGACGTGCAGCGGGACTGTGCCCGGCTCGGGTGCGGGCGCCGGCGTGAGCGACGCCGGCAGCAGCTCACAGCCGGCTAGCAGCAGGACGCACATTCCGACGAGCAGGCCGACCGCGAAGGCTACTGCCCGACGCCGGTGACTAGCCGCCATTACCCGCCGCACATTGCCCTCGGTTCGGAGTGCTGCCGCCGTCCTTCCCTGGCTGGGTTGAACGGTGGCGCGCCACAGCTTGCCCTACCCTCACCGCCGGGCAAGCTGCATACCAGGCCCTCGGGCGGCCGGCCGCCCGGTACGCAGCGGTTCAGGGGCTTCCCCCGCCGAAGCGGGTACGGTCCAGGACCCGATGGCCGGGCCGGGGCGGCGTTATGGGTAGATGCCCCGGGTCACGGTCGCCTCGGCCACGCGGCTCACCCCCAGCATCGTCGCGGCCGTACGCATCGGGACGTCGTGCTGCCGGGCGAAGCCGAGCACGTCCTGGAAGGCGCTCACCATGATGCGCTGCAGCCGCGAGTTGATCTCCTCCGCCGTCCAGAAGAAGGCGTCGCGGTCCTGCACCCATTCGAAGTAGGAAACCGTCACGCCGCCAGCGTTGCAGAGGATGTCGGGAATGACGAAGATGCCGCGCTCGTTCAGCACTCGGTCGCCGCCGGGCGTCGTCGGCCCGTTCGCGCCCTCGGCGACGAGCCGCGCCTTGATCCGCGGCGCGTTCCGCTCGGTGATGACGCTCGCCACGGCGGCGGGCACCAGCACGTCGCAATCCACTTCCAGCAGCGCCTCATTGGAGATCGGCCGCGTGCGCGGGGCGCCGACGACGGAGCCCATCTCCTGCTTGTAGCGCATGAGATCGAGGGGATTGAGGCCGTCGGGGTTGTAGACGCCGCCCCCCTCTTCGGAAATGGCGACGATGCGCGCCCCCAGGGCGTGGAGCAGGCGCGCCGTGGGCTCGCCCACATTGCCGAAGCCCTGGATGGCCACCCGCGCGCCGGCGAGGGGGAGGCCCAAGCAGGCCGCCGCCTGCTCGATGCAGTACACCACGCCGCGGCCGGTGGCCTCCAGCCGCCCCTCGGAGCCGCCGATGCTCAGGGGCTTACCCGTCACGACGGCGGGGATGGAGTAGCCACGGTGCATGCTGTAGGTGTCCATGATCCAGGCCATCGTCTGCGGCCCGGTGTTCAGGTCGGGCGCGGGGATGTCGCTGTCTGGCCCGATGAGCACGGAGATCTCAGTGGCGTAGCGGCGCGTCATGCGCTCCAGCTCGCGCTGCGACATGCGTCGGGGATCGCAGACCACGCCGCCCTTCGCGCCGCCGAACGGCAGCCGGACCACGGCGCACTTCCACGTCATCCACATCGCGAGGGCACGCACCTCGTCCAGGTCGACCTCCGGGTGATAGCGGATGCCCCCCTTGGCCGGGCCACGCGCCAGGCTGTGCTGCACGCGGTAGCCGCTGAACACCTTCACGCGGCCGTCGTCCAGCTCGACCGGGAAGTGAACGCTTAGCTCGCGCTTCGGCACGCGCAACACGGCACAGATGCCGGGGTCCAGGCCGAGGCGGTCGGCAGCTTCATCGAATTGGGCGAGGGCGGAGCGCAGGGGGGCGGTTTGGACTTCGAGGCGAGACGCCATTGTCTTCCTCCAGCAGCCCGACCGCGCGGCCCGCACTGCGGCGAGCCGACGCGGCGCGGCAGTTCCTGAAGAATTCTACCGCCGGGCCGCTGAGCGTCCGCAGATATCGTGCCTCAGGGGGTGGCACGCTCGCTGTCAGCGTCCGTCGGACGGCCGGTGGAACGCCGCCTGCGCCGCAGGTACGGGGCGAAGGCTCGCTCGACGGCCCGCGGCAACTGGCCGCGCAGGATCGTGCCGTCCTCCGTGTAGCGCTCCGAGATGACGCGTCCGCGCCGCCGGAACAGGTCAACCAGCCGGCTCTCGCTGTACGGAATCGCCACCTCGACGATCGGCTGCTCGGCCGCGAGCTTCGTCTCGATGCGCCCCAGCAGGGCGTCCAGGCCCCAGCCGCGCAGCGCGGACACGAGGACCACGTCGGGCGACGGCGGCAAGCCGAGGTCCCCGGGGTCGGGCGGTGCGGGCGCATCCGTGGGGACCAGCGCGTCCACTTTGTTGATCACGGTGAGGACAGGCGTGTTCCCCAGGTCCAGCTCGTCGAGCACCTCGTGCACGATCTCGTTCTGCTCGGCAGCGTGGGGGTCCGTGAGGTCCACGACGTGCAGCAGCAGATCGGCCTCGTCCAGCTCTTCGAGCGTGGCCCGGAAGGCGGCGACCACGGTGGTGGGCAGCTTCGCGATAAAGCCCACGGTGTCCGACAGCAGCGCTTCCTGCCCGTGGGGCAGGCGCACGCGCCGCGTGAGCGGGTCGAGGGTCGCGAACAACACGTTCGCGGCGTAGGCGTCGGAGCGCGTGAGGGCGTTGAGCAGCGTGGACTTGCCGACGTTGGTGTAGCCCACCAGGGCCACGAGCGGCAGCGCGCGGCGGCGGCGCAACTGGCGGTGGCCGGCGCGCGCGCGCCGAATCTCGTCGATCTCGCGTCGCAGCTGGGCGATGCGGGCGCGAATGCGGCGCCGGTCCAGCTCCAGCTTCGTCTCGCCCGGGCCGCGCGTGCCGATGCCGCCGCCGAGGCGCGAGAGCGCCGCGCCGTGGCCGGTCAGGCGGGGCAGCAGGTACTGGTACTGGGCCAGCTCCACCTGCGCGCGCCCCTCGTGAGTGCGGGCGCGCTGGGCGAAGATGTCGAGGATCAGCAGCGTGCGGTCGACCACCCGCGCGTCCAGCTCGTCCTCGAGGTTCTGCTGGACGCGCGGCGTCAGCTCGTCGTCGAAGACCACCACGTCGCAGTGGAGCGCGGCGACCAGGTCCTTCACCTCGGCCAGCCTGCCTTTGCCCAGGTAGTGGCTCTGGTGCGGCTTGGCGGCGCGCTGCACCTCCCGACCGACCACTTCGAGCCCGGCCGTCTCGGCCAGCGCCGCTAGCTCGTCCAGGGACGTCTCGACGTCCCAGGGCGCGTCGGGCCGGTCGAGCGCCACGAGGAGCGCCCGCTGAGGCTCCACCGTTAGGTGGCTGAGGCCGGCGCCGGTTGTCGTACGCTCCGTCGTTTGTCCCTCCTGGCGCGCGGGCAATCGCTTCCCGGCTGCACGGCGCGTGCCAGCCGCTAGAGCTGGAAGCGCTCGAGTCGCGCCAGGGCCTCTTCGAGGCGATCGTCGGGCGTGGTGAGCGAGATGCGGAAGTAGCCCTCGCCGGCCGGGCCGAAGCCGACCCCTGGCGTGATCCACACGGCCGTCTCGTCGAGCAGGCGGAGCGAGAAATCGACCGACTTGACGCCGGCCGGCACGGGGCCCCAAACGTAGAGACTGGCGCGCGGTGTGGGCGCGGCGAGGCCGATGCGGTGAAGCGTGGCCAGCACCGCGTCGCGCCGCCGCTGGTAGTGCAGGTTGCGGTCGTGCAGCCAGGACTGGTCGCCGCGCAGCGCCGCGATGCCCGCGTACTGCACCGGCTGGAAGACGCCGCTATCCACGTTGGTCTTCACGCGCCCGAGCGCCTCGATGGCGGTACGGTTGCCGACGACCATGCCGATGCGCCAGCCGGTCATGTTGTACGTCTTCGACAGTGAGTGGAACTCGATGCCGATCTCGCGGGCGCCGTCCACCTGGAGGAAGCTGGGCGCGCGATAGCCGTCGTAAGCTACCTCGGAGTAGGCGTTGTCGTGGCAGACGAGGATGCCGTGCTCCCAGGCGAAGTCGACGACCTCGCGGAAGAACTCGATCGGGGCCACCGCCGCGGTGGGGTTGTTCGGGTAGCCGATCCAGAGGACCCGCGCGCGCCGCGCCACGTCCGCGGGGATGGCCTGCAGGTCGGGCAGAAAGTCGCGCTCGGCCCGCAGCGGCAACCAGTACACCTCGCCGTTCGCCAGCATGGTCCCGATCGAGTAGACCGGGTAGCCCGGATCGGGCACCAGCACGAGATCGCCGGGGTCCACCCAGGCGGTCGCCAGGTGGGCGATGCCCTCCTTCGAGCCGATCAGCGGGAGCACCTCGGCGTCCGCGTCCAGCTCGACGCCGAAGCGGTCGCGGTACCAGTCGGCGATGGCCACGCGCAGCTCGCGCAGGCCGTAGTAGTCGGGATAGCGGTGGTTGGCCGGCTGCTCAGCCGTCGTCTCCAGCGCGCGCACGATGTGCTCGGGCGTCGGCAGGTCGGGATCGCCGATGCCGAGGCTGATGACGTCGTGGCCCTGCGCCCGCTTCTCCGCGATGCGGCGGTCCACTTCCGCGAAGAGATACGGGGGTAGCTCGGCGATCCGCCGGGCGCCGTGCAGCGCGGGCGCGGTGCCTCTCGCCATGCGTGCCTCCTAGTGCTGGGTGGTGAGTGCTGCGTGCTGAGCAGGGCAGCGCCGCTCCGCGCTCAGCACTTACGCGAGCCAGGTGCCGCGAAACACGTAGTCCGCCGGGCCGGTCATGAAGACCGGGCCGCCCTGCTGCCACTCGATCCGGAGCGTGCCGCCCGGCAGTGTTACGTCGACGGGGCTGTCCAGGCGCCCGGCGAGGACGCCGGCGACGGTGACGGCGCAGGCGCCCGTCCCACAGGCGAGCGTGGGGCCAGCGCCGCGCTCCCAGACGCGCACCGTCGCGCTGTGCGGCGACGTGACGGCGACCGCGTGGAAGTTCGTCCGCTCCGGGAACAGCTCGTGGTGCTCGACGAGCGGTCCCACGGTGTGCAGCGGCAGCGCGTCCAGCTCGGCCGCGGACATGAACGTGACCGCGTGCGGGTTGCCCATCGAGACCGCCGCCACCTGGTAGGTGCGCCCGTCCACGCGGACCGCGAGGTCCAGGGCGCGGTCGCCGCTGACCCGCACGGGAATCTCGCGCGGCGCGAGGCGGGGCGGCCCCATGTCCACGCGCACCTGATTCCCGCCGCGGGGGAAGGTGAGCTCGAGCACGCCGGCCAGCGTTTCGACCCGCAGGAGGTCGCCCGGATGCCCGTGATCGCGCGCGTAGCGGGCCAGGCAGCGCACGCCGTTGCCGCACATCTCGGCCTCGCTGCCGTCGGCGTTGAAGATGCGCATGCGCACGTCGGCGCACTCGGAGGGCAGCGCGAGCAGGATGCCGTCGGCGCCCACGCCGAAATGACGGTCGCACAGGCGCACGGCCAGCGCGGCCCATTCGGCGTCCGGGCGGACCGCGTCGGCGGCCAGGCAGTCGAGCAGCACGAAGTCGTTGCCCAACCCGTGCATCTTCACGAAGTCCATGACCGCACTCCCTCGGACGAGGCCAGATAGGATTCGACGCGCTCGCCAACCAGCGCTTCGAGATCGGGCGCCTGCGCGTACCACTCCAGGCGGGGGTCGCGCCGCAACCAAGTATACTGCCGGCGCGCAAAGGCATGCGTGCGGTGCTGGATCAGCCTGATCGCATCGGCAAGCGACAATTCCCCGCGCACCACCTGGACCAGCTCGCGATAGCCGGTGGCCGACAGGCTGGGCAGCGACGGCGCGTAGCCGCGCGCGAGCAGGGCCTTGACCTCGGACAGCCAGCCGGCGGCCAGCATCGCGTCGATGCGGGCGTCGATGCGCGCATACAGCTCGGGCCGCGGCGCCGTCAGCGCGAGATGGAGGGCAGGGCGCTCGGGGCCGCGACGCCGATTGGCGGCCGCCAGTGGCTCCCCGCTGACCGTCACGACCTCAATGGCGCGGATCAGGCGCCGCACGTTGTAACGATCGACCGCCTCGGCCGCCGCGGGGTCTAGCGCGCGCAGCCGCTCCCATACCGCCAGCGGCCCCTCGCGCGCGGCCAGCGCCTCGAGCGCCGCCCGCAGCTCGGGGCGGGGCGCGACTCGTGGCAGCTCCAGCCGATCCACAACCGCCTGCACGTAGTGCGGGCTGCCGCCGACGAGCAGGGCGACGCGGCCGCGGCGAGCAATGTCCTCCAGGGCAAGGTCGGCGGCGGCCTGGTAGTCGGCCACCGAGAAGGGCGTGTCGGGGTCGGCCAGGTCGAGCAGGTGGTGGGGGACCCGGGCACGCTCGGCAGCGGTCGGCTTCGCCGTGCCTACGTCCAGGTAGCGATAGACCTGGCGCGAGTCGGCGGAGAGGATCTCCGCGCCAAAGCGGTCAGCCAAGTGCAGAGCCAGGGCCGACTTGCCGATCGCGGTGGGACCTGTCAATACGATCAGGGGCGGGTCCGAGGTGTGGCGCATACCCGTGTTATAACTGCTCGCTAAGGGGGCCTCGTGAAGCACGCCGAAACGCCGCTCGCCGTCGCCGTCGACCTCGGCGGGACCCGCTTTCGCGTCGGCCTGGTCGACCGCGATGGCGGGCTGCACGCGCACACCGCGTACCCCACCGATGCAGCGTCGGGGCCCGATGCCATACTCGGGCGGATCGGCGAAGCGATCCTGGGCGCGGTCGCGGCGGCGCCGGCCGGCTCGCGCGCGGTAGGGGTGGGGATGGTCGCGCCGGGACCGCTCGACCCCTGGCGCGGGGTGATCTACACCGCGCCGAACCTGCCCGGCTGGGACAACCTGCCGCTGGCTGACCGGCTCGCCGCGCTCTGCCACCTGCCGGTACGCGTCGGCAACGACGCGAACCTGGCCGCGCTCGGCGAGCATCACTTCGGCGCCGGACGGGGCGTCTCCCACATGATTTACCTGACGGTCAGCACCGGCGTGGGGGGCGGCATCATCGTGGACGACCGCCTCCTGCTGGGCGCACGCGGCGTGGCGGGGGAGCCCGGGCACATGACGATCGACCTACACGGCCGGCGCTGCAACTGTGGGAACTACGGCTGCCTGGAGACCCTCGCCTCTGGCACCGCGATCGCCCGCGAGGCCGCGGAGGCGCTGGCCGCCGGGCGCCCCTCGGCCCTGGGCCCGCCCGGCGCCACGCCGACGGCGGCGGCGGTCGCCGCCGCGGCTGCCGCCGGCGATCCGCTCGCCGTCGAGCTGCTCGAGGCTGCCGCGCGCGCCGCGGCCGTGGGGATCGTCAACCTGCTCCACCTGTTCAATCCGCGCCTCATCGTGATAGGCGGGGGCGTCTCCCACGCCGGCGCGCTCTGGTGGGACGCGGTGCGCGCGGAGGTGGAGCGCCGCGCCATGCCCATCTACTTGCAAGACCTGCAGATCGTGCCTGCCGCGCTGGGCGACGACGCGGGGCTGTACGGCGCGGCGGCGATGGTCCTATGAGCCAGCCCTCGCACGGCGCGGACGTGCTCCAGGCGCTCGACGCGCGGCTCGCCGAGCTGGCCGCCGCCGTCGACGACGAGATGCGCCGGTTGATCGACCTAGCAGGGCTCCCAAACGACCTGGCAGGAATGCTGCGCTACCATCTCGGCTGGGCAGATGAACGGTTCGCGCCGACGGCTGCTCCCCAGGGGAAGCGCCTGCGTCCGGCGCTGTGCCTCCTCACCTGTGAGGCCGCCGGCGGCAAGTGGCACGCCGCCCTACCCCACGCGGCGGCCGTCGAGCTGACCCACAACTTCTCGCTCGTCCACGACGACATCGAAGACGACAGTCCGCTGCGTCGCCACCGCCCGACGCTCTGGGCGATATGGGGCGTGCCACGCGCCTTGAACGCCGGGGATACGCTGCTCATCCTCGCGCAGCGGTCGATCCTGTATGCCGAGCACCACGAGCCGGGTGGCCTGGCCGCCGCCCGCATTCTGAATACCGCCTGTCGCGCCCTCTGCGCCGGCCAGCACCGCGACCTTTCGGTCACGCCTGGTAGCGAGCCGGCCCTCGCCGACTACCTGTGCATGGTCGAGGGCAAGACCGCGGCGCTCTTGCAGGCGTCCGCGGAGCTTGGGGCCCTAGCCGCCGGCGCGCCACGCGAAGTCCAGGCCGCTTATGGCCGGTTCGGCCACGAGGTCGGCATTGCCTTCCAGCTTCAGGACGACCTGCTCGACGTGTGGGGCGACGCCGCGACGACGGGCAAGCCCGCCCGCGAGGACATCCGCACCGCCAAGTACAGCCTACCCTTCGTGCTGGCCTGCGAGCGGGCGCCCGCGCCGACCCGCGCCCGCCTGCGCCGCCTCTACGCCACCGAGGCGCCGCTCGACCAGCGGGCAGTCGCCGAGGTAGTCGGCATTATGGAACGGCTTGGGGTGCGGGAGGAGGCCGAGCGCCTGGTCCGGTACCACCACGACGCGGCGCGCGCCGCGCTGCGCGCCGCGCACGCCTCGCCCACCGGCGCGGCGGTCCTGGAGCAGCTAGCCGCGAGCCTGATCGGCCGCGAGTCGTAAGGCACCCGACTCAGGCGAGACCCAGCCGCACCAGGACCTCATTGCTGACGAGCAGCGCGCGGTCCGCAAGCCGCAGCCGGCCCGCGTGCCACTCCAGAAAGCCGCTGACGACCAGCTCGTCCAGCGCCGCGCCGCACACGTCCCGCACGTCGCGTCCGAAGCGCGCTCGATAGGCGGCTAGGTCCACGCCGGCGCGGAGACGCAGCCCGAGCATCAGCGCCTCGCGCGCCTGGGTCGCCGCGTCGAGCCGCTCGTCCTCCACGAAGCGGTGCTCTCCCTGGGCGACGGCGGCCAGGTAGTCGGCGACGACGGGCGTCTGCTTGCGGCGGCGGCCCCCCAGGCTCGACACCGCGCCGGGGCCCAGCGCCAGATAGGGCTCGGCTCGCCAATAGCCCAGGTTGTGCCGGCTCTCGCGGCCCGGCCGCGCGCAGTTCGAGATCTCGTACTGCCGCAGGCCGGCGGCCGCCAGCCGCGCGCGCGTCAGCTCGTACTGTGCGGCAACGAGGTCGTCGTCCGGCAGCGCCAGCTCGCCGCGGGCCACCTGCTGCCCCATCGGGGTCCAGTCCTCCAGCGTCAGCAGGTAGCACGACAGGTGCTCCGGCGCGAGCGCCAGCGCGGCGTCGAGCGTGCGTTCCCAGGCGGCCAGCGTCTGGCCTGGCAGGCCATACATCAGGTCCAGGCTCAGGTCGTCGAAGCCCGTCGCCCGCGCGGTCGCGACAGCCTGCCGCACGCGCTCGACGGTATGCTGGCGGCCCAACAGCTTCAGCGCCGCATCGTCCATCGCCTGCACGCCGAGGCTCAGGCGGTTCACGCCCGCGGCGCGGTAGCCGTCCAGCCGGGCCGCGCGCACGTTGTTGGGGTTGCACTCGACCGTGATCTCGCAGTCGGGCGGCAGAGCGAAGCGGGCGCGACAGGCGTCTAGCACCGCGGCAAGCTGGGCCGGCTGGAGCAGGCTGGGAGTGCCGCCGCCGAAAAAAACGCTGTGCAGGCGGGCCGCCGGCAGGAGGTCCACTTCGCGCACCAGCGCGACCGCATACGGGGAGATGAGCTGCAGGTCGCGGTCCTGCGTGTCGAAGTCGCAGTAGGGACAGAGGCGCGCGCAGAAGGGGACGTGGATGTAAAGTCCCGCGGTGTCCGGCCGTGGAGCCGGCGCCGTCAGCAAACAGGCATCGACCGTGGCGCTGGCTTGAACAGGGGTCAATCTGCGAAGTCCTGCGTGAACATCTTGCCGTGCAGGCCGCCATCCACCACGCCGATACCGACGCGGTGGTACTGCGGGCTGAGAATGTTTTCCCGATGGCCGGGGCTGTTCATCAGTCCCTGGTGGGCAACATCGACCGTGGGCGCGAGGGCCAGATTCTCGCCGACGACGGCCCAGCGGACACCCGCCGCGCTCACGCGATCGGCGGGACGCTTGCCGTCGTCATCCTGATGCGCGAAGTACCCCTTGGCCAGCATGTCGCGCGAGTGCGCCCGCGCCGCCTCCGTCAGCTGCGGATCGGCCTTGAGCGGCGGCAGCCCCGCCTGGGCGCGCGCGTCGTTCAAGAGCTTCAGCATCCGCGTCTCCGCCTCCTCGTCGACGCGGCCGGCGGCGCCGCTAAACTGCAGCTCGACGCGCTCGTCGGCCTGGGGATGGACGGTCGCCACGGCGATGCCGCTCAGCACCGCATCGGCGAACACCTCGCGCAGCGAGTCTTCAAGCGGCCCCAGCTCGCCCGCGAGCCGCCCCCCGGCCGCGGAGCCCGTGATCTGGCCGCGCACGGGCTCCGGCAGCGGCAGCGCGAGCGCGAGCGCCAGCACCAGCGCGACGACGAGCCCGCCCTTGAGCAGGCCCGGCACGATGCCGAGCAGGCCGTTGAGCGAGGAGAATCGCCCGAACAGGCGCAGCGGCAGGCCGACGAGGCGCAGCAGCAGGGTGACCAGGATGTCGCTGAGCAGCCACAGGCCGAGAAAGGCGATGGGCTTCAGCAAGGAATCGGGCAGCGGCACGTACGGGCTGAGTAGCGCGACGCCGCTCGGGTAGTACTGGAGCGCCACGAACAGCGCGAGGAGCAGGCCGGCGAGGTCGAGCAGCCCAAGGATGAAGCCGCGCTGCAGGCCCTGGAGAGCGTAGACCACCAGCAGAAATATGATGATTACGTCGACCCAGTTCTCGAGCACCGCCGCTCCCGCGCCCGCCCGGGCGGCGGGTCGCTTCCCCGGGTATGATACCTTGTAGAGGCGCTCCCCGCCGCCGGTTTGGCGAGCGCGGCGCGCGCGAGTCGGGCTGGGCAGCGCCGGCCCCGAGGGGATGCAAGAGCCATGCGGCGGACACACACCTGCGGCGAGCTGCGCCTGACCAACGAGGGCCAGCCGTGCCTGTTGCAAGGCTGGGTACACCGCCGTCGCGATCACGGCGGCGTTATCTTCCTCGACCTACGCGACCGCTACGGCCTGGTGCAGGTCGTGCTCAACCCGCAGCAAGCGCCCGCGGCGCACGAGGCGGGCCGCGAGGTCCGCGCCGAGTACGTGCTGGAGGTCGAGGGCACCGTTACCCGCCGGCCGGAGGGCACCGAGAATCCCCACCTGCCGACGGGCCAGGTGGAGGTGCAGGCGGAGCGCGTTTGCGTGCTCAACCCCGCGCTCACGCCGCCGTTCGCCATCGCGGACGAGGGGCCGGTGGACGAGGCGCTGCGCCTGCGCTACCGCTACCTCGACCTGCGTCGTCCCGAGATGGTGCGCAACCTGGAGCTGCGCCACCGCGTCGTGAAGTTCATCCGCGACTTCCTGGACGCGCGCGGCTTCGTGGAGATCGAGACGCCCATCCTCATCAAGAGCACCCCCGAGGGCGCGCGCGACTACCTGGTGCCGAGCCGCCTGTACCCGGGCAGTTTCTATGCGCTGCCGCAGTCGCCGCAACAACTGAAGCAGCTCCTGATGGTCGCGGGCATGGACCGGTACTTCCAGATTGCCCGCTGCTTCCGCGACGAGGACCAGCGCGCCGACCGCCAGCCGGAGTTCACGCAGCTCGACCTAGAGATGTCGTTCGTCGACGTGGACGACGTGCTGGGCTTGATGGAGCCGCTGTTTACGCAGATGGTCCAGCAGCTGACCAGCTGGAAGATTCTAACGCCCTTCCCGCGTATGACCTGGCACGAGGCGATGCTCCGCTACGGCACCGACAAGCCCGACCTGCGCTTCGACGTGCCGATCGTGGACGTGAGCGCGCTCGCCGGGGCCACCGAGTTCGAGGTGTTCCGCGGCGCGGTGGCGCGGGGCGGCTGCGTTCGGGGCATCCGCGCCCCCGGTGCTGGCGGCTTCTCCCGCCGGCAGATCGAGGAGCTGACCGAGCTGGCGAAGAGCAAGGGTGCGAAGGGCCTCGCCTGGGCGGCGCTGGAGACCGAGAGCGTGCGCTCGCCCTTCGCCCGCTTCCTGTCGACGGAGCAGATGCAGGGTCTGGCGGAGGCGCTCGGCGGGACGCCCGGCGACCTCCTGGTCTTCGTCGCGGACGAGCCGCGCGTGGCCGCCGAGGCGCTCGGCGCGCTGCGACTGGAGGTGGCGCAGCGCCTGGACCTCATCCCGCACGACGTGCTGGCCTGGGCCTGGGTCACGGACTTCCCACTGTTCGAGTGGGACGCCAAGACGGAGCGCTGGGACTCGGCGCACCACCCGTTCACGGCGCCGCGCGACGAGGACCTACCGCTGCTGCTGACCGATCCGGGCGCGGTCCGCTCGAAGGCGTACGACCTGGTGTGCAACGGGCTGGAGCTGGGCAGCGGCAGCATCCGCATCCATCGGCGGGACGTGCAGGAGCAGATCTTCGCCCTGCTGGGCTACTCGGCGGAGGAGACGGAGGCGCGCTTCGGCCACCTGCTGCGCGCCTTCCAGTACGGCGCCCCGCCCCACGGCGGCATCGCGCCGGGCATCGACCGCCTGGTGATGATCCTGGCTGGCGAGCCGAACATCCGCGAGGTGATCGCCTTCCCGAAGAACCAGGCCGCGGTGGACCTGCTCACCGACGCGCCCTCGCCCGTCCCGGCGGCGCAGCTCGACGAGCTGCACCTGCGCATCGTGCCCTAACCCGCTGCTTGTCCGCCGCGCCGGGGCCGTGTTACCATTTTCAGGGCGTTTGCGCGCCGCGTCTGCCCGACCGTGCCACGCTACCGCTCCGCCCTCGCGGCGTCCCTGAGCGTTTTGGCTAGCGGACGCACTTTCAGGGCGCCGCTCGCCGCGCCCGCCCGGCCGCCGCCCGTCGCGTCGCGCGCCCGCGCCTCGGCCGCGTGCTCCGGCGGCCGCCCCCGAGCTGTCCCGGAGGACCGCGTGTACAAGCCGGTGCCAAGCAAAGTCGACTTCCCGGCCGAAGAGCTGAACGTTCTCCGCTTCTGGGCCGAAACGCAGGCCTTCGCGAAGCGCGTCTCGCGCAACGTGGGCGGGCCGCGCTTTTCCTTCATCGACGGTCCCATCACCGCCAACAACCCGATGGGCGTCCACCACGCCTGGGGCCGCACCTACAAGGACCTCTATCTGCGCTACCGGGCCATGCAGGGCTACGAGCAGCGCTACCAGAACGGCTTCGACTGCCAGGGGCTATGGGTCGAGGTCGAGGTCGAGAAG
>JAJPHF010000141.1 GCA_021325365.1 Pseudomonadota bacterium
AACGCCCGCCCATCCGGCAGCTCGAGCCGCCAGCCGCTGTGCTCCGGCTCGCCGAGCGGGTCCGGGGGGTGGAGGAGCGCGCCGGTAGTGAGCAGCGGCACCTGGGCCGCCGGGCTGGCGTCGCGCTCGGGCCGGGCGGTCACGGCCAGGCTCGGCGGCTCCCCCTGCCAAGTGTACGGATAGCCACGCCCGAAGCGGCGGTCGAGCCACTGGAGCGTCTGCTCGATGGCGACGCTCTCGGCCGGCCGGGTGCTGAAGGTGTGGTCGGCGTCCTTGACCGTACACATCTCGAAGGTGCGGCCGGGCCGCGCCCGCTCCCACGCCTCGCCGTGCTGCAGCACGTTCTGTAGCGGCGACGCGGCCAGGAACAGGTCGCCCTCGCCGTAGACGAACAGGATCGTGCCGTCGTAGTCCGTCAGGTAGTCGAACATGTTGAACTCGGGCAGGGAGCCGATGTCGGGCAGGCCCGAGAGCACGCCCCGGTAGTTCTGGCGGAAGTAGTCGTCGATGATCGTCGCGCCCACGCCGACCAGGCCGTCGAGCGCGCCCACGGTGGCGCAGCGGGCGAGCACGTGCACGGCCTGGCAGTAGGCGTAGCCGACCAGGCGGTCGAGCGGCACGAGGTCGCGGAAGGTGGCGATGGCCTGGCGCGTGTCCGCCGTCATGCTAGCCGGCGCGTGGTGGCGCCGCCACATGGCGTCGTCGTCGCCGCCCGCGCTCTCGCCGCGGCCGCGGAAGTCGAAGGTGAGCGCATAGTAGCCGGCGGCGGCCAGGTGCTGCGCCAGGCGGTGGTGCCAGCGGTGCCAGCACACCTGCTCCAGAATGAGCACCCCCACCCGCCGGCCATGCGCCGCCTCGGGCGTCGGCTCGTAGAGCGTGCCGTAGACCGGGTCGCCGTCGACCCGCATCGTGACGGGCGTGCGACCCGCGGCCGGCGTGCCCAGCAGGTAGTCCGGGCGTGGCAGGCCAGGGCTGGGCGCGTCGATCGGGAGCGCTTGCGCCATGTTACCTCTCGCGTTTGAGCTGTCAGCTGTCAGCTGTCAGCTATCAGCTGTCAGCTGTCAGCTATCAGCGGTCAGCGGTCAGCAGTCAATGTGTCGTGCTTGCAGCAACCCCGAGCTGACGGCTGACGGCTGACGGCTGACAGCTATCAAGCAGTCTGCAGGCGCTCCACGAACGCCGCCAGCCGGCTCACGGTCTGGAAGTGCTCGGGCACCAGGTCCTCCTCGGGCACCTCGACCCCGAACTCCTCCTCGATGTAGCTCACCAGCCGCATGATGCCCAGCGAGTCGACGATGCCGCTGCCGAGCAACGGCTCCTCGTCGCCCAGCACGTCGTCGTCCTCGTCGTGCATCAGCTCGGTGACGATATAGTGCTTCAGCTTACTCTGCGCCTCCACCTGGTTCCCCTTCCGCGTCGAGCGCTAGTCTGAAACTGTGCCCCGGTCGTTACCCCGCCCGCGACTCGGCGCTCACCACGCCCTCGACGAGCGCGCGGCGGTCGATCTTGCCGGTGGACGTCTTCGGGAGCGCGGGGCGCAGCACGATCTGCTCGGGCACCATGTAGTGCGGCAGCGCCTGCTTGCAGTGGCGCTCCAGCTCGCTTGCGGCGACCGCGTCGGCCTCGTGGAGGGCCACGAACGCCTGGATGCGGTTGCCGATCACGTCATCTGGAATGGCCACCGCGGCGGCCTCGCGGACGCCGGGGTGGTTATACAGCGCGGTTTCGATCTCGCCCAATTCGATCCGGAAGCCGCGGCTCTTGATCTGGTTGTCGCGCCGCCCCAGGAAGAGGTAGTCGCCGCTGGCGTCGAGCTTCACGAGGTCTCCCGTGCGGTAGGCCGGGTCGCGGAAGTGGGGCTGGAGTGGGTTCTGGGCCAGCGCGCGCGCCGTGTCCTCCGGGCGGCCCCAGTAGCCTTGCATGACGGTCGAGCCGCGCACGTACAGCTCCCCCACCTCGCCCACGCCGCAGCGCGCGCCGGCCTCGTTCACGGCGAACACCTCGGTGTTCTCACAGGCGCGGCCAATCGGGAACGGCTCGGTGCGGTCGGCGGGCACGTCGCGGACCTCGTAGAAGGTGCAGACGTTCGTCTCCGTCGGCCCGTAGAGGTTGAACAGCGCGGCGTGCGGCACCGCCTCGTGCAGCTGCCGCAGGTACTTGACCGGGAAGACCTCGCCCGCGAACAAGATCAAGCGCAGCCGGCTCAGGTCGAGCGCGCCGAGGTCGAGATGGGTCAGCATCAGGATCAGCGCCGACGGCACCGAGTACCAGATCGTGATCCCGGCGTCCTGGATGAGCTGCGCCAGCGGGCGGGGGAACAGCGCCGTGTCCGCGGGCACGAGCACCAGCGTGGCGCCGGCGTGCGCCGCGACGAACAGGTCGAGGATCGACAGGTCGAAGTGCAGCGGCGCGTGGTTCGACAGGCGGTCGTCGGGCGTGACCGCGAAGCGCGCGGCCGCCCAGTCGACGAACGTGAGGGCGTTGCGGTGGGAGAGCATGACGCCCTTCGGCTCGCCCGTCGAGCCCGACGTGTACAGGATGTAGGCCAGGTCGGTGTCAATCGCGTCGAGCGGCAGCGGCGCCGCGGACTCGGCGGCGGCCGCGCCCCAGGCGACGAGCCGCGCGCCGTCCGGACCGCTGGCCTCGCCGGCGGCGTCCCAGTCGGCCAGGACCAGCGCGTCGAGCGGGTTGTCCGCGGCGAACGATTGCCGCAGGCGGCCCAGCCGGTCGCTGCTCGTGAGGAGGCAGCGCACGCCGCAGTTGCGGAGGATGTAGCCCATGCGCGGGGCCGGCGCGCCCGGATCAACCGGCACGTAAGCCGCGCCGAGCTTCAGGATCGCGTAGATGCCGACGATCGACGCCAGCGACTTCTGCAGGTAGAGCCCCACGCGGTCGCCGCGCCGCACGCCCTGGGCGGCGAGCAAGCGCGCCAGGCGGTTGCTCTGCGCGTCCAGCTCGGCGTAGGTCAGGCGCTGGTCCTGAAAGACCACGGCCTCGCGCGCGGGCTCGCGGGCCGCGCTCTGCGCGAGTAGCTGCGGCAACAAGTAAGCCATTATCCCAGTCCCAATTGACTCGCGATCAGCACGTGCTGGATCTCGGAGGTGCCCGAGTAGAGCGTGCCGCCGATCGCGTCGCGGGCGGTGCGCTCCAGCTCCAACTCGGTCATGTAGCCGTAGCCGCCGTGGACCTGCATCGCGTCCAGCGCCGACTGCACCGCCGCCTGGCTGGCGTAGAGCTTGGCCGTGGCCGCCGCCATGACGGCTGGATCGCCCCGGCCGAGCAGCCAGGCGGCCTTGTACAGCAGCAGGCGGGATGCTTCCAGGCGCACGTACATGTCCGCGATCTTGTGCGACACCGCCTGAAAGCTGCCGATCGGGCGCCGAAACTGGCGGCGCTGCTGGGCGTACTCGACGCAGCGCTCGAGCTGCCGCTGCTGGGCGCCGAGCCAGCTCGCCAGGATGCAGGTGCGCTCCCACTCCATCACCGTATTGAAGATCTTGGCGCCGTCGCCCTCGTGGCCGAGCACGTTCTCGGCGGGCACGACGCAGTCTTCCAGGATGACGTCGCCCATCGGCGACGTGCGCAGGCCCATCTTCTCGGCGTGCGGCCCCACGGTCAGGCCGGGGAAGCCCCGCTCGAGGATGAAGCCGGTGACGCCCATGTAGCCCTTCGCCTTGTCGACCGTGGCGAAGGCCACGTACACGTCGGCCACCGGCGCGTTGGAGCTGAACGTCTTCGTGCCGTTCAGCACGTAGTGGTCGCCGCGGCGCTCGGCCCGCGCCTCGAGCGCGTAGGCGTCGGACCCCGAGCCCGGCTCGCTCATGGCGTGGGCGCCGATCCAGGTACCGTTGGCCAGGCGCGGTAGGTACTTGCTGCGCTGCTCAGGCCCGGCGAACTTCCAGATGGGGACCTCGCAGGCCCACATGTGGGCGTTGAGCGAGAACAGCAGGCCGTTGTCCTGGCAGCCGTAGCCCAGACCTTCGAGCACGTACACCGTCGTCAGCGGGTCGGCGCCGCCGCCGCCGTACTCCTCGGGGAGAAAGAGGCCCTGGATGCCGATCTCGGCGCACCGCTCCCAGGCGCGGCGGGAGAACTCGCTGCGACGGTCGCGGCCGATCAGGTCGCGGTTCAACTCGCGCTGGGCGAACTCGACGACGGTGGAGCGGAGTGCTTGCTGCTCGGGCTGCCAGGCGAAGTCCAAGATGGCTCTCCAGACCGTGGACTGGGCGGGGTGCGCCCCGCGGGCGGCCGGCTCCCGGGTATTACGGCCGGGGCGCGACGGCGGATCAACATGGCTTGCGGGCGTCGGCGAGAACCGAGCGTCCATTGAGTGTACCCCACTAGGGGTGGGGCTAGGTCGTGAGGGGCGTTACACACCAACACCGGGCCGGCCCACGAAGGGCCGCGGCCCGGTGCTGGTGTGTACCTACTGGGCTCGGGGGCTGTTAAGTGGACCCGACGAGCGCCGTTGGCTTACGTGCCGCTGCCGCCGCTGCCCGTGCCGCCGCTGCCGCCGCTGCCCGTGCCGCCGCTGCCGCCGCTGCCGCCGCTGCCGCCGCTGCCCTGGGCGTCAGCCGACGCCGCCCGGCGAGGCTCGAGCTCGACGATTTCGAACTCCTGGTCGAGATTGAACTCCTCCAAGTGCCCTCCCTTCTTCCTGACCTGCGGTTGCTCTCGCGTGGCTACCGCAAGGAATACCCCGAGGCTGGTCGCGCGCCCCGACGCGATCAGTAGGTGCCAGGCGACCGCGGTTCAAGCCACACCCGGCCATACGACCGAGTGCGTGGTCCACCTCCTAATGATTAAACGCGCGAGCGCGAAAAATGTTACACGCAAGCACGGCCTACGTGGGGCGCGCCGTGACGCGCGGCGCCCTTCGGGTGCCGGGTCCGGCGACATTGTACACCACGCCTGGTATTTTTCGACCAGGCCCCGAGGCGATCACACGGTTGAGCCGGCCTCGGACCGGCCGGGGCGCGGGCGGTGGGCGCCTATAATAGCCTTGGGCCAGGCAGGCGCGCCGAGGAGGCTGCATGACCGAGTGTCTATTCTGCCGCGTCATCGCCGGGGAGGTGCCGGCGAGTATCGTCCACCGCGACGACCGGCTCACCGCCTTTCGTGACATCAACCCGCAGGCGCCGACGCACATCCTCATCGTGCCCAATTCGCACCTTACGTCCACGAATGAGATGGCGGAGGAGCACGTCGAGCCGATGGGCCGCATCGTCCAGCTGGCCGCCGCGCTGGCCCGGCAAGAGGGGATCGCGGCCGGCGGCTACCGGCTCGTGGTGAACACGGGCCCCGACGCCGGCCAGTCGGTGGGACACTTTCACCTGCACCTGCTGGGGGGCCGACGGCTCGGGTGGCCGCCGGGCTGAGCGCCGCCACGGCGGTCAGCGCCAGCCGCTGGCTGGCGCTCGGCGCGTTCGCGGCTCTCGCGCTGTACTTGCGGGCCGTGCCCGAGCCGGCCGTCGACCGCTGGCTGCTCGACCGCCTGTGGGAGCCGCCCGCCACCCAATCGCCCGTGATCGAGGCGCTGACGTACCTTGGCGACTCGCGCCTGCTGGCCGTGGCCGCGCTGGTACTGGCCGTCGTGCTGTGGCGCCGGGGCGCGCGCTGGCTGGCGGCCCTGCCGCCGTTCGCGGTGGCGTCGGGCGTGCTGCTCAGCTACGTCGTCAAACTGCTGGTCGCCCGGCCGACCACCTGGTTCCCCATCTGGGGGCGGCTCACCACGACCGACGACAGCTTCCCGAGCGGCCACGCGGTCCAGACCGTGGTGTTCTACGGGCTCGTCGCGTTGCTGGCGCTGGAATGGCCGCCGCTGGCGCGCCGGCGCGGGCTCGTGCTGGGCGGAACCGCTGCAGTGGTAGCGTTGGTGGGCTATACGCGAGTATACTTGGGCAATCACTGGCCCACTGACGTTCTGGGCGGCTGGCTGCTGGGCTGGGCCTGGCTGGGCGTGCTCGGCGCCACGCGGCGGAGGCGCGAAGGCGAACCGGCCGCGGCCGCTGAGTCGATGCATAAGGTCTTGTAAGGTAGAGGGACTCACCCCCTGCCGCGCTCGCTGACCCGACCGGGGCCGAGCCCTGGCCCTGCGCCTCGAACCTGCACTGTGAGGCCTCGGCGTGAAGCTATACGAGTTCCAGGCCAAGGAAGTGTTCGCCCGCGCGGGAATCCCCATCCCGCGGGGCAAGATGGCGTCTACGCCCGCGGAGGTGGAGGCCATCGCCCGGGAGCTGGGCCGCTGCGTCGTGAAGGCGCAGGTCCACGTGGGCGGGCGCGGCAAGGCGGGCGGCATCAAGGTGGTGAACACGCCGGACGAGGCGCGCGCCGCGGCCGAGGGCATGCTGGGCAAGCCGCTCAAGGGCTTCATCGTCCACCACGTCCTCGTCGAGGAGGCGCTGGCCATCGCCGCCGAGTACTACCTGAGCGTGACCATCGACCGCCAGCCGAAGCGTCCGGTGATGATCGCGAGCGCGATGGGCGGCGTGGACATCGAAGAGGTCGCGGCGAGCCAGCCCGACAAGATCGCTCGCCTGGTCGTCGATCCGGCGTACGGGCCGCTTGGCTTCGAGCTGCGCCGCCTCAGCGCCGACGCGGGCTTCGACCCGCGCGCGGCCCGGGGCGTGGCCGACGTGGCCAGCCGCCTGTACCGCGTGTTCGTGGACTCCGACGCGTCGCTGGCGGAGATCAACCCGCTGGTCGTGACCGACCAGGGCGCGGTGATCGCGGCGGACGCCAAGTACGACATCGACGACAACGCGCTCTATCGACAGCAGGCGCTCGCCGGCTACCGCGCGGAGAGCGAGGAGGACCCGATCGAGGCCGAGGCGCACCGGCGCGGCGTGAACTACGTGCGCCTGCCCGGCGGCGACATCGGCATCATCGGCAACGGGGCCGGGCTGGTCATGAGCACCCTCGACCTGGTCACGCGGCACGGCGGCAAGCCGGCGAACTTCCTCGACGTGGGCGGCGGCGCGAGCGCGGAGTCGGTGCGCGAGGCGCTGTCGATCGTGCTGATGGACCCGAACGTCAAGGGCGTGCTGTTCAACATCTTCGGCGGCATCACGCGCGGCGACGCCGTGGCGAAGGGCATCCTGGACGCCGTGGGCAGCATGGACATCAAGGTGCCCATGGTGGTGCGCATGGCCGGCACCCGCGCGACGGAGGGCCTGCAGCTCCTCGAAGGCTCGCCGCTCACGCCGGCCGCCGGTCCGGCCGAAGCCGCCCAGCGCGTCATCGAACTCGCACACACGTGACGAGCGCCGCGTACTGAGCGTTGAGCTGCCCGCGCACTCAGCACTCAGGACTCAGCACTCAGTACTGGGGGCCAACGTGGCAATCCTGGTGGGCAAGGACTCCCGCGTCCTGGTGCAGGGCATCACCGGGCGGGAGGGCGCGTTCCACACCGAGCAGATGCTGGCCTATGGCACGCCGATCGTCGCCGGCGTGACGCCCGGCAAGGGCGGCACGCCGTTTCAGGGCGTGCCGGTGTACGATACGGTGGCCGACGCGGTGCTCGAGCGCGGCGCCAACGTGTCGATCATCTTCGTGCCGCCGCCGTTCGCAGCCGACGCGATCATGGAGGCCTCGGCCGCGGGGATCGGCCTCGTGATCTGCATTACGGAGGGGATCCCGACGCTGGACGCGGTGCGGGCCGTGCGCTTCATCGAAGAGCGCGGCACGCGGCTCATCGGGCCGAACTGTCCCGGCGTGATGACGCCCGGCGAGGCGAAGGTGGGCATCATGCCGGCCGACATCTACTCGCGCGGCCACGTCGGCCTGATCTCGCGCAGCGGCACGCTCACCTACGAGGCGGCGGCGCTCCTGACGGACGCCTTCCTGGGCTGCTCGACGTGTGTGGGCATCGGCGGCGACCCGGTGATCGGCACGACATTCGTGGACGTGCTCGCCCTGTTCCGCGACGACCCCGACACGCGCTCGATCGCCCTGATCGGCGAGATCGGCGGCTCGGACGAGGAAGCGGCGGCGGCGTACATCGCGGACACGCACTACCCCAAGCCGGTCGTGGCGTTCATCTCCGGCCGCTCGGCGCCGCCGGGCAAGCGCATGGGCCACGCCGGCGCCATCATCTCCGGCACCTCCGGCACGCCCCAGGCCAAGGTGGAGGCGTTCCAGCGGGTCGGCGTACCCGTGGCCGACACGCTGGATCAGATCATCCCGCTGCTCCAGCAGGTCGGCCAGAAGTAACGGGCGAGGATCTAACCCCCCAGCTCCCTTCCCTACGAACGGAAGGGCGGCAGGTTAATTCGTTCCCCGGTGCGCCATACTACTGGAGTGCCACGTTTTCTTTGATTCGTAGGTGTGCCCTGGGCAGGCGACTGCGTTGCCGCGCTGCCGCCCGGAGGCGCCGCGGAGGCCCGAGATGCGCGAAGCGAATAGCGGCGGGGGAATGGCGAAAGCCTACGATCCCCGCCAGACCGAGGACAAGTGGTATCAGCGTTGGGAAGAGGCCGGCTACTTCAAGCCGCGCATCGACCCGGCCAAGCAGCCGTTCACGATCATCATGCCGCCGCCCAACGTGACGGGCGAGCTGCACGTCGGCCACGCGCTCACGGCGGCGATCGAGGACGCGATCGTCCGCTGGCACCGCATGCTGGGCGACCCGACGCTCTGGCTGCCGGGTCGCGACCACGCCGGCATTGCGGCGCAGCTGGTGGTCGAGCGCACGCTGGCCCAAGAGGGCAAGACGCGCTACGACCTCGGCCGCGACGAGTTCCTCGCGCGCATGTGGGACTGGATCCACCGCTACGGCGGCATCATCGACGAGCAGCACCGTCGCCTGGGCGTGTCGGTCGATTGGGACCGCGCGCTGTTTACCATGGACCCGGGCCCGGCGCGCGCGGTGCGGACGATTTTCAAGCAGCTTTACGACAAGGGGCTGATCTATCGAGGCACGCGCATCACCAACTGGTGCCCGCGCTGCCGTACCGCGCTCTCCGACCTGGAGGTGGACTACCAGGAGGACGACGGCATCCTGGCCTACGTCCGCTACCCGGTGGTGGAGCGGCCCGGCGAGTTCATCACCATCGCGACGACGCGCCCCGAGACCATCCTGGCCGATACGGCGGTCGCGGTGAACCCCGACGACCCGCGCTACCAGCACCTGATCGGCCAGCACGTCCGCGTGCCGGTCGTGGACCGCGAGGTGCCCATCGTGGCGGATGCGGCGGTCGAGATGGGGTTCGGCACCGGCGCGCTGAAGATCACGCCGGGCCACGATCCGGTGGACTACGAGGTGGGCCAGCGGCACAACCTGCCGACGATCGTGGTGATTGGCCTCGACGGCAAGATGAACGCCGCGGCGGGCGCCTACGCGGGCCTGGAGCCGGCGGAGGCCCGCGAGCGCTTCGTGGACGACCTGCGCGCCCGCGGCCTGCTAGAGAAGGTCGAGCCGTACCGGCACGCGGTGGGCCACTGCGACCGCTGCAAGACCGTCGTCGAGCCGCTGATCAGCGAGCAGTGGTACGTCCGCATGACGCCGCTCGCGGCGCCGGCGATCGAGGCGGTGCGCGACGGGCGCATCCGCATCATCCCCGAGCGCTTCGCGAAGGTGTACTTCAACTGGATGGAGAACATCCGCGACTGGTGCATCTCGCGTCAGCTCTGGTGGGGCCACCGCATCCCCGTGTGGTACTGCCGCGCCTGTCCGAAGGAGATCGTGGCGGTCGAGGAGCCCACGACTTGCCCTGGCTGCGGCGGCCCGCTGGAGCAGGACCCGGACGTGCTCGACACCTGGTTCTCATCGGGACTCTGGCCGTTCTCGACGCTTGGCTGGCCCGACGACACCCCGGACCTGCGCTACTTCTACCCGACCAGCCTGATGGAGACGGGCTACGACATCCTGTTCTTCTGGGTCGCGCGGATGATCGTGCTCGGCCTGGAGGCAATGGGCGAGGTGCCGTTCCGTGACGTGTACCTGCACGGGCTGATCCGTGTGGGCCGCGAGAAGATGAGCAAGGTGAAGGGCAACGTGCTGAACCCGCTCGACCTGATCGAGCGCTACGGCACGGATGCGCTGCGGCTCGCGCTCGTGGTCGGTACGACGCCGGGCAACGACACGCAGCTCAACGAGCGCAAGCTGGAAGACAGCCGCAACTTCGTGAACAAGCTGTGGAACAGCGCACGCTACGTGCTGATGAACGTGCCGCCGGAGGACCGCCCGGCAGGCGCTGGCACGGCGGGCGAGACGGCGGGGGCCCAGCAAGCGGCGCTGCTACAGCCGCCGGCGCACGCCTCGCTGGCCGACCGCTGGATCATCAGCCGCGCGAATTACGTGGCGGCCGAGGTCACGCGGCTGCTCCACGAGTACCAGCTGGGCGAGGCGGCGCGCACGGTGCAGGACTTCCTCTGGAGCGAGTACTGCGACTGGTACCTAGAGATCGCCAAGATCCAGCTACGCGGCGAGGACGCGGCGGCGCAGCAGGCGACCCGCGAGACGCTGGGCCGCGTGCTGGAGCAGACGCTGCGCCTGCTGCACCCCTTCGCGCCGTTCGTGACCGAGGAGCTGTGGCAAACGCTGGTCGGACCTAACCCCCCCAGCCCCCCTTCCCTACCAAGGAATGGGGGGGCCGGCCCAGGCGACTATGAATCCTCCCCCCTTCCCGCATCGGGAGGGGGAATAGGTCGCGCGCCATCCATCATGGTGGCGGCGTGGCCGGCGCCGGGGCCGCGCGACCCCGAGGCCGAGCGGGCGGTGGACGACGTGGTGGCGCTGATCACCAGCGTGCGCAACCTGCGGCAGGAGAAGGGCGTGGAGCCGAAGCGCTTCGTGCCGGCCACGCTGGTCGGCGGCGCCCGGGCGGACCTGCTACGCGCCCAGGCGGGCGTCATCGGCGGCCTGGCGCGGCTGCAGCCGGTCGAGGTGGTCGAGGCGCTGGCGGAGCCGCCGAAGGAGGCACTGCCGCTCGTGGCCGGTGGCTTCGAGGCCTACCTGCCGGCGGCGGGGCTGTTCGACGTGGCGGCCGAGCGCAAGCGCTTGCAGGACCAGATCGCGAAGACCGAGCAGGCGGTCGGACGGAGCGAGAACTTGCTGGCGAGCCCGGGCTTCGCGCAGAAGGCCAAGCCGGAGGTCGTGCAGGCTGAGCGCGACAAGCTGGCGGCGAACCGCGAACAACTGGAGCGGCTACGCGGCCAGCTCGCGGCGCTGGGCGCCTAGCGGATGGATCTGCTGTGCCCTTGTAGTCTTATGGCGCCGGTACGCGGAGCGGCAGTGGCACGCAAGTCGGCTCGGCGGCCGGGTCGGCGGCGCAGACGGCTAGAGTATGGACGCCCGGCCCGACGGCGCGCGGGTCCCACTCGTAGGTGAAGCCGGCGCGGGTGACGGCCGGGGCGCCGAGGACGCGCGCCACGTCCGGGCGCTCGATACCGGCCCCGCCGCTTAGCTCGGTCGGGGGCGCACCGTCGACGGTGATCGCAACGGAGGCGGCCGGCTGGTACCAGGCGGGGGCGCCGCCCACCACGCCCGGCTGCCAGGCTGGCCGACCCGTCACCACGGCCCAGCCGCGAATCGTGAGCGGCTGGGCCGCGAGATCGCCCGGGAGGGGGCTGTCGACGGTGACCGCCACGCGCGTGCCGGACGCGCCGTAGTAGTGCGGCACGACGACGCCGAGCAGGCAGTAGAGATTCAGCGCGGCCATCGCGGCGACGAGCGCCCAGGGCGCGTGCGGCGCCCAGCGCCGCGGCACGATCGCGCGCCAGCCCGCGACGAGCGCGAGCGCCACGAGCGGCAGCAGCACGAGCAGGTAGCGTCCGTGCACCGGGTAGTAGCGCCCGAAGCTCTGGATCACTGCCGCGAGCAGCGTGGCGGCCGGCCAGCCGACGATCAAGAGACCGGTGGGGCTTTGCAGCAGCGCTGCCGCCCGCGCCGGGGCCGACGGGGCCGCCAGGCGCCGGACGAGGCCCGCAGCGCCGATCATGAGCGCGACGGCGAGCGCGGCGTAAACCCGGTCGGGCGCGAACAGGCTCACGCGGTCGAAGCCCGCCCAGAAGCTGCGAAACGTGATGACCCACCACGACCGCAGGTACTCGACGTCCCACGGGTGCCGCGGTGCCGGCGCGCCCGGTACGTCCACCGGCGGCGTGAGCGCGCGGAGCGCGGCGTCCGCGACGCCGAGCGGCCAGGGCTGGCCGTACAACCGCCAGTTGTGCAGCAGCCAGGGGCCGGCGACCAGCGCCGCGGCGAGCGCCACGAACCCGAGCAGCGCGAGTGTCCATCGGATTCGGACGCTCCATGGGACCGCCGACGTCTCGCCCGGCCGCCCGACGTCGCCAGGGCCGGCCAGGCGGCCGGAACGGCCGCGCTCCCAGGCAGTGCCGGACACTGTTATTTGCCAGCTAGCGGCTAGCACGGCCGCGACCGCGGCGGGATACGCCGTGTACTTGGAGAGCAGGGCGGCGCCGATCGCCAGCCCGAAGACTAGCGCGCCGAGCGGGCGCGTGACGCTCGGCCAGAGGCAGGCGACTGCCAGCACGGCCGCTAGGGCGAAGATATCGCTGTTCGCCACCGCCGCGTGGAAGCTGAACTGCGGCACGGCCGCCAGGAGCGCGGCGCTGGGCAAGGCGAGCGCGGGCCGCTCGGGCAGCACGCTGCGGACGAAGCGGTAGGTGAGCGCCACGGCTGCCAGCGCGGCGAGCAGCGAGCCGAGGCGCGTGGCCACCGGCGGCGCGACCGGAAGGAGGCGGATCAGCGCGCCGTCCACGAGGTACGTGAGCGGCGGCGCCAGGGCGTGCGGCTCGATCGGAATGCCGATCTGGTCGAGGCGTACGTAGACGTCGGCATCCGGGCCAAACGTCGGCAGGCGGCCGTGCGCGGCGACGAACTGGGCGGTGTCCAGGTGGCTGGGCTCGTCGGGCGCGTCGCCGTAGGGCACCGCCGAGGCCCACAGCAGCCAGTTGACCGCCGCCACGGCCAGCAGGGCCCCCAGTGCCCAGTGAGAGCCGAGCGCGCGCCATCGGCCGGCACCCCGAGACGTACGGGGCCCGGCGCGCGCCGCAGGAGCGGCCGCTACTGCGCTCACTCGGCGGTCACCGCCCAGATGCGGACGCCGCCCTGGTCGTAGACGGGGCGCAGCGCCGGGTTGCGGCCGAGCGCGTCCGCCGAAGGCAGCGGCGCGCGGCCGCTGTGGTAGACGTAGCCCACGCCATTCGAGCGCAGCAGCGCCGCCGTGCGCGGGTCGGCCGGCGCGTCGCGGAGCGCCCGCGCGATTGCCACCATCGCCCCGACTGCTCGCGGATCGGCGCCGCGCTCGCCCGGGTAGAGCATCGGCAGCACGGTGGTCGCGCGGCCGGCGAGCAGCGGCAGCCAGTAGCCAGCGTCCACGCCGACGACGTAGTCGGGCGCCCAGGGGAAGATGACGCTGCTCACCGCGATCCGGGCGTCGGCCGGCGTGTGGCTCTGGAGCCAGGCGGCGGCGGCGAGGTCGGCCGGCGCGACGAGCGCGTTCGCCGGCGTGACGAGCGTCTGGAGCTGCCAGCCGCCGAGGACGGTCGCACCCAGGCCGAGCAGGAGGGCGAGCGCCAGCCCACGACCGCCCCACTGGCGCACGGCGACGCGCGCGGCGACGGCGAGTGCCAGCGCCGCGGCGACGCCCAGCGGGAAGCACAGCGCGGCGATGGTCGTGACCAGATCCACCCGGCCGGCGAGCGGCATGGGGATGGGCCACCAGCGGGGGTTGGCGAGGGCCAGCTGCGCGAGCGCCCAGGCGCCCAGAGCGAGCACTGCCGCGGGCGCCCAGGCGCACCGAGCAAGCGGCGTCGCGCCCGCGGCGCGGTGCAGTCCCCCGTCGAGCTTCGCTGTCGCCGAGCCATCCCGCGACATCGGGCCGCGCAGCCGCCATGCCAGCAGCAGCCCCAGCGCGGCGAGTGCGAGCAGCGGCAGATTGGTGGGCTGGGTGACGGCGGTGCCCAGGCGCTCCAGGCCATAGTAGTCGGCGCCGTAGTCGCCCGGCTGCTGCCCCAGCCCGAGCGATAGCGCGCTCCGCAGGCGCACGAGCCACGGCAGCGCCAGCAGCCCGGCGACCACCGTGGCCCCGCCCAGCCAGAGCACGCTGCCGGCGGCACCCCGCGCGAGCGCGCTCCACGGCGGGCGCTCGCGGTATGCCAGGGTCTTGTCCCCTGTCGCCCGGTAATCCCTGTAGGGCAGGGGCTGGTCCCAGGCCACCTGGTCCGCCTCCCGCACTCGGGCGCCCCAATCGGGGTGAATCGGCCCGCCAAGCAATCGTTTGGTCGTTAGGTAAAACAGCCACACCGCGACCAGCAGGACGAGCATCGCGGCCATGCGGTAGTGCGCGAGCAGCAGGCCGCTGGCTGCCAGCCCGGCCGCGAGCGTGGGTTGCGCGTTGGCGCCTCGGCGGTGTTCTGTGCCCGATATAGGATCCGCCACCTGGATGTTGAGGACCGCGTCGAGGCACAGCGCTGCGGCGACGGGGAGCAGCACCAGGCCTGCCGCCTGGGTATAGCGCCCCCAGTTCTCCAGGTAGGCGGGGAACACGGCGAGGAGCGCCACCAGCCAGGCCGTCAGCCCCGCCACCAGCCCATCGCCGGTAGTGCGGAGCACAAAGAAGGCGACGCCGAGTGCGACGGCGGCGTTCACCAGGTGCCCGGCCAGCCCGACGAGCGGCCCCACGTCGGCGCCCGTCCACCAGTGCAGCCAGGCCACCACGTTGTGGAAGCCGAAGTGGTAGGCGAAGCTCTGGATCGGCGCGTAGGGAGCGTAGCTGTCCGGCAGGCCGGCCCGCTCGACGATCAGCCGAGCGATCAGCGTGTGGTGATACGTGTCCGCGCCCAGGGTCGGCAAGATGCCGCGCGTGCTCCACAGGCGCAGCGCCAGCGCGAGCAGAAATAGCGCGCCGTAGCCGAGCGCTGCAAGCATGTCCGGGGTAATCGTGAGCGGCGCCGGCGCTTTCCCGGCTGTGCGGGACGTGGCTCCTGCCCAGGATGGCCGGCCGCGGGTCAGGGCGGGCAAGGCGACGACCGGGAGGCTGGCGGCGAGCAGCACGGCGGCGGCCGGCGGGCCGAGCGGCAGATGGAGCGTGGTCGCCCAGAGGGTGAGCAGGGCGAGCGCCGCCAGCGTGAGCGCTGGCGCCGCCAGCAGCCGCTCGACGCCGCTGTAGCGGGGCGCGCGCAGCAGCACGCTAGCGACGGCGTACCCGGGCAGGAACAGCAGGACGATGCCTGCCGCGACGAGCGGCAGGGGCGGCAGGCCCGCGGCAAGCGTGATGGCTGGCCCCGGCACGAGGCTCACACTCGCCGGCTGAGCGCGGCGCGGTTGGTGGCCCGCCAGTGGCGCGCGAGCAGGAGCAGGGTGGCGACGGGGGCGAGCATAGCGGCGTAGTACATAGCCTGGTAGCCCGCCGCGCCGATCAGCAAGCCGAACAGCAGCGCGCCGCCCCCATCCGCGAGCTGGAAGGCCATCGAGAAGGTGGCCATCGCCGCGCCGCGCCGCTCCTCGCGCGAGCGGTCGATTGCCAGGGCCATCGCGGCCGGCGAGTTGGCAGCCGAGGCGAAGCCCACGAGCACGCCGCCGGCGGTGAGGAGGAGGATGTCGGCGGCCTGGGAGAGCAGCAGCAGCCCGGCGGCCGAGGTAGTGGCGCCCACGGCCAGCGTCCGTCCTCGCCCGACCCGGTCCGACCAGCGCCCGAAGAAGACGCGCGTGGTGACGCTGCTCAGACCGTAGCCGAGGAAATACGCGGGCAGCGTCTCGACCGCGATGCCGCGAAACGTCGCGTACATCGGGATGAAGGTGATGCTGGGCGACTGCTGCAGCATCGAGAGAAAGTGGAGCCCCGACGGCAGCAGGGCCGCCCGCTCGATGAGCCCGCGCCAGAAGCTGCCCACGTGGGGCGGGACGGGGCTGCGCGGCTGCTTGGGTATCAGCGCCACGCACAGGGTGGCCAGCAGGCCGGCCGTGGCCGCCAGGACGAAGACGCCGACGAAGCCGACGCCGCCGAGCAGCCACAGCGCCGAGGCGGGCACGAGCGCCATGGCGATCCCCTGGGCGGTGGCCACGTAGCCGACAGCCTCGCCCCGCCGGGCGGCCGGCGCTACGCGCGCGATCAGCGTGTTGATGCCCGTGTTGTAGCCGGCCCAGCCGACGCCGTGGACCGCCCGCACGGCGACCAGCAGCGCGACGTGGTAGACGAAGTAGCCCAGGCCCGCGAGGCCCAGCACGAGCGTGCTGAGGCCCAGCACGCCGCGAGCGCTCCAGCAGTCGACCGCGCGGCCGATCAGCGGCCGCAGCAGGAACGAGGTGATGCTGAAGGCGAAAGCGACCATGCCGACCAGCGCGGCCGACCCGCCGTGCGCCTGAATCCAGAGGGGCATGATGGGTTGGAGCACGCACCAGTGGACGTAGCAGCAGAAGCTCACCGCGCAGAGGAGCGCGAAGGTGGGCGACCAGAGCCGCGGGCGAGCGGCCGCGGGTGCCGCGACCTGCTCGACGGGCGCTGGCCGGGCTGCCACCCGCTCGACCTGCTGCATCGCGCTCTCCCTGCCTTACCGCGCCGTGAGCCCGCGCGCCCGCAGCCAGCGGACGTAGCCGCGCAGCTCCTGCTCCAGCCGCCGCGGACCTCCCAGCCGCAAGAAATACCACGCGCGCAGCGGCAAGCGCCACCAGGGGGTTGGGCGTACGACGTAGCTGATCACGGACACGCCGCCCGCGGCTTGCTGTCGCCGCCACGGCCAGCCACGGCGGGCGGGCGCAGGTGCTACTGCGGCCTCGGGAGGCGAGGCGGCCGTGGGCGCCCGGTCCGGGGCGCGCCGCGGTGCGCGGCAGTAGGCGGCGAGCGGTGCCACGGCGCGGTCCCAGGTCAGCGTGGCCGCCACGCGGGCGAAGCGCGGCGCCAGCGCGGCACGCAGCGCGGGCTGGTCGAGCAGCTCCAGCAGCGCGGCGGCGGCGGCTGCCTCGTCGCCGGGCGGTACGACGCGGCCCAGCCCCTCGCGCTCCACCAGGTCGGCCAGGGCGTCGCCGCGCGTACAGACGAGCGGTAGCCTCGCCCAGAAGCAGTCGAGCAGGCGGCTACGGAAGGCGTAGCGCGTCTCCACGCTGTCGGGGTGCAGGCTCACCCCCAGGTCGGCCTCCAACAGGTAGGCGGCGCGCTCGGCGTAGGGCACCCAGTCGCGGAAGAAGACGTGGCGCTCGGCCAGGCCCAGCGCCGCCGCTAGCTCGCGGGTGCGCCCCGGCATCGCCATCGGCGGCAACGCGGCGTTCGGGTGGCGCGTGCCCAGGAACACCAGCCGCGCGTCGGGCCGCTCGACCGCCACGCGCGCCATCGCCCGCACCAGCGTCAATGGGTCGAACCAGTCCCACAGCCCGCCGCCCCACAGGATCACCTGGTCCGCGGCCGCGATGCCTGGCTCGACGCCCTTCAGGGCCGGGCCGTGCGCGCGCGGCGGCTCGGGCGGCAAACCGTAGGGCACCACGTCGATGAGCGCGCGCAGCGTCGGGTCGGCGTCATAGGTGGCAGGGTTCAGGCGATTGTTCGCGGCCAGCATGCCCAGCCAGTAGTCGCGCTGGCGCTCGCTGGCGCAGAGGAAGAAGTCGCCCGCCTGTAGCTGGTCGTTCAGCACGCCCAGGTGCTCGCCGTGGATCGCCTCGCGGAACGGCCGGCGATCGCGGGCGAAGAAGGCCAGGTTCTCCAGGATGAAGGGGTCGTACAGGTCGACCACGAGCCGCTTGCCGAGCGCGCGCAGCGCCGGCGCCTTCTGCAGCAAGAAGCCCTGCACCAGCACCACGCTCGCCTGGCGGGCCAGCGGTACCAGTCGTTCCGGGCGCTCCTCGTAGCTGACCACGCGGAAGCCCTCGCCGGCCGGCGGGTCGGCGTTCGGCGTGGCGAGCAGTACTGGCAGGCCCGCCCGGGCCAGCGCCCGCGCCATCTCCCACGCGCGCACGCCTGGCCCGGCCATCGCCGCCCCGACCGGATCGCCGCACACCAGCAGCACCGGCGCCGCAGTCGTCGGCGGGCTAGCAGCCAGGGCCGGGGCCCCCTCACCCCCCGCCCTCTCCCAGGGGGAGAGGGGGCTGGACGCACTCCCCTGTCCCCCTGGGAGAGAACTCACATTACTCCCCTCTCCCCTCGGGAGGGAATTCGCATTACTCCCCTCTCCCCCTGGGAGAGGGGTGGGGGGTGAGGGGGCGCGGATCGGCGCCACCTCGTCTAGCGTCGGCGCGGGGTCTGCCGCGAACAGCCGATCCAGTCCGAACGTCCGCGCGACGCGCTCCTGCGTCTCCAGGTAGCGGGGATCGACGTGGTTGGGCATGAACGGCTCGCCGAACAACGGCAGGATCGCGGCGTCCGGGCGGCGGCGCGCGCGCTGCACGGCCGCCCGTCGCGCCCACACGTCGTCCAGCTTCAGCCCCACCTCGCCGAGCGCCAGGAAATAGCTGAGCGCCAGGCGTGGCACCGTCTCCGTCGGGCTGCCCCCGTCGCGGCCCAGCACGTAGGGCGCCGTCTCGATGCGGCCGCTCATCAGGCCGCGCTGGGCCGCGAGCAAGAGCGCCGCGGGCAGCACGCGCTCCAGCGTGGCGTCGTCGTAGTTTTTGAGAATCGTGTACAGGGCGTTGCGCTCGTAGAGCACGCGGAGCTGATGGGCCGGCAGCCGCGAGGCGGTGGCGTGGCCGCGGTGATAGGCGACGGCGCGCGGGGCCAGCGCGACGGCGTGGCCGCGCAGCCAGAGGCGCCAGCCGAGATCGACGTCCTCGAAGAAGGCGAAATACGCCTCGTCGAAGCCGCCGACCGCCAGGAAGGCGTCGCGGCGCACGGCCATGGCGCCGCCGCAGGCGAACAGCGTGGGCCGCAGCGTCAAGTCGGCCGCGGCGCCGGCCGGCGCGCCGTACAGGTGCTGGAAGGCGTGGCCGTAGAAGTTCAGCAGCCCGCCCGCGAAGTCCACCCGGTCGCCGGTCCAGTCGAGCATCTTCGCGCCGGTGGCGGCCAGCCCCGGCCGCTCCAGCAACGGGCCGACCAGCTCCCGCGCCCACGCCGGATCGATGCGCGCGTCGTTGTTCAGCAGCGCGACGTAGGGCGCCGTCGTGGTGGCCACGCCCTGGTTGCAGGCCGCGGCGAACCCCAGGTTCTCGCGGTTCCGCAGCACCCGCACGCGGGGAAAGCGCCGCCGCACGAGCGCGAGCGAATCGTCGCTCGACGCGTTGTCCACGAGCCACAGCTCGAGGCGGTCGGCGGGGTAGTCCAACGCCTCCAGCGAGCCGAAGCACGCTTCGAGGTGCGCGGCGCCGTTATAGTTCGGCACCACGACCGCCAGCCGCGGCCAGCCGCCGTCGCTCATCGTCTGTCTAGCTCCGACAGCGGAATTCGGGGGGCAGGCACGGGCACGCCCACCGGTTTACCGATCATCGCGGCCGAGCAGGTGGCGGGTGGCGTTCATGAGCCGCATCACGCGGCCGCGGCGGATGGCGGCCAGGTGCGCCCGCAGCGTCTCCACCTCGCGGGTGAGCGCGGCGATCTGGCGCTCCTGGTGCGCCAGGCGCTCCTCTAGCGCGGCCGGGCCGCGGTTGCCGCGCTCCAGCGCGAGCACGCTTAGCACGAGCTGCAGCTCCTGCCGCGCCACTAGCTCGGCCGCCGGGTCCGGCGGGCGCGGCACGAGCTGCTCCCGCGCCGCTTGCAGCACGGCCGTCTCGCCCTCCTTGCTCGCGAGTATCCCCCAACGATAGGCCGGAAGCTGCCGGTCGGCGTCCGGCTCCCGGGCGTTGTACCAGCGGTCGAGCGCCGCATGCACGCTGGCCTCGGGGTCGAGGCTCAGCAGGTGGTGCTTCAGCAGCATCAGCGGCAGCCAGTGGTACAGGTAGCCGCTCGGGAAGGCGTGGCACGCCATCCCGCTCGCCGCGAGCGCCGCAACTGTCGCGTCTAGATCGGGCAGGCCGTGGTCGCGGTGCTCACGGAGCTGCTGGTGCTCGGCGTGCAGCGCCAGCTTCACGTACTCGAAGAGCAGCGCCTCGGCGCGCTCCGTCTCGGCGCTGGCGAACGGCGCGAGCAGCAGCACGTAGCGCCGCGCCACGCGCCCTAGCTCGCTCAGGTAGCGCGGGCGGGCGGCGGCCGGCACGTGCTCTAGGCTGTCGAGCGACAGCACGAGGTCGAAGCTCGCGTCCTGAAACGGCAGCGCCAGCCCCGAGCCGCGCAGGTAGGCCGCGGCCGGCTCGCTGCCCGCCTCGACTATGGCCGGGTCCACGACGACGACCCAGTCGGCCGGCAGGAAGCGAGCGCTCAGCCCAGGAAAGCCCCCCACGTCGAGCACGGCGAGCCGCACAGGGCCTTCCCGCACGCGGATCAGCTCGGCCACCGCCCGGGCGTCACGGTGGCGGCCGTACTGATCGAAGGGGAGCGAGCCAAGCGCCACGCCGTTTGCCATCAGCGGTTCGCGGTCAGCTCGTGGCCCGGGCCGACCGGTTCGCCGAGCGGGGCGGGGCGGCTGAGGCGCGCGGGGGGAGCGAGCGCGCCCCGCGGGGCGGCCACGACGGCCGGCGGCTCCTGACCGACCGCCACCGGCTGGCTGCCCGCGACCATCTCCCACGCGCCGGCCAGGTCGATCAACCCGTACCGCTCCACGCCGTCGGGACTAACGACCCGAAAGGGGTAGCACTGGTGGTGGTGGTCGAAGGGGTGCAGCTCTTGCTCATCGTAGACCGCCGCCGACAGCGTATAGGCACCCGCCAGCAGCGGCAGCGCCTCGATACGGTAGCGCAGCTCGCCCTCCCCCTCGACCTGCTCGATCGGCTGCCCATCGACGCGGGTGTTCGGGCCGCCGACTTGCAGCCCGCCGGCGTAGATGGCCACGCCGAACACCGGCCGGCGCACCCGCCGTCGGGCGTGGTAGCGCAGCCGCACGACCAGTGGCTCCCCCGTCGCGAACCGCGTGGCCGGCCGCCCCGCGCCGTCCAGCAGCTCGACCCCCACCAGCTCGATCTCGCCGCTGCCCCACCGCCGGCCGGTGGGGGCCAGGGGCTGGGGGCTGGGGACTGGGGAGTGAGCCCTAGCCCCCATTTCCCTCCCGCCCCCCCCGAGCAGATGGCGGCGGTACTCCTCGATGACCGGCCCCGGCGCGCCCAGCGCCCGCACCTGCCCGTCGTCGAGCCAGAGGACGCGCGTGCAGAACTGGGCGACCGCGGTCAGGTCGTGGCTGACCAGCAGGATCGTGCGGCCCGCGGCGTGCAGCGCGCGGATGCGGTCCAGGCAGCGCTCCTGAAACTGGAGGTCGCCCACGGCGAGCACCTCGTCGAGCAACAGCACGTCCGGCTCGACGTGGACCGCGACCGCGAAGCCGAGGCGCGCCTGCATGCCCGACGAGTAGCGCTTCACCGGCGTGTCCACGAAGCGCTCCAGGCCGGCGAACTCCACGATGTCGGCGAAGCGCTCGTCCACGCGGCGTCGCGGAATGCCGAGGATCGAGGCGTTCAGGTAGACGTTGTCGCGGCCGCTCAGCTCGGGGTGGAAGCCCGCGCCCAGCTCCAGCAGCGCGGCGACGCGGCCCCGCACGTCCACGCGGCCGTGGGTCGGGGCGAGCAGCCGCGTGGCGAGCTTGAGCAGCGTGCTCTTGCCGGAGCCGTTGGCGCCGATCACTCCCAGCGCCTCGCCGGGCGTCACGGCGAAGCTGACGTCGCGCAGCGCCCAGAACTCCTCGCGCCAGCCGCGCCGCCGGAAGGCGTGTAACAGCGCATCTTGCAGCGAGCGCGCGCGCTCATGGTGGATGGTGAAGCGCTTGGCGACACCCTCGAAGCGGATGGCCGGCATGCGGGTTGGAGCGCCCGCCGCGCTACGGCGCGGTGCGCGTGGGCGTCGCGGCGGGCGGCAAGAGCTGGAAGATCGGGGTCGGCGACGCCGCCGGCGTGGCCTGCGCGGGTGGCGCGTCGAAGCTCGGCGCGCGCTGCGTGCTGGCCGGCGCTGTCGGGCCCGCGCCGCCCGCCGTGCCCGAGCTGCCAGTGGTCGAGGCGGGGCCAGCCGCGGTGCTCGGGCTCGCGGCGCCGGTCGTCACCGCGCCCGGCGCGCTCGCGGGGCCCGCGCTCCGGCCGCCGCTACCGGTCGGCGCGCTCACGCTCGGGCTACCGCCCGTGGCCGCGCCGCTCGCCGTGCCGAGGCTTGGCGCCGCGGGGGCGCCGACGGTGGTGCTGCTCGGGCCAGCGCTCGGGCTGCTGCCTGTGACCGCGCCGGTGCCGCTTGCAGCGCTGTCGGGGCTGCCGGTCGTGACGGCACCCGCGCTGCCGGTCGCGCCAGCGCTCGTGCCGCCGGTGGTCGCGGCCGGCGCGTGCTGCGGCGTGGTGCTACCGGCGCTCGGCAGGATGGCGGGGGCCGCGCCCGCGCCGCCAGGAATCGTGACGCGCCGCGGCTCGGCGGCCGGCGCGCCGCTCGTCGTGCTCTGCGGCACCTGCGAGCGGCCGGGCAGCGCCACGCTGGCCGGACCGACCACGCCGAACGTCGGTGCCGCGGCCGGCACGATGCGCTCGGGCGGCGCTGGCTCGGCGACGGCCGGCGGCGCGACGGCGGCCGGCTCGGGGGCAGCCTCGACGGGTGCCGCGACCGCGGCCGGGACGGGGGCCGGCGCGGCGGCCGTCGCCCCGGTGGCCACGCTATCGGGCCGCGACACCTCGACCGCGCGAGCGACGGCCGGGCGCGCCGGCTCGGGCACGCGCTGCACGATGGCGCCCAGCATCTGCTCGTTCGCCTCCAGCCGCGTGATCACGCGGCCGACCTGCTCGGGGGCCGGCGCCTGGCCCTGCGTGTTGTTCAGCTCGGAGCGCACGGCGTCGACCTCGCGCACGTAGTCGGTGGCCAGCGACGCCACCACGTCGGCGCGGTCGCGCTCGACCATCTCGCGCGTTTCCTTCATGCGCTCCTGGGCGCGCTGCATACGAATCTCGAGGCGGGCCTGCGGCGGCGCCACGGCCAGCTGGGCATCCTCGACCAGCCGCTTCACCGGATACAGCGGCTCGTCGGGCAGGCTCGTCGCCGTCGAGGTCGCCAGGCTCCCGGCCAGCAGCAGCGCCAGGCCCGCGCCGCCGACGCCGGCGGCCAGGCGCGACAGCGTGCGCACGAGATGCTTGCGCGGCGTGCGCCCCGTGGCAGCGGGCCGCGTGGCGGGGTCCGCGTGCTCGCGGCGCGCGGCGGCCCAGAGCGGCAGGGACACCGGGGCGCTGGGCGCGGCGGTCGCGGCGGCCGGCGCGGCCGCGCGCCGCCAGAGCGGGTCTTGCCGCAGCCGGGCCGGGGCCTGTACGGGCGGCAGGCTTCGCAGCTCGACGGCCAGCGCCAGGAGTGGCTCGAGGTCGGGGTGCTGGGCCAGGATGGCGTCTACGCCCGGCTCGCCGCGCTCCCAGCGCTCCAGCGCCGTGGCGAGCGCCTCGGGCGCTTCCAGACGAGCAGCGGCATACGCCGGCAATGCCACGGGCGCCGATGGCTCGGCAGGCCGCGCGAGCCCGCGCCGCCAGAGCGGGTCGCGGCGCAGGCGCTCGGGCGCGCGCACGGCAGGCAGCGACCGCAGCTCCTCGGCCAGTCGGAGCAGCGGTTCGAGTTCAGCCCGCAGCTCGGGGCGCCGCGCTAGCAGCTCCTCCGCGCCACCCTGGCCGCTCTCCCAACGCTCCAAGCACTCGCTCAGAACGTCGTGCGGACCCTGCTGGGTCACCGCTCGCCTCCTGCGTCGTCTGGGCCTGCCGGGCCGTATCCGCCGCGGCCGGCCCGCCCCTGCCTTGTGCCCGGTGCGTCTGCAGCAGCCGGCCCCGGCGCCCGCCCCCTAGCAGATTCCGTGCCTAGTCGCCGCTCATGGCCTCCAGGACGCGGCTCAGTCGTCGCGCCCCGCCGTGGCCATTCCGCCGCCGCTCCGGCGTGCGCCGCTCGTCCTGCTCCAGCAGCCGCCGCAGCGCTTGCAGCGCCCGATGTTGGATCACCCGCACCGTCGCCGCCGACTTGCCCAGGTGCAGCGCCACGTCGGCGTGCGGCATCTGCTCGATGAAGCGCAGCACGATGACTTCGCGCTGCTCGTCGGGAAGCTGCCGCACTGCCTCCTGCAGCGTGTGGATCATCTCGCTCTGGGCAAGCTCTTCCTCGGGATCGATCCCGTCGCCAATCGGGTCCAACAAGCTGGCGTTCGTCGGCTTCGTCGAGCGGTAGTGGTCGATGACCGTATTCCGCGCGAGCCGCAACAGCCAGTGCTGGAACGGCAGCTCCCGCCACTGATAGCGGTTGATGGCCTCCCAGGCCTTCATGAAAATCTGCTGTGTGAGGTCCTCGGCGAGCTGCCCGTTCCCGACCTTGTAATAAACATAACGGTAAATGGTGTCGAGATGGCTCTCGTACAGCGTCTGGAACGCTTCGCTATCGCCGTCCGAGACCCGTCGCGCCAGGTCGTCCAGTCCGCTCTCGACCATCCACCGTCCGCTTCTGCGGCGGCTCCACTAGATTAAACGAGCCACCGCCGGGAACGTTACAGCTTTGCCTTGTCAGTACCACAAGGCCGTCCTATCATACCCTGGCTGGGGGCGCCGGGCAAACCTTCGGGGGCCGCCCGGACGCCTGGGAGGGGCTGGTGCTAGACGCGGAGCTACTGCGCATTCTTGCCTGTCCGGTGTGTATCGCGCCGCTGCAGGAGGCCGACGGTCGGCTCGTCTGCGGCCAATGCGGGCGGCGCTACCCGATCCGCAACGGCATCCCGATCCTGCTCGTCGACGAGGCGGAGCTGCCCGCCGGCGGCCCCCCGGGGAGGGCCGCATCCGACGCCTGAGCGCCGGCGCCTGGGTCGGCCTGCTGGTGGCGCTGTTGCTCGTGCCCCCGCCCCCACCGGTCGGGCCGGCGGACGCCCTCGCCAGCGAGCTGCTGGTGCGGCTGGCTCCCGCGGCGCCGCCGCTGCCCGCGCGGCCGTTCGGCGCGAGCCTGCCCGTCACGGCCGACCCGCCCTTCGCGCCGCTGGCCCTTCAGCGTGTCCGGGTGCCCGCGGCCGCGGTCGACGCGTACTCAGCCCGGCTGCGTGCCCTGCCCGGCGTGCGGGGCGTCGAGCCGAACGCCCGCGTGCAGGCCGCCACCACGCCCAACGACCCCTACTTCGCGGACTATCAGTGGAACCTGCGCCAGATCCACGCGCCCGAGGCCTGGGATCTGACGACCGGCGATCGCCGCGTGGTCATCGCCATCGTGGACACGGGCATCGCCCTCGACCATCCGGACCTCGTCGGCAAGCTGGTGCCGGGTATCAATCTCGTCACACCTGACCAGCCGCCGAGCGACGACAACGGCCACGGCACCCACGTCGCCGGCATCGCGGCCGCGGCCACGAACAACGGCGAGGGCGTGGCCGGGGTGGACTGGGAAGCGCGGCTGATGCCCGTGAAGGTGCTCGACGCCGACGGCAGCGCCGACGTCAACCGCGTGGCGCAGGGCATGGTGTGGGCGGTGGACCACGGCGCCCGCGTGCTGAACCTCAGCTTCACCGGCGCGGAGTCGTCCACCGCGCTGGGCGAGGCGGTACAGTACGCCCGTGACCGCGGCGCCCTGGTCGTGGCGGCGGTGGGCAACGACGGCCGTGCCGAGGCCACCTATCCGGCGGCGCTTGACGGTGTGCTCGCGGTCGGCGCGACCGATCGTAACGACCAGCGGCTGCCGTCGTCCAACACCGGCCCGTACGTCGGCATCGCCGCGCCGGGCCAGCAGATCGCCAGCACCTTCTGGTCGCCCGACGCGGGCAACACCTACGCCCAGGCCAGCACCACCTCCCAGGCGGCGCCGCAGGTGGCGGGCGTCGCGAGCCTCATCTGGTCGGTCAACCCGGACCTCCGCGGCGACGCCGTCCGCGCGCTGCTGGTGGACCACGCCGACGCCGTGGGGCCGCCCGGTCGCAACGACGAGACCGGCGCTGGGCGTCTCAACGCCTATCGCTCGGTCCTCGCGGCGCTGCCCTGGAACTACGACAGCGGCGGGGCGGCGAGCTACCGGGCGCCGGTGGAGGCCGCGCCGCAGCTCTACCTGCCATACGTCGTGAAGGCCGCAGACGGCTGGACTAGCTCGATCACGGTCCGCAACCCGCTAGCGCAGGCCACCACCGCGACGGTCAGCTTCCTCGGGCCAGGCGGCGCGCCCGTGGCCTCGGTCAACGCGAGCCTGAACGCCTTCGGTGCCACGACCCTGCCGCTGCAGACTGTCGCCGAGGTGCCGGCGGGCTTCCGCGGCGCGGCGGTTGTGGAGGCGGGCGGCGGCATCACGGCGCTGGTCGCGCAAGACCGCGCCGGCGGTAGCCGCCACGGCTACCTGGGCGTGTCGAGCGGCGCCGCGCGCCTCTACGCGCCGCTCGTCGAGAAGAGCGAGCAGCGCGGCAGCACCGTGCTGTACGTGCAGAACCTGGCCGATACGCGGGAGACCGCCACGGTGAGCTACTACACTCCCGCCGGTGCGCTGCTCGGCCAGGACAGCGCGACGCTGGCGCCACGCGCCGTCGCGGCCGTTCGCCTCGCCGAGGCGGCCAGCCTCACGGACGGCTTCGTGGGCGCGGCGGTGATCGACAGCGCGGGCGGCGGCGCGCTGGGGGCGGTCGCCGCGCAGATCGGCCCGAACGGCACGGCCACCAGCTACGTCGTGCCCAACGAGGCAGCCGCCACGATCGCGGCGCCGCTCGTCTTCAAGCGCGCCGGCGGCTGGTCCACGGGCATCCAGGTGTTGAACACGGGCACGGCGCCCGCGCAGGTGACCGTCAGCTACAGCCGGCCGGCGGGCGTGCCGGCCCCGGTGCAGGAAGTCGTCGCCATCCCGGCGCACGGCAGCGCCACGCTGTACCAGCCCGCCAATGCCAACCTGCCCGACGAGTACGTTGGCTCGGCGACGCTCACGGCCACCAGCGGCGGGCCGCTCGTCGCCGTGGTCAACCAGGCGCGGGCCGACAGCAGCCTCGTCATGACGTATCCGGCGGCGCCGAGCGGTGGGACGGTCGTCGACGTGCCGCTGCTCGCCAAGGACTACGGCGGCTGGACGGCCGGCCTGCGCGTGCAGAACCTCGCCGGCGACACGGCCGACGTGTCGGTGATCTACTACGACCAGACCGGTCGGCCGCTCTACACCGCCCAGAACACGCTGGCGCCCGGCGACGGCACGACCTACACGCCGGCCAGCATTCCGGCGCTCCCCTGGGGCTTTCAGGGCGCCGCCACCGTGACCAGCAACGGTCACCCGCTCGCGGTCGTCGTGAACCTCCTCAAGTCCGCGCCGTAAGCCCGGAGGGGAGAGCGCTGCTATGCCGTCACCAGGTCGCCCACCACGATTAGACGCTGGTTGAAGGTGCGGGTGCGGAAATCGAACTCGCCGGCGCAGGTGATGAGGCTGAGGCGGGGGGTGCTCGACGGCGCCAGCACACTTGTGTCGGCGGGGTCCACTAAGCGCAGCTCGCTCACGCGGTAGGTGAACTGCCCCTGCTCCGTATAGACCACCACCGGGTCGCCGGGGCGCAATAGGTGCAGGTCGCGGAAGACGTTCCCCATCTCGCGCGTGACGACGTGGCCGGACAGGACGACGTTCGTGCGCGCGCCCACTAGCCCGGTCATGCGGTAGTGCCCGGCGACGAAGGGTACCGTCTCCCACTGGGGCACGCCGTTGGCGTCGAGCGTCGTGCTCAGCTCGACGACCGGCGTGTCCACGCCGATGCGCGGGATGACGAGGTGGACCGGCAGCCCGGGCGGGGGCGGCGGCGGCACAGGCGTGGGGCGCGGCGTGCGCGTGGGAATCGCGCTCGTGATCCGCGTGGGGGATGGCGGCAGGGTGGGCAGCGGGGGGAGCGCGTAGGTCGGCGCGGCCGTGAGGGTGGCCAGGAGCTGCGCCAGCGGGCCGGGTCGGTCCGCGCCCAACGTGTCGGTGGGCGCGCTCACGGTCGCCGCCGGACTGGGCGGCGGCGCCGGGCTAACGGAAGGCACCGCCTCAGCGGGCGGGCCGCCCGTGGCGGCGGCCGGCGCGGCGGCTCGCGGCCCGGGCAAGCTGCCCGCGGCATCCGTGGCTCGCGGGCCTGGCTCGACTGGGGCGCTCCTGTCTGGAGCCAGCGTGACGCGTGTGGCGCGCGCCTCCACAAGCGCCGGCGGCGGCGGCACCGACGGCCGCCAGAGTGGCAGGACGCCCGTGGCGGCGAGCGCGGTAACGACGACGAGCAGGCTGCCCGCGGCGATCAGCGCGCCGCCCGCAAGCCGCCGGCGGCGAGCGGAGTCGCCCCGGGCACCGCGCGAATCGTCGGACATCGGTGGGCCTCCCGGGCAAATACAACGGTACGCTGTAGTGTACGCCTAGTCGCTGGCCGGCGAGCGAGTGATATGATGGCAGGGGAAACCGGCAAGGGAGCGGGCGCGACTTGTGATACGGCCGTAATTTGCCGGCCCTCGCGCCACGGTCTGCCGTCCCTATAATGGGGCGGGCAGGCGTGACCTGGAGCTTGAGTGAGCACGTGCCCGGCCGGACGCGCGCCAGTCGTATCCCGTGAGCGCCCCTGGCGAGGAGGCGCGGACGGCACGAATCTTGCCGGCGGGCGGCGAGGCTGGCAGACACTCTCGTCGCGCGTTGCCGTTGCCGCGCCCGCTCCCGCCCACTCGCGCACACCACGGTCGAGGAGGAGCCATGCCCCGACTCGCCTTGCTGCTGGCTGCAGCGACCGCCCTGCTGATGCTCGGGCCGACGCCCGCCGCCCTGGCGCAGGCGCGGGTCGCTGGCCAGATCGGTACGGCCCAACCCACCCCTCTGGTTCCCCCGCCGCCGACCCCGTATTCGGGCCTGAGCGCCACCTCCACGCCGATCGGCCAGCCTCCCGGTGTCCCGCCGATCCCGCGCACGACTAGCATCACGCAGCCGCCGCGCCCGAATCTCGTGGCGACCGCAACCGCGGCGGCGGCGACCATTACCGTGGCCGATGCCACCGCCACGGCCAACGTGGCCGCGCCGTTGACCGCGGTCGCGCAGACCGCGACTGCACTTGCCGTCCCTACCCGGACAGCGACCCTGCCGGCGCTGGCGCCCACGGTCGCGGCAACGCTAACGCCGCTCGCCACCTTGACTCCCATTCGCACGGCCACCCCTGCCCCCACGGTCGCGGCGGCCACGCCCACCGCGGTGCCGACGCCCAATGCGCTGGCCGAGAGCCGGACGGTGCTCACGCGCGCCCCCATCGCCGTGGGCGACGAGACGATCGCCGCGGGCGCCGCGCTGCAGATTCCGCTGGAAACCGCGCTCGAGGACGGCGCGATCCCGCCCGGCACGCCCGTGCGGCTCCCGAACGGCCAGGTGATCACCTTGCCCGCGGGCACCAGTATCCCGGCCGCCGAGAACCCGACGACGATTGGCGCGCCGCTGAACGCCGTGCTGCCGCGTGCCAGTCTGGTCGGCACCACCAGCTACCCGCAAGGCACCGCGCTCGTCCTACCCTCGGGCACGAGCGTGCTTGGCAGTCCGGACCCGAACGCCACGGTGCTGCTGCAACCCGGCGCCGTCGTGCAGGTCGGGGGCAACACCACGACGCTGGTCGAGCCGCTGCCCGTAGTCGTGAGCGCCGTGCCCGTCGCGCAGCCGGCCGCCCTCCCGCCCACCGGAGACGCCGACCCAGTGGTCTGGCCCGCGGGGCTGGGGCTGCTGCTCGTGCTCGGCGGTTGGCGCCTGCTCCGTCGCGCCTAGCCGGGCCGAGGGGCGGGTTCCCAGCGTAACGCGCGCGCGGTCGGGCCGGCGGATGGGCTGGCCCGACCCGGCCGCGCGGCGCCTCGCTCGCCGCGGGGCGGACGGGACACCCGCAGCGGGCGGGTTGGCTGCCCGTCGGGTGCGGTGGTGCTCGGCGTACTGCGGCGAGTTGCCGCTTCACGGCATGTTGCCGTACAATATCTCTGCGCTCGGCCACATGCGCCCGGGCGCTTGGGCCGCTAGCTCAATTGGCAGAGCAGCTGACTCTTAATCAGCGGGTTCAGGGTTCAAGTCCCTGGCGGCTCACCACCCCCCGCATTTGCGGGGGTTTTTCTTTTGCCCTCCCTCCAGAAGACTCGTTCGAACCAACTGATTCCCTGTTAGCAACCCAGGAGGCAGTTATCAGATGGGCGCGTACTTGGGCATGAGCTTCGCGGCGGAGAGCTGCCTCACCGAGGCGGTGTAGCGCCGCGTCATCGCCTCGGTCCGGCTTCCCAGCATCTCCTGCACCGCCGCCCGTTCCGCCCCCTTCTCCAGCGCGACCTGCGCGAAGTGGTGCCGGAGCAGGTGGCTGCGCACCCGCAGCACCCCACTCCGTCACTTCAGCCGCCGGAAGACCGACTGGTAGCCCCAATAGGTGAGCGGCCTGCCGTCGTCGCTCAGCCGCAGCCGGTCGGTGGGTGCCGAGGCGGGCCGCTCGCGCAGGTAGCGGGGCAGGAGCTTGAGGGTCCGTGGCGAGAGGTACGCGAGCTGGATGGCGCCGCCCTTGGCCCTCACCTGGAGCTCCCCAGACAGCAGGTTGACATCGGACACGCATAGCTCCTGGATCTCCCGGAAACGCCTCCCGGTCGCCAGCTGGACCCCCACGATCGCCGCGTCGCGGATGACCTTGTCGAAAGTCGATTAGCCTGGCCGGTGGCGTCAATTAGAATGGTTCTGGCACAGAGTGTGTGGGGTGCACGGGGCCGGACTGACACACTCCCCGCATGACGCCCCGCCTTTGGGGTGCGGCGCCGGGGGAGGAGACCAGCATGGAGATAACCGCGCTGCTCCCGCATCTGGCCGACGTCGTTGTTAGGCTGGTCCAGGTCCTCGCCAATGAAGTAGTGGTCGACGCGGTCACGCAGACAGCGGTGGCCGCCTGTCCCGATTGCCGGACGCCTTCCCGGCGCTTGCACGGCTCGTATACGCGGCAGCTTGCGGACATGCCGTTGGGCCGGCGCCGGGTCACGATTTACCTGCAGGTCCGGCGATTCCGCTGCCAGGAGCTCACCTGCCGCCGGCGAACCTTCGCCGAACAGGCACCGCGGTTGGCGGCGCCATATGCCCACCGCAGTGCGCCGCTCCAAGCCCTCCTCACCGATCTCGCGCTCACCCTCGGCGGCCGGCCCAGTGCGCGATTCGCTGCGAGGTGGACGGTCGTCATCAGCCGCATGACGTCCCTCCGGCTCGTGCGGGCGCTGCCGGATCCGCCGATCATCACGCCCACGATCCTCGGCGTCAATGATTTCGCCCTCCGACGCGGGCATCGGTACGGCACGATCCTGACCGACCTGGAACAGCACCGGGTCATGGATCTGCTGCCCGACCGCATCGCACAGACCTTGGCGACCTGGCTGTAAGAGCATGGCGCGCCGCAGATTGTCTGCCGGGATCGTGCCGGCGACTACGCCAGCGGCGTGCGGTAAGGGGCGCCGGAGGCTCCTCAGATCGCTGACCGGTTTCACCTGCAGAAGAACAGCAGCGAGGTGCTCGAACGGATCCTGGCCCGCCATCCGGCGGCTCTCCGGGCCGCCGTGACCGATGGCCCGCCAGCGGACGGTGGCGGGGCGGCTCGCACGGGTGATGACCCGGCGGCCGCAAAGCCCCGACGAGCACGCCGGCTGGCGCGCTACGAGCAGGTGATCACCTTGCGGCAGGACGGCTGGTCTCTCACTGAGATCGCGGCGCTCGAGGACCTCTCGCGGCCGACCGTGCGCAAGTATGTCACCGCCGGGAGCTTCCCCGAGTGGTCGGCGCGGCGGACGAAGCTGAGCGCGGGGACAGCGCACGCGAGCTACCTCCAGGCGCGGTGGCAGGCGGGCTGCCGGGATGCGACCGTACTGTGGCAGGAGTTGCAGGCGCGAGGCTTCACCGGCTCGCTGCGCATGGTCTAGCGAGCGGTCGCCGGCTGGCGAGTGGAGCCAGCCCGGAGCGGCTGGCGCACGCGCCGCCCCGCAGCGCCGCCCCAACCGGCTCCCCCGCGGCCCCCGTCCGCACGACAGGCGGTCTGGTTATTGTTGCGGCCGGCGGAGGACCTGGAACCGGACCAACAGGTGATGCGGACACGACTGCTGGCGGCCGCGCCGGAGATCCAGATGGCCGTGGTGGTGATCAAGACCTTCCGGTGCATGGTGCATGATCGCGACGCGGGGGCGCTGGAGGGCTGGCTGCAGGCGGCCACCGCGAGTGGGGTGCCCGAACTACGCACCTTTGCCGCGGGCATCCGCCGGGAGCGCCCGGCCGTCGAGGCGACCTTAGCCCATGCCTGGAACTCAGGCCAGGCGGAGAGAGAGGTGTGTCGGACCAAGCTGATCAAGCGGCAGATGTATGGCCGGGCCAAGTTCGACCTGCTCCGTAAGCGAGTGCTGCTCGCCAGTTGAGGCCGCCGCGGCATCGATCAGCCTGAAGGCCGGGACGCGCGCAGCCTGCCTGCTGGTTGGCGGTGCGCAGGATCTCGCCGAGGTGCCGGCCAGAGTTCCGCACCACACACTCTGTGCCAGAACCAGGCTAATTGACTTTCGACAGCTCCTGCCGAGTGTCTATCCGGGTTTCAGTATCCCCTGGTCGGATCGTAGAGTTGAGGCCGTAGGAGCCGTCGATGGTAATCCGCTTGCTGGCCGGTTGCAGTATCCCCTGGTCGGATCGTAGGGTTGAGGCTTATAGGGTGGCGACGTGACGATCAGTTGCACCATAGTTTCAGTATCCCCTGGTCGGATCGTAGGGTTGAGGCGGATGATCCGCCAGCTACCGGGCTACGACGAGGCCGACTGTTTCAGTATCCCGAACCGCCCCGGGTAGCGTGGAGGCTCCAACCTTTGAGAGGATGGAGTCATGAGCAAAGCTACACGATACCCGCCCGAGCTGCGGGAGCGCGCGATCCGGCTGGTG
>JAJPHF010000108.1 GCA_021325365.1 Pseudomonadota bacterium
AAACGATGCTCCTTGACCGGGTGGTTAACTGCTAGGCCGGGCGCGGGTTGGCGCGTGCTGGTCGGGCGCGGAAGGCCGCATCGTTTGCCCCGTACGATACTCCCCCGCTGGCCCGCGGCGGCCGCGGCCGGCGGGGGGAGGCCCCGGGCCGGGGACAGGCGGCGGGTGCGGGAAAGGCGTGTACGGGCAGGGACGGCGACCACGTCGCGCCGCGGGCGGGCGCTCTCCTGCGCGCCTCGCGGCCGGATGCTGGGGGCGCGCCCTCACCCCGCCCCTCTCCCAGCGGGAGAGGGAGTAGGACGCCCTCACCCCCCTGCCCCCCGCTCGCGCAGGAGAGGGGGAGAACGAGGGGGACGCCCTCACCCCGGCCCTCTCCCAGAGGGAGAGGGGGAGGGACGCGGCATCGACGGATTCGCTCGGACGCCGGGCAGGGCGCAGCTAGCCGCGCCCCTACATAGGAAGCTATTGGCGGGGGCCGGTCGTCCGGGGAGGGGCGGCGGGCCATGGCGCGGGGGCGCAGCTAGCGGGGGCGCGCGACTGGAGAAAGGACCGAGGGATATCCGAGTGTGTCGAACTTCGCCGCGGTGCGGGGAAGTCACGATAGGCGGGGGCGCGGGCCGCGGGGCCGGGGGCCACAGGCGGGGGAGGCACGGGCCGACAGCCTAGAGGCTCGGTGCTCACGCGGACGGCCGTGGTGGGCGGGCAGACTGCGCTCTCGGCTGTAGCGCTGGAGAGGACTGGAGGGGAGAGGATGGGTGATCTGGCGCCCGCGGCGAGCGCGGGCACACAACCGACGATGGTCTTTGGGGCTGAGCTGCACGCGGCGGCCGTGCAGGAGCGCGCGCGGAGGGTGCTCAAGGCGGACAAGAAGGCCGCGCTGGCGGGGCTTGGCGACGACGATCTGGGCCGGCTGAGCGAGACGTTCGAGGCGCTGCTGCGCGGTCCCGCCGACGTGGGCGCGCTCGCCGCGGAGCTAGAGGCGGCGCTGCGGGCGCTCAGCCCGGCCGCGGCGCTGGAGGGGGAGGGCGATGCTTAAGCAGGTGACGGCGCGCAACTGGCGGGCGTTCGACGCGGTGGCGATCGACCTGCGGCCGGGCCTGAACGTGCTGCTCGGGCCGAACGGCGCCGGCAAGACGTCGCTGCTGGAGGCGGCCGCCTTCGCCCTGGCCGGCGCGCCCGCGACGCTGTCCGACGCGAAGCAGATGGTGCGCGTCGACGGCCAGCCGGTCGACGTGGCGGTGGCCCTGGAGCTGGACGGCACGGGCTGGGAGGTCAGCCGCGCGCTGGGGGCGGCCGGGCACCAGGGCACGGCCGCGCTGCGCCGCGGCAACACGACGGCGGCCGAGGGCCGTGAGCGGGTGGCGGCCAAGCTGGAAGAGCTGCTGGGCGTGCCGTCCGACTTCTACCTGCGCATCCTGTACATGCCCGAGGGGGACGTGTACCGCTTCCTGACGAACCCGCCGCTGGCAGCGCTCGACGCGCACCTGCAGCGCGTGCTCGGGCTGGAGCAGTTGAAGCTGATCGATCAGGCGGCCGGCCGGGTCAAGCGCGAGATCGACCGCCAGCAGGCGAGCCTGACGCCATTGGCCGAGCAAGTGGCGCGGCGCGACCAGGCGCTGGCCGCGGGGCGCGCTCGTTGGAGCGGCGACCCGATCGAGCGGCGCGACTGGCTGGAGGATGAGTGTGAGCGCCTGAGCGCCGCGCGGGTGACGGCGGCGAGGGAGCGGCACGCGGCGGCTGACGCCATGCACGCCGTGGAGCGACGCCTGGCCGAGCTGGAGCAGGTCGACCGCGAGCTGGCGCCGCTGGCGGCGAGCGACCCGACCGGAGCATACCTGGCGGCGGTCGCCGCGTGCGGGCGGCTCGAGCTGGCCGTCAAGCGGCTGGACAGCGAGCTGGGCGAGGCGACGGCGCGGCAGAGGGCGCTGGGCGAGCAGCGCCGGGCGCTGGCCGCGCGCGGCCCCGCCGAGCTGGCCGCCGAGGACCCGTCGCTGGCGGCCCTGCTGGCCGAGACGGCGACGGCGGTCCAGGAGCTTGACGCCGCGCTGATGGCGGCGGGGGTGGAGCGCCAGGCGGCCGCCGAGCGGGCGCGGGCGCTGCGGGCGAGCGCGCCGGCGGACCTGGTGGCGGACGATGCGGCGCTGCGAGCGCGGCGCGACGAGCGCGCGGCGCGGCTGCGGGAGATCGACGCCGCGCTGGCGGGAGCCGCGGTCGAGCGGCAGCAGGTGCAGGAGAGCACGGCGTTCCTGACCGCCCACGCGCCGGGCGCCGGGACCGAGCCCACCTGTCCGGTGTGCCGCCAGCCGCTGCCGGAAGCCCTGCGCCAGCGGCTGCTGGCCGAGAACGGCGCGCGCGAGGTCGAGCTGGCGGAGCGCGTGGCGGCGCTGCAAGCCGAGCGCGCGGCGGCGGTGGCGGCCGAGCAGGCGGAGGCCGAGGCGTTGAAGCAGCGGCTGCTCGAGGAGAACGCCGCGCGAGCGGCGAAGGCCGAGGAGCGTGAGCGGGCGCTGCAGGCGGAGCGCCAGGCACGCGAGGACGCCGTGCGGACCGCCGCGGCCGCCGTGCGCCAGCGGCTGCTCGCCGCGCACGACGCGGACGCGCAGGCGCTGGGCGACCGGATCGCCGCGCTAAGCGCCGAACGGCAGACGGAACGGGCGGCGCTCGAGGCTGCCGAGGTCCGCGAGGGCGCCGCCTTGAAGGCGCGGCAGCGGCTGGACGCCCTAACGGCACGACGACAGGAGCTGCTGCCCGGGGAAGCGAGCCCGGACAGCCTGCGCGCCGAGCACGAGGAGCTGATCAAGAAGGAGGCCACGGCGCGCGAGCAGGAGGCGATGCTGGGCAAGGCGCTGGCCGAGGCGCAGGAGGAGCTGGCGACGCTGCACGGCTACCTGAACGTTGCCTCGATGGCGGGCCGCTCGCCGGAGGATCTCGCCGCCGCGCGGGTGGCGCTGGCGCGGCGGGAGCTGCTGGCCGACCTGTTCGCGGCGGCCACCAAGGCGACGATAACGCGGCTACAGCGCGGCGCGCTCGCCGAAGCCTACGACGCGGTGGCGCGGGCCTGGGAGGAGTTCAGCGGCTGGGCCGGAGCGCGTCTGGAGCCGGACGCGAAGGGCAAGCGGCTGGCCGTGCGGCGCGACGGGCGCAGCCTAGAGCTGGCGCAGCTGAGCGGCGGCGAGCGCGCGGCGTTTCTGGCGCTGCTGCACGCTTACCTGGGCCGGCACTTCGGGCGCGGCGGCTTCCTGCTGCTGGACGAGCCGCTAGAGCACCTGGACGCGGCCAACGGCCGAAAGCTGTTGCAGCATCTCGTGCGGGCGTGCGCGGCGGGCACGCTGTCGCAGGTGGTGATCGCCACGGTGGAGGCGGACGTGGTCCGGGCGGCGATCCGCGACGGGGAGGCGCACGTCATCACGCTGCCGCCGAGCGCGAACGGGCGGGCGTAGGCGAGGCCCTGCACCGCCGCGAGTGCGTGGTCGATCCGCGGCCGGCGTTGACACTCGCCCGCGGCCGCAGTACCCTCGCTTCGAGAGGGCCGGGCCGCCCGCAGTCAGGCCGCGGCCGGGGAGGAGCGCACGATGCAGACGGAGGAGCGGGCGGGCGAGGCTCAGCGGGAGGCGCTACAGGCGCGAATGGCACGGCACCTGGTCCGCTTCACGGACGTGCAGCCGGATTGGTCGATCTTCACGAAGACCAAGCAGCCGGGGAACGAGCGCGCGGTGTTCCAGTACGTCGGCCCGAACGGCCACGGCACGATGGACGCCTGGGCGCTGCCGGCCGCGCACTTCGGCATCTATATGCTCTACGTGCCGCCGGGCGGCGGCTCGCCGTACCACACGCACGCCCACGAGGAAGTGTTCACCGTGCTGGAGGGGCGGATGAGCTTCTACTGGGAGGAGGACGGCGCGGAGGCGGAGGTAGTGCTGGGGCCGAAGGACCTGGTGTACTGCCCGCCGAACCAGCGGCTAAAGTTCGTGAACACGGGCGTCGAGCCCGCCTGGATCCACGTGGCGCTGGGCGGCGAAGCGGCGCCGCCGCAGTACGAGTAGGCCGTGGGGGATAGGGGATAGGGAGTAGGGCCGGCCCTACTCCCTATCCCCTATCCCCTATTCCCCGCGGAGCTAGAGCTGGTAGGCGACCTCGACGTGCTGGGTGGAGTCGAGGCCGAGGACCTCCTCGCGCTCCTCGACGCGCAGGCCGATGGTTACGTCGATCAGCTTGAGGATGATCCAGGTCACGGCCGCCGAGTAGACCCAGACGACGGCCACGGCGACGAGCTGCTTCACGAACTGGCCGGGGTCGCCGTAGAACAGGCCGTTGGCCGCGTCGGCGTTCACCGCGAGCGTCGCGAACAGGCCGGTGGCCAGGGCGCCCCAGGTGCCGCCCACGCCATGCACGCCCCACACGTCGAGCGCGTCGTCGATGCGGGTGAGCCGGGTGCGGAGCTGCACGGCCCAGTAGCAGATGACGCCCGCGCCGAGGCCGATGATGATGGCCGCGGTCGCGTTCACGTAGCCCGACGCCGGGGTGATCGCCACCAGCCCGGCCACGGCGCCCGCCGCCGCCCCCAGCACGCTCGGCCGGCCGTGGTGCGCCCAGCTCACGGTCATCCAGGTAAGCGCGGCCATGGCCGCGGCGGTGTTGGTGACCACGAAGGCGTTGGTGGCCAGGGCGCCCGCGGTGAGCGCGCTGCCGGCGTTGAAGCCGAACCAGCCGAACCAGAGCAGCCCCGCTCCCAGCACGGTCATCGTCAGGTCGTGGGGGTCCATTGGCTCGTTGCCGAGGCCAACACGCGGGCCGAGGACGAGCGCCGCGACGAGGGCCGAGACACCGCTGGTGATGTGGACGACGGTGCCGCCCGCGAAGTCGAGGGCGCCAAGGGCGTGGAGCCAGCCGTTCGCGGACCAGACCCAATGAGCGACGGGGTCGTAGACGAGCGTGGCCCAGAGCAGGGAGAAGATGACGAACGCCTTGAACCGCTTGCGCTCGGCAAACGCGCCGGTAATGAGCGCGGGGGTAATGACGGCGAACATCATCTGGAACGCCATGAACGCCTGGTGGGGAATGGTCTTGGCGTAGTCGGGATTGGGCTCCATGCCCACGCCGTTGAGGCCCAGCCAGCTCAGGTTGCCGATGAGGCCGCCGCCGGCGTCGGGGCCGAAGGCCAGGCTGTAGCCCCAGAGGACCCACTGGACGCTAATGAGCGCGAGAATAAAGAAGCTGTGCATGATCGTGCTGAGCACGTTCTTGCGGCGCACGAGGCCGCCGTAGAAGAAGCCGAGGGCGGGGGTCATCAGCATGACCAAGGCCGCGGAGGCGAGGACCCAGGCGGTGTCGCCAGGGTCGATCCTAAGGGGCGCGTCGGTTGGCATGGCCCACTCCCATCGTGTGTTGGCCTCACTGGCCTCACTGTAGGCGGGGGCCCGACAGGGGGGCATCGGACGGCTCATACGAAAATGCGCGACGCGGGATTGTGCAGCGTGCATGAGGAGGGTAGCAGGCTGTTGGCGAGGCTGGGGGACACCCCCAGACCCCCGAAGAGAGGAGATGTGGGAGGATGCCCCCCACGGCCCCCAGCTAGGGGAGCACTGCTGTGCCCCAGGGACGAGGGGGTTAGCTGGCGGGGTCGAGGGCGTCGGCGATCCAGCCGTGGACCTCGGCGCAGAGGGTGAGCTTGGAGCCGTTGCCACCCGGCGCGCCGGGGTCGTAGTTCCACAGGTTCATGAGCACGTTGCCCGTGCGGGTGCGCGCGACGGGGTTGCGCCAGTGGAGGCGGGCGCCGATGTGGCGGTGGTCCGCGAGGTGGTAGAGCACGAGGTGCTCCTCGCGGGGCTGCGCGGCTGGCCCCCACCGTAGGCGGGTGAACTCGACCCAGCGATACTCACCCAGCCCACCGCGATCGAACAGCCGGAAGCCGCTGTTCACCAGGCTGGCTTCTACGTGAGCGACGACCTGGCGGAAGAGGAGGTCCTGCCGTCGTTCCATTTGTCGTTCTCCCAGGTAGATCATCGGCAGGCGACGGCTGGCGGGACGAATAATCCGCGGGCGGTGGCGTTAAGGACCGGTGAATGCCACAGGGGCATGGGCCGCGGGGTGTGGCGGCCGCGCCCGCCGGACTACGGTTTCGCCGGACGGGCGAGGGGTGTATATTACGGGCACGGTAGGGGCATGGCCTCACCCCCAGCCCCTCTCCCGCGGGGTGAGAAGGGCAGCAAAAGCTTGTCGCACATACGTGGCGAGGGAGCGGGTCGGGGCGGGGCCGTGCAGGAGGCGGCGGTGGCGGACACGGGGTTGCTGTTGCGGGGCGGTCGGGTGGTGGACCCCGCCCAGGGGCTAGACGGCCTGCTGGACGTGCGGGTGCGGGACGGCCGTATCGAGGCGGTCGGCGCGGGGCTGGACGCGGTGGGCGCCGAGGTGCTGGACGTGACCGGGCTGCTGGTGGTGCCGGGGCTGATCGACGCGCACGTCCACTGCTTTCGCGGCTTCGGCGCGAACAGCATGGACCCCGACCTGCTCGGCGTGAGTCGGGGCGTGACGACCGTGGTGGACGCGGGCTCGTCGGGCCACAGCAGCTTCGGCCTGTTCCGCGAGCACATCATGGAGCGCGCGAAGACGCGCGTGCTGGCCTATGTGAACCTCTCGACGCTCGGCTCGGTGGTGAACCCGCAGTTCGCCAAGCTGGGCGACCCGCGGCTGATCGATCCCGAGGGCATCGCCCGGACCGCCGCCGAGCACCGCGACCGCCTGGTGGGCATGAAGTGGATGGCGACGGCGAGCGCGCTCGGGCCGCTCGGCCTGGAACCGCTACGGCGCGGCCGGGCGATCGCCGACGAGGTGGGGCTGCGGGTGCTGGTACACATCGGCGAGTCGTGGGGCGACGGGCCGACGCAGCCCATCGAGCAGGTGGTGGAGCTGCTGCGGCCGGACGACACGGTGACGCACATGTACACCGGGCACCGCGGCGGCCTGCTGGACGCGAACGGGCGGCTGGCGCCGGCGGTGCGCGAGGCGCGGGCGCGGGGCGTGCGCTTCGACATCGGGCACGGCGCGAACAACCTGAGCTTCGCGGTGGCGCAGCGCCTGCTTGACCAGGACTTCCCGCCCGACGCCGTCTCGACCGACGCCAGTCACCTGAGCGTGCGGGGACCGGTGTACGACCTGCCGACCACGATGAGCAAGCTGCTGGGGCTGGGGCTGCCGCTCAGGGAGGTGGTAGCCATGGCCACGAGCCAGGCGGCCGACCTGCTGGGCCGTGCCGACGAGCTGGGCTCGCTGGCGGTGGGGCGGGTGGCCGACGTGTCGGTGCTGCGGCTGGAGGAGCGCGACTGGACGGCGCGCGACTCGCGCCGCGAGACGCTCACCGTGCGCCAGCAGCTCGTGCCGGTGTTCGCCGTGCGCGCCGGCGAGGTCATCTACCCGCGCCCGCCGGACGGACCGTAGCGAGTGTTGGGTGCTGAGTAGGGACGCGGGCTGACCTTCCGATGGTGTCGGGGCGCTGCTTGCTGCGCCCTGTTGAGCAGCCAGCTGTTGTGCAAAGAGAGGGAGCACATGCAGACGATCGAGGCGAGCAACCCCGCGGTGGCGGCGCCGCCGGACCCGACGAAGGCGCGCTACGTCAAGTCGTACGCTATCCGTCGCGCCTATTCCGAGGAGGTTCAGTGCCCGCCGAACGTGCCGGGCGTGAAGGATGCGATCGACATCCACTGCCACGCGCACGAGGGGCAGCAGGACGCGCTTACCCTGGCGCAGCACGCCTCGAAGCAGGGCATGCGGGGCATTCTGTACAAGACGATCGTCGGGCGCGCGAATCCGGTGGCCGCCGTGCAGCGGGTGCAGGAGGCGCTGCACCGCTGGTGCGACGTGGAGGGTGTCGAGCCCATCCAGTGCTGGGCCGGCTACAACGTGGCGCCGACCGGCAAGCCGCCGTCGGCCGCGGCGACGCGCGAGCAGCTCGAGGCGGGCGTGGTGGGCGTGTGGATGCCGGTGGCGATGCACGCGAACACGCTGCACCAGGTGGGTGGCAAGCCGATCTGGTGGGGCGAGTCGAAGAACCCGTACGAGCAGGTGCCGCCGATGCCGTGGGACGAGGCGCTGCGGATCGGCCACTACCTGCTGGACGAGCACGGCAAGCTGAAGCCGGAGATCTGCGAGATCATCCACATGGTGGCCGACTACGGCCGGACGCTGTTCTTCGCCCACGCTACCCACGCCGAGGTCTTCGCCATGGCCGAGGAGGGCAACAAGGTAGGCCTCAAGCAGATGGTGTCTGACCACCCGTTCAGCCCGTTCGTGGACCTGAGCGTGGAGCAGATGCAGGAGCTGGTGGGGTTCGGCGCCACGATGAACTTCACGTATGACGAGCTATCGCCGCTGCTGGGCGTGGACCCGTTCCGCATGTACCAGGCGATCCGAGCCGTGGGGCCGGAGCACTGCACGCTGTCGAGCGACGCGGGTGAGCCGCTGTTCCCGAACTCGGTGGAGTGCATGCGGCTGATGCGGGGCTACATGCGGGCTTTCGGGCTGACCGAGGACGAGCTGAAGCTGGTGACGACGACCAACCCGGCGCGCCTCTGCGGCGACGCCTGACGCGCCCCCGGGAGGCGCCGGCCCTCCGCCCGGCGAGGGAGGCCTGTCGCGGTGATCGGCCAAGCGCACACGCTACAGGGAGCAGGTCTCCGACGAGACCTGCTCCCTGTAGCGTGTGCGCTTGGAGCTTGGGATTAGCGCGAAGCGTCGTCGGTGGGTCCCCCCTCTCCTGGCGCGACGACGGGTACTAGTCTTGCCAAGGCGGTTGTCTTCGGCCATCCCCGGTTCGGCGCCTTCACCGGCTCGGCGGCGTGTATAAGGGCGCGGTCATGCCGCTGTACGTCGCGGTGCTGGTGTACGGACCGTATGCTTGCAGAAGAACCCCCGAGTTGGCGGGAGGCTGCAACAGGGGATCGGGATGCTGCCAGAGCTTCATGGGGTCATCTCCCTACTTGGTGTGACTGTCGGCGTTCCGAGGTTGATGCTTGCTGACGCTGCCTCGCGGCGATCGGTGGTCGGTCATCCTCCCGTGTTGGGAGGGTTCTGCCATGGGAGCGACGTGGCCCCGTAGGGGAGAATGCCTGCATCAGACCAGTGCGGACAGGTCGTGCCCGCAGGCGCCGCAGTAGCGCGCGCCCAGGGCCGCTGGGGACTGACAGCGGCCGCAGCGTGTGGCGTCGGCCGCGCCCACCGAGGTTGGCGCGAACGCCATCTGGCTTGCGCCCTGGGAGCCCCGGCCGGCCTCGTTGGCCGAACGCTTGAACTCGCGGAACCCTGTACCCAGCGCGCTGCCGACTTCCGGCAGCTTGCCCGGGCCCACGAAGATGAGCACGACGATCAGGATGACCACCAGATGGCCGGGCTGGAGTAGGCCACTACCCACGGTTCATCACTCCTCGCACGTCGTAAGCAATTGCGTGCTGCTCCGAACTCGCGGACGCTCGGCAGGTCCGGAGCGCGCGGGGCGGTGGCCCGTTGTCCGCCGGCTCCACGGGCATCCCCGTTGGGGGCTCGGACGCTGGCTGCTGCTGCCAGAGCTGCTGGCGCTCTCGCGCGAGCCGTTGGCGGGTTAGCTCCAGCCCCTGGTGTAGCCGGTCCACGAGATTCGGCTGGATCCGCGGCGCCATTTCTTCCACCTGTCGCTCATCGCGGCTAAGCTGGTCCTCCCGGCGCAGCAATGACTGCCACTGCTGCTGCCAGGCCGATGGTTCCGGCGCCGCAGGCGCCTCGGCCACCGGCGATGGCGACTGGGCGGAGGCTTGCACTGGCTCGGCGCTGAACCAGCCAGGACCGACTACTCCCACGCCGAGGGCGACGACCCCGGCCAGGACAACGCTCGCCTGAATGCGTGACATCGCTCCTCCTTTGAAGCTGAAGCCGCTACCGTATCGACCTCAACCCCGGGCGCTAAGACGCGGCGGGTGCGGTCGCCAACGGCGCTGACCGCTCCCGCCGCGACGGTCCGCCGCTGGTCAGCAGCTCGTCCAGTCGCGGAGCGCGCAGCCGCCGCCGCCGTCGGTCCACTGGCTGTTGACGACGAAATGGAGCGCGCCGGGGGCGCCCTCACGCGGCCACGACGCGCCCGCGCTCCCGGCCTCGGGGGGGTCAGCATCGTCCCGCGAGGCAGTCGGGAGCGGGACCCCGGCGGGGGCCGCCCGCATCCCCTGCGACAGCAGGCGCGCGCCGCCGTTGTCGGGAGGCGCGGGGGCCGGCGGGCCACCTAGCAGGAACTCGGGGGGTACCACAGGGTCGGGATAGTCGACCGCACCGGCGGCGCTGGCGCTGCCGAGCGTCAGCGCGCTACACAGGACGGCGGCTGCGAGTACACGCAACATCGGACACCTCCGGGGCAGACTCGGCTGCCCGTCGAACTTAGCTTGCCGCGGCGCGGCTGGCCTTCGGCGGCCGCCCGCGCCGCGGCGCCGTGAACTCCAGAACTGGCGACTCGACGACGGGGTTGATCTCGTCGAGAAAGATCGGTCCTCGGCAGCGCAGGCAGCGGAGCGGGCGCACCGGGCCCTGCGTGGAGCGGCGTGCGCCGTGGGTCTCCGTAAACACCCCGTGGTCGGGCTGGCTTGGCAGCCAGACCCAGGTGCCCGAGACGTGGCCGCAGTGATAGCAGTGCACTTCTGCCTGCAGTCGCATGCTCTCCTCCTTCCGAATCTCGGCCGCTGGCCGACAGCTCGCGCCGTGGACCGCCTCTCACGCGGGTACGATTCCTTGGTCCGCGTGCCCGGCGGCTCATGGCGCGCGGCGTAGACGACGGTTTCCGCCTCCGCCACTACTGCACGACGATCCGCGCGGTCATCCCAGGATGCAGCGCGCAGAAGTAGACGTAGGTGCCAGCGGCGGCAAAACGATACGAATACGAGGCGCCGGGATCTAACCTTCCAGACGCAAACTGAGGAATCGAGGAAGTGATAGTGTGCTCGTCCGTATCGAAGTTAGTCCAGGACACGATAGTCCCCGCCGGTATGGTCAACATGGGCGGGTTGAAGGCCAGGTGGTCGATGCGGATCTTGGCCTCCTCCAGGGGTAGCGGGGCTGGGGCAGCCGGTCGAGAAGCAGGTAGCAGCGCAGATGCATCGGTGGTCATGGCCCGGCTAGAGAGCTGGTATGTGGAGCCACTACAGCCAAAGGTGGCAAGCAGCACGAGGACTAGGAAGCCATAGGGTAGGAAGTAGCGCTCGTCGGTGAAGCCAACGCGTAGTGGCTCGTTCATTGTCCGTACCCTCGTGCGGCGCTCGCGCTGTGAGCTGGCACGTCGTCATGCCTTACAGTGAGTAGTACGCCGGCTGCCGCCTCTTGGATTGCGATTCCATCGCGCGGTATCTGCCTGGTGAGTGACGGACAGAATGCCAGGACTGTAGCGTGTGGTGGATACGAAGCGTAAGGACTTGGATGGGCGGACGCTGCTATGAGGACAATAGTAGGCGAGTGAGTATTGCCCCAGGCCCGGGTTGGGCAAGGTTAGACGTATACCTGCGCTCGGTAGCCCGGGGTGGCCAGTTATCGGGTTGTTTGTGCCAACCGCGCATGCACTACTTCATACACCGGTTTCGGTGCTGTGGATTGGTGCAGGCGCCGCCGGGGGCATCGCGGGCGATTGGGCGGCGCGACAGCAGTCCACGAAGCGCGCGAGGGCGCTAGAGACGAAGGCGTCACGGCGGCGCACGAAGACGGTCGGAACGCACGCCTGCTCGGCCGGCAAGGGGTGCAGCGCGACATGGCCATCGCGCCAGGCCTGCTCGACCACGGCGCGGGGCAGGAGGGTAATGCCCACGCTGGCGGCGACGCAGCCGACGATGCCGTCGAGCGTGCCCAGCTCCAGGCGGCGCAGGGCGGTGTGGCCGCGGGCGGCCAGGATGGCTTCGAAGCGCTGGCGATAGGAGCAGCCGGTGCGAAAGACGATCAGCTTGACTTCGTCGGCGGCGGCCAGGTAGGCATCCAGGTCGGCGCAGCCCGGCGCGGTGACGACCACCAGCTCCTCCTCGACGATCGGCGTCTCGACGAGCGCTGGGTGGCGCACCGGGCCGGCGACCAGGGCCCCTTCCAGCCGGTAGTCCAGCACGTCGTTGACGAGACTGTCGCTGGTGCCGGTGTGCAGCGTCACGTCGACGGCGGGATACGCGCGGCTATAGGCGGCGAGGACGGGAGGCAGTCGGAGCGCCGCGGTCGTCTCCAGTGAGCCGATGCGCAGCGCGCCGCGCGGCACCCCGCCGTCCTCGACGGCGCGTCTCGCCTCCGCGAGGAGCAGGCGCAGGCGAGACGCATAGGGCAGCAGCGCCTCCCCCGCGCTGGTGAGCCGCACGCCGCGACTGTGGCGGTGGAACAGCGGCACGCCCAGCTCGCGTTCCAGGAGCCGAACCCGGGCCGTCACGTTCGACTGCACGGTGTGCAGCTCTAGCGCGGCCCGCGAGATGCCCCCGACGCGGGCCACCGTTTCGAACACGAGCAGGTCCTGCGACTCCACGGCGTCGTCCCCAACCGGGCTGGCTTCCGACGGCAGGGTGCAGGTTTGGCCGCGCAGAGCCCGCGCACCGTCCTTGGCCAGACGTTCAGACATCGCTTGAAAAGATGGCTAACATCATAACAAATCATTTGACGCGATCGCGAGCCCGCCGTAGGCTGAGCATAGAGTGCTGCGGCGTACACGCCGGGGAGGACAGTAGCGTGTTGACGACAGAGATTACGCGGGCGTGGGGGGTGCGCTATCCGCTCGTGTCGGCGCCGATGGCGGGCGTGGCGGGCGGCGCGCTGGCGGGCGCAGTGTCGGCGGCCGGCGGACTGGGCATGATCGGGGTGGGTAGCACCACGCCGCTCGACTGGATCGCCGGGGAGGCCGAGGTGGCGCGGGCGCACGGCCCGTTCGGCATCGGGCTGATGAGCTGGGCCATCGACGGGCGCCCGGAGCTACTGGACGCCGTGCTGGCCGCACGGCCGTTCGCCGTCAGCCTGTCGTTCGGGGACTTCGCGGCGTACGCCGAGCGGGCGCGGGCCGCGGGCGTGGGGGTGATCGGCATGGTGCAGGACGTGGCAACCGCCGAGCGCGCGATCGCCGCGGGGGTGGATGCGCTCGTGGCGCAGGGCACGGACGCCGGCGGGCACACGGGGGCGGTCGGGACGCTGCCGCTCTTGCAGCTCGTGCTGCCGCTGGGCGAGGCGGCGGGCATTCCGGTGCTGGCGGCCGGCGGCATCGCGACGGGCCGCGCGATCGCGGGCGCGCTGGCGATGGGGGCGGCCGGCGCCTGGGTGGGCACGCGCTTCGCGGCGACGCGCGAGGCGCTGGGGAGCGACGCGGCGAAGGCGGCGATGCTGCGGGCACGCGAGACAGACACCGTACACACCCACGTCTTCGACATCGTGCAGCGCCTACCCTGGCCCGACGAGTTCCCCGGCCGAGCGCTGCAAAACGCCTTCACCGCGCGCTGGCACGGCCGGGAGGCGCAGCTGCGGGCTGACCTTGACGCCGTGAGCGAGCGCTTCGAGGCGGCGCGCCGGCGTGACGACTACACCGAGGCGTACGTCTACGCCGGCCAGGCAGTGGGCCTGGTACACGAGATCCCGAGCGCCGGCGAGCTGGTCGCGCGGCTCATGGCCGAGGCGGAGGCGCAGCTTGGGCGGTGTGCCGGGCTGGTCGCTCCCGTAGCGGGCTAGCGCGCCCCCTGTTCGCTACCGTCTGAACGGCGACGCAATCGCCCCCGGGCTTTCCCCGGGGGCGATTGGTGCTTCGAGAGTGCTCGAGCGCGCGTACGACGGCTTGGGGCCATCCGGTCATGGCGCACAAGCAGGCGACGAACGCGCTAGCGTGGGAAGCGGCGCGGTGCGCCTAGGCGGTGCCGCCGCTATAGGGGCTGTTGGGGAACGCGTCGCCCGGCTGGGCCGGGTTGTCCACGGCGTAGATCGGCGTTGGCACGCCGCCGGCCGCGAGGCGCGGCGCCGCCGTCTTGGCGAGCGCGGAAACTTCGGGGATGGCGCCTGGTGTCGCCAGGTGAGTCTGCTGGGTTGCCAAGGCCCGGTGGGGAGCGAGCAGCAGCAGGCCGCCCGCGGCCGCGCCGAGCAAAGCGTGTCGAACCATGTGACCTCCGGTGTTACGTCAGCCGCGCTCTCTCGCGCGGCGGGGGCGAACCGGACCCCCATACCAGGGTCACCCGGTACTACTAACGGCGTGTGGCCGAGGTGTTAAGGACTCGTGGAGTTGCAGGCAGGAGGGACGGCGCCGGGCCTGGCGCGAGCGGCGCGTGCGCCGGTCGCATGCCGTGTGCGGCGCGCGGGGCTATACTGTGGGCTAACGGCGGCCGGTCAGCCCGGCTCCTCCAGGCTGCCGGCGCGTGGCGGCGCGTGACGAGAGAGGCCAGACTAGAGAGGGAGGTCGACGGATGGCGACCACGATGGCGCCCGGCGCGTGGACGGCGGTGCAGGCGGACGAGACCAGCGACGCGCTCATCGCGGCGATGGGCCTGGGCGGGGTGGAGTACCTGTTCTTCACCTCCGGCTCGGAGATCATGTTCTTTCAGGAAGCGATTGCGAAGGCGAAGGCCCAGGGCAAGCCCACGCCGAAGCTGATCACGATGACGCACGAGCACCCGAGCCTGAACGCCGCGATCGGCTACGGCATGGTGACCGGTCGCGCCGCGGCGACGGCCGCGCACGTGGACGTGGGCACGCAGAACTACGGGGGCGCGGTCCACACGGCGTTCCGGGGCGGCGTGCCGGTGCTGATCACGGCGGGCGGCCCGCCCACCGCCTATCCCGACTCGATGCGCGGCGCGCGCGACGGCGCGCACTTCTGGCTGCAGCAGGGCTTCGACCAGAACGGCATCGTGCGCCAGTACGTCAAGTGGGACCACAAGCTGACCTCGCAGGACAACCCGGGGCTGATGGTGAGCCGGGCGCTGCAGGTGGCGCAGTCGGAGCCGCAGGGGCCGGTCTATCTCAGCCTGCCGCGCGAAGTGGCGATGAGCCCGATCGACGGCGCGCGCTTCCCGACCGTCGAGCAGCTGGGCCTGGCGCAGCCCGCGGCGCCCGACCCGGATGCCATTCGCCAGGCGGCGGCGTGGCTGGTGCAGGCGCGCAACCCGGCGGTGGTCGTCTCGCGCTCGGGCCGCAACCCCGAGGCGGTGACGGCGCTGGTGGCGCTGTGCGAGCTGTTGGGCCTGCCGGTGGTCGAGGCGGCCTGGCGGACCTATCAGAGCTTCCTGTTCGACCACCCGCTGTACCAGGGGCCGATGAGCCTCAAGGACTGTGACATGGTGCTGGTCCTGGACAGCGACATCCCGTGGCTGCCGGGGCCGAACGCGCCGCCGGCCGACGCCAAGGTGGTGGTGGTCGACGTGGACCCGATCAAGCCGGCGATCCCCACCTACGAGTTCACGGCGAACCTGCGCATCACGTCGGATGCGCTGCTGGGCATCCGCGCGCTGCAAGCGGCGGCCGAGGGCCAGATCGGCAGCGGCGAGCGCCAGCGCTTCGCCGACCGCGCCGCCCGCTGGGGCGACGTGTCGCGCGAGCGGCGGCAGAAGGCGGTGCAGGAGGCGCAGGGCGCGGCGAGCAAGACGCCGGTCGACGCGCTATGGGTGGCTTACCAGCTCAGCGAGGTGATGGACGACAACTGCGTGCTGATGGACGAGACGCTGGTGTCGGCGCCGGTGTGGCGGTTCGTGAAGGGCTCGACGCCGCGCAGCTACTTCAAGAACCCCGGCAGCAGCGGCGGCTGGGGGCCGGGCGCGGCGCTGGGCGCGAAGCTGGCGATGCCGCAGAAGGACGTCATCATGACGTCGGGCGACGGCTTCTACATGTACGCGGTGGCGAACCCGGCCATCTGGGCGGCGAAGCAGTACGGCGCGCCGTTCATGGCGGTGGTGTTTCAGAACCGCAGCTATAGCACGGGCACGCGCGCCACGGTGGGCTACTACCCCGAGGGCTACTCGGCGCGCAGCGGCCTGGAGGGCGGCTACTTCGACCCGCCGATCGACTTCGCGAAGGAGGCGGAGGCGGCCGGCGCCTACGGTGAGAACGTGCGCGACCCGGCGGAGGTCGGCCCGGCCCTGCGCCGCGGCCTCCAGCAGATCCGCAACGGCACGCCCGCCGTCATCTCGGTGTGGCTGCCGAAGCTCGTCAGCGGCGACTAGGCCGGTTAGCAAGGATAGGGTGCGGGTGCGGCGCACCCGCACCCCAGCCAGGGTAATCGCCAGCAGGTGCGCCCCGGGCCTCACGTGAGGCCCGGGGCGCACCGTATCGTGTGGCAACGTATCCTTCGCTACGCAAGCGACTATGTCGCGGCAGGCCGGGTCAGCAGCCGCGGACGGGGGGGGCGGGACGGGATGGCGGGTCAGGGATAGGCACAAGGAGTGTCGGGCGCGTAGCGGGCGATCATCTCGGGTAGCAAGGCGAGCGCGTGGCCGTCCACGGTGCCGGCAGCGTTCAGCACGGTGGTCGGTACCTGAGCGTAGTAGGTGCCGGACGGCATGATGGCGCAGCCGCCCCAGCGCCGCATGAGCAGGTTCTGGACAAGCACCTCCTCGCCAGAGTGGTAGCGCGGCAGGCGCCGCCAGAAGGCGAACCCGCCCACGGCCAGGAGCTTGGTCCGGTCGTAGAGCACGCACGACGCGATCCAGGCGACCTTGTAGCGGCGGTGCTCGCCGGGGGCAAGGGTCTGACTGACGTGCCACTGGTTCGCGGCGCGGTGCAGCTGCCAACGCTCCCAACCGGGGCCTTCCGGCGTCAGCGCCTCGGGCTGCACGGGACCGTCCCAGTACTCGACGATCTGCTGCGCCGGGCGCACGTCGTCGCGGTGGGAGAGCCCGGCCGGGAAGGCGCCGACGAAGCCGCAGCCCTCCTCGCATAGGGTGTCGCGCAGACGCTCCAGCACCCACGGCTCCATCAGCACGTCGTCGTCCAAGTAAAGCACGGTGTCGGCGGTCGCCCGGTCGAGGAGAAAGGCGCGCTGCTCGGCGATTCCCCAAACCGGCGGCCGCGTGTGCCACTCGACGTCCCCCCCGCGCGCCGCGATCACGCGGCGGAGCGTTTGCACGACCGTGTGGTCCCCGACGGGCTCGTCGCTCTGGTCCGCCACGATCAGGCGGAGATCGCACAGCGACTGCGCCGCTACCCCGGCCAGGGTCAGGATCAGCGCGGGCAGCCGGTTACAAGTCGGCAACAGGACATCGACGGCGGGCATACCGGCACTCCCGGGCTAGGCGGGCGCGACTGGCGGGCGCCGCGGCCGGTCAGGATGGACCGGCGGGTGGCTACACGGCTGTCGCGGCCGCGATCACTCGTGCGGGCAGGGGCTCGGTCGGGAACGCACGAAGCGTGCCGCGGGCGCGGCAACCGCGTCGTGCCGCACGGTTGGCATACGGTCTGCACCGCTCGTGACCGAAGCCTTGACACCGGGCGATTGGAGGAGACACCGTATGGCTGGACAGTCGAAGACGACCACCGATCACGAGACGATCCGCAAGTGGGCCGAGGCGCGCGGCGCCCAACCGGCCACGGTCAAGGGCACCGGGGACCACGACGAGGCGGGGGTGCTGCGTCTGGACTTCCCGGGTTACAGCGGCAAGGACCGGCTAGAGCACATCTCCTGGAAGGAGTGGTTCGAGAAGTTCGACGAGAAGCACCTGGCGTTCCTGTACCAGGACGAGACGCGGGAGGGCGACGAGAGCCGCTTCTTCAAGCTAGTCAGCCGCGACACGGCCCACGCGAAGTCGCGGTGAGGGCGCGGGGCCCGCACGGCCGCCACGCGTGGGCCGAGGGCTATCGCGTGGGGGCAGGGCGAGTAGCTCGCACCCCGCCGCGAGCACTTCCTCGGGCGAGACGTCGGCCGTGTACGAGACCTCGTGGTCGCAGCGCGCCCGGATGACGTCCGCGCCGCAGGCGGGACACGCGAGCCGCCACGCCGGCAGCGGACGGTGGCGAGCGCGGGTCATCGGCCCCGCGTTGATCAGGTTGCCACACCAGTAGATGCCGACTGTTGGCGCACCCACGGCCCCGGCCAGGTGAAGCGGTCCGCTGTCGTTGCCGATCATCACCCCGCTACGCGCCAGCAGTCCGGCGAGGCCGCCAAGCGAGAGGCGGCCACAGAGATTCTCGGCCTGGATGCACATGGCGCTCGCGACCGACGCGGCCAGCGGCCGTTCGGCGTCCACGCCAACGATTGCCACCGAGGCCCCCGCTGCCCTGAGCGCGTCGGCGACGATGGCGAAATGCTTCGGCGGCCAGCGGCGCCGCCCGTCGCCCGCGCCGGGATGCAGGACGACGAGGGGCGCCGCGTCGGGCGCGCCGTCGAGCGGCAGGTGCGGGACCGCACGTCGCGCCTCGGCGAGGTCGGCTGCGGTCACAACCAAGCGGGGCTCCAGCACCGCGGGCGATGAGGCCCCGACCAGCGCCACTACCTCCAGGTAACGCAATACTTCCGGTTGGAAGTACACGTAGGGCACCCAGGCGTCGAGGGGCTCCGCATCGGGCGTCTTTAGCCCGACGGTCCAGCGCGCGCCCAGGCGGCGGATGAAGGGATTGGAGTAGCGCCCGCCGCCATGCAGCTGGATGGCGAGATCGAACTGCTCGTCCTGCATTGCCGCGAAGAAGGCGTCCTGCGCGGTCTGCGCGCCAGGCGGAGCGGGCACGGTGTCGAGCAGGCTCACGCCGCGTGCGGGGGGCAACACGACCACCCGATCGATGGGCCCGGGCCGGCCGGCGAGGAAGGCGGCATGCCAGGCCTGCCCCAGCAGGACGATCTCCGCGTCGGGGTATCGGAGCCGGAGCGCCGCGAGCGCCGGGAGGGTGAAAATGAAGTCGCCGAGTCCGCCGCCGCGCAAGATCGCAATCTTCTGCACGCTAGCTCCTGTTATGTGAATCAAGGGGACGCGGGATCACGAGGAGAAACGACAGCTGAAGAAGCGAGCGTGCGTGGGATCGGCGAGCGCGCGGTCGAGCGCAACCGACCCGCGGGCGGCTGGCCCCGCGGCTGGCCCCGCGGCCACCGCCCGGGCCACCACCCGGACGCGGCGTCGGCCAGACCAGCCACCCACAAAGTCGTGTTCGCGCGAGGGCCCCGCGGGCTAATCAGCGACCGGGCTGGGAAGGCGGGAACGTCTCCGTGCTGGTCTCCCCGAACTGGCCGCTGGCGTTGTAGCCACTCGGCCCGCCGCGATTCATCAGCTCGCGGAGCCGGTCCCACAGCGGGGGCGGTGTCTCCCTGCGGTACACCCAGAGATTCTGGATGGACCGTGTGTTAGCGCTCGTGCCGCCGCCGGCGTTCGCGCTCACGCCGAGCGCCGTGCCGCCGAAGTTCGAGAGGTTCAGCATCTCGTCGCCTGCGGTGGCCTCTTCGTGGACCGGAACGCTCTCCAGCTCGTCCTCGCTCCAGCCGAGCATCTGGACCCACTGGAACTCGCGGGCCAGATCGCTGAGCATCAGCGTGCGTCCTGCTTGCTGCATAGCCGGCTGCCTCCTCGAATTGTCGGGCTCCTGTCGGGTCGGGAGTGTCCCAGAGCGCGCGCCGCCCGCGGTCTACGCTCCGCTGTCGTCCGCCGCCAGGGCGTCTTCGGCCGCCGCCTCGGCCACGTCGGGCTGGGCGAGGGCCTCCTGGCGACCGGGCGCCGCGCGGTCCTTGGGCACGTCGCCAAAGTAGGCTTCCGCAAGCCGATGCTCGGCTGCCTGCTCAACTTCGCCTGGCTGGGCCAGGGCCTCTTGTCGAGCGGGGGACGCGCGGTCGTTCGGCACGTCGCCCGCGTACTCGTGCGCCAGCTCGCGCTCGGCCGCTTCCTCAGCCACGTCGGGCTGAGCGAGCGCCTCACGTCGCGCTGGCGAGGGGGGTGGCTGGCGACTCACGACTGCTTCTCCCCGGTGGGTGCGCCGGGGCGGGTTGGGGCGGGCTCTCCGGACGGAGGTACGACGAACGTCTCGGAGCTACCGCTGTCGTCGTAGCCCGCCGCGCCCCGGTCGCCCTGGCCCCAGGACGCCTCGCCCTGGCTGGTGGCCTGGCCGCTGGCGCCTTCCATCTCCGAAACCGGATAGACGCCCGTGTGGCCCGGCTCGTCCTTGCGGCCCTTGCCGCCGCCGGGCATCCCGCTGTCGCGCGCCGGCTGTTCGGATGGTCGGGTGTTGCTGTCCTGCGTGGTGTCCATGTGGTCCTCCCCGTGGCGTCCCAGCGTGGGCCGTGGCCGGCTCGCTGGGGGTGGCCGACGGCGCCGGGCAGCCGGGTCGCCGCGGCCTCCACGTCCGGGGGCGCAGTCCGCGTGCCGGCAGGCGAGGTAGGGTCTGGCCGCCGGCCGATTCTAATGCTCTTCTTAGGCGCTGGCGCGGGGGAGGGTGTGGCGGAAAGAATCAGCCGCCGGACTGTCCGCGCTGGCGCGCCAACCGCTATGATCGACGGCGGAGACGGGGTTTCGCTGGGAGGGAGCTGGGAAGATGGCGAAGGAGGCGGAGCTGCGCGAGGAGCTGGCGACGCTCACGCGCATCCTGGCGATGCGGGGGCTGCTGGAGCTGCACGGGCACGTGAGCGTGTACGATGCGGACGCCGGGCGCATCTACATGTGCCCCGGCATGGGCTGGGACAAGGCGAACACGCGGGCTGAGGACCACTTCGTGTTCGCGCCCGACGGCCGCATTGTGGAGGGCGAGGGCCGGCCGCCGCTGGAGTGGCCGATCCACACCGCAATTCATGCGGCGCGGCCGGATGCGCGTGCGGTGGCGCACCTGCACTCGCCCTGGGCGACGCTGTTCGCGGTCGCGCACCGCGAGTTCCGGCCGGTGCTCATTCCGGGCGGCATGTTCGCGGACGGCGTGCCGCTTTACGCCGAACGGCGGCTGATCACGACGCCGGAGCGGGGCCAGCGGCTGGTCGAGGTGCTGGGCCGGCGGCGGGCGGTGCTGCTGCGCGGTCACGGCGTCGCGGTCGCGGCCGATAATATCCCCGAGCTGCTGTACGCGTCGATCATGCTGGAAGACAACGCCCGCGCCGCGGTGCAGGCCGCCGCCGTGGGCGCCCCGGACTTCATCGACGCGGACGAGTGCGCCGCCATCGAGGCCGATGGCGCGCCCTTCGCCATCCGTGCCCGCCTCGCCTGGAACTATTTCGCGCGCCTGGAAGCCCGCTGGGACCGGCAGGGCCCAGTCGGGGCCGGGCCTGTAGCGTAGGCGCGGGGCCGTGCTGGCTCACCGATTAGCCGAGCATCCGAGGTCAGGTGCCTCGCGTGGCGGCCGGGCGGCGGGGGACGAGCCCCTGCCCTACGTCTGTTACCCGGGAACCGGCGGGGGGCCTGCCCCGGCCGGGCGGCAGGGGGCGAGCCCTTGCCCTGCGTTCTCGGATGCCCGCCGAGCACGCAGCGAGCCCCTTTCCTCGTGCGAGGAAAGGGGCTCGCCATCGTCCGTTGCGGCCGCTACCCAGCGGCAACCGGCCGGCGGGTAGCGGCTGGCCGCTACACCTCGCGGAACTCGCCCTCGACAGTGCCGGCCGGGCCGCTCGGGTTCGGGCCGCCCGGGGTTGGGCCGGCACCCGCGCCCGCGCCGGCGCCCGCGGCGCTGTAGACCGCCTGCCCCAGCTTCTGGAGCGTCTGGTTCAGGTCGTCCATGGCGCGACGGATGCCGGCGGTGTCGCTCGACTGCATCGCCGAGCGAACTGCCGCCACGCGGCCCTCGGCCTCACTCTTGAGGTCGGCGGGAAGCCGGTCGCCCGACTCGCGGAGCATCTTCTCGGTCTGGTAGACCAGGCTGTCGGCCTGGTTCCGGGCCTCGATCTCCTCGCGGCGCCGCGCATCCTCGGCGGCGTGCGCCTCGGCATCGCGGACCATGCGGTCGATCTCGTCCTTGCTCAGGCCGCTCGACGCCGTGATGGTGATCCGCTGCTCCTTGCCGGTGCCCTTGTCTTTGGCGGACACGTGCAGGATGCCGTTCGCGTCGATGTCGAACGTCACCTCGATCTGCGGCATACCGCGTGGCGCCGGCAGGATGCCGTCCAGGATGAACCGGCCGAGCGACTTGTTCTCGCTCGCCATCGGCCGCTCGCCCTGCAGCACGTGGACCTCGACCTGCGACTGGCTGTCGCTCGCCGTGGTGAACGTCTCGCTCTTGCTGGTCGGGATGGTGGTGTTGCGGGGGATAAGCGGGGTCGACACGCCGCCCAGCGTCTCCACACCCAGCGTGAGGGGGGTGACGTCGAGGAGGAGGACGTCTTTGACCTCGCCCTGGAGCACGCCCGCCTGGATGGCCGCGCCAATCGCCACCACCTCGTCGGGGTTGAC
>JAJPHF010000202.1 GCA_021325365.1 Pseudomonadota bacterium
CCTGCGCCCACCGGCGGAGTTCGAGGCGCTTCACGCCGGGCAGGCCACGCCGCTGTTGCTGGCCGCGTCCCAATGAACTGAGTCTCTACAAAAACCGGGGCGATTCAACCTTGCGAATCGCCGCGTGTACGGGTGCCAGCGGTGAGCAGCAGCTCGTCGCGTTCAGGTAGCGGCAGGTCGAGGCGCGCGGCGAGGCGCAGCACCATCTCGCAGCTGGGTGTGGATCGCCGGTTTCCAGCAAGCTGAGGTGCCGGGTCGAAATACCCGCTTCGAGGGCCAGGGCCAGCTGGCTCCGCCTGCGGCGCTCGCGCCACTGTTTGAGGAGCTGACCGACCCGGCTTGGGGGCGCGGTGCCGGCTTGGGTCGTCGCGTCGTGGTAGGCCCACAGGCGCCACTATACGCGAGTGCCGGGCCGCGGGCACCTGCGCCCTGCGAGTCCCCGCTGGCGAGCGGTGAACGTCGAACGACCGCGAAGGCCATTCCTTGCGCAGCTTACTCGACTTGCGACAGCAGGCGCTGCCGTGCCTGGCTCGTGGCTCGTAGCGTACTCTCCAAGTATGCGCGGCCGTACTTTAGGTCTGGTTCGAGGTGATTTCCCTCCCCCCATTCGTTCCAGGCATTCACGAAGACGAGCCGCTCGTCGCCAGATTGTTGTTCGCAGCTTCGAAGGAGGGCAGTTGTTAGCCAGGACTCGTATTTAGCTGGATCGGCCCCCCGAATGATAGTGGCATCTCGCTGGCGCCGCGGACTGTTGTCCCACGACGGTGTTACACACGGGAACAGTCGATAATCTGGGGCGGGTCTGGCGAGCAGGTTGCGCACGAGTGTTTCGTAGTCGTATATACGGTGCGCAACGTATGCTCTCGGGAGTATGCGGAGCCGGCTCAACAACCGTCCCTTGTGGTGATGCCACCGTGGCGCGCCGATGGCGGACCACTCCGGAGCGAATTCGACGGCGGCGTCGAAGCCGATCGCCCCCGGGTCAATAGATTCTCCGTTGTTCTGGACACGGACAAGGTACAGTTCGACCCCACCTTCTTTCAGCGCAGTCTCTCGCCATAGCTCGGCCGTCTGTTTGGGCGAGGGCAGCAGGCTGGTCCGGTAGATCAGCAACAGTCGCCGTCCGTTAACACAAATATACCGGCTGTCGGCGAAGGCTGGCAGAAGGGCTCGAATGTGAGCCAGGTCGTCGGCTGCGCTGTACTCTTGACGCAGGAGGATCTCGTGATCCAGGCCGTCCCAGCGTCGTGACCAGTTTTCATTCGCCCAACAGAGACAAAATGGCAGGGCGGGTTTACCTGATCGCAGGACTTCCTGGAATGGGCGGTCGAGCAGGCGCGTGCCGTTGAACCAGTAGTGATAATAGCAAAAGCCGTCTACACCGTATTGCTGCGCCAATTCTGCTTGGGCTGCGCGGACCTCGGGGAGACGAAGATCGTAGAAGCCGAGGTCGGCAGGGATGTGTGGCTGGTAGTGGCCAGGAAAGAGCGGCCGTGCTCGCGCGACGTTCGTCCAGTCGGTAAATCCCTTGCCCCACCAGGCATCGTTTTCGGGGATGGGATGGTACTGAGGCAAATAAAAGGCTATGAGACGCGGCAGCGCAAGGTCCTGTGCCATCTGCACCTCAGTCGAGGGTGGAGTGGGCGCCGCTCTGGTCACCAGCTAGTCCGGTCGGCGCGTTATAGCCGAGCCTGGATAGCCTCGGCCAGACGAGTCTCGAGCCGGTCGATCGCTTGACCCAGAGTCCAGCGCTCCAGCACAAGCTGCCGACCGTTCTGGCCCAGGCGATCGGCGTAGCCGTGGTCGGAACGAATGCGCTGGATCGCCTCGGCCAAGGCGGCCGGCGCGCGCTCTACGAGCAAGCCGTTTACGCCGTCCACGACGGTCTCGCGGACCCCACCCTCGGCAACGCCGACGACCGGCAGCCCGCACGCACTGGCTTCAAGCGGCGCGTACCCGAACGGTTCGAGGTGAGGAGCGTAGAGCAACAGCCGAGCGCGACTCAGGAGGTCGATCAGCGCCGAGTCGTCGATCAGGCGCCGCGGCTCGAACGCGACGCGTCGGGCGGCCGCGAGGCGGCACAGGGCGTCGATATACGCATCGCTGCCGACGTTTCCAATCCAGACCAACGGGGGTCGCGGCTCGGGCACACACGCGACCGCCTCAATGGCTAACGGAATGTCTTTCTCAGGCACAAAGGCGCCTACGCCGACCACGAAATCCTGTCTGGGCTGGCCGTGGCTGACGAACTGGTCGGTGTCGACGCCCAGGTAGCATACCGTGGCATTTAACCCGTAAGCCCGCTGGACGCTTTCACGACTGAAGAGCGAATTGACCAAGATCGTCCCAAAGGCGGTGGCGTTGTCTAGCTCTTCCCGGACCTGGACGCGAAGCGCCTGAATCTTCAGGAGATCGCGCAACGCGCGTTTCCAGTAACTGGGAGCGTACCGATGACCATTAGGGGGCGGCAGCGCGACCCAAGGCAATCGAGGCATCGCCTCGTAGAGCCAGCGGTACGGCTCCTGCAGATAGAGGACCGCGGGTAGATTGAGGTGGCGCGCGATCGACGGCACACGGAAGAAGCGGCAGGAGTTTGCAAACAGGAGATCAAACGAGCCCGCACTCATCTGCTCAGCACAGCGGGTGCAGTGCTGGTCCATCAGACGGATGCGACTCGGGATGTCTCGATATTCGGCGATCAGGCCTCGGAGGCCGGTGCGGACGGCTGCCGAGGGCCAGCTCAACGGCACCACGTGCTCGGCAAGGAATTCGCTGAGTGGCAAGAACGTGGTGTCGGCCGAGGGTGGGCACCACACTTCAACATGGTGCCCACGAGCCACAAGGCCACGCAGATGGTCATATAAAGCTCGTTTGCCACCGCCGCTCGGCAGATTGTGCCAAACCGCTATTCGCATGTGGTAACCGACCGCTCCGGGGAGCCTGGCAAGAACTCGAAGCCGCGAGGGCGGGGGCAGAGCAGCGTTAGTCCCGACGCGGCGTCGACGGTCACTGAGCGGTGCCCGGTCCGCTGCAGCTCCGCCATCAGCTGGCCCTCCCATCTCTTCGCGATAGTAGGGATGGCTTCGGTCATACTCCCACATAGTATCGTGAAAGAGCACGACCGCTGGCGGCGACAGCCAGGGCCGGCACGCCTCGAAATCCTGCCGGGTCCCCTCGTATTGAAGGGCCGAAGTGCTGGACGCAGGCCGACTGCGATGACGTGGCGCCAGGTAGGCTCGCGCAGGCGCGGAGGATTCGTCTTACACCCCCAACAAGCGCTTGCTGGGCAGCCGGGGAATCGAGTGTTGCCCAGAGGAGCGGGAGAGCTGCGGGCGCCTGGCGCATGGGAAACCGCACCCCGAAGCTCGCCCGCTTCGGCACGTACATGTGCGAGCTATTGTCGAACGCGAGATCGGGCGAGCCGCGACACTGGAAACAGAACGCGAGGCTAGCTCCGTCCCAGACGCCAGGCTGGAGGGCGTGGCGCGGCCGTAAGCCGTCCAGACGCGGCCAGAAGCCAATGTACTGATCTCCGTCCGGCCTGCTCTTGGAGAAGGCAAAGCACTCCTGGGCCGGCTCCCAGCTATCATTGCGATCATGCTCCGGCCGGTATGCCAGGTCGTCGAGGAGCATTCAGTCTTCACGCCAGAGCAAGCGATCCAAGGTTTTCGTTCCGTGGTGGCATTGACAGGCGATTGTCCCAGCAGCCACACGGCCGGCGGCCGGGGGGCTAGCTACAGGCCAATCCGTCGACGCCGGGCAGTCATCAGGCCGAATCCTCACCGCGGCGATCGATCTACGGTAAAATGGGTTGTTGGTTGACCGAGAGTCGCTCCCGAACATGGAAGGACCATGGAACCGCTTGTCAGTGCAATTATTCCCTGCTATAACGGGGCTCGCTTTTTGGCCGACGCGCTGCAAAGCGTCGTTACGCAGAGCTATGCCAATCGAGAAGTGATTGTCGTGGACGATGGTTCCACCGACAATAGCGAGGAGATTGTGGCTCGCTTTCCAAGCATACGGTATATTCGCCAAACGAATAGCGGGGTCGCGGCCGCGCGCAACACTGGTATTCGGAATAGTCGCGGCGACTACATTGTCTTGCTCGACCAGGATGACCGTCTGCGGCCCAATGCGCTGGCGTCGAATCTGCGATGTCTACTCGATCAGCCCGCGTGTGCCTTCGCGTTTGGGGATGCGCAGTCTATAGACGCTGCGGGGGCTCCGCTGCCTCACCGCTCGTCCTGCCCCCAGCACGGTACCGACCACTATCTGTCGCTATTGCGGGGCAACTACATCTGGACGCCTGGCGTTGTGATGTACAAGCGCTCGCCAGGCGATGAGCTGCTGTTTTTCGACCCGAGTGCCGAGCCGAGCGATGATTACGAGCTCAATTTGCGTCTCGCCAGGCAGTATCCAGCGTGCCATAACAACGATATCGTTCTCGACTATCGAATCCACGATGCCAGCACCGGGCGCCGGCACGCCATGATGTTGCGATCCGGGATCACGGTAGTACGCCGGCAGCGGCGTTGGGCGCGACGGGATCGGCGGCGCAGGGCGGCCCTTACTCGCGGGCTGCGGTTCGTCGAGAACTACTATGGCAACCTCCTGCTTACGCAGATCTTGACTGACGTGCGCCATAACCGGAACTGGCGTCAGACCTCCCTGGGCCTACGCGTGCTGCTGCGTTATGCGCCCCTCCTGGTCTTGAGGCGAGCTATCCACCGCGCCCGGCGAGTAGTAACCGCGGGATCCTGAGGCCGCGGCGCGCCGGGCGCTTCCCAGTCGGCCGACGCCTGGAAACCCGACGTCTAGCGGCCAGGGCCCTCGGGAATCCATTCCGAAAGCCGGTGCGGAACGGTTGAGCCGCTTAGACGCTCCGCTCTCGGCTGGCGATATAGGCGGTGCCGTCGGTCTACTTCATAACGAAAGCTGCCCGCTGCACCGTGGAGCAGGGTCAGTAGCGCCCGGAAGCTGACTGGACGGTGCCCCTGCAGTAGTTGGTGTGTGCCCTCGCGCCCATGCCGCCCGCACTCGCGCAGCAAGCCTCGCAGGGCGTGCAGGTCGCCGGCGCGAACGTGCTTCATGGCCATGCCGCCGATCCCAAGGAGATAGCCCGCAATCAGGCGCCGGACCTCTCGTCCCTGGCGTGCGCCGTAGTGGATGACGACTGGCTCTCGGCCCACATAGACTGGCAGAGCCGCGCGCCAGGTGCGGTACGCGAAGTCGATCTCCTCGGAAGAGGCTAAAAACTCGCCGGCCCCGAGCAGCTCGTCGAGCAGGCCGATACGGGCGAAGACCGAGCGTCGAACGGCGTAGTTCGCGCCGCTACCTGGGCTCCGCGTGAAGTCGAAGGGTGGCTGGAGGAAGCCCTCGGCGCGTGGGCGGAACTCGAAGATCCACCCGTCGGCGTGGTCGGTAGGCGCCACGATCGCGCCGAACCACAGGGCGAGGGCGGGCATGCGCTGAAACTGCTCCACGATCCGACTGGGCCACCGCGGAGAGACGACGCAATCGTCGTCGGTGAAAGCGATGATGTCACCCTTGGCCAGGCGAGTGCCTTCGTTTCGGCCGCGGGACAAGCCGATGGTCGTGGCCCGGCGATAGACGAAGCGAGGGTCGTCCGCGAGGGCGCTGCGGCGGACAGCTTCTTCGGTTGCGGTTGAGCAGCTCTGATCGACGACGATCACCTCGAGATCGCAGTCGTGATCGGCCAGGACGGACTGCGCGGCGGACACGACCTGGCTGCCGCGGTCGCGAGTCGAGATGACGACGCTTAGCTGTTTGCAGATCGGGGTCTTGGCGTTCAATTGAGTGCACGCTCCGTCGCGAAGGTGGGTAGAGCGCGGGAAGATGGCGCCGCGGCCATGGTCTGGCGTCGGTCCCGGACCGGCTCGAGCTTAATGGGACTGTTCTGCCGAGGCGGATACCGGATCGCCACCTCGTTGGCCGCCCCGCGATGGCAGGGGTGCCACAGATAGGGCCTCAGCGTACCGCGCCTTCATATAGTGCATTCCCCAGTGGAAGAGAAGGCGATGCTCGGTTCGCCGCTTTCTGAAGCGAATAGGAACCCAGGGCGCGTTAGGCAGGGGAATGCCGACGCGCTGTGCTGCAAGACGAACCTTCTTGCTGCGAATAGCCCGGAGATTGAGGCGGTAAATCTTGTGCATCGTTCGGAAGATGAAGCGGTCCAGGGGATTTGTGAAGAGGCGCTGGCGCTGGACCCAAGCTTGAAAATCACGGTACGACGCAGGAGCCATCACGGACTTCAGATCGGGGTCCGCGATCGAATATGGGTCACAATACTTGAGCGATCGGGCGATTGCCATCTTCTTCTGGCCGAATCGCTGCCGCGGGACGCCGGCCTCTTCTACGATCCGGCGGGGGATTGGTCGGTCGTATTCCTGGCGGTCGAGGGACCAAGGGCGCATCTCCGGCGAGTCCGTGATCCGCCGAATAGAGGCAAATCGACTATACCCAATCGACGCAACGGCCAAATAGAGAAACCCGACGCGGGTGCGAAAGTGGATCATGTCGAACCCGGCCGAATCGAAGGTCACCATGCCCGGTCCACCCTTGTTATTCAGGCGTTCCCAGGCTTCGCCGCCATAGTTGCCGGTGAGCAGGATCGTGCCAGGCAACCGCTCTTCCGCCGCGGTAAACACGACACTACCCCCGCCGCCACCGGTGGCCACAAACTCAGCCTCTGGCAAGTCCTGCCGGCTTTGGTAACTAGTAGGATCGTATTCCGTCACATCGAGACCAAGCAAGCTACCGATGAGCGTGCCGCTGTCACTGCTCTCAGCGTCCAGTCGGTCGCGACCGGCTGTAAATGTGATAGCTTCTGTGCAGCCCGCCGTCATTGCCAGAACACTTGCGGCCGGCGAGTCGTAGCCCGCGGAGAGAGTGAGGAGAGGCCGGTAGCTGACAATACGCCGTGGATCTGCTGCGTTGCGCAATGTTTGCGAGACTTGATCTTCGAGGAGAGCGCGATAGTCCGCGAAGCTAGCGAACGGCCGCGGCTGTACCTTTGGCTGGGTGTGTACTGATAGGTCAGGGGACAGCAGGATGTTGCAATAGTAGTACAGATGAACCCAGTTGTGCCGTCGAGTCGGGATTCGCGAGCAGTGGCGGCCAAGCCCAAAGGCCATGGACGTGAGATCCACGTCGTAGAAGCGATAATTCGGGTCGATGTCATCGTGCGCAGAGGCAAGCACAAATGGCAAGGTGTTGGAGCAGTGAAGCTGGTGGCCCGCGCGCAAGACGTAGAGAGGCTCGACACTGTGGGTGGAGGTTGCGCAGAGCAGGCCGTCGGCGGTCAGCAGTCCGCCTGAGCCGGTGAACGTGAGGGCATGGCTGAAGCCCATATCATCGTACGGGCCACTCCACGCACCTTCGACAAAGCTCTCGTCGCGTGTTTCCACCCAGGGGCCGTGGCGGACGAGCACGCTGGGCTGGTCGCTGTCCAATACGGCGCACCAGGCGAGGCTTGGAAGGTTCGCGGAAATAGCGTACTGTAGCGGCCGCATCTTATCGTCTCCGAGCGCGGGGTTGCCGGGCGGCCGTGGCTCCGCGCGGGCACAGGGACGTTCCGGGAGGTCCCGCGCCGGCCGGACAGGCCGGCAGCACCAGCCCACGGCTATGTTCGTGAGCCGGTCAGACCATCCTGGCTTCGTGCCGGTGGAGCACTAGCCACCAGGCAGCAACGGCTACCAAGTTCCAAAGCAGCTCCGCATGGGGGCCGCCGGCGTCGCGCGCGACCCGATATAGGGCATCGACTTCGCCAAGGTCGCAGCCGCCAAGGTCCCGGAGCGCATTTCGATACTCGGGGAACGCCGCGTCAAATGCCGGGCTTGTGAATAGCTCGTGAAGAGGTAGCGCGAAGACGGCTTTGGGTCGGTAGGCAAACGGCTCACCGAAGCTGCCAGCGGCTATCTCCTTAAGCACACGCTTGGTATAGTAGTCGACCCGAGCGCGGCGGGGAAGGCGCGGAGTGCTGACCTTCAGCGCGGTCGGCATCTGCTTGGCCAACTCTACAATACGATGGTCGAGGAGTGGCACGCGGTTTTCGACGCCGTGCGCCATACACATTTTGTCCTGCCTCAGCAGCAGTTCGACCAGGTAGGTACGTTGCTCGTAGGTCAGGAGGCGCTCCAGCAGAGTGTCGTCCCGGGTAGCATTCCATATCTCGAGCCGGGGCGCCAGGGCTTCCTCCAGGCTAAAATCAGGATCGACGCGCTCAATCAGTGCCGGGTCCCCGAACGCCGAAAGCCCGACCATCGTCTGGTCGAGCCCGTCGTAGCGCGGAAGCTTGCGGTCCAGGCCAGAGAGACGGATCAAGCCGGGAATGGGGGCAAGGCGCTCGAGCCAGGCCGCGTAGTAGAACCGCCGATACCCCCCGAACACCTCGTCGGCACCCTCGCCGCTGAGTAGTACGGTCACGTAGCGCCGCGCGGTCTGAGAGAGCAAGTAGATCCCCAGACAGTTCGGTAGGCTGAGCGGGAAGTCATTGTGCCAGGTCGCCTGTGGCAAGTTCTCGACCATGAAGTTGACATCGAGCGTCGCCTTGTGGCCCACGAGCCCGAGGGACGAATTCACCTGATCGATATACGGCTCCTCACTGTAGCGCGGATCCTGGAAGATTACCGATACTGAGTCGAAGAGACCCTCGTGCTGGCGAGCGGCCCAGTAGGACACGATGGAGGAATCGACGCCGCCAGAGAGCTGGCAGCCAAGTTTGACATCGCTGATCAGTTGACACTTCACGCTGCTCTGCAACAACTCAGTTAGCTGGGTGCGCGCCTCTCGGGGCTTTAGCATGGAGCGATGTGGCGGTACCGTCCAGTAGGTGTGGCTGACGCGCTGCCCGTCGTGTACCGTCATGTAAGTGCCAGGCTCCAGCGAATGCACGTTCTTGAGCAGTGAATTGGTCCCTGCAATATACCGAAAGAGGAAGTATTCGCTGAGCCGTTGCCGATCGAGCACTGGCTGGAAGGCGGGATGATAGAGAAATGCCTTCACTTCGCTAGCATAGAGGAAGCAGCCACCACGCTCATAGTAGTACAACGGCTTGATGCCCATGTGGTCGCGCGCTAGAAACAGTTTCTGAGAGTCACGGTCGACGATGGCGAAAGCGAACATGCCGTTCAGTTGCGCCAGCATCTCGGGCCCGTACAACTCGTACAGGCGGAGCAAGACTTCCGTGTCGCTCTGGCTGCGGAAACGATGCCCACGCGTGACCAGCTCGGTGCGCAGCTCGCGAAAGTTGTAGATCTCGCCATTAAACGTAATGGCAAAACGCCCGTCTTGGCTCACCATGGGTTGGTGGCCATTGTGGGAGGTGTCCAGAATGCTGAGGCGACGGAAGCCCATGCCGGTGAAACACCGCTCGCCAAGCTCCGCCTTCGGGTCCACCTCGACGAACTGCCGCGCGCTGCGATCGAGGCATACCAGCCCAACGTCGTCCGGGCCGCGATGGGCTAGCGCCTGTGTCATGTCGCGCAGGGCGCGGCCGGGCACCCCCTCTGAATCGAGGACGCCGACGAACCCACACATGTGATCGCCTGTCTCCGTTGGCTGCGCTCATGCGCGCGAAGCTGCCGGCCCGGGATAGAGTGCAAGTTTGGCGAAGCCAAAATTACACCCTATCCTGGGCGAGTGCTTAGGCCTGAATCGACCGCGGTGGTCTACGCGACACGCTCTGGCGGAATCGGCGACTCGCTGAAGCAGCTCTGGCAGGTCGCGCTTGCAACCCAATGTCCCTCTATACCGGGCCAAGTCAGCAGTCTAGCTCATAGAGGGTCAGCGGAGGCCTTTACCAGACTCCCGGAGCGGCGCAGCACACCTGCAGCCCCTAACCGCAGGGCCAGACGGCAGGCAGAAACCGCGACTAAGATGGCGGCACATTGGACGAGTAAGAATGCGCCACTCAATATCTGCCGCCAGTTTCGACCAAGACGAAGATCGCTGATCATCTGTCGAATGAGCCGTTTGCCATACAGTGCCGTGTAGAACCGCATACCTTGTTGGAGTGCGTCTATCGCGCGGTAATTCGATAGAGCCCAGCGCATCTGCCAGCGGAGTACCGTGATCTCCGACCGCAAAAGTAGCGCGTTGCTCCAACTCTGATTGTCGCCGTGCCGCCGTTTCTCGACTACTATGGAATCATTATGGCAGACTGGATAAGTCCGCGCGATGCGTAGATGGAGATCCGTGTCCGCAGCGGGGCTGATGCGTGGGTCGAAACCGGATGCTGCCACTAGGGCACCGCGGCGGTAGAGCACGGCGCCGGTGGTCCAGATGTAGCTGCCGCGCAAGAGCGAAATGTAATGGTCCGTGCCCTCATGTGGACTCGACGACCGGCGGACAGTGCGGCTCGTTCTGCACGCATCGTCGCTCATCGGTGTCCCGGCACTATCGATGCGGAGAGCGTCGCCGAAACTGAAAGCACAGTGCGGCTGTTCAAGCAGGCAGTTCAGATTGGATTCTATTGCGTTGGGCAGTAGTCGATCATCTTGATCCAGAAATGCGACATACTCGCCCGTGGAGTGTTGCAGGCCAGTATTGCGGGCCGCTGCCACGCCGGCATTGTTCTGGCGTATGCAGCGCACCATCGGATATCGCGCCACGATCTCCGCGCTCGTATCGGTGGACCCATCGTCCACGACCACCAGCTCGATATTGTCGTAGCTTTGGGTGAGCACACTGTCGATTGCCTCAGCGAGATAGCGAGCCCCGTTGAAGCATGGAATGATTACAGTTATGAGAGGCCTGCTTTTCATGGTGCCATGCCTCGGGTGCGGCCTTACGGTGGGCCGTTTACAACCGCGTTATAAGCATCCTTGCGCTGCCACGTCCCAGTCACGTCCCCCGGCTGGGAGTGTCGAGACGTGCGCATGCTGACACAACGGGCACGAGCCGCGCCGATTTCTGCTCGTCTCGGTCGAGGTGGGCGACATACCCAGCAGTCCGGCGGAGTACAGCTGGGAACGAACGGCGCATCGGAAGCGCACCGGGGGCGATCGGCTGCGCAGGAGGCCGGTCACGCACTCCCCTGACTGGTCGTGGAGGGCGTGCCTGCCTAAATCGCACTCCGCCGCAGAGCATAGTACAATTCGCTAGCAGCCATCCATGAGAGCGGAGTCGAACCATGAGTGGGAAGGAGGGTCGAAATTCGGTACCGACGGCCCCGGTGCTTGCCCCGCGGGCCGCGGTGATGGTGTACATTAGCCGGGTGCGGGACCTTGCCGCATAACCGCGTTCGGGGCCCGCGCCGGGATGCCCGAGGCAATGTATGAGCCTGCCGCTGATTACGGTCGCTATTCCCACATTCAACCGCCCCGCGCTCCTCCGAGAGGCCTTGGAGTCCGTGCTGCGGCAAGACCTGAAGGAGTTCGAGGTCGTGGTCGCGGACGATGCGTCGTGCTACGACGTCGCGTCGCTGATCGCATCGCTGGGAGATTCGCGCGTACGGCTGATCCAGCAGCCTTACAACGTGGGTATGCTGCGCAACTGGCGCACGGCGCTGTGCAGTGCCACGACGCGCTATGTGGCCACGATGGACGACGACGATCTGTGGCTTCCCCATCATCTCGGCGAGGCGGTCGCGGCGTTGGAGGCGCACCCGAACGCCCTGTTTTATGCCTGCGCCGCGGAACGTTTTGGGACGAAGCGCGGGGTCTTCAAGCCCGATTGGTGCACCAGCTCTGGCCTGGAAGTCTGTCGCTGGCAGGACAGCGGGTACGCCGTGTGGCTACCCGGCTGCCCTGTGCAATCGTCATCCGTGGTGCTGCGGCGGGACGCGCTGAACGATCTGTTCTGGGGCGGCAAGACATGGCCCTGGTGTCACGATTGGCTGTGGTGGGGACAGCTGGCAATACGCGGGCCGTTTCTGTTCCAAGGGCAGATCGGCGTGAAGTATCGCTGGCACGCCACCAATTACACCCAGCGACCGATCAACACCCAGGCCAAAGCGCACTGGCTGTTCACGGTGCGGGAGCTCGCCCGACGGGCTTGGGCGGCAGGGGCGCTCCGCGAGCTGGCCCGAGAGACGCGGGAGTTTCCGGCATCGGCGCTCTCGACCCTGGTCATTGCCCTCTCCGCCCCGGAAAGTCCCCGCGGGCTGCGGCGGCAGGCACGCGCCATCTTCGAGAGCAGGCGGGAAATCGCCGCCGAGGCCGGATGCGCGATGCAGTACCGGATGGCTGCCCGGGTCGGCGGCTGGTGGCTCGGATATGCCGATGTGACGACGCGACTGCTGAGCCATTGGTGGCCCGTGCCAGATTGGTAAGCCGGGGGCGCCGTAGCGCGGCCGGCGCGAGCCAGCGCGTGGCAGCGCATCACGCAAGCTGAGCCAGACGCGTCGCCAAGCAAGCGGCCACCCGCTGGACATTGGGCGCGTACAGAAACGTATCGTGGTTGCCGTTGATCACGTGGACGCTTACCCCACCACGCGCGAGCCCACGCCACCCCAGCGTCGGATCGTGCGGCGAGAACAGCGGTTGCCAGCGGGCGCGGAAGAGAACGAGGTGCCCAGGATAAGGCTGAGGCTGGTACGCGGCGATCGCCTCGTGCAGGCCTTCGACAACCTTGCGCCGGTACTCGGGCCAGTCCTCCGCTCGTTCCAGGCCGAGGATGTCAGTAATCTCCTGCAGCAGCATGTCTGGCCCGGAATAGCGACTCCATTCGCCGGAGCGCGGCCGATGGCCCAGGGTCTTGCGAAGCAGCCGCAGCTGACGCCGGATGACGCCCCGTGCATCGCGGCGCGGGAGACGGGCGGACGCCTGTAGCCAGTAGGGCGTGTTGCTGGCGAGGTTGCCGAGGAACCGGATTGCGTACCGGGGGCCTACGCGCCGGGCTTGACGCGCAGGACGGGCGGAGCCGTCGAAGCTGGCCAGCAGCGCGACCTCGTCCCCGCTGGCCAACAGCTGCCGTGCCATCTCGTATGCAATCGTGGCCCCGGACGAGAGGCCGCCGATGCAGTAGGGACCGGACGGGCGTACCGTTCGTATCTCGTCGACATAGTAGCGCGCGATCTCCTCAACTCGCCGCAGGGGCGGAACCGCCCCATCCAGGCCCCGTGCCTGGAGGCCATAGCAGGGCTGCTCCGGCCCCAGGGCCTTGACGAGATCGGCGAAGCAGAGCACGTCGCCGAAGACGGCGTGGACGAGAAACAACGGGGGCCGGGTGCCTTCTGCCCGAATCGGCACCAGCGACCGCCAGGCGGTTGCCGCGACCGCCTTGGGGATCAGGCTTGCGAAGTACGCGATCGTCGCGCCCTGGAAAAACGTCGCTAGAGGCAGGCGCCGGCCGAACTGCCGATCGACGCGGGCTAGAAACTCGGCGGCAAGCAAGGAGTGGCCCCCCAGTTGGAAGAAGTCGTCGTACACGCCGATGCGGTCCACACGCAATAGCTCCCGCCAGATGCCCGCCAGCGCCTGCTCCATGGTGTCCCGCGGCGCCACGAACGGCGGCGTTGCGCCCAATCGGATTCCCTGCTGCGCGGGCAGGGCGCGCCGGTCGACCTTCCCATTAGCTGACAGTGGGAGCGCATCGAGCAGCACGAAGGCGGCTGGGATCATGTGCCCGGGAAGCTGCTGGCTCAGCCGGTGCCGCAGGTCCGCGGCGGACGGGACCGGGCCCGGGTGCAGCGTGAGATAGGCGATCAGGGACGGCTGTCCTGGCTGATCTTCCTGAGCCACGACGGCCGCCTCTTTCACCTCTGGCACGGCAAGCAGGGCCGCCTCGATCTCGCCGAGCTCCACGGTCTGGCCGCGAAGCTTGACGCGATTGTCGGTTCGACCGAGGTGCTGAAAGCAGCCATCGGCGCCCAGACGGCCCAGGTCGCCGGTCAGGTAGATGCGACCGCCGCCGCCCGCCCCGGCAGTGGTGAAAGCTGCCTCCGTAAGCTCGGGGCGCTGCCAGTAGCCAGGGGTCAAATAGTCGCTCTTGATGGCAATCTGGCCGATCTGGTCGTGGCCGAGCTGCCGCCCCTCCTCGTCCAAGATGAGGAGATCGGTGTCGTCCGCGACGTAACCAGCGGGGATGGTGGGGCTGGTCAGCTGCGTGTCGTGGTCAAGCAACCCGACGCAGCAAATCAGCGCCTCGGTTGCGCCGAACTCATGGAGGAAGCGGCAGGTGCGGGGAAACCGCTGCTGATACAACTCGAAATCGGCTCGCTGGGCGACGTCCCCGCCCAGGCAGATCAGGCGCAGGCAGGGGAACTGCTCGTGCCCGGTCAGCAGCCGGGCGAAGTGGCGAAATGCAGCAGGCACGGTGTGATGAATGGTGATGCGCTCGCTCTCTAGCCAGGTGGTCAGAACCCCGATGCCCCGCTCGCGAACGTCACAGGGGTACAGGGCTGCGCCGTTCAGCAGCGTTGCGAACGTTACTACCGCGGCCAGCGCATAGGTGGGTGGAAATATCAGCGAGAGCCGATCGGCGGAGCTAATGCGTAGCCGGTTGGTGTACCAGCTCATACAGTGCAGAATGTTGCGGTGTGTCTGGGGCACTCCCTTCGGGTGCCCCGTCGATCCCGATGTGTACAAGATGTAGGCCGGGCGGTCAGGAGCGACCGCGAGGTTGAGCCGATCAGATGACAGGTTCGGATCGAGATCGTCGATGTTGACGACGGGGAGGTTGTGGCCGGCCACCTCCATCGCCAGGTCCTGATGCTGGGTGTCGGTCAGGAGCAGCTCGGCCTGCGAGTCCGCCACCACGTAACTGGAGCGCTGCGGGGGATAGGTAGGGTCGAGGGGCACGTAGGTCTTGCCCGCCTTCAGGCTACCAAGCAGCCCGACGAACAGCTCGGCGTCATAAGCCAGCAGCAGTCCGACCTGCCCGGCCGCCGGGCCGCACGAGCCGAGAATGGCGTGCGCCACACGGTTCGCCCGCTGGTCAAGCTCGTGGTAGGTGAGGGCGTGACGCGGAGTCTGTACAGCGGTGCGGTCGCCGAAGATGGCGGCCTGCCGCTCGAAGCGTGCCGGGATCGAACCGGCTATATCGCCCGTGGGAAACGGCCGAAACGCGGCCGTTGCCTCGGACGGCGGAACGTGGCTGTAGACCCGCGATGGAGCGGTACCAGTGCTGGCTACCCCGCGCATGCTCATTCCCCAACTTGCGCCTGCTCGGCCGGCCGTCGGCTCGGAGCGGCTGGCTGCCATGGATCGCGGTCCTACGCTCTACTGAGCGATCGGGCGGAGGTGCGGGAGTGCCGCCGTCCCGGCTCGAAACCGTTAAGGACGACTTCGACGCGGGCCTTGCCCGGCTGGCGCAGGATGTCCAAGGTTTCGGCGAGGGCGGTCCGGCTACTCGTGCCGGATCGCGCGATGACTAGCACGACGTCGGCGGCCAGCGCCAGCGCGCGCGTGTCGGCTACGGGAAGCACTGGCGTCGTATCGAAGATCACCATGTCCCAGCGCTCGGCCAGCTCTTGCACGAGCTGGGCGCTGGCCGTCGATCCCAGCAGGGCAGCGGGGTCCGCGACGGCGGGGCCAGCGACGAGCAGCGCCAGGTTTGGTATCCCGCTTGGGACGATCCCCGGCAGGGCCTCCTGCTCCTCGACCGCCGTGGCAGTGGCGGACGCGAACAGGCTCTGGACGGGCGGGTGCCCGTTGGGGGCCGGATGGCAGGATGCGCGGGCTGAGCTAACGGCGGAAACCGCGTCTAGGTAGCCCGCGGCGTTGCTGACACCGAACACGTCGTGGATGTTGGGCGCCCGCAGATCGGCGTCGACCAACAGTACCCGGTCGCCGGCGCGTGCGGCTATCACGGCCAGATTGCAGGCGACGAAGGTCTTGCCCTCCCCGGGGCCGGGGCTTGTGACCAGCACGGTGCGGCAGCCGTGGTCGCCTGCGGTTAGCCGCAGGTTCGCGCGGAGCACGCGGAACGCCTCCACCGCAGACGCCTGGCGCGTGCCCAGCGGCGGCGACGCCGGGAGGAGGGTCCGCTGCCCGAGCGTGCGCTGCCGGCCGAAGCGCACTCGCCCGACGCTCGCGAGCGGCGGCTGTCCCGCTCGGGCGGCGGCGTCGGCCGGGCCGCGGAGCGAGTCGTCGAGGAGGTCCAAGAGGAAAATCAGACCGACCGCTAACCCGAGGCCGATGGCGAGCCCGAAGGGCAGCGCGCGCGTGAGCGGGATGGCGCCGGTGGCGGCCCCGGGCGTCGCGTTGTCGAGGATGGACGCGGTATTCATACTGCTGCGCGTGCGGTTGATCTCGACGAGCAGGTTGGCGTAGCTCGTCTCCATACCCGTCAGTCGCGCGTCCAGGTTGTTCAGCTCCGAAAGGCGGCTGGTGTCACCGCGCGCTGCTGCCTGATCGAGCCGGTCCCGCTGTTGCCGGATGGCATCCATCCGCGCGGGATAGCTGCTTGCCTCCTGCTCCATCTCGGCCAGGCGCGATAGCGTGCCGGAGGGGCTTCCCTGATTCGGCACGGCGTCCGAGACGAAGAACTCGGCGACGGCCTGCGCCAGGCGCTGCGCATCTTCGGGGTTCGCGGTCGTGACGATGAGGCGCAAGATGTTCGTGTTGGGGACAGGCGACGTGGTGATCGATCGTCCGAGCGCGTCGGGCGTCATCGGGAGATTCAGCTTCTGCACGACGGTCTCGGCAAAGGCCCGGCTGCCCAGCACCTCTCGATACGAAGCCACCAGCGCGTCCGTCTCGGGCGCCTGCGGACTGTAAGGCAGAAACGAACTCTTCCCGGCTGGGTTGAGCTGTAGCGTGACCACCGACTGGTATTGGGGATGGGTGAGTGTGCTGCCGTAGCCAGCGACCACCATGCCAATGGCCGGCAGCAATACGAGCAGCCACCAACGTTTGAGGAATGCCTGTACAGACATGGTCGTCCTCCGAGGAAGGGCGCTTCAGAACTGGCCCAAGCTGCTGGGCCAGGCGACGCCAAGGTCGTAACTACAGGATTGTCCGCGCGCGATCGTGTTCGCAGGCAAAGGCAGAGGAGACACCGTTGCAGCGCCGACCGAAGCGCCGCACGGGGAGACGGCCTATCGCCGTCGGGTCCACGTGAGCAGCTCTCCAACTCGCAAGCGCGGCTCAACCATTCCCGAGGAGAGGAGCTCGTCGACCGCGGCACGCACTCCGACCCCGGGGTTCGTGTTCGAGTAGTCGTCGAAGACGATGAGCCCCCCCGGCACTACCCGCGGCGTCCAAGCCTCGATGTCGGCCCTGACGCCTTCATACGTATGCAAGCCGTCGATGTACAACAATCTGATTGGCCCGACGTCGAGGTTCCTCGCGGCGTCAGTGGACGTGGCCACGACCGGGACAACCCAGTCGTCGACCCGAAAGCGGCGGATGTTTGCTTGAAAGCCGGCCAGTGAACTGAATTGCTCCGGCGCAATGCCCGACTCGACCAAATACCAGGGATCGCCGGTATGTGGGTCGATCGCGTGTACGGGCTCGCGCCTCGCCCGCTTGGAGCCTCGGCCCAGCGCGACGGTGGACTTGCCCCAGGCGGAGCCGATCTCGACGATTGCCCCACGGCCTGGCCCGTGGTGGGCCATCGCGTACAGGAGTCGGGCGTCTCGAACGGTCAGCCAGCCGGGAATGGACCGGTGCGCCAGCGGCCAGAAGCTGAGGAAGTCAAGGCCATCGTGGCGGAGCGAGGTCAGGGCGACCTGCGCCAGGTAGTTTATGCGGCGGGCACTAGGCACTGTCACGACCTCTGTAGGCTCTAGCGGGTGCGTACCCGTTCGATTGCGCCGGCGACGATCGCGTTCCCCTCGTCGTCATAGATGCGCTGGGAGGTATACCCGGCCGGCCAGATATCGGTGAACCAAAAGCGGATACCGAACTGGATACGGAGCTGCTTGCAGGTCACGGGGCTGTCGTTGTAGTGCTCATGCTCGAACATGGCCGGCGGTACGTGCAGCACGTCGCCGGCCTCCCAGCGCTCGTCGCGGCCCTGCACCTCGCTATACCCTTCACCGTCGAGGATGTAGATGACTGCCTCGAGATGCTTGTGACGCCCACTGTGGTGGTAGGGCGGATCCTCGAAGATGAACGTCATGGCCACGCTGGTGGCTCGGAAGCCATTTCGCGGGACGACGAGGTAGCGTGTGATGGCGTGCTGCTGCTGGACGGCAGCTAGATGACGCTGCGGATGATACGATTGGTCGGTCGGGGCTTGCTCGAGATGGATAACCGCTCGGCTGCCGTCAGGCAGGTACTGCGACTGCTGAGCTGGGATCGTCGTCAGGGCGGCTGGGTCATGCGGGCCAGCGTCCTCTAGCTGCTCGATTCGGCCCAGCTTGACAAACGCCTCGAGGGGGAAGCACATTCCCGAGAGATACTGCGCGGGAACGGTCCCGGTATTAAAGTGCTGGTGCACCGCCCGGTAAGGAATCTGCAGCGTGCTGCCCGTGTGCCAGTCGAAGCGTTGGCCGTCGATGAGGCTGAACCCTTCGCCGCGAAGAATGTGGATGGACTCTTCCCCGTGCGAGTGCTTGCCGGTGTGCCAGCCGACCGGTATCTCCGCCTTCAGCACGCAGCTTCCCATCGTCGGGAAGCCCAGCTCGTCGGCCACCATCAGCTTGACGCGGGCGTCCTGCCGCGTCCGGATCCAGGGAATGTCGCGGTCGTGGGCGATCATGGGCGAGCGCTCGAACTGTTCCAGAATGCGGTCGCCAGTGGCGAGCCACTCGTCATAAAAATTGCTCATCCGATCTCTCCCCTTAACTGCACGATGTCGCAGGAATGTCCAGCGATCCAGAGCCAGTATGGTCAGCCCATCCCTCCGCTACCGTGCTCACTCAGCCAATCAGGCCACGCCTCTGGGTCCTGTGCCCGACAACTGTAAATAGCAACTGCCTCCGCCCAGAATGCTTCCCGAAATGGTAGCTAACCTCGCTCTCTTCGAACCCAAGCACCCCGATAAGTCGCTTAATGGCCTCCGGTGTATACAGCCACCACGTATACATCGGGAATTCCAGCCAATATGCTGGTACGAATCGAAGATAGGGACTTTTCAACCAGCTGAGGCTGACGAGACTTTGGTTCAGAAGATTCAGGATGTTCGGCGAAATCTTTAGCGCGCCCATTAATCTCACTGGTCGCCGCCCAAGTATTGGCAGATCATTCCACGGGGCTATATCGGTCACAATGACCGTCTCGCTAGTGAGCCTTAGTGCCTTCTGGAGTGCTAGGAACGGGTCTCTTAGATGAAGCAAAACGGTACCAAAGGTACTGACATCCACCCTGCCGATTTCCTCTGGCAGATCGTACACACTGCTGTATACCAATCGTGCCCGAGACCGGTACGCGCCATGGCATAGCCAAAAGGCATTGTATAGTCGTTGCCTGTGCCGTTTCGCGTCACGCTCAAACGCCTCATAGTCAACGCGGGGCATCGGTACCATATCCACTGACCCATCTGGAGGTAGATCGCAAGCGACTACATCTGCGCCGAGGCGCTCCATGTAGAAGCATAAGTAACCATCCGCTGTGCCCACTTCCAAAACGCGCTTTTCTCGGAAATCCACTCCGCCAAGATATTTCCGTGGTTGAAGCTCCCATTCCCCGTTGACGCGTCCGTACCCTGGGATCTTCATGGTGTGGTAGAACGAGCAGTCGCTTAGACTCACATCCGTCTTTGGCTCTGCATATCGGGGACCGCACGTCATAAGCCACCTCGCGCAAGGACGCTCGGTTCGATTCAGAACAGCTTCAAAATGGCGTCGGGTGTGCTGCGAAGTCAGGGAGGTACAGGCGTCTTCCCTCAGAGTAAACGGACTTGAGTTGGCCCATGCCAGCCCGACAGATCACCTGGCCGACGCAGCGCAGCCCGGGTTTCCGCGGGAGGCGAAGGCGGAGCGGGTCAGAAGATGTGGACACCGTAACCCTCTGGCCCAGCTACAGGGCATGAGTTACGCGAAGCAGCCTGCGTGGCCTGGAGATATTTCTCGGCCGCAGTGCGACTCTCTATTCGGAGTGTCTCGCCAGTGGTCGGATTGTAAGCAATCACGGAGCCAAGCGGAAAGCGATACTCACGACCATACACCACAACAAAGATAGCCTCGTCGTCTACTTGGAACCCAGGTGTCACGACGCTCCCCCGCAACGAAGCATCCCGATAGAGGACCCTCAACGCGCCGCTCAGGTTCGTCGGCGAGTCCGAAACCATCCCCGGTCCGATGTACGGGCAGGCCCCGCTCACCAGCAGGCTTGTATTGGGTGACAGGACCGGAAATCGCGTCTGGATCGCTGCCAGGATGGTCGTCTGCTCGCGCGCGGCCGCTACCCAGAACGACGCGATGGTGCTGACGATCAGCGATCCGCTCGCCGCGTACATCGCCACCAGAAGGGAGAACACGAGTCGCCGATAACGATGGCTGCGGAGTACCGAACTTAGGCCGGCGAACAAGCCCACGAGCGAGGCGGCCACACCGAGCGCCGCCACCATCGCCGTCCGGTTATTCGCGCCGGTGGGCGAGAACCCCACGTTGTGGTTGGTCAGGAAGATCGCGTAGCCCAGCATGAAAACGAGCACCCCGCCTACCAGAGCGCCACCGGCCAGCGGGCGACTGATCCACGACGATGCCGCGCTGACTTTGTACAGATACACCGCGGCGAGCACACCCACAGCTAGCGCAACCAGCAGGTTTTCGATACTGAAATAGTTGTGTGCGATCGTCCAAAGCACGCGCGGGACAGCCACGCCGTACCAGCCGTAATTCATACGGAGGGTATTGACGGCCAGGCTGATGAGATAGTGCAGATAGTCGCCCGGAAGCACGGCCCGTGGCGTATGGGTGACCTTGAAGAGCGCCAACGCGACGAGCGTGCTAGTGTTCAATACCGTCAGAACGAGTTGCACCACGGTGGGTCGGCGTATCCGGAAGGTGGCGCCGTCACGAATCGTCGTTCTTAGCCATGCAAATAACGGAATGAGCAGCAGGACTGGCATGGCCAACTCGTACCACAAAGCGCTAGCAACAGCTGCGATGAGACTGCCGGAGAGCCAAGCGTACGGATGGCTCGGTCGAACACGAGTGGCTCTGAGGCCAGCGTATAGACTGAAGAGGCAGAATGCCACGCTGGCATTGACTTCTAGTACGTCGAACCAAAAGCGAGTCGTCGAGTAGTTAGGCATCAATATGTAAATGAGCGCAACGGCAATGCTCAGTAGTCGATTGCCCGTTAGCTCGCGGAGCGTCAGGTACGTGAGAACGCCAACGGCGACGAGCACGAACCCATTTAGCAGGTGGTAGGGCAGCGGTCGTAAGTGTACGATCGGATAGAGAATCGCGTAGAAGGCGGCCTCGAACGGGCGCATGACTTCGAAGGTGCCGGCCCGAGCCCAAAGTAAGCCGAGAACGGACGTATCGGCTCGGGGCACCATATCGCCGAGAATCATCCAATCGTCACTGTAGAAGCCGAGACCAGCGATGTACGTGACCATGGACAGGATTGTAACGACGGCGATCAGCGCGCAGTCGCGGACGCAATCGTGAGCGCGAGTGAGGGACGCCAGCCTCTCACTCGGTTTCGGTCGGGGAAGCGAGACTGCGGCCTCTGCCGAGATCGCGGCGCGAAAGTCCGATTGTAGGGGCGAGCGTGCCTTTTCCATCGTTTCCTCCATTGACAAAATTGACAAAATCGCCCGGTCGCAAGGCGTGCAGCGTATAGGCCGTAGCACCTTCAACTAGCCCGATGCCATGCGAGCGGCCGCGGCGAGCAGATCCATCGCTCTGCATGCACTGAGGAGGGGAGTGAGCACTACAACGGTCGCGATCTAGCTTGCCACGAAGGTCGCGTCGGGCGTGACGGTCTGGGCGGGACCGCGTACGACGATGCGGTAATGGTAGGTCGCCCCCGGCGTGAGTCCCGTCAGCGTCCGCTCGTGAGTCGTCGCTGGGGTCTGGGCTGCTTGGTCGTCGAGATTGGTCTTGAGTAAGTAGTTGGGCCACCAGCTTGCTGGGCGCTGGTCGTTAAACGGCTCGGCCTTGCCGTAGGTATCGTACTCGACCCAGCCTGTGGTCGGGCGGTCGGTCTTCCAGGTAATGGTGGCGCTGGAGCCAGTCGACTGGACCTGCACGTCGCTGATCGTCGGTAGGGTCGCGGGACTGCTCCCCCCCTGCTCCCACACCGACTCGTCGGAGAGCCGGACCCAGACCTCGTTCGGCGCCTCGCCGTAGACCCAGTAGGCGTCGTCGAACGTCCAGTGCATCTGATCGTCCAGCGGCTGGACGGGCGTGCCGGCGCGGTGAGCGGCTGGCGCCGTGCCGGCCACGCCTCGGGTAACGCCGGTAAGGATGCTCAGGCCCGAGTTCAACCCATTGTCGGAGTAGTTGCCCGTGTAGGCGATGGTCTCGCCGTCGATCTGGACGCGCCCGGCCTGGGGCAGTTGGTAGGCGGGCATGACCCAAATGGCAGCGGGATGCGCGGGATCGAGCGGCGCCGGGTCGTCTCCGGGCGGCAGATCGCGGGCTAGCTGCACCGGATAAGGGGTTGACTGGAGCGGCCGCGGGGCGATCAGCTCGACGCGATCGGGAAGGCCGTAGCGGTCCTGAAGCGCGCCAATGCGTTCGGCCTCGGCCTTGATGCTCTCGGCGCGGCCTGGCGCCGTCGCGTCCTGCGCTAGCTCGTCCTCCAGGCGGTCTACGCCGCCCATGCCGAAGGCGGCACCAACGGCGTGCATACGCCGGGCCGACGCGACGTCATAGAGGGTGCCGGCGAGCTGCCCGCCGCTCGCGGCGACGTAGCGGCTGCAGAAGCTGGTGCTGGCATTGGGGGCTCCCAGGCACGTGCGGTAGCGGACGGCTCCCACAGCGAACGGGGCGCCCCACTCGCGTCCCCACACGGCGTACGGACTGGCCTGGTTGTAGTAGAGCGGCGGCAGAAAGGCTTGCGGGTTCTCGGCTTGGATGTAGCCGCCGTTGCGGAGCGTCCACAGGTAGAAGTCGAGGAATAGCGGCGCCTCGGCCTGATAGACAAGGGGAACCTGGGCGTTGGTATCGACGAAGCGCCCCTGCATGCCGTTGTCGAGCCAATACTGCCGCGTCCAGCGCTTCATCCAGTCGAAGATGCCGGGCGCGAGGTAGGTCACCTGTCGCTTGCCGTCGGGGTCGGTCCGGGTGAACTCGGGATGCTGCTGGAACACAGCCGAGCACGGCCAGCTCGTGTCGAAACGGGATAGCTCATGGCTGGGGCCGGCGGTGGAGCCGGGGCAATGATCGCCGTGGTAGTACCACTGGCTCCAGAAGCTCATATCCATGCCGAGGAGCCGCGCTAGATCGAGGCCGTCGCGCATCTCCTGGAACGTGCCCAGGAAGTACGGACCGCCACTCGCCGGCGGGGGAGCAAGGCCGGGCAGATCGCTGACGTTGGGGTAGAACATATCCGGCGCCAGCGGATCATAACCGTGGATCGAGCTTGGGTCGCCCGGGGTGGCCGCGGAGTACATGGCGAGGATGTTTTGCAGGCTGGCGTGTCGCTGTCGCCAGGTGGTCCAGCCAGTGGCGCCCAGGTAGGTCGCGGAATTTGCCAGACTGGCCCACGTTTCGTTGCCTGCGGCTCCCGCCTCGCGCGCCGGCGTTAGGTGCTGCGGGCCGAGCTGCAAGGATGCGAGCCAATCACGCAGCAGGGCGTAGCGCGCGTCGAGGTAGCGCTGCGGCAGCGCTCGATCTGGCTCGCGCTTCCAGAGGAAGGCCACGGGATCGGAGATGTCGACGCCATCGCGGGTCGTGCCGGTTGTCGCCTTCCAAGCCTGAAAGCCCGGCGTGGAGCCGTCGCTGCTGAGGTGCCAGTCCCCGAAGGCCGCCGGATCAAAGAGGTTCGGCTGCTCCAAGACGAACGTGCCCGCGGGGTGCGTCAAGATCGTCCAGAAGCTCGCGCCGTCGGAGCGTTCCAGGCGCGCGTCGACGCCCGCCACCCACGGGAACTCCAGCACGCCGTCGCCGTCGCCGTCAAACGCCCACGCCGCCAGGCCCGTCGCGTCCCCGCCCACGGCGCCGATCCCGGACTGCTGGGTTTGCAGGCCGACGCCGTCGACGCCGGCGGGGGGCGTGACCGCGGCGGTCAGGGTATAGCCACTGCCGGGGGATAGGGTAGCGCTGGTGTAAGTCAGGGCCAGCTTGTAGCGGGTCGTCGGCCCGTTGTGCTGAGCGCTCGCCGGCATGTCGCAGTTGAACGTAACGCTATCCGCCGTGGTCGTGTAGCTCTGGAACGCGGGCCGCCAGCCGCCATCCCAATTCGCCCAGCGATCGGGATCGGCGGTTAGACGATCTGTCGGCGCGACCAGGGCGGTAACATCGGGCGCCGGCCAGCGCGCTGCCGCGGGCACCGGCCCAGCGAGCGGCGTGCCGTCCGCATCTTGCCAGGCAAACGTGCGACAGAGGTCCGTGTCGAACACGACGTGCTGGCCGGTCGGGAACGTGACGTCGAGCACCTGCACGGCGCGCGGCGCGCCGGGGTAGGTCGCGGTCCCCGGAACGACAGCGAGGCCAGTCTGCGAGGGCGCCCGAGCCGGCGGCCCGATAAGGAGCAACAGGCCGCCGGCGATCGCCGCCAGGACCTTGTCCGATGTCAAGTGCAGCACTGGTCCCTACGGTTCACGCTTGCTTGCTAGACCCCGCCCGATCATGCCCGAACTTGGGCGAGCCGCAGCACGCCGGCGGCTTCCATCTTCGACTGGGCCGCCGCAAAGGTATCGCCAAGATCCGGCTGGTCGGCCGCCCAGGCCAGGTACTCGCGCACGATTTGCGCTTCGGGCACCTCCGGTGCCCAGCCTAGCGCTCGCAGCCGCGAGACATCGGAGAAGATGTGGCGGGTGTCGCCGACCCGGTACATTCCGGAGAACCGCGGCTCGATGACGACGCCTGCCGTCTGGATCACGAGCGCGGCCAGCTCGCGCACGGAAACCATGCGGTCGCCGCCCACGTTGAAGACCTGATAGTCGGCGCGCTCGTCCTCGAGGACGAGGAGATTGGCCCGGACCACGTCCTGCACGGCGACGTAGTCGCGCAGCTGCTCGCCGTCCTCGTAAAGCACCGGCGGCTTGCCCGTGAGCGCTCGCACGGCGAATGAGCGAAGCGCCCCCGAGTAAGCGTTGCGGAACGACTGGCGTGGCCCCTGTACGATCGAGTAGCGCAGGGCCACGCTGGGGATGCCGTAGCGGCGGCCCAGTTTGATCGCCACGTCCTCTTGATCGCGCTTGGACAGAGCATAGCTATTGTGGGGCCGGGCGAAGGCCTCGTCGGTCCATAGCGGCGTTAGTGGCTCCCCGCATTCGGGGCAGCCGACATCCCAGTCAGCTCGCGCGAGCTGTTCGGGCGTCCGCTGATCGGGATGCTGCAGCCCGTGTATCGGACACTGGTACTTCCCTTCGCCGTAGACGGCCTGCGACGATGCGACGACGACCTTGCGAATGGGGAGGCACTCGCCCACGATGATCTCGTAAAGCAGGGCGGTGCCGACACTGTTGGTGTGGAAGAAGTGGGAGAAGTCGGTGAGGTAGTCCTGATAGGCGGCGAGGTGGAAGACCGCGTCGACCCCTTCGAGCGCCCGCCGCAGCTCCGCCGGGTGCACGACACTGCCCCGACACACCTCCACCTCGGCGGGTAAGTAGGCGGGGACCTCGCCCGTATGCACCGGCGGCTCCAAGGAATCGAGCACGCGCACGTCGTAGCCCCGCGCAAGCAGCGCGTCCACCGTATGCGAGCCGATGAATCCTGCCCCTCCCGTGACTAGGACTTTGCGCACCGAGTCAGACATGCATAGTACTCCAATCGATGGTGACGGAGGTTAGAGGGCGCCCCGCGTCCACCTGCTGCTGCGCTAGCGTGATGGCGTGACGCTGCAGACCGCGGAGGCTCGCGGGAAGGTCGTCCAACGGGAAATGCGCCCAGCCGTCGACCTCGATGCTCGTCGCCATCGGGGGCACTTCGACATCGCACGCGTAGGCCAGCCGGAGCGCGGGCAGCTTCGGCTCCCGTAAGGCGGCGACGAGGCGACGCACCACGATCTGCCCCGCGACTTCCTCCTGGAATTCGCGACACAACGCTTCCTCGGGCGTCTCGTCCCCCTCGAGCCGGCCGCTGGGCAGCCCCCAAGGGTGGGCGCGGTCGTGGGTGTGGCGGAACAGCAGCACGCGGTCGTCGGCGTCGATGACCACGGCCCACACGCTCACGATGAAGCGCGGGCCAAACGGCGCTAGGACTGCCGTTTTGAGGCTCTCGTTGGGCAAGATGCCCCAGAGCCGCGCCGGGAGGCGGAGCATGGCCTGGCTCAGGAGGCGCCGTTGGCCCGGAGCACGGCCGGGATCGTTCGCACGAGGATCTTGAGGTCCAACCATAGCGACCACTCTCTGATGTACTCCGTGTCCAGTCGTACCCATTCGTCGAAGTCGCGGATATTGTTGCGGCCGGACACTTGCCAAAGGCAGGTGATGCCCGGCTTGACAGTCAGCTTCTGCCGCTGGGCTTCAGTGAACTCGACGTATTCGGACTGGAGCGGCGGGCGAGGCCCCACGAGGCTCATGTCACCTTTCAGGACACTCCACAGTTGCGGCAGCTCGTCGAGGCTGTAGCGCCGCAGGATACGCCCGACGGGCGTGACGCGCGGATCGTCCGGCATCTTGAACACCGGACCGCGCATGGTATTGTTCGCCAGCAGCAGCGGCTTCAAAGCATCGGCGTTGGGCACCATCGTTCGGAACTTGTAGCTGGTGAACGGACGACCGTGCTGTCCCACCACCCGCCAGTGGTAGAGCACCGGGCTTCCCGACGTGCGCCGCACGACCAGCGCGATGGCGCCAAGCAGCGGCGAAAGCGTCACCAGAAGAGTACCGGCGACGAGCACGTCGACGAGCCGCTTGGTGAACAGTTGGGCTGAGTGACTTATCATGAGGCGCTTCCCCCATGTGACCGGTCCGCCGGGCGGTTCGGAGGGCGCAATGCCCCGGCTCCTATCGCCTCGTGGAGAGTTCGTACCGCGCACTCGCTGGAGCGGCAGCTTCTTCCGCTGGGAGTACGCGCGCGGGCGGCTGGAATTCAGCTACCTGGCCCCGGACTGCCGGGCGAGGCGCCACGCGCCGAAATCCATTGATGCTCATGGTGACGAGGTAGCTCAGGGCCATCGCTCCGTAAACGAAAGCGTTGACCGGCGCCGGGTAGCGGGGCGCGATGTTCTTGCGGTGATAGAGCAGGATCGACCGGTGCCAGTGATAGATCATGGAGAAGGGACGGAGGCGCGTGCTGCTCCCCTTGTCGTGGTGCGCGATGACTGCCGGATGGTAGACGACCCGCCAGCCGTCCTGTTTCGCCCGCCAGCACCAGTCCTCGTCCTCACAATACATGAAGAAGCGCTCGTCGAGGAGGCCGATGCGGGCTATGGTGGCGCGGCGAATGAGCAGGAAGGCGCCCACGACGGCATCGACCTCGGTGAGCATGTCGTCGTCGAGATAGGACAGGTAGTAGCGCCCGAAACGACGATGGTTGGGGAACAGCCAGGAAAGCCCCGTCAGCTTGTAGAAGTACGTCGCCGGCGTCTTGAACGTGCGGCGCGCGGGCGGGTCCAGACGGCCGCTCGGCAGCAAGATCTTCGGCCCGAGGATCCCGACGTCGGGATGGTCGTCCAGATAGGTCGTGGCCGTCGCGAGGGCACTCGGCGCCAGCACGACGTCGGGGTTTAGGAGAAGCAGGTAGTCGCCCTGAGCCAGTCGGAGCGCCTGGTTGTTGGCGGCGGCGTAGCCCCGATTGTCGGCATTGCGTATCACTCGCAGACCAGGAAAGGCTGCTTCGATCCCGGCGAGGCTGTCGTCGGTCGAAGCGTTGTCGACGAGAAACACCTCATCCGTGGCCTGGAGCTGCGGCCATAGCGCGCTCAGACAGCGCCAGATGTGCGCACCACTGTTGTAAGTCACCGTGACTACGGAGACGCGCGAACGAGTCATGGGCTGCTCCTGTCGAGAGAGGCGCCGAACGGCGGTTGGGCGGGGAACTCGGACGCGCGGCGCGTCCAGGCGATGGTCGGCACACCTGGCCGCCGCCGGCGCTCGCGCGCCGCGCGGCCCGTGGTCGCGAGGACTTGCTCGTAGATCGCCTCGACGCGGCGGGTCACGGCGGTGATGTCGAAATGCCGCGTGACGTGCGCCCGGGCCGCACGACCGAGCTGCTCCGCGAGAGGGCGATCGCGGAGCAGGCGAATGACGGCCGCGGCGGCGGCGTCCACGTCGCCCAAGGGCACCAACAGGCCGAGGTCGGGACGGTCAATGATCTCGGGGACGCCGCCGGCACGTACGGCGACGACTGGCTTGGCAGCAGCCATGGCTTCCACAATCACGATCCCGAACGGCTCGGGCCGAGTCGAGCAGTGGACGAAGACATCCATCGCGGTGAGGAGGTCTGGGATGTCCAAGCGGTCCGCGAGCAGCGTCGTACAGGCCTCCAGGCCGAGTGCGTGGATGGTAGCGCGCAAGCTCGCCTCATGGTTCGGATAGGCGGGCAGGCGCGAGCCGACGAGCAGGAAATGGGCTTCGGGGACGGCCGCCCGGACGCGCGCCGCCATACGGAGGAACTGGTGCGCCCCCTTCCAGGGAATAAAGCGCCCGACGAAGCCGACGACGGGCACGTCGGCAGGGATACCGAGCTGACGCCGCACGCCAGCGCCATCCTGGGCGGGCTGGAAGCGGTCGAGGTCGATCCCATTGTGCACGACGTCGATGCGGCCGCGTGCCCAGGCCGGGAAGCGTGCGCGCACGGCCGCGGAGCTGACGATGATGCGGGCGGCGAGCGCCCCCGTGAGCGCGTACAGTGCCTGCCCGACAAGTCGTGGGCGGTCGAGGAACTCCCCGCTGTGCCAGAGCGACGGGCGCCCGGCCAGCCGCGCCGCCAGGCCGCCCGAGAGCACTAGAAGTGAGTTCGTGTATACGAGGTCCACGCCGCGCGCCCCGATTAAGCGATGGATTTGTCCGACGCTGGCGGCCAGGGAGGCCAACAGCGGTCCCGGGCGTGCGGCGCGGTTGATGACCGGGAGCGGCGCGTGGAGCACCTCGACGCCGAGGGCGGCGTAGGCGTCGTCGAACGGCCCGGGCCCCGGCAGCAGGACGAGCGGGCGGAACCGAGCCTTATCGAGGGCGCGCACGGTGGCGAACAAGTCGGTGTCCGTGCCGCCCAGCTCTGCCGTCGCGTTGATGTAGAGAATTGTGCGGGCGCTCACGCGCGGCTCCTGACGACCCGAGCGGGATTGCCGACGGCGATGGAGGCCGGGGGAATATCTCGCGTGACGACCGAGCCCGCGCCGACGACGGACCGTGCGCCGATGCGCACTCCGTCTAGAACGATCACACTGTTCCCGAGCCAACACCCATCCTCGACGACGATGCCGCGTCGACTCACTCCCTGTTCGTTGATTGCCCGCGTCGGGTCTTCGAATTCGTGATTCTCAGCCAGGAGCTGCACGTAGGCGCCGAACGCCACGTCGCGGCCGATCGAGACTGGCCCCCCGGCGCCTAAAACGCTGTGCGGTCCGATATAGCTGTTGTCGCCGATCTCGAGCCCTTCGCCCGGGTTGGTGAGGTGGCTCGTCACCTGGACCCAGCCGAACTCGCGGATGCGGACGTTGTTCCCCAGCGTCACGCCGCGGCGGCCATAGCAGCTCATGAAGACGTAGTCGCCGATCACCACGTTGCGCCCGACGGCGAGGTAGTCGGGAAAGAGCACCTTCGCCTGATGGCCGAGGAAGAAGCGGCCACCGCAGGCGCGGAGCCGCGGTCGCAGCAGCAGGCCGCGCAGCAGGGGCCAGCAGCCTTTCTGGTAGGCGTAGTAGAGCACGACGGACAGGGGGGGCGCGGAGGCCGGGTCCGCGTCCCGCGTCAACTTCTCGCGGCCGACCCCCATGAGTCGTGTGTACAGCCGCGTGGCTAGCGAAGACCCAGTCAGCACGGCCATATCAGCGGTTCTCCTCGTGGATCTCGTGGTACACGGCGACGGTTTCCCTAGCGGTTCGGTCCCAGGTGAAGGAACGCGCGCGCTCGAGCCCGCGCTGCCGAAGTGTTGCCTGCAACTCACGGTCGGTCGCGACTCGGACCACGGCGTCGACCATCGCGTCCACGTCCGTCGGACAGACCAGGAGACCAGCGTCACCGACGACCTCGGGCAGCGAGCCGGTATTTGAGGCGATTACGGGCGTGCCGCAGGCCATCGCCTCCAAGGCGGTCATGCCGAAGCCCTCGTAGAGCGAGGGGGTGAGCAACACGGCGGCACGCGCGTAGAGCCGGATGAGCTCGGCGCGCGAGACGGCGCCCACGTGCTGGATGGCGTTCTCGATCCCGAGACGGGCGATGAGCGCTTGCTGGCTCGCGGTAAAGGCTCCGCCCACCTTGATGAGAACCACCGGCGTGTCCAGCCGCTGGCGAAGGCGCGCCAGCGCGTGAAGAACGCCCTCAACGTTCTTGTACGGTCCGCAATGTCCCACGTGCAGGAGCCGCAGACCGTCGTCGGCGCGGCTGTCGTCATGGCAGTCCGGGGCCGGACGGAACTCCGCGGACACGCCCTGGGGGACCACGCGCACCCGTTCGGGGCAGTAGTCGGTGAACCGTAACAGGTCACGCTTGGAGCTGTCCGACGGCACGATCACCCGTGCCACGCGGCGTATCGCTTGGAGGCTAAGCTTGTGGCCAAGGATGCTGACCCTGGGATAGCTGCCGACCGGCAGCTCGCGCGCTTCGAGCCGCAGCAGGACGGCGTCGTGAAAGGTCACGACGGTCCGTCGCGGATCGAGAGCGAACGCGAGATGCCCGTAGCCGTGGTCGACGACGTGGTTGACGTCAGCGTCCTGGCCGCGCACGGACCACTGATAGATGCCGTACCGGTCGACGTAGCCGGCGAGCCGCGCCAGGGGCCCCCATCGACCGGCCGCCGCGCGCAAGCGTCCGCTGGCTCGGTAGTGCTCGACCGTCAGGCCGTTGCCCATCGCAGCCAGCCCCTCGGTCAGCTGGTGGGCATACACTTCCATGCTCAGACGCCCTTCGCCGGGCAGCGTGTGAAAGAGCCGAACAATCATGAGATAGGTCGGTCAGAGAGCAGGATGGGGCCACCAGCGGGCGAGTAGCCGGGCTACGAGATCGGCGTAGGCGAGATACCAGCCGCCGACGCGCGCTGCCAGGCGATAGTGGAAGGAGCATTCGGGATCTCGGGCCAGGCTGCGCTGGGCCTCAAAGATCGCGCGCGCCTGCCGCGCCAGACCGCGCGGGCTGTCCCGCGCGGCGAGACTGACGACGACCGCCGACAGGACGCCAGGCCCAAAGCCTCGCGTCTCCGCCGCCAGGTCACGGAGCCCGCCGCGGGCGTAGGCGCGGGCGGCGAGAGTGCGCATGGTGAAGCGCCATTCGGGCATCTTCTTCCAGCGGCGCGAAATCGACGCGTAGGTCATGTTGGAGGCGTGCCACCGATACCGCGCCCCGATGGCGGGGTTGTAGATGAACGGCCCTTTGAGCGCGAGCTGTCCCCACCATAGATAGTCCTGGCACCATGGCCAGGTCTTTCCGCCCCAGAAAAGGTCCGTCAGCGCCGCCCGCCGGAGCACGACCGACGAGCACGCCATCGGGGGACTGCCCTGCAGCCAGACGCCGAATCCCGTGTCACGCCAATCGGATAGTTCGATAGTCGTGGCGGTCGACCAGTGTGGCTTCAGGACGCCGCTCTTGCCGTCGCCGAAGACCTCCGTGGCGGAGCAGTAAAACGGGGCCTCTGGGTGCTGTTCGAGAGCGCGGACCGCTTCTCCCAAGTGGTGTGGCAGCCAGAGACAATCGTCTTCGAGGATGGCCACATAGCGAGTCGTCGGCGCGGCCAGGGCCCAGCGCCAGTTGCGAACCATGCCGAGATTGCGTGGGTGCCGATGGACCGTGAGGCGTGGATCGCCAAACGATGCCACGAGCGAGGCTACGTCATAGTTGGACGCGTCGTCCGCGACGAGCACCACGAAGCGTTCGTAGTCCTGCGCTAGCACGGAGGCGAGCGCCTCGGCGAGAAACTTCGGGCGGTTGTGCGATGGGATGACAACCGTGACCAGGGGCTCAATCATCGCCGACTCCCTGCCGGGGCGCGGCTGCCGCCAGTAAAGCGGAGCGCTGGCCGCCCCGCTTGCGCGCCCACGCCTCCACGTAGAGGCGTTCGTACTGCAGGACGACCTGCTCCCAGTCGAAGCGCGCCACGCGCGCCAGGCCGGCGATCGTCAAGCGCTCACGCCAGGCGTCGTCCCGCAGCACGGCCAGCAAGGTCTCGCCCAGCCGCGCGGGCGACGTAATCACCCCGTATCTCCCGCCGGCCAGCACTTCGCGCGCCCCGGGATTCGGGGTGGCGATCACCGGCGTCCCGCTGGCCATCGCCTCGGCATAGGGTCGCCCGAAGCCCTCGTAGCTGCTGGGCAGGCAGAAGGCCCAGGCGCGGCGGTACAGGTCGGCCAGGGTTGCGAGCGGCAGATTGGCATAGCAGGCCACGCCGGGCGCCACGACAGCGTCTTCGCAGACGAGCCAGAGCTGGGCCTCGGGGATGACCGGCAGGACGACCCGTTGGAAGGCGTCCAGGAGCAGGAAGGCCCGCTTGCGATCGTACAGCCGGTGGCCGACGAAGAGGATGGAGGGCGCGTCTGATTTCTGACCGGCAGGCCGGAACACCGTCGTGTCAATGCCTTGGGGGATGACCGCTCTCGCACCGGGGAAGAAGGCATTCGAGTTTTGGGAGATGCCGACGGCGGCCGTGGCCCGAGCGACGCCCAGCAGCTCCAGAGGATAGAGCGAGAGCTGCATCAGGCGAGTGGTCAGCTTCCGCGCGTGCCAGGCTTCAGCCAGCGCTGCGCCGCTAATAGTGCGAACGACGGGCGTCGCGGTCCGCAGGAAGTGGTTGTCGCCCAGCGCATGCACCACGTCGAAGCCTTCGTATGTCTGCCGAGCGAGCCAGAGGCCGAAGCCGTAGCAGCGTCCCAACCGACCGCGCAGGTAGGGCAGATCAGGCGCGGGCTGGTTGACGGCGTAGGTCGCGTCGGCAGGGGGCGGATCGAGCGAGAACACTGTCACCGCGTGTCCGCGCGCCGTGAGCCGGTTCGCGAGCTGGTGGGTGAAGTGCCCTACGCCGCCCTGCGAGCGGCTGGGCAGAAAGCTCTGAAGGAGCGCGAGCTTCACCGTACTCTTCCTGAAGCCATTAACGTGCGCTGGCGGGGATGGGCCTGACTGCTGAGGCAGCGCGGCGCCGGTTGGGCGCGAGTGGAGGCGCGATGGCATCCCAGGCGGCCTGAATGCGCCTGGCAGTTTCCGCGGCTGTAAACTCCACCGTGCGGGCAGCCGCGCCGAGCGCTTCGCGGCGCTCGCGGTCGGCGAGTAGCTCGACGAGGCGGTCGGCCAGGACCGCGGGTTGACCGGGAGGAACAAGGATTCCCGTAACCCCATCCGCGATGATTTCCGCGGCGCCGCCACAGCGCGTGGCGATGACGGGCTTACCCGCCGCCATGCCTTCGAGAACGACGAGCCCGAACGCCTCGGGGAAAACCGAGGCCTGCACGACCACGGTTGAAGCCCTCAGGATCGCAGGCACGTCCCCTCGCTGTCCGAGGAAGTGGACCGCTTGACCGAGCCCCAGCCGAGCGGCGAGCCGCCGTAGCTGCGCTGGGTAGGCGGCGTCTAGACCGAACAGGGCATCACCGACGACAAGGAAGTGCGCGGTAGGGAAGCGTGCGCGCACACGCGGCGCCGCGGCCAACAGGACGTGCTGGCCCTTGCCTGGCTGGAGGCGCCCCACAATCGTGATCAACGGCGCATCGCGGCTGATGCCGAGCTCGTCACGGATATCGGTCGCGGCACCGCGCAGCAGCAACTCCTGGAAGCGCGGCTTGTCCAGCCCCGGATAGACGACGCGTACCTTGCTAGCCGGGGCGCCGAGCTGGAGGAGCTGACGCCGCGCGGCCTTGGAGGTGGCGAGGTAGCAACTGGCGGGCACCCGCAGAGCCAGCCAGTTGAGGGGGCTGTGCGCATCCAGAATCTCGTGAACGTGCCAAACACAGGGCTTGCGGTGTAATAGGGCTGCCAGACCGGCGACGATATGCGCCTTGGCCCCATTCGCGTGGACGACCGCTGCTCCGGTTCGCCGGATCGCGGTGCTGCAGCACCGTACCGCGGCAGCGAGCGTCCGGGGGTCGCGGTAGCGACCGGCGGGGTGATGGGTTACGATGGCGTGCGGCGCCGCCTCCTGGGACAGGGAGCCGGGAGCGGCTAGGACGAGTAGGTGGGCCTCCCAGCGGCTGACATCTCGCAGGCGCAGGGTGTCCAGAAGAACTCGCTCGGCCCCGCCGACCTCGCCCACCGATTCGACGAGCAGGACGCGGCGCTTCATTGCGACGCTCCGTGCATCGGCGCTCTGCCCCGGGCGACGGGGCTCCGCCCGGCCTCCGGCGGGTCGGCTACGGTCGCGGCTAAGGATGCGGCCGCTCCGCTGAGAAACCAGACAGGCAGCGCATCGATCGCGAGCTCGTAGCCGCCGATGGTGGCGAGCATCTGATAGACCAGAATCGCGGCGAGCAAGCTGGCGGTACTCGCCGCGCCTGCCCGGGACGCCCGAGCCTGAGCGCGGAACGACGTGAGGCAGAGGGTCCCGAAGAGCCAAAGATAGGCGATGAGCCCGACGAGGCTCAGGTCGGCCACGACCTTGGCGAGGGGTACCTCGATAAACAGCGGAATCGAATTGGCCACGTAGCGCGTGCCAAGGGACGTGGCACCCACGCCCAGCCCGATAGGCGCATTTTCGAGCGCGATAACCGTGTAGCTCCAGAAAGCCTCCGCATGCGAGCCGAAAACGTTGCCCCGGTTCTCGCTTAGCTCGCGCACGCGCTCAAGGCCGGCAGATCCCGTGAGCAGGCCGACGACGAGCATCACTAGGCCGAGGGTGAGCGCCGCGACCGGCACCGTCCAGAGCTTGCCGCGGAGCGCCAAGATCAGGGCGACCGCTGGGGTGAGCAAGAGGTAGGAGGCACGCTGGCCCTCGATAAGCTCGACCCCTACTAGGAGTGCCAACAACCCCCAAAGGAGGGCGCGCCGGCGACCGGTCGTGCCCAGCACCATGCCGACGCTCAACAGGATCACGACTGATAGGAACTCGGCGAAGTGGGAGGGCCAGCTAAACGTCGCGTTCGGCCGGAAGATCCAATCCGAGGAGCCAAACGTCACGAAGGTAGCGTTCGCGAACGCCTGCCCCTGACTGGCATAGGCGCTCGGCCCAAGACGGTACTGATATACGGCGAGCGCGCAGATGGGCACGGCGCAGATCAGCACGAACCAGACGAAGCGCCGGACGTCTTGCTCGGTCTGGAGCATCTCCCGGGCCACATAGTAGAGCGGCAAGTAGAAGATCCACGTGCGCAGGCCGATCAGCGCCTGCTCACCGTTGATGACGAACGGGTTCAGCGCCTGGATCAACGCGATCGCCATAAAGACCGCGAGCGGTACATTGACCGGCGTCGCGGGAACGATGGACTTGCCCGCAAGCAGCCGACCACCGAAGACACGTAAGTAAATTGCCGCGATCATCATATCTTTGAGGACCAGCACGCTGGGAGTATCGAAGCGATTGCGGAGATAGCCCTCGACGAAGAGGACCAGAAACACGCCATAGACCGCGGGACGCCAGTAGACCAGGCAGAACAGAAACACGGCCGCCGCGACCAGGTAGAGGCCGAGCGCGGAATACTGCTCATGCACCGCGGCCGCAGCAAGCACGGCGGTCAGCACCGCGGCGCCGAACACGAGGCCGACGATCATCGCGCCCTGATACGAGCGAGGGACGGAGGCACGAGCCGCGATCAAGCCGCCACCTCCAGAAACTGCCGCGCGATGGCTTCCCAGGTGAAATGGCGCAGGTACAACCGGCGGGCGCCGTCGCTCAGGCGCGCTCGGAGTGCCGGCGACGCGAGCACCAGGCGCACGCGCTCGGCGAGGGCGCCCGGGTTGTCGTCGGGCGCGAGCATAATGTTCTCGCCATTGACGAATATCTCTGCGGTTTCCGGTCCACGATAGGCGACGATTGGGAGGCCGTGAGCCAGGGCAGCTACGAGGGCCGTGCTCCGCGTGGAGGCGCCGACATCCCGGGTGTGAACGTACACGTCGAGGGCAGCGAGAGCGCACGAGGCGTCGCGCGGTGCGATGTAGCCCGTCAGCTTGATGCGGTCGGCAACCCCGAGCCGCCGCGCCAGACCCAGGACCGTCGTTTGTCGTCGCGCGTCGGTCGGCAGGCCGCCCAACAAGGCCAGGTGTGTGGATGGCAGGTCGCGCAACAGGGCGACCAGGCGCTCCGGGCGCTCGCCGATGCCGAGCGGGCTGAGACTGCCCAGCAGCGGCTCTTCTCCCGCGCCGAGCGCTCGTCGCATGGCCGCCCGCTCATGCGGGCTGCTTGCGCTCGGCACGATGTTCGCGCCTACCGGCACGACTCTCGGCGCCAGGCGATGATGAGTCCAAGCGCGGAGCAGGTCCGCGTATCGCTGGTTCGTCACTACCAGCCGATGGCAGCCCCACGCCAGCAGCCCCAGCTGCGCGCGGTGTGCGGCCGCCTGGACGGCGCGTCGTGGGTGGAGGGACCACCCGAGAGCCAACTCGTGCATGACGCCGACAATACGGGCGCGAGTCACGCGGCGGAGCGCCAAGGGAAGCAGCGCGATCGCGGGGGCCACGCCGCCCCGGCCGTACATCGCCGGCACGTACTGCAACCCGACGACATCCGGCGCCGTGTCGCCCAGCTGGCGTGCGGCCGACACGATGCTCCGCATTCCCCAGTCCGCGAGTGTGGGCGCCACGTCCACCGCGGTCGGCCGCTGCGGTGCGCCAGCGGCGCCGCGCGTGCGCCGCGAGGTAAGCACCTGGATGCTGTGGCCGAGGTCCGCCAGAGCGTGCCCCAGATGGCAGGTGTAGTCCGCCACGCCACCCGCGGTAGGCGGATAGTCGGCGGACACGAGCGCGATCTTCACGCGACCTTGCGCAAAACGACGATCTGCTTGTAGCCGTAGGGTCGCAGCGGAGGAAGACACCGATAGACGAGCTGATCGAGACGCTCACAGGCGACGTTGACCGGGCGATTGCGATAGCCGAAGAACTTCATGTCGACGAGACGGAAGCACTCGAAAACTGGATAGTGCACCTCGACCGCGCCGTCAAAGATCTGGCCCAGCGCCCGTATGTCCTGGCGCCTCAGAGGGTATTCGTCGTCGGTGCTCCACTTGGGGATACCGAAGTGACCACACAGGTGGCGGGCGAGCATCAGCACGGGATTATTTGCGTTGTTCTCCTGGAACACTGCCCAACCACCTGGACGGAGAACCCGCTTGATCGCGTGGCCGGCCTGGCTCACGTCGAGATGGTGGAGAATATCTTGGCCGTGTACCAGATCGAACGACGCATCGGGGTACGCGAGCGCGTAGGCCGACATCACCTGGGCCTCAACGCGCTGACCCACGCCGCTGGCCCGTGCTCGCTCGCGCGTGATCTCGACGCAACGAGCGGAGACGTCCACAGCGGCCACACGGGCGCCGCGCAAGGCCAGGAGCGCACTGGAATGGCCAACCCCGCAGCCCAGATCCAATACCCGCTTGCCGCGCACATCTCCCAGCAGGCGCAGCCGGGCGCGCGCGTAGGGGTCTAGCCCACCCGTCTGGACTGGTTCCACGGAGACAGTACTGGCAAACGCGTCCCAGAAATGGCTCTCGCGCGCTTGCTCGCGCGCGGCGCGCTCGTCAGCGAGTCTAGCCTGTACCGACATGCCCACTTAACTCCCCGCTAGACGCGTCGCTTTTCGCCCGATCCGTTGGCCACCAGCGCGTGCTCACGAACGCCGCCGTACGGCGGAAGGGCTACCAGGCAGGGACCGGCCACCAGCGAGCCAGGAGGCGTGTCTGGAGGTCCGCCCAGCGCAGCCACCAGGCCCCGAGCTTTGTGGCGAGGCGATAATTGATCGCGCAGCCTGGCTGGGTCGCCAGGTCGCGCCGCTTTTCGAAGATGCGGCGGGCTTGCCGGGCGAGGCCGGGAGGGCTGTCCAGGGCGCTGAGCGCAATGACCATGACGGAAAGCGCCGAGGGCGAGAAGTCGCGGGTTTCTGCCTCTAGATCCCGCAGCGCCCCGGCTGCGTACGCCCGCTTCGCTAGCTCGCGGATGACATAGAGCCAGTGCGCCTTGCCGCGGCTGTTGCGATAGCCATATGTGTCATTGCCCTCGTGCCATCGGTATCTCGCCCCGAGCCGTCCGTCGAAGAGAAAGGGGCCGCGCAGCGCTAGCTGCCCGCACCAGAGATACTCCGGGCACCACGGCCAGGACTTACCGCCCCAGAACAGCCCCTCTAGGGCCTCCCGCCGGAACACCACGGAGGAGGCTTGGACGGGGCAACCGCGCAGCCAGATAGCGTATCCCATCTCGCGCCAACAACAGAGCTTCAAGGCGTCGTCAGTGCTCCAGCTTGGCTTGAAAATGCCGGTATTGTCCCCAAACCACTCCACTGGACAGCTGTAGAAGGTAGCGTCTGGGTGCTGCTCGAGCGCCTCGACGGCGTCCCGCAGATGGTGCGGAAGCCAGAGGTTGTCGTCTTCCAAGAACGCGACGTAACGTGTCGCGGGCGTGCAGAGCGCCGCACGCCAGTTCCGGCGCACCCCGACGTTAACCGCTTGCTGTAGCAGCCGGATGCGGGAATCCTTGTAAGACGCGATCTGCGCTTCGATGTCGTACGGTGACTTGTCGTCCACGACGAGGACGTCAAAGTCTTGCATGCTCTGCGCTAGGACGGATTCTAGCGCCTCGCGCAGATACGCGGGACGATTGTACGTAGCGATGGCAACGGTCACCAGCGACATGGGCGTGCCTCGTCCCTCTGCGGTGGGCAGGGGCGGTGGTTTCGGACCGCGTGCGCGATCAGGCGCTCGAGCCCGGTCAGGTGCTGACCGAGTGTCAACGTTGCCAGCACCCAGGCGCGCGCACGCCGTCCCATGGCCTCTCGGCGGCCGGGGTCTGCCAGTAGCGTTGCGAGCGCCGACGATAGGCCCGGGATGTCGCCGGGAGCTACGCTCAGCCCGGTCTCACCGTGGATCAGCCACTCCGGAACTGCACCTGAGGAATACCCGACGACTGGACGCCCGCGGATAAACGCCTGTGGCCCTACCTGGCCGTATGGCTCCGGCCACAGGGATGGCACGACAACCACCGCCGCGGCAGCAAACGCATCCTCTAGATCCCCGCCACTCAGCCAGCCCCTGAACTCGACCTGTGCCGTCAGGCCCAGCCGCGACGCCAAGACCCGGCCGGCGGGCAGCTCCGGCCCGTCGCCGGCCACCAGCAGCCTCCAACGCCGATGCGGGAGGCGCGCCAGCGCTTGGAGGACGTGGGATAGGCCCTTCTCTCGGCTTACCCGGCCCACGAACAGGACGGTAGGCTCGGCGCCGTCGTTCGGCGCGGGCGGCGCCGGCGCTTCCGCAGCGAAGGGATAGTTGACCACGTGGACCTGCTCGTCGTGATAGCCCGCCGCGAGAAAGCGGCCTTTGACAAACTCCGAGATGGCGACGACCTGAGCCCGCTGGAGCCAGGCGCGTGAGGCGACCACGTGGCGGTATGCGCTGAGCAGCGGCCCCGGCCGCCGGGTGTAGCAGCCTTTGGTATACGCGTTGACGAGACAGGACCGACCGACGGTGTGAGTGCAGGCGGCATTTGGCAGCCGCCACCATTGAGTGGCCGCAGGGCAGACGGCTCCGTAGTCCTGCGCCATCAATATCGTTGGCACCAAATTCACCAGGAGCCGTCCGACGCCGGGATTGGGCAAGCAGTAGACGAGGGCTGCATCGGCGCGGGTATCGCGAATCAGGCACTCTAGCTCCGCCAGCGTCTCTGGTACCCGCCCCGTGAAACGCATCAGGCCTGGCAGCTCGACGGCCTGATCGGCCAAGGTCAACCGCGCTGGATTGCCATCTCGGTAGACGACTACATTCTCCGCCCCGCGCTGCTTGAGGGGGGCAAGAATCTCTTCCAGGTAGCGGTCGCCGCCGCCGGCTCCCCAGCCAAACCGATCAGCAACGTGCAAGAGCTTCATAGCCACGAGGCGAATCCCGCATCAATCCGCAGGAGCACTAAACTTCCACCGGCAATGCATGATCTGAGATGGATTGCTGTGGCCGACTTGCGGGCGCGCTGCTACCTGCCACGCAGGCGGTGTAGACGGCCGCCGTCGCCTGGGCGGTGCGTTCCCAAGTGTAGGTCTCGGCTGTCGCCCGCGCCGCGCGTCCCAGCGCCTGACGCCGCACAGGGTCGCGGAGGAGCGAGGTGATCGCCTCGGCTAGCCCGTTCGGCTCGTGGTGGGACACAAGTAGTCCGTTGACGCCCGACTCGATCACGTCCGCCATGCCGCCGGTCGGTGTGCCGATGACCGGCAGGCCAACCGCCATCGCCTCAAGAAAGGCGATTCCGAACCCTTCGTACAGGCTTGGAAGCACCATCATGGCGCTCTCGTGCATGAGCGCGAGAAGGTCTTGCTCGCTACCCGGCGGCGCGACGCACACGGCCGACCTCGCGGCCTCGGGAAAGGAGGCCAATACCGTCTCGGGCGGCGCGTGAGCCCCCGCCACGATGAGCCGAGCACTGGGGTCCTGCTCGACCACCCGCGAGAAGGCCGCGACCAGGTCGCGGATTCCTTTGCGAAACGTCCAGCTGCCCAGGAACAAGATCGTCCGCGACAGCAAGCGCGCCGGGGGTGCCTGGAGGTACACATCGTCGACGCCTGGCGGCGCAACAGTTACCCCGTCCGCGGTGCGCCAGCCGCGAGCCAGGACGTAGGCGCGATCCTGCTCGCAGAGACAGAAGACGTGGCGGGACCAGCGGATCGACCCCTCCACCTCGGCCAGCCGCAGGCCGCCGAACCAGAGCCGGTGGCGCATGCTCACCTGCTCCTCCCCCAGTTCCCGTGCGCGCGTCAGTTGCTTCCAATGCAAATGCTCAAGGCCGAGCACGTGGTTGACAACCGGGGGGTAGCCGCGCCGCAGTAGGCGTCCTGCCACGGCCGCGAGCAAGGCATCGCCGCTGGCCACATGGAGCAGATTATAGGCGCCAAGAGATGCGCGGGCCGCAACAAATAGAGGGAAGGTTAAATACAGCAGTCGCTGTCGGCGCAGGGGAGCGGGCAGGTCCGAGAGAAAGGTGTAGTCGACGTCGTAGCCGAGCGCGGAAAGGGCAGCACCGAGACGCAGGAAGAGCTTCGGCGACCCGAGCGTAACGTCCCTTGGATACGGCTGGGCCAGCATGACTTTCACTGGGCAACCTCGGCGTAGCGCGGGCGCCCTCGGTGAGTCGCGTAGCAGGCTTCGTAGACTTGCAGTAGCGTCGCCACGTGCCGCCGCGGATGGAATCGCTCCTCCCAGATGCGGCGGCCGGCCAGTCCCATCTGGCGCCCCTCCACCGGATGGGTCAGGACGTACTCGATCTTGGCTGCGAAATCGGCGACGTCTGATGGGCGCGCCAGCAGGCCGGTTACGCCATCCTCGAGCCACTCTGGAATGCCGCCGACGGCGAATGCCACTACCGGTCGGGCTCGCGCCATGGCCTCCGGCCCCACCACCCCGAAGGGCTCGGGGTAGCGCGCGGGCACGGCGAGCAGCGCGCTCTCGCGCAACAGGGAGGTTAGCTCGTCGCGCGAGACGTGTCCGAGAAATGCCACCCGGTCAGACAGCCCCAGCCGCACCACCTGCTGCTGCAGGGCTGGCAGCAGATATCCCTCGCCCGCCAGGCGCAAGCGGGCTGGAACGCTGAGCCGACTGAATGCGTCGATCAACAAGGCGGGGCCCTTCACGTCGCTCAACTGCCCGACGAACAGAATAGAAGGCGGGACCGCAGCGGGATAGTCGTCGGCCGGGGGCGGCGTAAGCTCGGTCACCGTGGGCGTGACGACGATCCGCTCGGCGGGATAGCCGGACGCGACGAGTGTGGCCTTCATGTACTTGCTGTCCACGCCGAGAGTGAGGCCGCGCGCGAAGGAGCGCGCATCCAAGCAGTCGAGCACGCTGCGCGCGACGCGCAGGGGCCGCCGGGTATGGCAGCGCTCGCGGTAGGCATTGGCGAGGCAACTGATGGCCGGGCCGGTCTGGGGGCACATGGTCGCCGAGCGTTGGAAGAAGCGCGTGCCACTGGGACAGGTCAGGATATGGTTGTGGACGAAATAGAACGTGGGCCAGCGCGCGGCAATGGCACGGACGAGGTGTCCGTTGTTGATCTGGTGCAGATGGACGAGATCCACCGCTTCGGCGTCGAGCACCGCGAGCGCCTGGTCCGTGATCGCGGGGCGCGGCCGGAGCGAGTAGCTGCACAGACCAGGAATATGGTAGGTGCCGCGGTCGGGCGCGACGACAGACGGGCCGGTCTGGCGCTCATACAGCACACAGGTCTGGACGCCGTGCTCCGCGAGAAGGCTGCAGGTGTTCGGCACGGACTGCTCGGTACCGCTACCACCGAGCTGTCCATAAGAATGATTGATGTGAGCGACTTTCATCGGCGTGCGTTACCTCTGTCCGGTCGTGCCGTTCCAAAGGTGGCCGGCGGGTACACCCGCCTCGGCGGCCGGCGCCTCCAACCGTGTGACCCATTCGAGATACGGACGAATGGCACCGGGCCAGGGCCCCTGGTAATCTCCGCGCACGCCGCCGGTGTCAATGACGTCGAAGGCCACAGCGCTTTGCTCCCACACGTGCCAGGTGGTCAAGTCCCGGTGGCTGATGGCCGCATCCACGGTGATGCGCCCGCTGTTCAAGAAGTTGCCAGGAATCGTGCAGACGCTTCGGTAGAGGCCCGCGGGCCGCGGCTGACTGCCCCACTGGGGCTCCAGATTGTCGCGTGAGGAAAACAGGTCTAACCCGTGTGCGTCGCGGATCACGGCGGTGGCGACGAGCGGCTCTCGGTCCTTGAGGTTCCAGTACTCGATCTCGACGGCGAAGGGCTGCTGGATGTCTACGCTCGTCGTGGGGCGGCCATCCGGCCCCAGCACGCGCACGGCGCGAAGACGCGCCACCTCGTCGCCGGGCGCGCCGTGGGGGTCTGGCCAGCAGCGCTCTCCGCCGATCTCCAGTCCGGCGTCGAGATATGCGGCGGTCACCTCGGCCGCTGGGCCGTCCGCAACCAGCTGGCCGTGGTCGAGAAGAATGACCCGTGGGCAGAGCCGGAGGACGGCAGCCATATTGTGGGACACGAACAGGACGGTCCGCCCCTGGTGGCCGACGGTCTCCAGCTTCCCGAGACAGCGCCGTTGAAACTCGGCGTCACCGACCGCCAGCACCTCGTCGACCAGGAGAATTTCCGGCTCGAGGTGAGCGGCGACGGCAAAGGCCAACCGCAGGTACATTCCGGTCGAATAGCGCTTTACAGGGGTGTCGATGAACTGTCCGACGCCGGCAAAGTCGACGATCTGATCGAAATTGCGGGCGATCTCGGCCCGGCGCATGCCCAGCACTGCACCCGCCAGAAAGACATTGTCGCGGCCGGTCAGATCAGGGTGGAACCCGGTGCCGACCTCCAACAGGGAGCCAACGCGCCCGCGCACCCCGGCCCGACCGGTAGTCGGCGAGGTGATGCGGGCCAGGATCTTGAGCAGGGTGGACTTGCCGCTGCCATTCCGACCAATGAGCCCAACTATCTCGCCCTGACGCACGTCGAAGCTCACATCGCGCAGCGCCCAGATCGCATCGACCCCCGGACGAAACGGGTGGAAACCGTTGCGCCGCTCGCGCAGGGCCCGAAACGGCCGCATCGCGTTTTCAGCGAGCGTCTCGCGGAGCGAATGGTAGCCGGGCCGTGCTCGGCCGATCCGGTATTGCTTGCTAACCTCTTCGACGCGAATGGCGAGGTCGCTCGGGACGGGGCTAGATCGTATCGGCAAAGCTTTGCTCCACTGATCTGAAGTAGTAGAGACCGCCGATCAGGACGATGAGCATGGCCGCACTCGACACGGTCAGCATCGGCAGCGAGGGGGGCGCCTGCCCGAGCAGCGCCCAGCGGAAGCCCTCTACGGCCCCCACCATCGGGTTTAGCCCGAACAGCGGACGCCATGCGTCGGGCACCAGTGTGCTCGGATACATCACCGGCGTCGCGAACAGCCAGGCTTGGATGAGGAACGGAATGATCCACCGCACATCACGGTACTGGACGTTAAGGGCAGACGACCAGCAGCTGACCGCGATGGCGGTTAACACAGCCAACAGCAAGAAGAATGGCAGGGTGAAGATCGCGAGCGTGACTGGGATGCGATAGTAGATCAGCATCGCCACGAGCACGGTGCTCGCAATCGCCGCATCCACTAGACTTACGAGAATGGAAGAGAGTGGGATCACGAGGCGCGGAAAGTACACTTTGGTGACCAAGCTGGCGCTGCTGACGATACTGCCGCTTGCCTGAGTCAGCGAGAGCGAAAACATCTGCCAGAGGATGAGCCCGCTGTACACGAAGAGCGGATACGGGACGCCGTCAGATCGAATGCCGGCTACGCGACTGAGGAAGATCGTGAATACGACGGCCATGAGGACCGGCTGGATGATGGCCCAGAGGCCACCGAGTACGGCCTGCTTGTAGCGTACCTTCACGTCGCGCCAGGCCAGGAAGTGTAGTAGCTCGCGATAGTCCCATAGCGCTCTTACGTCCACGGGTGCCCAGTGACGTCGCGATTCGATCCAGACCCAGGGAACGACGCTGCCTCGTTCGTGGTTGCTGAAGGTAACGCCGGCCGAGCTGATGGGCGCAGGCTGCCTCACGCGGCCACCTCCTTCAGATAGGGCTCTACGTCTACTTCCCATCGTTGCACTGGGCGGTCGGTCGGCGCGTGGCGCCAGATGCGATGAACGGTCTGAGTCAGCACGAACAGGTGCTGCCAGATACTCCAATTGCGTACCCACCAGATATCGGCGAGCCGGCACTCCTCGGGACTCAGCTCCGGCTGGGCCAGCCGCCAGGGGCCGGTGAGCCCCGGCTTCACGGAGAGCAGGAGCGAGAACAAGGCCTCGTGTTCCGCCGCCTGCTCGACGGGCACCGGGCGCGGACCAACCAGGGCAAGGTGCCCCTGCAGGACGGCAAGCAGGGCTGGCGCCCCGCGCAGAACGAGGTGGCCGGTCACGTGACGGTTCAGCAGATAGAGCGTCACGGGAGCCCCGCCCTGCCCCAGCACCCGCCGGCTCGCCACCAGTGGGCGAGTGCCCCGCACCCAGGCGACGGCCAGAACCGCCAGGAGGGCGGGCGCGACCGCGAGTAGCATGGCGGCCGCTAGCGCGACGTCGCACGCGCCTCGGAGCAGAGCGTCCACGCCGACGAGCCGGGCGGGATGCACGCGCACGAGTGGAACGAATCCCAGCGAGGCAGGCTGGACTTGCGCGGCGTCGAGGTCGTAGTGCGTGGGCGCGAGGCGGACCTCCGGCGCGTGCCCCCTGGCGTTGGCCAAGTGGACGACTAGCTGCTGGCTTTCCCAGCTTAGCGCGGCAGACACCACGATCAGGAGATCGGCCTGGGTTTCAGCGGCGACCTGCTGCACCTCGCGCGGATGGCCCAGCACGGGGAACTCGGCCGCTGCCCTCCCGCGCTGCTTGCTTTGCCAGGCAGCGATCCGCGTCCCGGTGGCCGCGTAGTCGTCCAGAAAGCCGACTACCTCGACGCCCTGACGCAGGGGCGAGTCGAGTTGCTGTGCGATGGCCAATCCCTGATCACTCGCGCCCACGATCAGGACGCGCCGGATGAAGCATCCCCGACGCCGCAGAGCGTAAGCCACGCGGCGGAGGGTAAAGCGCCCCGTGCCGACGAGACCAATCGCGAGGAGCCAGAAGCAAAGGAGCCAGCCCCGCGAAACCAATGGTAGGGATCCGTAGATGTAGCTAGCGGCCACGGCGAGCAGTGTCCCATACGTGCACGCCCCGATGACCTGCACGTACTCCTCTGGCCCCCCTAACAGGTTGCGCCGATCGTACGCGCCCCGGGACCAGAGGATGCCGAGGAACACCGGGATGATCACCGCGGCTACCACACCGTAATGCTCTAGGTCGAAGCTCGGCTGCACTGGCAGGAGATCGACAGTGCCGCGCAAGGCCGCCGCACCGACAAACGCCAGGACGAGCAGCAGCGCGTCTGACACGGCGAGCGCCGCGATATACCAGCGGTATGCAAGTGATCTACGCATGGGTGGATACCATTCCCCGGGGCTCGGGCAGTAGCCCGGTCGCCGGCCGCGCCAACGCGTTCATAAGCACCTGCGCGCCGCCCCGCTCGAAGCGAAACGCCAGGCGGAACAAGCCCGCGCCCTCCAGGGCCTCGGTGACGGCCGCCTGATAGGGCTCCTCACAGTAGAGCATCAGGAACCCGCCGCCACCTGCTCCCGCCAGCTTGCCGCCTAGCGCTCCATGCCGACGCGCCAGCTCGTAGAACTCGTCGACCTGGGGATTGCTGATGCCGCTGGTGAGGCGTTTCTTGTGCTCCCACGACTCGGCGAGCAGCTCGCCGAAGCCGCGGAGATCACCGCGCTCCAGACAGCGCAACGTTTCCATTGCGGCCGCCTTGATGCTGTGCAACGCCGCCACGGCAGTCCCGCGATCGTCGGCGCTAGCGCGCTGCTGTTGCTGCAAGATCGCGTTGGCGCTGCGGGCAGCCCCGGTGAAGAAGAGGAGCAGGTTGCGCTGCAGCCGCTCCTGCGCTTCGATAGGCATCCGCACGGACTCCACGGCCACGCCGGCCGAGGTGAAGGACATCGCGTTGATGCCACCAAAGGCGGCTGCGTACTGGTCCTGCTTCCCAATGGGAGAGTTGAGCCGGTCCAGCTCGAGGACACAGGCGTAGGCCGCGATCTCCGCGCGCGTAAGCGCCCAGCCGCGGAGCGTGCTAAGGGCTTTCACGAGCGCTACCGCTACGGCGCTAGATGAGCCGAGCCCGGTGCCCGGGGGCACCTCGGACGCCAGGAAGAGCGATAGCCCCGTGTCGCATCCGAACTCGTGCAGCGCGGCCTTCACAAGTCCGAGGTCGCCATCCCACAGCGGTAGCTCACTCCGCCGGTGGCGCGTGAAAACCCGGTAATCCGAGGAGCTGATCTGCACGCCATCGGGGCCGCTCCGGTCGACGAACACGTAGAAGTACTTGTTGATTGTAGTCGAGACCACGAAGCCGCCATGGCGCTCGTAGTAGGCTGGCAGATCCGTGCCACCCCCCGCGAAGCTGATCCGTACTGGCGCGCGGACGATTAACATGCTACCGCCCATCCCGGCTATACCGGGCTCGATCGAAGCGCATCCACACTGAATGCCTCATCTTGACTTGTACGTTGGACCGGGGGCGCGGCGTAGCGGAAGCGGTTCCTCGGCTACGCTATGGGGCGGCGAAGCCAAGCCTCGATCGTCCCCTGCCACCCTGCCGTGCGCGCCACACGGAACGGTGGCGAATCGGAAGCGCGCGTGTCGCGATCAGACGGCGCGGCGCAGAGCGCAGGTGTCCAGAATTACCGGCACTAAGCGATTCAGCAACTGGACGAACACGCGCGCCCTCGTGCCGCTCGAGCACTCGCCGTCAAAGATGGCATCCAATTCACGGAACGGTCCCTGCTTGATTCTGACTCGTTCCCCTTTGGCGAATGGCTCCCGAGCGCGACGCTCGCAGCGCACGCGGATCTCCTCCACCAGTCCGTCGGGCACCGGTTCTGGGCCGGCGGGGCTGCCCAGCAAGCGCGCCACGTTTGGCGCGGAGCGAGCGCGGAGCAGCGCGTCCTTGCGGCCGTCTGTCCGCACGAATAGGTAGCCAGGGAAGAGCGGCTCGCGCTCCACTTGCCCGCCGCGGCGACGCCGCGACCACTCGGGTAAGTAGGCCGTGAGCCCGCGGGCTTCTATGGCCATTGCCGCGAGCCGCTCGGCTCGCGGCTTGGAACGCGCGACGTACCAGGTACCGCCAACCGGCGCGGCATCTGGGCGGAAGCGGCCTTCGCGCCAGTCGGCCTCGGCTTGCGCGTAGCGCTCCGGGGATCCTACGTCCAGCACGTAGCTGGCCGCGCGGTAGCCGGAAAGGTGGACTCCCTGTGCGAGCAGCCGCGGGAATAGGTCGTGCCCGAAGTCAAACGGCTGTCCGGCCGGTACGGCCTGGAGAACGCTTGGCTCCAGCACGTACACGCCCGCATTGGCCAGGGTGCCGAAGGCTGCGCTGGATGGTTTCTCGACGAACCGGACCACCCGATCGTCGGGTCCGAGCTGTACGATGCCGCAGCGTGTTGGCTCGTCGACCTCATAGACGGCGATCGTGCCGGCGACCGCGCGCGCGTGGTGATGCTCGACCAGCGCGGTCAGGTTCAGGTCGGTCAGCACGTCGCCGTAGAGCACGAGGAACGTGTCGTCGAGGAACCATTCAAGCTGCTTGGCGGCGCCGGCTGACCCAAGTAGCGAGTCCTCGTGCGAGTAGGTGATCTGAACGCCAAAGCGTTGGCCATCGCCAAAATGGTCGACGATCGGCTCCGGCTTGTAGTGCAAGTTGATGGCGATCTCATGCACGCCGTGGCGTCGAAGCAGCCGGACGAGGTGTTCGAGCAGCGGCCGGTCTCCGACGCGGAGCATCGGCTTCGGCCGGTCGGCGGTGAGCGGCTGCAGACGCGTGCCCTCGCCGGCGGATAGAATCAGCGCTCTCATGCGGCGGTCCCCACTTCATGTTGCGTCGCGCTCACGGGCGAGCGCTCCCCGCGGTCGCGAACGGCACGGCTGGCTCGCGTTCCGGGATGGGTGCCGGCCGACCGGCCGACTGGGTCACGATCCACTCGGCGGCAGCGAGGAGATCGGGCACGACGGCGCCGCATTCCGGGTAATCGTCCAAGATCCGGGCGGCGGTTGCGTGCTCGGAGCGGCCGCTGAGGACCAGCAGTGAGCGGCAACCGGCGCGTCGGCCCGCCTCGAGATCGGTCGGGTGGTCACCCACCACGATCGCGTCGGTTAGCTCGACGTCGAACCGCTCGCGTGCCTGCAAGAGCAGGCCGGGCCGTGGCTTGCGGCATACGCACTCGTCGTCGGGCGTGTGCGGGCAGTACAGGACCCCACTCACCTGACCGCCGTGGCGCGCGATCACGGCGAGCATGCGGGCGTGCATCTCGTCGAGCGCCGCCGAGCTGACCAGCCCACGACCGACGACGGACTGATTGGTCACGATCACGAGTCGGCATCCGTGCGCGGTCAACAGCGCCAACCCTTCGAGGGCTCGGGGGAGGAACTGAAATTCCTCCCACCGCTTCACGTAGTCGGCGCGGTTAGCGTTGATGACGCCGTCCCGGTCGAGAAAGACCGTGCTGCTCATGTGTAGGCCTGGCCAAATCTACCGGAATGCTCGTCCGCCAACGGTCTCCAGCTCGCCCGGCTCCGCGACCGGCTCCGCCGGCTCCTCCATCTCCACCGCGCGCGTCTCCATTTCGACGGCCTGGACGATGGCACGGGTCAGCGCGTGACCGATAGCCATATGGGTGTCCTCGACGAGTCCGTAGTTGTCGTAAGGCACATGGATCGCCACATCGACAAGACCGAGGGCGCGCCCGCCGTCGAATCCGAGGAGGCCGATGGTACGCGCGCCGCAGGCATGTGCCGCCTGGATGCCGGCGATGACGTTCGACGAGTTGCCACTGGCGCTGATAGCGATGACGAGGTCCTCGGGCTCCGCGAGTGCGCGGACTTGCTGGGCAAAGATCTGGTCATAGGCGCTATCGTTGGCCCACGCGGTCAACGATGGAGTGTTGTCCGTCAGCGCGAAAGCACGCAGTGGCTGGCTACCGGCGACCTGCGCCGTCTTCACGAGGTTGCAAACGAACTGGCTCGCGATGGCCGCGCTGCCGCCGTTACCCATGACATACACCCGACGGCCGGCGGCACGAGCGTCCAGTAGCATGCGAAGCACGCGCTCCATGGGCTCGCGGGGGACCGATCGAACCACCTCGCCGAGCGTGTCGAGGTAGCTGAGTGCGATCGATGCCGTGGCGGTCATCTTAGCCTCCTCATAGCGAGTTCACGAGCCGCTCGTAGCGGTTGCATACTTAGGGAGCCTGCCGCGGGTTGGCTGGGCTAATCGCGTTGGCGACGGTGTCGCCGCTAGCCGGCTGGGCGCGCGGAGCTCCCGCGGGCAGCGTACCCGGGCCGACAGCGAGCGGGCGCGCGGCGATGGTGTCCTGCTCCTTGAGCCCCGACACAATCTCGATGTTGTTGCCGAACGTGGTACCGAGAACGACTGGCACGTCTTGCCTGGTACCGTCCGGCGCAATGCGAGTCACTACTGACGCTGTGCCAACGGTGTGCACAGCGCTCGACGGCACGTAGAGCACGTTGTCCGCCTGCACCGCGACGTTGACGCTTGCGGTCATGCCGACACGCACCGTAGCTGGGATCTGGTCGAGGTCGATGCGCACCGGAAAGCCGCTGCGGTCGCCGTCGCGGACGGCAGCGGTACTCAGATCGACGATCGTGCCGTGGACGCTCTCGGCGGCCACCCCGGGGAAGTCGACCACGACGGGCTGGTCGGTGCTGAGACGCGAAACCTCCCACTGTGATGCTGAGGCGACTACCGACAGCCGCCCAGGATCGTCGAGGCGGGCGACCGTCGTCTGCGGCTCGACGGCCTGATTCTCCGTGACGTCCACGGAGGCCACCGTGCCGTCGAAGGGCGCGGTCAACGTAATGACGGGCTGAGCCTGGCTGCGTGCCGCGAGCGCCTCGCTCTGTAGCAGCTCCGCGCGCCGCTCCTCATTGCGGAGCGTCTCGGCGGAGGTGGAACCAGTCTGCAGCTCGTTCAGATGCGCCTGGGCCGCCTGCAGGGCGTCTTGGGCGGCCGCCACCCGCAGATCGGCTACTCCCTGCTGCGAGTTGCCGCTCGCCTGGTCGGTCTGCTCTTTGGCGCGGGCCTGCTGCAGCCGTAGGGTTGCCTCGGACAGCTTGCGTTCCGCGGCGCGGACGGTGAACGCGGTCGACGCTGTCGCGGCCTGTCCGGTCGCGCTCTCCCCCCGGGCGACGAGATCGGCCCGGGCCTGCGCCGCGGCCAGGTCGTCCTGCGTCTGCGCTAGGTTGAGCTGTGCCAGGCGAACCTCGGGATCGTCGGCCGACTGGGTGGCGGGTGACGTTGCGGCGGCCTGGACCTGTTGCAGGCGCAAGGTGGCGTCCTGCAGCCGTCGCTGGGCCGCGCGCACCGCGAGCGCGCCGTCAGACATACCGGTCTGGTCGTCCTGCTCGGTCCGCTGTACCGTCTGCTGTGCGGCGGCCTGGGCGCGGGCAAGCTGGTCTTGCGCGGCGTCGAGCTGAAGCTGCGCGAGCTGCTGCTCCGCGGCCGGACCTTGCTGGGGCGGTTGACTGAGCGCCTGGACCTTTTGCGCCGCCGCAGCGACCTGCAGGTCCGCGGTGCGGAGGTCGAGCGCCGCGCCGGGAGTAGGCGTAGCACCGATCGCGGGCGTGGGAGCCGGCTGAGCCACGCTCGTGCCCACGGCACGCACATCCGGCACGAGGTTTGCGCTCGTTGGCGGGATTGTTGACTGGTTCTGGCGGGCGTTCTGTTGGGCCAGCGCCCGCTGAGCCTGAGCCTGGGCCAACTCGAGGCGGGCTAGCTGGAGCTGCGCGTCGCGGTCGCCCGGCGAGTCCTGTCGCTGGGCCATCTGCACGCGGAGGGTGGCCGCCGCCACCTCCCGCTCGGCCGCCTGTACGGCCGCCGCCGCTGTAGCGGGCGCTTGGTGTGCGTCCTCCTCGCCGCGGCCAGCCATGAGCTGCGCGCGAGCCAGCTCATCCTTAGCCGCGTCGACCTCGAGCTGCGCCTGTTGCTGCTGGGCTTGGCGCGCCGCTTCCGCGTTGGCGCGATTGGACTGCAGCATCTCCAGGCGAAGCTTGGCTTCTTCTACCCGCCGCTGCGCCGTGCGGACGGCGTCGGCCGCTGCGGAAGCTTCCGCCTCCTGATTGCGGCGGGCCACTTCCTGGGCGTTGTTCAGCTCGTCCGTCGCCTGGTCAACCGCCAGGCTTGCCAATTGGACGTCGGTACTCACGGGGCCGGAGCTGTGCGCCACATCGCGGGCTACCTCGGCTTCGAGGAGGGCCGCTCGCGCTCGCGCCACATTCGCGCGGGCATCTTCGGCCGCGGCGGCACCGCCTCCCTGCTTAAGCTGCGCCACACGAGCCGCCTGGCTCTGATAGGCGAGATCCGCGACCGTAGCCTGCGTCTGCGCGTTGCGCAGCGCCTCGTCGTCCAGCGCAAGCTCGATCAGCGGCTCGCCACTCTTCACCGACTGTCCTGACCGGACGTGTACGGCTCGGACCACGCCGCCAGTACGGAAGGACAGCTTGGCCGTTCGCGCGGGGACGACCTGGCCCGAGAACGCGATCATATCCTGCAGCGTCCCACGCTTCACCTGGGTGGTGCTGTCTGGCGTCGCTTGGGCGTTAGCGCTGCTCGCGACGCTGAGGTCGCGGATCTGCCGAGGGTCCAGCGGGATCTGACCCAAGGCGGGCGGTTCCTCGGTGTGCGGCGCCATGAATTGGCAGGCCGGGCCCAGGGCAAGGATCAGCACGGACCACACCGACAACAAGAGCAGCTTGCTGCCGGGACGGCGATAGCGGCTCGCTGCGCCAGGTCTATTCGCTGTGGCCATGGTTCGCTCCATACAACGCGAGGCTCAGGCTGAACCGAGCAGGCGCCGCCTGCAAGTGGCGCGACGCGCGGTTGCGCGGGCGGATTCCCGAGCGCAGGGCATGACAAAGGGATGTGCGACCGCTCCTCTGCCTTCAGGCCCGGCGGTGCCAGCCATCCGGGCCCTACGCTATTCCCATTCTCCCGGCGAGTCCCGCAGCTGCGCCGGTCGCTGATGGGCCGTCTTTCGCCTGGCTGATGGGCCGTCTTTCGCCTGGCGGTTGGCTACTCTCTTAGGCTGAACGATATAATGGGCATGGCGAAGGGGTGTGCGACCGCTCCTCTGCCTTCGGGCCCGGGCGGTGCCAGCCGTCCGGGCCCTGCTCTTTAGTTGGCTCCTAATTGCCCCGAGACTCGCGCCGGGCACGCGTGCTCGACATCCTAGGAGTACCCGCTCCGCGCACCAAGTGCGATTCACTCGTCCGATCTCTTTGCGCCTACAGCATTGGAATCCTTACGTGACGTGAGCATGGAGCCGGCAGGCCCACAGCGACCACGCCGGCTCCGCCGGTGACCGCGGTGGAGAACTCCGCGCCTCAGGACGCTGCCGCGGGTCGGAACACTGTGCCGACCCAGGCGGAGCGCCAGCCCCTTGATTCAGCCGGGTACGTCGCAATCCGTCGCCAGCCGGAGTGCATTCCCCTTTAGAGCAACGCAGGGTCGCCGTAACAGCGGATTCAGTAATGGTGCCCCTCCGCGGTGGTGCCCACGGCCCCATACTCCGGGGAGGGACGCGACTCCCGCATCCACCGTGTGCTTCGGGACCTATTCGTACAGATCCGGAGCACGGAAGTTGATAACGGATCAGTTGCAAATAAATTGTTGGTGCGTGGCCTGAGACCGTTAAGAATTTGTGTAGTTGTCCGTTACCGATCGGAATTCCTTGCCCGTCGGTGGCGCGCTGGTCACTGCCTGGTCCGCACGGTGCGCAGCGCCCACACGCGCCTCGGCGCCTACTCGTGACCGAAGCCCAGGAATGCCGGAAATCGACCCTCACTGGCGGTCTTACCCTGGTGCCGTGAGGGCGCGCTGCTGCCTGCGTCTTTCTACTCGGAAGATTGAGCCGCCGCCGCGCTCGGAACGGAGTGACCGCTGGGTCGAGCACTCAGGCGGTAGCCGATGCGTGACTCCGTGTGAATGTACTCCGGGTTATCCGGATCGCGCTCGATTTTCTGGCGCAGGTGAGCGATGAATACCCGCAGGTTGGGGTTCGCGCCCTCGTACCCGTTACCCCAGACGGCCCGCAGCAGCACCGGGTAGGTGACTACCTTACCGGCGTTGGCCATCAGGTACTTCAGGAGTTCGTATTCCGTCGGGGTCAAGCGCACCTCGGTCCCACGGAGTGTTACAACGCGGTGGGCCTGATCGAGCTCCAAGTCCCCGCAGCGCAACGTGGGCGCCGGTGGCTCTTTCTCAACTCGCCGAAGGATGGCGCGAACGCGGGCCTCTAGCTCGTCGAGGTCGAACGGCTTCACGACATAGTCATCGGCTCCGAGATCCAGAGCCTCGACGCGGGTACGGTTTTCCGCAACGGCCGAGACGATGACGATGGGGACGTTGCTCCACTCGCGCAACGCTCGGCAAACGTCAAGGCCGCTCATATCTGGCAGCATCAGATCAAGAATGATCGCGTCCGGCTCCTTCAGCGCCACCGCGGTCAACGCCTCCTCACCGCTCGTGACCACGTCCACGTCGTAGTCGTGCGCTTTGAGCGCGATCCGAAGCAAGGTGTTGGTCTCCGCTTCGTCGTCGACGAGGAGGATTCTCAGTCGCTTCATGGTCGTACCCACTCAATCCCGTCGCTGGCGACCCCGCCAGCAATGCTCCGTGTGCCGAATTCATGGCCTGAGGGCATTGGGCACTGAAACGTGTAGCCGGCCGGTGGCGACTGGCTGCCGGGCCGTGCGGGCCGGCAGCCGGACACCGTGGAAAATCGTCTGGCCAACACCAGCCAGATGGCGGACATCGGTCAGTGGCTCGCGGGCGCCCGGACCGGCCGCGGAGGGGCCGCACCGACAGCACGCCTCCGCGCACCGGTGGCGGCAGTTCGCGTCCGCTGTGGACCGAGGAAAGCCGGCGGGTGGCCGAGACGCTTTGGGAATATTCCGGTCGATTGGGTGACACGCCCATCAGCGTAGTGCCAGCTGGCCGCGCAGCCAGCCAGTCCTTGGCCCCGGGGCAGCTCGAAGCATACGGGAGCTTTTGTTGGCCCTCAGCCGTCGCGGCAACCCCAGCGGACCTCTGGTCGGGCCGCTTTTGCGGACATTGGGAGCACCCATTGCCTGTTCCCCGTTCACTCACCGGTCGGTGAGGAGATACGATAGCTGGGCCACATCCACGCGAACAATCATATTGTCGCGGGTTACAGAGCGAGCCTGACCGGCCGCAGGTCGGGAGCACACTATACGTAATATTCAGATATCCGGACCGAACGAGCGCCGCTGCTCACCTCCGCTCACCGGGAATGATAGCTGACACTCCGCGGAGAGTGACGCCATAGTATGCAATCTACCATGTCTTCCGGACGTTGCATAGCTTCTTCTAAGAAAACACGCAGCCCTGTAGGTTGAGAGTGCTAGCAGTAATGTTGAAGAGAGCACGTTGCCGTTGCTGAGGGAACGTGGAAGACGTTGATGTCCCGCGCCGCGCCGTATTCCTTCACGGGCATCAAGTGGCGGGAGAGCAGTCCGCGGGGCTACACCACGCTAACGGACCGGGCACGGGGCAACCGCCGCCGGGGCTTGGCGCTCGGCCAGCGGGGTGGGCGCGGACGACGGGGAGCGGCAAATTGGGAGCCGCTTCACGGCCCCAGACAAGCCTGTTCGGAGTCAGCGCCGGCTAGAACGCGTCCGGGCCACCGCCCACGAGGGTGGGCCAGTCACCGCAGCCGTCGGTCACGGTGAACTCAACGACCGCCGGCTGGCTGTCGGTCATGCGATGGACCGCCAGGGTGAGCGCCGCCGGATGGCCTGGCAGTGACACCGTCTGCGGCCCGGCTATGGCGCCGGTGGGGGGCGACGTTGGCACGTCCACGGAGGCGTTGATGAGCCGCGTGAAGCGGAGGGCCTGCAATTGGTTGTTGCCCTGGGCGCAGTCGGCATCGCGAGCCGTAACGACGGTCTGTAGCATGTGGGCCGACGGGTCGGGCGTGGTGATCACGCCGACGTTGGGGTGTGCAGGCGGCGGGCCGGCCGCCGCCTGCACGGTGAAGCTGTTGCTGGTCGCTACCCGCCCGCGGCTCGTGAACAGCCGCATCTCATAAGTCCCCGGCGGCGGGGCGTTCACGCTCCCGGTA
>JAJPHF010000119.1 GCA_021325365.1 Pseudomonadota bacterium
CCGGAGCGTGGGCTACTTGCAGCACGATCTCAGTCTGGACGAGGTGGTGGACAACCGCTTCTGCGAGCGCGCGGTGCAGGAGCTGGGCCGCTACCCGAGCTGAGCCGGGCCGGCTGTCGTGTCAGCACCACACCGCAGGCGCCCAGGCGTCGCGGCGATGCTGGTACAGCTACGTTTGCCGCGCCTAAGCTGTCAGCCCAGGTTGGTGTCTAGGTTTGGCGAAGCCAAGCTTACACAGTATCCCTGGCCGAGTGCTTAGGGCGAGTCACGGGGATCGGGAGGGCTGCATGCACACTGTCGTGAGCGCGGTTGGGCGCGCCTGCCGGGACGGGCTTGTGGTGGTGCTGGCGGCGAGCCTCGTTGGCGGGCTGGTCGGCGGCATAGCAGCGACCCCGACGCTGGCGCAGCGGGACCGGCCCCTCCACTTCGAAGCCGGCATCGTAGCGCTCACGGCCTTCGAGTGGCCGTGGTTCGTCATTCGCGATGGCCCGATCGGCCCCCAGAACACTGTCACCATGGACGTCGACGTCTTCGACACGGACGCACGGGCGCTCCAGGCGCTAGTTAGCAGTTCGGTGGACGTGGTCGAGACCTCGCTCGATGCGGTCGCCCGTGCGGTCGAGAAGGGCGGCGACGTCGTCATCGTGGGGGCCGAGGTCAACCGGCCCCCCTATGCGCTGGCCGTCCGAGACAACATCCAGAGTTACGCCGACCTCCGCGGCCGTCGCATCGCCGTGACCGACCTCGTCGGCGGTAGCACCGTCGTCCTGCGCCTGATGCTGCAGGCCAATGGGCTCTCCGCAGACGATGTCGACCTAATCCCCCTCGGCGGCACGCCCAACCGCTACACCGCGCTGACTTCCGGTGCCACGGATGGGGCGATCCTCGCACAGCCTGCCGACTTCCGCGCGCAGGACGAGGGCTACCGGCTGCTGGACTACACTACCGCGCGGGACTACCAGTTCACGGTCTACGCCGTGCGACGGAGCTGGGCCGAGCAGAATCGCGAGCAGGTGGTCGGCTTCATGCGGGCCGTAGTCGACGCGCACCGTTGGCTGCACGAGCCCGCGAACCGCGACCAGGCCGTGGCCCTGGCCGCGCAGGCGCTGCACCAGCCAGCCGAGGTGATGGGGCGGACCTGGGACCTGTACTTCCGCGACAACCCGGGCCGCATCATCCCGCGCGACGCCGAGCTGACCGTGGAGGGCTCGCAGACGGTGTTGGATGTGCTGGCCGCCGAGGGGCAGGTGCCGGATGGGAGCAGCCTGAGCCGCTACGCCGACGACCGCTACCGGCAGGAAGCTATGGCCAGCCGCTAGCAGGGCGGCCCCTCGCCGCCGACGGTCGGCGTGCGGGATGCGGAGGACGAGACCGGTCAGGCGCCGTCGCTGGCCGCTCACACCTATCGCTGCTCGCGACAGGACAGGGAGCCGCGTGCTTCCCCGCGGTCTCCCTGATCATCGCTGAAGAACGGCCTCAACCCGGACGGCGCTTCCGCACTGGGGTACAATGATGAGCGCCAGTTTCGTGGCCGAGGTGCAGCATGTCCGTCTTGGACGCGGATGCCCACGTTGAGGAATGGGACCAGACCTTCGACGATTGCTATCTCGCCCCCGCCTTCCGGCGACGCCGTCCGCGAATCGTCGGCGCGGGCCACCGCGCCTACTGGCTGATCGATGACCAGCTCTTCCCGCGGTTGGTCGGCCGCGGCTGCCATATCCTTGGCACGCCGACCGGTTATGGGACCGTGCCAACCGAGTACACCACCGCCAAGGGCGAGGACGTCGCCAGCATGGAGCTGCGCTCCGTCGAGGCCCGCATCCAGCAAAACGTCCGCGAAGGCATCGACCTCCAGGTCCTCTACCCGACGCTCTTTCTGGCCTACCCGCTGACCGCGGATCCCGCCCTCGCGGCGGCACTCTGTCGCTCCTACAACAACTGGATCGCCGACGTTTGTCGCCAGCGGAGCGACAAACTCAAGTGGGTGGCAGTCGTGTCCCTGGATGACGTGCCGAGCGCGGTGGAGGAGATGCGGCGCTATCGCCACGATCTCGACCCGGTAGGCGTGGTCATTCTCGGCACCGCCGGCGAGACGAATTTGGACCATCCTCGTCTGGCGCCGTTCTGGGAGACGGCTGCGGCCCTGGACCTGCCGGTGGCGATCCACGTCGGCTGGCCCTGCCCGCCTCTGTCCAACCTGTACGATCGGCTCTACGACTCGATCGTCATCCCCTTCGCACTCCCGACCCTGATGGCCTTCAACGCCGTGCTGAGTGGCGGGATTCTCGATCGTCACCCCAACCTGCGGGTCGGCTTCTTTGAGCTGGGCTCGCAGTGGGTGCCGTTCTTGATCGACCGCATGAGTCACTACTACCAGTTTGTTGCCGAGCGGGCACCCGCCGCCCGGCCGGCCGCGCAGCGCCCGCCCCTGGAGTACCTGCAGAGCGGACAGGTGTACATCACCTGCGAGGTCGATGACCGCTTGCTGCCTCAGGTGATGGCGCTGATGGGCGAGGACCAAATTTTCTTCGCCTCGGACATCCCGCACGGCGACCGCGAGCCGGACGCTGTCAAGACCTTGTGGGCGCGGACCGACCTCACGGAGCCCGCAAAGCGCAAGATCCTCTATGACAATGCCGCGCGGTTCTATCGGCTCTCTTGATCTCGACACCAGAGCCGCGTTTCCGTGTCCTAACTCCCGGACCGGGCGGCCGACGACCCACGGGCGCTGCTACTGTCGTGCCGCTGGCGCGATCGATGGGAGAGCGTTAACGGCCGTGTAGCACCTCTTGCAGGTAGCTGTCGTCTACGAACCGCTCGACCTCCCCGGCATCGCGGATCTCGCCCGCTTCCGCGAGCGTGCGCGCGACAGTCGTGATCCCTGGACGATTGACCTCGAGGTCACGAGGCATCACGCGGCCGGCGTTCTGCTGGAAGTAGAGGTCCCAGGTACGCTCCATCTCGACCGGCGAGGAGTGCAGCACGGTCACTCCCAGGTCGACCGCCTGCTCGCGGTTGGCCGGATCGTGCAGCCAGCGGTGCGCCGCCACCATCGCCTGCAAGAAACGCGCGATCTTCGCGCGATTGCTGTCTGCCCAGCTCCGACGCATTGCGTAGACTGTGAACTGGTAGTCCAAGTCGGTGCTGTAGGCCAGGATGCCGTAGCCCTCGTCGCGCGCCCGGAAGTCCGCGGGCTGGCCCAGAATCGCAGCGTCCGCCACTCCGGTGGCCAGCCCGGTGAACCGGTTCATCGTGCCACCCAGGGGCAGCAGCTCGTATTCGTCCTCCTTCACGCCTTTCGCCTGCAGGAGCAGCTTCAAGATCACCGTGCTACCACCCCGTAGGTCGCTGACGGCGACCGTCTTGCCGCGGATGTCCTCGATGCTGGTTAGCTCGGGGCGAGCAGCAATCCCGTAAGTCGGGCGGTTGATGTGGCCACCGATGGCGACCACGTCCGCACCCTGGTCGACGGCGCGGGCAAGCGCGTCCAGCGACAAGAGCGCGAAGTCGGCAGAGCCGCCCAGCAGCGCCTGCATGGATCGGGCATCGGTATCGACGACCGTCCAGTCGAGGTTCAACCGCTGTTGGGTCCCGATCGGTCCGTCGCGCACCACGACGAACGGCCAGGCGAACGCGTCCAGCGACGGAATGGCGATCTCGGTGGTGATGAGCGGGGGCTCGCTGGCGGCGGCCGCGGCGGGGGAGGTCGACGGCGCTCCGACGGGCGGCGCCGGCGGGGCGTTAGCGGGCCCCGTGCTGGGCGCGACCGCGCCTGGAGCGGTAGCTGGCGCGCAGGCGGCCAGAAGTGTACATACCACGAGGCCGAGCCACTGGGCAGCCTTCTTCATCGTGCCTCCCGGGATAGTGAGGGCCCAGGAGCCACGGGTGCTCCTGCTCGACCCGACTCCAGCGTGCGAGCCGCGCCTTACACGACGCTGTCCTCTCCAGCGGCTCAGGCAGCACCACAGCTACTGCTCAGACCGAAGGCGGTCCGGTCAGAGAATACCCCAGCTCGTAGTGAATGTAGATGCCGTCGAAATAGAACCACCGCATCCGCGCGCTCTCTCGCGCGTAGTGGATGGCCAGCTCTTGTAACTCGCGCGTAGTGCAGTGGCGCTCGAGCAGCTCGAAGCCGCGCCCACCGTGCTCGCTGTCGGCGTCTACGTGCAGCCAGAAGTGCTCGATCTCTTCCTCCGGAAACCGGTAGATGTCCCGCAGTGCCGGCAGGACCGTGCTGTACAGGAGCGGGGACTGTGATTCCGTGCCGATGTGCGCTGCCGCGAAGCCCGCGATCCAGGGCTGTTCCTTGGCCGTTTGCACGAGCCAGTTCACCCAGCACTCGGTGCTCGGCAAGCCGCGCCCGGCCTTCACGGCCGGGAGATCGGCGCCGTTGGCTCGGGCGAAGCGGAGGACGATCTCGAGGTGCGAGCGGCTCTCGTCCGTCTCCTCATGGTAGTTTGCCAGCTCTGCGGCCACCACGTCGGGCGGCGCCTTCGCGCAGATGTGGAAGAACAACGGATTAACTCGGCTGACCCAGTGCCAGTGCTCCACGGCCCAGCCCATCAGCGCGTTGCGGCTGAGCTCGCCGCGCTGCCATTTCTGCGTCAGCGGATGGTGCGCGCAGTGCCGTTCCAGGACTGCTGCCTCAAGCTCCTGGCGGAACGTACTGACCGTCGTCATGTTGCCCCCCCCCAGTCGAGAGATTGCGTCCTCGCGACGAATCGCTGTCGAGCCGGCGGGGCCTGTCCTCGTCTGGCGCGGCCGCTCCCGCCGCCCGGCTAGCGCCGCGCGCCCGGGCCTGTGGACGCCACCGGCGCCGAGTGCTGTCCGGCGAGGTAGGCCAGCACTTCCTCAAGGCCCCGCACGTCCGCGTACTTCTGGTCCAGGTCGAACAGGCTTTGCGCGTGCGCCGCTGCATCGCGGTCGCCCACAGCTTCCCGGACCACGATGGGGCGGATCCTGAGCTGCACGGCGTCGACCGCGGTGGCGCGTACGCAGCCGCTGGTGGTACAGCCGGCGATGAGCAGCGTGTCGATCCGCCGCGAGTTGAGACGCGAGATCAAGTCGGTGCCGAAGAAAGCGCTAGCGTACTTCTTGAGGATGAGGATTTCGTCCGCCCGCCGCTCCAGTCGGCGATCCAGCTGGACGCCCCGCGTGCCCGCCTTCAGGGAGGTGATGCCTCGCTGCTTCAGCAGCCAGAGACCGGCATCGCGGAAGTCCTCCTCGTCATAGTGGACGACGGTGTAGAAGATGGGGAGGCGCGCAGCCCGCGCGCCGGCAAGCAGTGTCCGGGTCTGCTCGATCTCGCCGTCCAGGTTGGCCCCGAGCGGCAGCGCTGGATCGGTGAAGGCGTACAGAAAGTCGATCACGACGACGGCCGGCCGCTCGCCGAAACCGAGGCGGCCGCCGAAACCCCGCCGCGCGAAGAACTCGGCTGCCTCCAGTCGCGCGCCGCCCTCCATGCTGCTCTCCTTTTATGGTCCACCGGGACCACAGCCCGCCATTCTACCAGCACGGCCCGCCAGTGCCTCAATCGTGCCGCCGCATCCTACGACATGGCTGGTAATCGTTCCGCCCCCTGCCGTGCCGGACAGAGATAGCGGCGGGCTGCCCACACTGCGGCCACGAGAAACGCCAACCAGTGGCCGCTCCTGCTGGCGGCCGGATGCTACCACCGTCGTCTCTCGGGCTGCTTTGCGGCACCCGCTAGCAATGCGGCGGCTTGCCCCGTTTGAGCCAGACCAGTATCCTGGGTGCGCCGAGTCCGGCGTGGAGGAATCTATGCACCTCACCGTCTCCGACGTTGTCTCCCCCTCCTATTTTGTCGCCACTGCCGCCGTCGAGCTGGGGTTCTTCCGAGCAGAGGGGCTGGATGTGGAGTTCGTCCCCACCCCTGCGGATACGCCCACGGCCTTTCGCCACGGGGAGATCGATTTCGTGGGCGGCTCGCCGTACACCACGCTGATGGCCTTTCCCGGCTGGAAAGGCGCCAAGCTCCTCTGTGCGCTCTCGCAGTACACGTACTGGTTTCTCGCCATGCGCGCGGACCTCGGAGCGAAGCGCGGCGACCTGAGCGCCGTGAAGGGACGGCGCATCAGCGCGGCGGGACGGCCCGGGCTCGCGCTCAAGCGGGTGCTCGAAGCTGCGGGGCTGGACCTGGAGCGCGACCAGATTGAGCTGGTGCGCGCGCCAAACCCACCCGGCAGCTGGGCACGGATCGGAGCCGATGCCATCGAGCAAGGCCGCGCCGACGGGTTCTGGGGCAACGGGATGCGGGTCGAGTATGCGGTGCGCCGCGGTCTAGCGACGGTCCTGCTGGACATCCGGCGCGGCGATGGGCCCCCTGCGGCGCGGCGCTACACGTTTCCCGCCCTCATCACCACCGATCACTTGATCGAACAGCACCCGGCGGCCGCTGCAGGAGCAGTGCGCGCTATCGTGAATACCCAACGGGCGCTGAGGGCGGACCCGTCACTCGCCACGCGAGTAGGGCAGCGCCTCTTTCCGGCGGAGGAGGCGGCGCTCATCGCCGAGTTGATCGAACGAGATGCCGAGTTCTATGACCCTGCTATCTCCGTGGAGTCGGTCCGGCTCGCGAGTACGTTCGCACAAGAACTCGGGTTGCTGTCGGGGCCGGTGGCCTACGCGGACGTCGTCGCGACGCAGTTCGCTGATCTCTGGAGCCAGTAGCCAGCGGCAAGGGATGCATGCTTACCAACCGACTATCATTCCCCGTCCCGTTGGGGAGTGCGGACAACAATTCTCAAAGGCCCGCCGAAGGAGCGACCTGCCATGCAGCACAGCACCGAGCGAATCCTGACGACGCACACGGGCAGCCTGCCGCGGCCGCACGCCCTCCTCGATCTGATGAAAGCGCGGGCCAGCGGCGAGCCGGTGGATGACGCGACGTACGACGCGCGGCTGCGCGCGGCTGTGGCCGCGATCGTGCGTCAGCAGGTCGAGCATGGCGTCGACGTGGTGACCGACGGCGAGCAGAGCAAGCTCGGCTTCGCCACTTACGTCAGGGAGCGGCTCGCCGGCTTCGAGCCGCGACCCCGCGAGCGGGCGGGCTCGTTCGCCGCCGAGATGGCCGCGTTCCCCGAGTATTACGAGCAGTATTTCCAGCGGGCGATGACCGGCGGACGCGTCGTCGCGCGCGTGGAGGCGCTCACTTGCGTCGGGCCGATCAGCTATCGGGGCCAGGAGGCGATCCAGCGCGACATCGCCAACCTTCAGGCCGCGGTCCAGGGGGCGGGTGCCACCGAGGTGTTCATGCCCGCCATCGCGGCATCGCACATCGGCAACAACGAGTATTACCGCACCGAGGAGGAGTACCTCGCCGCGATCGCGGACGCGATGCACGAGGAGTATCAGGCCATCGTGGACGCCGGCTTTCTCCTGCAAGTCGACGATCCGGGCCTCGCGGGCATCTTCAGCAATCCCGCCCTCGATCCCGCCGAGCAGCGGCGCCAGGGCGAGGTCGCGGTCGAGGCGATCAACCACGCGCTGCGGGGCATCCCGGTCGAGCGCGTGCGCTTCCACACCTGCTACGGCATCAACGAGGGGCCGCGGGTTCACGACGCGCCGCTGAGCGCTCTGGTGGACGTGATCCTGAAGATCAACGCCGGCGCCTACTCGTTCGAGGCCGCGAACGCCCGCCACGAGCACGAGTACCACGTGTGGGAGCGCGTGAAGCTGCCCGCGGGGAAGATCCTGATCCCCGGCGTGATCACCCACGCCAGCAACATCGTCGAGCATCCCGAATGGATCGCCGAGCGCATCACGCGCTATGCCGAGCGCGTCGGCCGAGAGAACGTCATCGCGGGCACCGACTGCGGCTTCTCGTCGCAGGCGACCTACACCCCCGAGGTGCATCCCACGGTCATGTGGGCCAAGTTCGATGCCATGGCCGAGGGCGCGCGGCTCGCCAGTGAGCAGCTCTGGCGATGACGCGCCCACCACCGGTATCGAAGACACTGCGGATCATGAGTTCTGCAGTCTACAGCGGCGGGTCGGCGGCGGGGGCGTGGCCAAGGGCGGCGCGCGCCTCGGCGACGACGTAGAGGGAGCCGGCGACGACGACGAGGTCGCCGGGGCGGCGCTGGAGGCGCGCGAAGCGGATGGCGGCCGCCACGTCGGGGATGGTCTTGACGGGGAGGCCGAGGGCGCGAGCGGCGCGGGCCACGGCCTCGCGCGAGGCGGAGCGGGGGTGCCGCGCCTCGGTGGCGTACACCTGGCTGACGGCGGGCGCGAGCGCGGCGACGATGCCGCCGAGGTCCTTGTCGGCCGAGACGCCGAGGACGAGCAGGCGGCGGGTGGCGGGGAAATCGGCTGCGAGCGCGGCGGCGAGGGCGGCGGCGCCGGCTGGGTTGTGGGCGCCGTCCACGAGGACCGGCGGCGGGCCGGGCGCGAGCAGCTCCAGGCGGCCGGGCCAGCGCGTCTGCGCGAGGCCGGTGGCGACGGCGCCGGGCGCCAGCGCGAGGCCGCGGTCGGCCAGCGCCTCGGCGGCGGCGACGGCGACGGCGGCGTTCGTCCACTGGTGGGCGCCGAGCAGGCCGAGGCGCAAGTCGGCGTAGGTCGCGCGCGGAGTGAGGATGCTCGTGCCCTCGTAGCGGCCGGCATCGTTGCCGACGAGGCGGAGGGGGGCGGCGCGGGTGGCGGCGGTCTGGGCGATGACGGCAAGCGCCTCGGGGGCCTGGGGCGCGCAGACGGCGATGGCGCCGGGCTTGATCACGTCGGCTTTCTCGGCGGCGATGGCGGCGAGCGTGTCGCCCAGGACCTCGGTGTGGTCGAGGCCGATGGGCGTGATCACGGCGACGGGCGCGGCGACGGCGTTCACGGCGTCGAGGCGGCCGCCGAGGCCGATCTCCAGCACGGCGGCGTCGACCTGCTCCGCGGCGAAGTGGAGGAGCGCGAGCGCGGTAGTGGCCTCGTAGGTCGTGACCTGGCCCAGCTCGGGGGCCTCGGCCTGGAGCCGGTCGATGGCGGCGCGGACGGGGGCGAGGCGGGCGGCGAAGGCATCAGGGGGGATCGGCACGCGGTCGACCTGGATGCGCTCGCGGTAGGTGTGCAGGTGGGGCTGGGTGTAGAGGCCGACGCGGTGGCCGGCGGCGCGCAGGATGCTCTCTAGCATGGCGGCCGTGGAGCCCTTGCCGTTGGTGCCGGCGACGACGGCGACGGGGCAGCGCGGGGCGGCGACGCCGAGCAGCTCGAACAGGCGGCGGGGACGAGCCACGTCCTGGCGCGGGCGCTGGCCGGGCGCCGCCGTCTCCCAGTTGGGCAGGCCGTAGAGGTAGCGCAGCGCCGCGGCGTAGTCAGTGCTGAGCGCTGAGTGCTGAGTGCTGAGTACCGGCTGCTCGCTCATCAGTGGACGCTCTCCCCACGCTGTCCTGTCGCGATGCGGATTAAGATGCGATGCCCCTATATGTAACTCTACTCAGCACTCAGCACTCGCTACCCAGCACTCCGTAGGATAGCATCGCTCAGGCGGGCGACGAGGGCCATGCTGCGGACGTCGTGGACGCGGACGACGTCGGCGCCGGCGCGGATGCCGAGCGCGACGGTGGCGGCGGTGCCCTCGACGCGCTGGTCGACGGGCAGGCCGAGGGTGAGGCCGATCACCGACTTGCGCGAGGTCCCGAGCAGGAGCGGCCGGCCGAGCGCGCGGAACTCGCCGAGGCGGGCGAGTAGCTCCAAATTCTGCTCGCGGGTCTTGCCGAAGCCGATGCCGGGGTCGATCCAGAGCTGCGCGGGGGGCACGCCGGCGGTCTCGGCCCGCGCGACGGCGGCGCGCAGCTCGCGCAGCACCTCGCCGAGGAGATCGGCGTAGGCGACCGCAGGGTTGTGGGAGCCGAGGGGGCCGCGCGCGACGGCGGCGGGCCGGTTGTGCATGAGCACGAGCGCGGCGCCGTGCGCGGCGGCGACTTCGGCGATGGCGGGGTCGGCGCGCAGGGCGGTCACGTCGTTGACGACGCAGGCGCCGGCGGCGAGCGCGGCGGCGGCGACGGACGCCTTGTAGGTGTCGACGGAGATGGGCAGCGGGACGGCGTCGCGCAGGGCGGCGATGACGGGGATGACGCGCGCTAGCTCCTGGTCGGCGGGGAGGGGCGGGGCGCCGGGGCGGGTGGACTCGCCGCCCACGTCGAGGAGGTCGGCGCCGGCCGCGGCGAAGGCGCGCGCCTGGGCGACGGCGGCAGCCACGTCGGGCAGGCCGTCGCCGCTGAACGAGTCGGGCGTCAGATTGAGGATGCCCATGACGTAGGTGCGCTGGCCCCAGGCCCAGGTGGCGGTGCCGACGCGCGTGGGCGGGGGCGGCGGGCCGTACTGGTGGGCGAGCGCGGCGGCGATGGCCTGGCCGAGCGCGGCGTGGGCCGGATCGGCGGCGAGCGCGGCAGCGAGCGCGGCGTGCTGGGCGCGCGTGGCGGCGACGAGCGCGCCCGCGGGGCCGAGCACGGCCCGGGCGCCGACAGCGTCGGCGGCGGCGCGCAGGACGGCGGCCGCGGCGGACGCGAGCGCGTCGAGGCGCAGGACGGGCGGCGCGGCGGGGTCGGCCACGCTGGCGAGGAAGCGGGGGTTAGCGGCCCCCCCGGCAGGGGCGCTCCCCTGCACCCCCGGCGGCTCAGCACTCATCGCTCAGCACTCAGCACTACGCGGCGGTAGACGCGCTCGACGGCGCGACGTAGCTGGTCGGCGGTGGCGCCCGCGCGCAGGGTGGCGGCGACGGCGGCGCCGCCCGCGCCGACGCCCTCTTTGACGAGGAAGTCTTCGTAGCGGCGTAGCGGGGCGTGGCGCGCGGCGGCGAAGCTGAGGCCACTGCCGAGCACGGCGTAGGGGCCGCGCTGGGCGACGAGGCCGGGCAGATCGGCCGTCGGGTCGGTCAGCACCCAGCGGGTAGTCGCGATGGCGACGCGGCGAGGATCGAGGGCGCGGCCCTCAGCGGCGCGCAGGGCGTGCATGAGCGCGAGCACGGCGGCCATCTGGGTGCCGCCGGCCAGCAGCACGGGCACGCGCTCGCTGGCGGCGAGGGCAAGACCGGCGACGGCCGCCTGCATCGGGTCGCCGACGGCGGCGACGGCCCGGAGCGGCGCGCGGGCGGCGACGGCGGGATCGACGTGGGCGAGACCCTGGCGGGCGGTGGCTTCCTTGAGCGCGTGTGCGTTGGCGGCCATCGAGCTGCTGACGCGGCCGACGGCATCGAGGCCGAGGGCGAGCATGAGCGCGAGGGCAGTGGTGGTGCCGCCCGGGACGCTCTCGGCGAGGACGAGGTAGTCGGCGCAGGCGGCGAGCTGCGCGCCGAGCAGGCGGCCGCGCTGGTAGAGGTCGTCGGCGTGGGGCACGGCGCGGCCGGTCGTGATGCAGGCGCCGGGCGCGTCGCCCAGGCGGATGGCGGGCGCCTGGGGTCGCACGCGCGTGCCGGCGTCGACGACGAGAAAGGGGATGCGGGCCAGACGCAGGGCGGCGATGGTGATGATGGCGGGGCCGGGCGGGCCGAGCGGGTTGGCAGGCACGCCGTGCAGGCAGCGGGCGCTGCCGTAGTACAGCGCCTCGGCGTCGGCGGCGGGCGTTAGCTCGCGCAGCTCAGGCGTGGCGCCGGCCGCGGAGATACCGTCGATGCGAGCGGTGTCGGTCTGAGCGATGGTGCAGACGAAGAGCGGCCGGCGCCCGCGCAGGCGCGCGGCCCAGGCGCGGCCGCGGCGCGGCGCGTGGGCGTAGAGCAGCGGCTGGGCGGGCGCGGGGGCGGTTTGGGGCACGGCGTCTCTCTCGGCAGGCATCTGGGTGCTACGCCAGCGCTTCACTCGCCCGAGGGTACGGCGGGGGGCGCGGCGGCGTCAACCGGTGCGTTAGGGGCGCTCGGTTGGTGAAGCGGTGCGCGCCGGATAGCGGCTCAGCTCGGCGCGGAGGATGCGGGAGGCCGCACGGAGTTGCTCGGAGGTAAGGTTGAATTCAAGGAAGACATCGCTCAAGTCGGCTACGGGACCGAGGCGACCGGGCGGATATAGTTCGTAGCCGAAGTACACACGGAGCTGCGCATCGCCATTTGGAAGTGGGGCGGCGCGGAAGGCCAGGCACGGCTCGAGGAAATCTCGCGTCGCCTTCACCGTGCGCCCCTGAGCCAAAGCTTCCAGCCAATCTGCCAGCCATTCCACTTCCCAGGTGAGGAGAGCGGTATCCTCGGCTGACCAGGCAATGTCCGCGTTCCGGACTGCAATGTGGATTCTTAGCCAGTTCCAGTCTGTGTCATGCGGGGTTACTCTGTGCAACACGAGGCCAGGGCGCGATGAGTAATCTGGATGCCAGGGATCGGGGAACTGATAGCCGACGATAGATAGCTCCAGACGCTGCCGGCCGTCAGGGGATTCGAGGATGAGTGGCATGGTGAATGTTACCAGGGGCGGACGGGGTAGCGGCGGAGGTCGTCGGTGATCTGGTGGGCGGCGGCGCGGAGCTGGTCGGGGGTGAGGGCGAAGTCGAGGTAGACGTCGCGGCGGCCGACGACGCTGCTGCGGCGGCCGGGCGGGCGCAGCTCTAACTCGAAGTAGACGCGCAGGCGCACGCGGCCGTCGTCGAGCGGGTCGGCGCGGAACTCCAGGTTGGGCTCGACGAAGCCGCACCAGGGGTGGTCGATGCGGCCGCCCCGGGCGAGGCGGCCGAGCCAGCGCGCCAGGCGCTCGACCTCCCAGGTGAGGAGCGCGGGGTCCTCGGCTGCCCAGGCGGTCTCGCCGTCGCGGGCGTCGATGCGGATCAGGAGCCAGTTGGAATCGTACTGCTCACCTCGGCGTCGGGCGACTCGTAGCCGACGATCGCTAGCTCGAAGCGCTGCTGGCCGTCGGGCGACTCGAGGAGCAACGGCATGCCCGGCTCACCGCTCGAAGATGTGGGCGACGGGGAGACTGAAGCCGGGGAGCAAGGGCGAGGTGAGGGCGTCGTCGCGCTGCAAGGTTTCCACGAGGCGGAGCCGGGTGTCGTGGCGGCGATAGACGGCGACGGTTTGCGCGCGCTGATCCACGATCCAATATTCGTCTACGCCCTGGTCCGAGTACAGCTGGAGCTTGATCTCGCGGTCGCGGCGCTCGTTGGCCGCCCCAGGGGAGAGGATCTCTACGACTAGCTCGGGTGCGCCGTGCAGGTGGCCGTCATCTTGCCGTTCGACGGCCGCGCGCCGTTCGCGGCTGATCCACACGATGTCCGGCGCCACGGCGTCATGGTTGCTGAAGATGAGCCCTGGCGTGTGAAGAACGGAGCCCAGGCGGGTTTGGTGGTTCCAATTACCCAGGCCAATGATGATCTCGCCGCTGGCGTCCTGGTGCTCATCGCGCGGCTGCCTCGACACGAACAGCTCTCCGTCGATGATTTCATAGCGGTTCCACTCGTCGTATGGCAGCGCCTCGACGTCAGCCACCGTCCAGCGCTTCGTCTGCGGCTCGGCCATGTTGTGGCTCCTGTAGTCTCGTCCTGCTTCACTCTGGTCTCAGTATAGCGGGCGCACCCGGACGATGGGGGCCGCGAAATCGCCTTTATATATAGAACAAACGTTCTGATAGGAGGGGCGATGGCGCGGGCAGGGTACGCCAACGTCGTGGCGGACAGCTTCGGCAATCGCGTGGCCGGGGCCGCGGTCGAGGTGCGGCAGCCGGGGACGGCGACGCCGCTGGCCGTGCCGCTCTACCAGGCGCCGACGGGCGCGGCCGCGCTGGCGAACCCGCTCACCACGGACGGCCAAGGCTTCTTCAGCTTCTATCTGGACGTGGCGCAGACGGTGGACCTGTACGTCGCCGCGAGCGGCTACGGCGCGCACACCGAGGCGGGCGTGGCGGTGGCGGTGGGTGGGCCGGTGCTGGACGGCGCGCAGCTCGTGGCAGGCTCGGTGACGACGGCGCAGATCGCCGATGGGACGCTCACGGACGCCGACGTGGCGAGCGCGAACAAGGACGGGGCGGCGGCGACGCCGAGCCTGCGGACGCTCGGCACGGGCGCGCAGCAGGCTGCCGCGGGCAACCACGGCCACGCGGCGAGCGTATCGTCGGTGGCGCTGACGCTGCCGAGCGAGTTCAGCGTGAGCGGGTCGCCGATCACGACGAGCGGCACGCTGGCGGTGAGCAAGGCGAACCAGAGCGCCAATCAGGTGTACGCGGGGCCGGCGAGCGGGGGCGCGGCAGCGCCGGGCTTTCGGGCGCTCGGGCTGAGTGACCTGCCGGCGATCACGCAGGTGGGCTACGCGGCGGGCGCGACCGCCGGGCCGACCACGACGAGCACCAGCAACGCCGACATGCCGGACATGAGCGTGACGCTCACCACCGCGGGCGGCGACCTGCTGGTGTTCTTCTACGCGATGTGGTCGATCAACGCCGCGAACGTCCAGGCGCGGTTCTACTTCCAGCTCGACGGCGGCGCGGAGCAGCTCATCGGGCTGCCGCACGAGGTCAGCGCCGACTACCAGCTGCCGATCTTCGGCGTCACCCGCTACACGGGCCTGAGCGCGGCGAGCCACACCGTCAAGGTGCGCTGGTCGACCGTCTCGAACACGCTGACGGCGCGGGACACGTCGCGGGCGCTGCTGGTCGTGGAGGTGCGCAAGTGACGATCCTGCTGACGCCGGCCTGGGGCTACTCGGTCACCCGGGCGCAGTGGCGGGCGCTGGTGCGCGCCGAGCTGGGCGACGCGGGGGCGACGCAGCTGTGGTCGGACGTGCTGCTCAACGAGTGGCTGAACGAGGCGATTCGCGACTTTGGGCGCGTCGTGCCGCGGGAGGAGGCGACGACGCTGATCACGGTGGCGGGCCAGGCGGCGTACGCGCTGCCGCTGGGGCTGGTGGAGGTGGTGCGGGTCGAGCACCCGGCGAACACGTTTCGGGTGTTCGCGCCGCGGGTGGGCGGCGAGGGGGGCGCCGCCCTCACCCCTGCCCCCTCTCCCAGGGGGAGAGGGGAGTGGAGCTACGACGTGTGGGAGGGGCAGCTGGTGCTGGAGCCGGCGCCGGGGGCGAGCGGCGAGCGCGTGGCGGTGCGCTACACGACGCGGCGGGCCGAGCCGACGACGGACGCCGATCCGCTGCCGGTGGAGGGCGGCGACGAGGACTTGCTGCTGCTCTACGTGTGCGGCCGGGCACTGACGTGGGTGTCGGCACAGGAGGGCAAGCGCCAGGCGTTCGAGCGCGACCGGGGCGCGAGCGCGGCGCCGCTCGCCGCTGCCTACGAGGCGCGCTACCGTGCCGCGCTGGCCAGCCGGCAGCGCACGGGCGGGCGGGCGCGGCGGCTGGTCGTCAGAGATTAGCGATCAGCGGTCAGTTGTCAGCTATCAGCAGACGGCCGCGTTCCCGGCTGATAGCTGACGGCTGATAGCTGACAGCTTGGAAAGGAGTGGTCATGAGCGACGAAGGGAGCCCGAGCGGACCGGGGGTGGGCGCTGAGCCCACGGTGGCGGAGAGGAGCGCACCGTCGATCGTCGAGGGGAGCGGGCTGGAGTCGAGCCTGGTGGCGCTAATGGCGGAGCGCGACGCGGCGCGGCAGGCGCTGCTCGCGGCCCACCGGCGCGCGCTGCTGGCCGAGCACCGCGGCACGATCGTAGAGGCGCTGGTGCAGGGCGACTCGGTGGAGGCGCTGGACGCCTCGGTGGCGCAGGCCCGCGAAGCGCACGCACGCATCGCCGAGCAGCTGCGCGCCGAGGCGGCCGCCGCCGTGCCGGTGGGCAACCCGCCACGAGCGCAGCCGAGCCTGGAGGGGCTCAGCCCGCAGGCGAAGATCGCCGAGGCGCTACGACGCAAGTAGCAATTAGCGCTCAGCCGTCAGCTCTCAGCAGACGCGGGGCGCCCGACTGATAGCTGACGGCCGAGCGCTGACAGCTTGGAGGAGACATGGCACTAACGCTGGTGGACGCGGCGCGGCTGACGACCGATATGCTCGTGCGGGGCGTGATCGAGACGGTCGTCGAGGACTCGCCGGTGCTGCAAGTGCTGCCCTTCGAGAGCGTCGAGGGCAACAGCCTGAAGTACAACATGGAGGTCTCGCCGGGGACGGCCAGCTTCTACGCGGTCAACGCCACCTGGACCGAGGGCGCGGCGACCTTCGCCACGCGCACCGCCAACCTGGCGATCCTCGGCGGCGACGTGGACGTGGACAACTTCCTCCGCCGCACGATGAGTGATCAGAACGACCAGCGCGCGACGCAGATCGCCATGAAGGCGAAGGCGGTGCGGCGCGCGTTCGAGACGGCGTTCGTGACGGGCGACTCGGCAACCGACCCCAACAGCTTCGACGGCCTGCGCAAGCTGATCCCGGCCAGCCAGACGCTGGACGCGGGCGCGAACGGCGCGGCGCTGACGCTCGCCATGCTGGATCAGCTCGTCGACCTGGTGCGCGGCGGCAAGCCGGACCTGCTGCTGATGAGCCGCCGCTCGCGTCGCAAGCTGAAGAGCCTACTCCAGGCCTCGACGCACTACGTGGAGACGGGCGATCAGTTCGGGCGCCGCGTGATGCTCTACGACGGCATTCCCGTGGTCCACTCGGACTTCGTGCCCGACGACGAGACACTCGGCAGCGGCACGGCGCTCAGCAGCATCTACGCGCTCAGCTTCGGGTTCGGCGACGCGCTGGGCGGGCTGCAGAACGGCGGTATCGAGGTGGTGGACGTGGGCCAGCTCGAGTCGAAGGACGCGGTGCGCACGCGCATCCGCTGGTACTGCGGCCTGGCGCTGTTCCGCGACAACGCCTGCGCTCGCCTGCGCGGGATCAACGCGAGTTAGCGATCAGCAATCAGCTATCAGCCGTCAGCTATCAGTGAGCGGCGTTCGCGTCTGCTGATAGCTGATAGCTGATCGCTGACAGCCTGGAGGGACGATGCCTGGACCGTGGGATGCGAACCTGCTCGCGTTCAACAACCAGACGCTGACGAGCAGCACGAATAGCGCGGGCTTCAACGTCGGCGAGGGCGCCGAGCTGCGGGTGCAGCTGGAGGTGGCGGGCACGGTGAGCGGCACCAGCCCGACGCTCGACGTGAAGCTCCAGGACTCGGCGGATGGCTCGGCGTGGGCCGACACGGGGGTGGCCTTCACGCAGGTGACGGCGACCGGCAGCCGCCAGCAGCGCGAGTTCAAGACCAAGCAGGGCCGCCCGTACGTGCGCGTGGCGACGACGGTGGGGGGCACGTCGCCCAGCTTCGGCGGCGTCTCGGCTCGCCTGGGCCACTGGAGCGGCCGCCCGACGACGGCCGCGGCCAGCTAGCTATCAGCTGTCAGCCATCAGCTGTCAGCCGTCAGCAAGGGCGTTCGCGTCTGCTGATAGCTGATAGCTGATAGCTGACCACTGACGGCTGACAGCTATGCAATACCATCTGACGCTGAACGGGCAGGGCTACCTGATCGACCTGGCGAGCTACCGTAAGGAGGCGGGCGAGCAGTTCGCCGGCAAGCAGGCGAGCGGCAACCGGCTGTACGCCGACCTGAAGGACGTGGCCGTGTGGGCGCAGACCGACTGGCGCGGCGGCCGCGGCTACCGGCGCTGGGACGAGCGGGCGCCCGGGCGCTGGCAGGCGGGCGCGGGCCTGGACACGCTGGGCGAGGGGCAGCTCCAGAGCGGGCCGCGCGCCACGGCGGTGAGCGCCTGGGCGCCCAGTCCGGCCGCCGCGGGGCTGCGGGGGTTCGTGACCTACCGCTCGGGACTGTTCTGGGCGACGGCGGTGAGCGGCACGCTGTACCTCTACCGCGCTGAGACGGAGGGCGTCGCGCCGGCCGTGTACAGCGCGGCCGGGCCGACGGCGGCCGGCGGGCTGGCGGCCTACAAGGACGCGGTGTGGCTGGGCAGCGGCTCGAACGGCCGGCTGTACAAGTTCGACGCCTCGGTCGGCACCTTCGCGCTGGCCACGACGGTCTCGGGCGCGCAGAGCATCGGGGCGATGGCGGTGTACGTGCCGAGCGGGACGACGCGGCTGCTGTACCTGGGCGTGAGCTATGACGCCGGCTCGCAAGTATACGCCTGGGACGGCACGGCGGCGACGAATCTGATCACCCTGGAGGGCGCGACGGCGGAGCACCTGTTCGTCTTCGACGGCAAGCTGTACGTCGCCGCGGCCGACGCGGGCGGCAACGGCCTGCTCTACAGCTACGACGGCACGGACTGGCGGCTGGTGGCGACGCTGGCCGAGAACTGGGTGCAGAGCGGCGCGGCGCTGGGCACGAGCTACTACTTGGGCTCGGGGCGCGACAACCGCATCTGGCAGTTCAACGGCCGCGACCTGGTCGAGGTGCTGGCAGGCTACGGCCCGAGCGGCGCGCGGGTGCGCGGCATGGTGGCGTTTGGCGGGCGGCTGTACGCGGGCCTGGCGTGGTCCGACAGCTTCCGCACGGTGGTGGCGAGCGCGGACGGCACGGCGTGGCACGAGCTACGGCCCGATGGGCTGACGGCGGCCGGCGCGGGCGGCCTGGGCGTGCGCCACCTGGGCGCGCTGAACGGGGACCTGTATCTGGCCGAGGAGCTGGCGACGGGGACGGGCGCGCGGATCTACAAGCTCGGGCTGGGCAGCACTTACAACGCGGCGGGCACGCTGGAGACGGCGCGCTTCGACGCGGGGCTGCCGTCGGTCGACAAGGCGTGGCGGCGCATCACGGCGACGCACGGGCCGCTACAGAGCGGGCAGAGCGTGGCCGTAGCCTACCGGCTGGACGGCGCGACGGGCTGGACGCCGCTGGTGAGCAACGGTGCGGCTGGCAGCACGACGAGCACGGCGACGTTCCCGCCGGCGACGACCGGGCGGGAGATCGAGCTACAGGTGACGCTGACGAGCGGCGGCAGCAGCACGGCGACGGTGAAGAGCGTGCTGGTGGAGTACGCGCTGGTGCCCGACGTGCGGCGCGCGTGGGAGTTCGACGTGCTGCTGGAGGGCACGGGGGCGGCGCCGCTGCGCACGCTCGACGGCACGGCCGAGCCGCTCACCGGCGCGCAGCTCAGCGCGGCGCTGTGGGCGGCGCGCGGGAGCAAGGGCACGCTGGCGTTCGTGGACCTGGATGGCGCGAGCTACCGCGTGTACTTCGCCGACCTGCGCGAGACGGTGGCCCGGCTGCCGCACCGCGACGGCTGGCAGACGCGGGCGCGAGCGAAGCTGGTGGAGGCGTGACGACGAGTGCTGAGTGCTGAGTAGGACGGGGCGAGCAGAATCCTACCTAGGTGGGAGGGTGAGATGGAAGAGGTCGCGGGAGTGGCGGGGGTGCCGCTGATCGTGGGGCTGGTGGAGGTGGCGAAGGGCGTGGGGTTGGACGCGCGCTGGGCGCCGGCGGTGGCGCTGGGGCTGGGCCTGGCGCTCAGCCTGGGCTACCGCGCGGCGCTCGGCGGGGTTGGCGGCGCCGAGTGGGCGCAGGCGACGCTCGGCGGGCTGGCGCTGGGCCTGGCGGCGAGCGGCCTGTACAGCGGCACGCGGGCGGTCGCAAATGCCGCGCGATAGGCGCCATACGGCGAGTGCCGCGGCCGCGGACGAGCGGGGGCCGCGGGTGGCGGCGCTGCGGGTGCCGTGGTTCGCGGCGGCAGCGCAGTGTCAGCGCGAGCCGGCGCTGGCCGAGCAGCCGCTGGTGTTGGGAGCGCCCAAGCAGGGCGCGTGGCGGGTGGCGGCGCTCTCGGAAGCGGCGGCCGCGGCCGGCATGCGTGTCGGCATGCCGCTGGCACAGGCGGAGAGCCTCTGCCCCACGCTCGTGCGGCGCCCGTTCGACCCCGCCTACCTGGCCCACGAGAGCGAGCGGCTGCTGGCCGCGCTCGAAGCCCACGTGGCCGTCGAGCCGGCCGAGCCGGGCAGCGCCCTGCTAGGGACTGGGGGCTGGGGTGTAGGGGATGGGAGACAAGGCAGCTTGCCTCATCCCTATCCCCTACCCCCTATCCCCCAGCCACAGCGGCGGCTTGCCTGGCTCGTCGACGCGCTGGCGGCCAGTACGGGCTACGTGGCGGCGGTGGGCGTGGCCGAGGGGCGCGGGGCGGCGTGGATCGTGGCGCGGCGCGCGGCGGCGGGCACGGTGGCGTGGGTGCCGCCGGGCGAGACGGCGGTGCATCTGGCATCGCTGCCGGCCGCGCTGCTGCCGGTGTCGGCGGAGATGCGGCGGCGGCTGGAGCTGCTGGGGCTGCGCACGATTGGCGCGCTGGCGGCGCTGCCGCTGGGCGCGGTGCAGGCGCAGTTCGGACCCGAGGGGCGACTCGCCTGGGAGATCGCGCACGGCCGCGACCGCCGGCCGCTCGCATTACGCACGCCGCCCTGCATCCCCAGCGCCGAGACGGTCTTCGACACGCCCTGCGCCGATCGCGCGCAACTGCTCGCCGCCGCCGAGGCGTTGCTCGACCGCGCGCTGGACGACCTGCCGACGGGCCAGGTGGCGGGTAGCCTGCACCTGATGTTGGAGCTAGAGGGGACCCGGCTGCCGCTCACCGTGGCGCTGCACGACCCGACGGCGGAGGCGGGGGCGCTACGCTTCGCGCTGCAAACGGCGCTGCTGCGCGCGATGCTGCCGGGGGCCGTCGTCGGCGCGCGGCTGGAGCTGCGCGATTTGGGAGCGCCGACGCCGCTCCAGCCGGCGCTGTTCGACGCGCGCGGCGCGATGCGGCTGGCGCTCGCGGCCGCCACGCGGAGCCTGCGCACGCGCTTCGGCGCGAACCCGCTGCAGCGCGTCGTCGCGCTCGATCCGCGGCACCGGCTGCCCGAGCGGCGCTACGCGCTGGTGGAGGCCTCCTGATGGCGCGCGGTGGCGCGGCCGCTAAGGTGCGCCCCTCGCTCGCGGGAATGGCCGGGACGCCGGCTCGCGCCGATCGCCAGGCGCGGGCGGGGGACAAGCCTCTGCCCTACGATGCGGCGCGCGAGCGATCGCGGTACGGACGAGCGGGACGCGAGCCATCACGGAACGGGCCTTCGGCGCGTGGCGTGGCGCTGCCCGCCGAAGGCCGGTGGCCGCCGACGCCGCTTAAAGCGCCGCGGCCGCTCGTGGTGGAGGCGACGGATGGCCCGGACGGACCGGTGCCGCGGTGGGTGGCGTGGCGTGGGAAGCGGCGGGCGGTGGCGTCGGTGGAGGACGATTGGCGCGTGGACGACGAGTGGTGGCGCGACGAGATCAGCCGCCACTACTTCGCCGTCACGCTGGCCGACGGCTGCCGCCTCACGCTCTTTCTGGATCGGATCATGGGAACCTGGTGGGAGCAGCGTTGCTAGCGGTTCGCGGAGCCGTATGTCTGCCACGCCGGAGTATGCCGAGCTACATTGCCACAGCAGCTACTCGCTGCTCGACGGCGCCTCGCAGCCGGAGGAGCTGGTGGCGCAGGCGAGCGCGCTAGGGCTGCGCGCGCTTGCCCTCACCGACCACGACGGCCTCTACAGCGCCCCGACCTTCTGCCGCCTCGCGGAAACCTTTGGCCTCCAGCCGGTCGTGGGCGCTGAGCTGACGCTGGCGCAGCAGGCGCCCGCCGATCCCTCGGCGCCACCTGCTCACCTCACCGTGCTCACCGCCGACGAGCAGGGCTACCGCAATCTCTGCCGGCTGCTCAGCCTGGCCCACGCGGAGCAGCCAAAAGGCCAGGCGGTGCTCGCTCCCGCACAACTGGCGGCGCACAGTGCCGGGCTGATCGTGCTGTCGGGCTGCCGCCAAGGGCCGGTGGCCGCACCGCTGCTCGCCGGTCAGCCAGAAGCCGCCCGCGCCGCCGCCGCCTGGCTGCGCGCGGTGTTCGGCCCCGACCGCTGCTGGATCGAGCTGCAGCGCCACTACCTGCCCGGCGAGCGGCGCCTCATCCGCGGGCAGCGGGCTCTCGCGCGTGAGTTGGGGCTGGGCGTCGTCGCCACCAGCAACGTCCACTACCACGTGCGCCCGCGCCATCGCTTGCAGGACGTGCTCGTCAGCATCCGCCACCGCACGCCGCTCGACGCCGCGCACCACCTGCGCCGCCCGAACGCCGAGTACTATTTGAAGGATGCCGCGGCGATGGCGCGGCTGTTCGCCGAGCTGCCCGAGGCGGTGCGCAACACACTGGCGATCGCCGAGCGCTGCCAGGCGCGCGTGCAGCTCGCCGCCTACCGCTTCCCCGACTTCCCGCTGCCGCCCGGCGAAACGCCCGACAGCTACCTGGCGGCGCGTTGCCGCGCGGGGGCGCTGGCCCGCTACGGCCATGCCGACGGCGAGGTGGGCGCGAAGCTGGGCTACGAGCTAGAGCTGATCGCCCGCCACGGCCTGGCCGGCTACTTCCTCATCGTCTGGGACCTGATGGAGTTCGCGCGCCGCGAGCGCATCCCTGCCCAGGGACGCGGCTCGGCGGCCAACTCGATCGTCGCCTACGTGCTGGGGCTGACGAACGTCGATCCGATCCGCCACAAGCTGTTCGTCGGGCGCTTCCTGAACGAGGAGCTGTCGACGCTGCCGGATATCGACATCGACTTCTCGCGCGAGCACCGCGAGCAGGTGCTGCAGTACGTGTACACGCGCTACGGGCGCGAGCACGCGGCGCTCGTCTCGACGCACATCACCTACCAGGCGCGCAGCGCCGTGCGCGACGTCGGCAAGGCGCTGGGCCTGCCGCCCGACGCCCTCGATCGGTTGGCGCGGCAGCTGGAGCGGCCACACTTTCGTCCGAGCCCGCAGCCGGCAACGGGCCCTCACCCTAGCCCTCTCCCCCTGGGAGAGGGAACAGCCGCTAGCTCGCCGGCTCGCTCCTTGGGAGAGGGCGGGGATGAGGGCGCTCCCATCGGCCCTCCCCCTCTCCCCGAGGGAGAGGGCCGGGGTGAGGACATCGCTCCCCCTCTCCCTCTGGGAGAGGGCTGGGGCGAGGGCAAGCTATGGTCCCTGCTGCTGGAGCTGTGCGCGGAGATCGCGGACTTCCCGCGACACCTATCGCAGCACGTGGGCGGTATGGTGATTAGCTCGGTGCCGCTGGTCGAGCTGGTGCCGCTGGAGCCGGCGCGGATGCCGGGGCGGGTGGTCACCCAGTGGGACAAGGACGGCGTGCAGGACAGCGGGCTGATCAAGATCGACCTGCTCAGCCTCGGCATGCTCTCGCTGGTCGACGAGGCGGTCATGCTGATCGCGGCGCGCACCGGTCAGCGCCCGGACCTCGACGCGCTCCCGCTCGACGACCCGGCCGTCTACGACCTCATCGGCCGCGCGGATACCGTGGGCCTGTTCCAGATCGAGAGCCGCGCCCAGCAGCAGAGCCTGCCGCGCACCCAGCCGCGCACCTTCCTCGACCTGGTGGCCCAGGTGTCGCTGATCCGCCCCGGCCCGCTCCAGGGCAACATGGTGAGCCCCTACATTCGGCGGCGGCGCGGCGAGGAGCCGGTGACCTACCCGCATCC
>JAJPHF010000095.1 GCA_021325365.1 Pseudomonadota bacterium
ACGCAGACGCTGTTCATGGCCCGCCACCGCATGGCCTGGGCGCTGAACATGCGCGAGGGCGACATCCGCATCATCCAGCCGTGGGTGGGCGGCGGCTTCGGCGGCAAGTCGTGCGACGACAACAACGCGATGGTCTGCGCGCTGCTGGCGATCAAGGCCGGGCGGCCGGTCAAGCTCATCAACACGCGCGAGGAGGACTTCCTGGCCGGCTCGCGGCCGCGCGTGCCGATGAAGATCTGGTGCAAGATGGGTTTCCGCCAGGACGGCACCATCGTCGCCAAGCAGCTGGACATCGTCGCCGACAACGGCGCGTACTGCGGCAAGGCACCGGCGATCACGGGCGTGGCGGCGCTGCGGCACGACACGCTGTACAAGTACACGACGGTGAAGACGCGCGCGCGCCTGGTGTACACGAACAAGATTCCGACGGGCGCCTTCCGCGGCTTCGGCAACCCCTCGGCCGAGTGGGCCGTCGAGCAGGTGCTGGACATGGCGGCGCACAAGCTGGGCATCGACCCGATCGAGATCATCCGCAAGAATGCCGCCGAGCCCGGCTACGTGTCGCCGCACGGCAACCGCGTCATCTCCTGCGAGCTGAAGCAGTGCGTGGACCGCGTCGAGCGGCTGATGGACTGGAAGAAGCGGCGAGCGAACCTGCCGCCCAACCGCGGCCTGGCCGTAGGGGCGACGGTGCACGTGAGCGGCAAGCGCCACTTCGGCGACTACGACGGCGGCTCGGCCGTCATCAAGGTCAACGAGGACGGCAAGGCGATGATCTGGTGCGGCGAGGGGGAGATCGGCCAGGGGCCGACGACCGCGCTGGCGCAGATCGCCGCCGAGGAGCTAGGGGTGCCGTTCGAGGACGTGGAGATGTCCAAGGCCGACACCGACCTCAGCACCTACTGCCACGGCGCCTACGCCAGCCGGCTGACGTACATCGCGGGCAACGCGGTGCGAGATGCGGCGGCCAACATGAAGCGGCAGATCCTCGAGATCGCGGCGGAGATGCTGGAGGCCGCGCCGGAGGACCTGGAGATTCGGCGCGGCACGATCTCGGTGAAGGGCTCGCCGGAGCGCGCCCGCACGACAACCGTGCGCGAGGTGGCGCACGCGCGGCTGTTCCGCCGCGGCGGAGCGCCGCTGGTGGCCGCCGGGAGCTTCGACCCGGACTCGGTGCTGCAAGACGCGCTGCGGTACGGCAACGAGTCGGGCGCGTACAACTTCGCCGTGCAGGCCGCCGAGGTGGAGGTCGATCCGGACACGGGCCAGGTGAAGGTGCTGCAATATTGTTCGGCGTCGGACTGCGGCACGGTGATCTTCCCGATCGGGGCCGAGGCCAGGTGGAGGGCTCGATCGCGCAAGGCTTGGGCTACGCGCTGACCGAGGGCCTGGTGATGGACAACGGGCGGCCGATGAACCCGAACTTCTCGGACTACCGGCTGCCGACGGTGGCCGATATGCCGCCGCTGAAGTCGGAGTTCGCCGACTCGTACGAGCCGACCGGCCCGTTCGGCGCCAAGGGGCTGGGCGAGCTGGCGATGGACCCGTTCGCGGCGGTGATCGGCAACGCGGTGTTCGAGGCGTGCGGCGTGCGGATCAAGACGCTGCCGATCACGGCCGAGAAGGTGTTCTGGGCGCTGCGCGAGAAAGAGCGGTCAGCGAACAGCGGTCAGCCGTCAGCCGACGAGCACGGCCCTGCTGAGAGCTGATTGCTGATTGCTGAGAGCTACACATGCACCGCTTTGACTGGGTCGAGCCGCGTAGCCTGGAGGAGGCGCACGCGGCGCTGCGCGAGCACGGCGACGACGCGAAGCTGATGGCGGGCGGCACGGCGCTGATGCTGCTGATGCGCCAGGGGCTGGTGCAGCCGGGCGTGATCGTGAGCTTGCAGCGCGTGCCGGGTCTGGACCAGATCGCGGCACGCGACGGCGGCATCCGCATTGGCGCCCTGTGTACGCACCGGCGGGTCGAGACGCACCCGCTGGTGCGCGAGCGGTTCCCCGCGCTGCACGAGACGCTGGAGCGGGTGGCGACGATCCGCATCCGCAACATGGGCACGATCGGCGGCAACCTGGCGCACTCCGACCCCGCGCAGGACCCGCCGCCGACGCTCCTGGCGCTCGGGGCGAGCGTGCAGGTGGCGGGGCCGGACGGCGCGCGCAGCATTCCGCTGGACGAGTTCTTCACGGACTACTACGAGAACGCGCTGCGGCCGGGCGAGGTGCTGACGGCGATCGAGGTGCCCGACCAGGCCGGCTCGTTCAACGGGAGCGGGCCCGCCGGGGCGCGCTACGTACAGGCGTTCAGCAAGTTCCTGCCGCGGTCGGTGGACGACTACGCGACGGTGGCAGTGGCGGTCAGCATGGCAATATCGGGGCCGGCGGACCGACCTACCCCCCCTGCCCCCCCTCCCGATGCGGGAAGGGGGGCAGACGCCGGCGCGCGTGGCGCTGCCTCTCTCAGCGGGGAATGGCGGTGCGAGGACGTGCGGATCGGGCTGGGGTCGGCGGGGCCGACGCCGCTGCGAGCGCGGGGCGCGGAGGCGGCGCTGCGCGGGCAGGCGCTGACCGCGGCGACGCTGCGCGAGGCCGGCGAGGCGGCCGCGGCGGAGTGCGACCCGCTGGCGGACGTGCGCGGCTCGGCGGAGTACAAGCGCGAGATGGTCAAGGTGTGGCTGGCGCGGACGGTGCGCCGGGCGCTGGAGCGGAGGGACTGACCCCTCACCCCCCCAGCCCCCCTCTCCCCCATAGGGGGAAAGGGGGAGCCGGCTCCGTCGGGGAAGGCGGAGCTGGTAGCCCCCGCCCTCTATGGGGGAAAGGGGGGAGCCGGCTCCGCCGGGTAAGGCGCCGCCGCAAGCCCCCGCCCCCTATGGGGGGAGCGACGCTCGAAGTATTCCGCGTCGCAGGTTGGGGGAAGGGGTCTGAAAGGGATCGCCGCATGCAAGCCGTCGAGCCGCGGACCAGGCAGGTGCAGTACAGCGACCTGCGCGAGTGGCTGTCGATCGTCGAGGGGTTCGGCGAGCTAGCGGTCGTCGAGGGCGCCGACTGGAACCTGGAGATCGGCGGGCTCTCGGAGCTGAACTACCGCCGCAAGCCGTACCCGGCGCTGCTGTTCGATCGCGTGAAGGACTACGCGCCCGGCTTCCGGCTGCTCACCGGCGCGACGGGCACCTCGCGCCGGCTCGGCACCTGCCTGCGGCTCTCCACCGACATGACGGACCTGGAGCTGGTGCAGGCGCTGCGTGGCAAGCCGCTGGCGTGGGAGACGAACGCCCGCCGCTACCCGCCGCGCGAGGTGCCGAACGGCCCGGTGAACGAGAACGTGCTGGAAGGGGCGGCGGTGGACCTGAGCCGCTTCCCGGTGCCGTTCTGGCACGAGCACGACGGCGGGCGGTATCTCGGCACGGGCTGCTCGGTCATCACCTGCGACCCCGACACGGGGGTGACGAACGTCGGCGCCTACCGGGGCATGCTGATCGACGACCGGAGCATGACCGTCCAGATCGTGCCGGGCAAGCACGGCTACGTCCACTACCAGAAGTGGTGGGCGAAGGAGGGGCGGGCGCCGGTCGTCGTCGCGCTGGGCCACGATCCGCTGCTGTTCTGCCTGTCAGGCGTCGAGGTGCCGACGGGCGTCAGCGAGATCGAGTACTACGGCGCGATCGTGGGCGAGCCGCTGGACGTGCTGAAGAGCGACCTCACGCCGCTGCCGGTGCCGGCGCGGGCGGAGATCGTGCTGGAGGGGTGGCTGTACCCCGACAAGAAGGCGCACGAGGGGCCGTTTGGCGAGTGGACCGGCTACTACTCGGGCGGCGAGGGCACGGCGCCGTTGCTCGAGGTGCAGCGGCTGCGCTACCGCGACAACCCAGTCCTGCTCGGGTCGCCGCCGTCGAAGCCGCCGCACGACTACTCGTACATGCGCACGGCGATGAAGTCGGCGATGATCTACGACGCGCTGGTGAAGGCCGGCGTGTCGGACGTGCGCGGCGTGTGGGCCGACGAGTGCGGCGGCGGGCGGATGCTGATCGTGGTGAGCATCACGCAGCGGTTCTGCGGCCACTCGCGCCAGGCGGGCGCCCTCGCGGCGCAGTGCCGCGAGGCGGCGTACATGAACCGCTTCGTGGTGGTCGTGGACGACGATATCGACCCGACGAACCTGGAAGAGGTCGTCTGGGCGATGTGTACGCGCTGCGACCCCGCCGAGGACATCGACGTGCTGCGGAAGGCCTGGGGGAGCCGCGCCGACCCGCTGCTGGACGAGGGCGCCCCGCCCTACAACTCGCGGGCGATCATCGACGCCTGTCGTCCGTTCGAGCGGATCAAGCACTTCCCGCGCGTGGCGCAGGCGTCGCCGGAGCTGCTGCGCCAGATCGAGAGCAAGTGGAGCGGCCTGTTCGCGCAGCGGCCGGCGCCGGCCCCCGGCGTGGGCGGCGCGGAGCGGGCGGCAAGACTCGCGGGCCAGGCCACGAACGGCAGCCTGGCGGACGACGCGACGCATGGCGCGAGCGCGCCGGCGCCGACCGACATGGCGGCGGGCGAAGAGGAGGAGGCGTGAACTTTCACCATACCGTGATCATTCCCGCGCCGCGGGACAAGGTCTGGCAGTTCCTGCTGGACATTCCGCGTGTCGGCAAGTGCATCCCGGGCGTCGAGAAGGTGGAGCCGCTGGGCGACAATAAGTACAAGGGCACGGTCAAGCAGCGGGTCGGGCCGATCGGCGTGACGCTGGAAGGCACGATGACGGTCGTGGAGACGGACGAGCAGGCCGGCCGCGCGGCGATGACGGCCGAGGGCGCTGACAAGCGCATCGGCGGGGCGGTGCGCGCGAAGATGACAATGAACGTCAAGGAGGTCGCGCCGAGCCAGACCGAGCTGACGGTGGACACGGACGCGAACATCGGCGGGCGGCTCGGCGAGTTCGGGGGCGCGGTGATCAAGAAGAAGGCCGACCAGACGATGGAGCAGTTCGCGAAGAACATCAGCGCCCAGGTCGGCGCCGGCTGATCTCAGTCACCCCGTCCGGACGACAAGGAGGGCGAGGCCCGCGCGGCGGGCCGCGCCCTCCTTGCTGTCTGGATGGCTACTTCCGGCGGTTTGCAGCGGAGCTGAGCTGCCTCGGGGCGGCGGTAGTGGCGCTTGCCGTGTTCCCGGCTACAGGCCCCGGGCGACGACGGGAGCCGGCCCGGGGCGGCAGGGGACGAGCCCCTGCCCTACCACATGGCTCAACGCCCGCGAAAACGGCGGCAAGGGAACGGCCGCCGGCTACGCAGGGGTTCCCGACCAGCAGGCTGCTGCGTTTCAGCGCGGGCGGCGCGCGCGGCGCGCTCAGGCGAGCGGGGACTTGACGACCTGGCCGCTGTTCTGGACGTACCAGCGCTCGGAGGGGAAGGGCTTGCCGTCTAGCCGGTCGCGCACCCAGTCGGCCAGCAGGCTGGCGGGCGCGGGACCGCGGTAGGCCGCGGGGCTGCCGCCGATGGCATGGCGGTCGCCCTGGTAGACCACGAGCTGCTTCGGGGCGTGGATCCGCTCGACGAGGCGGTAGGTGTGCTCGATCGGGCTGAGCTGGTCCTCCTCGCCAGCGAGCACGAGGTAGGGGCAGCGGATGCGCTCGGCGCTGGGCAGCGGCGTTAGCGTCGCGGCGAAGCGATCGAACGCGGCCTCGTCGGTGTAACCCGCCATGTACATGTAGCGCATCTTGAAGGTGGGCGACGCGACGTTGAACAGCGTATGGCAGCCCGGCTCGTGGCAGACGGCGGCCACGGCGCACGCCTTGATGCGCGGCTCGGCGCCCGCGACCTGCGTCGCCCAGAAAGAGCCGAAGCTCTGGCCGGTGACGGCCAGCCGCTCGGGGTCCACCTCCGGCCGCGTGACGAGCCAGTCGACCATCGCGCGCCCGGCCTCCTCCCAGTTCGTCGCCGTGGTATGGATGTCGCGCAGGCAGGACTCGCCCTGACCCGGCCCGTCGACGGCGAGCACGGCCATGCCGCGCTCCAGGAACTTGTCGCCGTACTGGGCGACCGATAGCTCCTTCATGCCGTCCATGCCGCTGATCTTGATGGCCGTGGGGAACGGCCCCTGACCCGCCGCGGGGAGGTGGAAGTAGGCAGGCAGCGTCACGGCGCCGAAGGGGATCTCCACGCGCTCGACGCGGTGCGGCGCCTGGCGAGCCCAAGCGGTGTAGCAGGCGTTCTTACGCTCGTTACAGCGCAGGTTTGGCTCGTTGTTCTCGTGATGGGGCCACTGGGCGCTGCCCCAGAGGAGCGCCGCGACGAAGTAGTGCTCGCGCGCCGTCTCCTGGTGGCCGTCGGCCTCGGCCTGCCGCGCCTTCGCCTCACGCAGCGCGGCGGCCGCCTCGAAGGCCGGACCGATGTCGGCCGCCCGCTTCACCTGGGCGGCCACGGCACGAAAATCAGGGCCGGCCTCGGCGCCGCAGGGGGCCTGGGTGTAGGCGAGGCGGGGCTGGTCCCACTCGACGCCCACGGTGGCGATGGCGATGTCGAGCAGCCAGCGCTGCTCGTCGTAGCGGCGGGTGCGGGGCGCCTGGGTCGCGCTCATGACCAAGCCCTCCTGCGATGAACGGATGCGCTGCGCCCGAAAGGTACGCCGCCGGGCGGGGCGCGTCAAGGTCCGCGCGGGCGGCGCTCAGCGTAGCTGGGCGAGGGCCGCCTCGACGTACTTCGGCTCCAGGAACTGGCCGAGATCGGCGCGCGTGGGGACGAGCCCGGCTTGCACCCAGAACTCCTGTTGCTGGTTGACGTCCGCGGCGTCGATCCGCCCGTCCGCCGGCACCGGGAGGAGCGTCGCGCGACCGATGGTATCGGCGGGGATGTTCGTCCACTTGCTGATGACATCCAGGGTCGCGGGGTCCACGAGCTTGTCGTCCTGGACGGCCGCGATCTCGTCGCGGAGGCCCTTCAGGTAGGCGACCAGGAAGCGCGTCACCGTATCATCGCCGCGGTCCAGCATCCCGGGGCCGACCGCGAGCATCGAGCCCGTCTGGTGGCCGGCGATCTCCTGGACGTCGCCGAAGCGCACGCCGATGCCGCGGCTCTCGATCAGCACGGGGACGGGCTCGGGCACCACGCCGGCATCCACGGCGCCGTTCGCCAGCGCCGCTGCCAGATCGGTGTTGCTCACGCGCTGCACGTCCACGTCGTTCAAGCTCATGCCCTGCTTCACGAGAGCTACGCGGAGGGTGTAATCGACGGGCGAGCCCTCGACGTTGAAGCTCACCCGCCGGCCGCGGAGGTCTTGCAGGGTGTGGAACTGCCCGCTGTCGGCTAGCTCCTTGCGCAGCATGAGCGCCGTGGAGGACCAGCTTTGCGCGGCGAGGGCCTTGATCGGCACGCCGCGGGCGAGCGCGTTGAACAGGCTCGGGCTGGGCGCGGCCGGCATGGCGTCGAGCTGGCCCGCCGCCACCGGCGCGACCATGAGCGCCGCCGAGTCGAACGGCGTGTAGTCGACGGTAAAGCCCTGCTCGGCAAAGTAGCCGCGGTCCTGGGCCAGGTAGATTGGCGCGCCGGAGAGAATGGGGTTGTAGCCGTAGCGGACGGTCTGGGCCGGCGGCGCGGCGGCCGTGGTGGGCGCGGGGGCCAGGCTGCCCGGCGCGGCGGGAGCAGACGTCGGAGCGCCGCCAGGCGAGGACGTGGTGCGGGGGCTAGCCGGCGAGCAGCCGGCAGCCAGCAGCAGGCTGGCAAGCAGCGGAAGCACGAGGCAATAGACCACGGAAGGCTCCAGCAGGCCGAGAGTTAGGGAAACTACTCTAGTACTCCGTCACGCGTGAATTGCGAGGCGGTTGTGATCATGGTATGCTGCGTAGCCTCCCGTGTGAAGGAGGCTGCGTGTGAACACCAAATACGCCGTCAAG
>JAJPHF010000083.1 GCA_021325365.1 Pseudomonadota bacterium
CCTGTTCGATCTGCGGATTGTGGCGGCGGACGGCACGAGCACGGTCGATTCGGGCGTCAACCTCTGCCGCACCGCCACGGTGACGTTCAGCTAGCCCGCGGGCGGCTGCGAGTACATGACCCCGGGGGCAAGCCCCCGGGGTCGTACTGCGCCATTTGCGGCGGCGCGAGCGCGCGCGGACGGCGCGTCGGCGCCCCGTGTGCCCTGCCCTGGCGACCCCTCGGCGGCCGGACGGCTTGACACAATCTCGTGGCCGTGCCACACTGCCGCCACGCGCGGGTAATCCGGCCCGCGTGTCCACGAGAGGAGAGCCCTAATGGCACGGCGAATCCTGGGCGCCCTCGCATTGACCATCGCCTTACTGGGCCTCGGCGGCACCGCGAGCACCGCGTCAGTCTACGCGCAGGGGAGCTATGTCGCGCCGACGGGCACCGGCGTCACGGGGGGCGCCGTGTCGACGGGCATGCTCGAGGGCTACTTCAACCAGGGGCCGGGGCAAGCCGTGATCGTCGTCACGGGGGAGCGCCTGCCGTCGACCTTCATGCGGGTCGAGGCGACACCGGCGGACGATGTGGCGCTCGACTGCACCACCTTTGGGCGGGGCTGCTAGCGGCCCGCGGCGGCGACAATAGCGTGCGATGCTCCTCCTGGCCCCGGCCGCAGGCAGGCGTCCCTGCGGCCGGGGCCAGCGCCCCATGTGCGCCGCTTCGACCGTTACCGACGGGTGGACTGGAGTGCCGGGGGCGCGTAGCGGCCGGGCGGGGTCAGCGAACAGCCGGCGACGGGCATCTGGGGGCAGGGGCCGACGGGGGCTGCGAATCACCTCACCCGCGGCGCATGATCCGGGTCACAGCTCGGGCTGCCGCGCCCCCGCTTACGAGCGTAGAGACGGACGCCGCGCGCGCGAGGAGAATCTGCCTCCTGCCCGAAGGCAGCAAATGGCCGCGCCAGCGGCCCCGTTGCTGACGCGGCCAGGACCGCGCTGCCGATGGGGGAAGAGCAGCACGGCCGACCCGGCGTCCCGGTGTGGGGGAGCGAGACGCCGAATCGCGCCGAGTGTACGCGCGTGCTGGCCCGTCGCGCTAGGGGTTGCGCCACGGACGGCGGCCCATCTAGACGCGACTGTGATGGGGTTGCCGAGACGCCCGCCACGCTGGCGCAGCGAGGGCGCTATGCTCGGCATCCCCTGCATCCCCGGCAGCCTGGTCGCCCTCCTGCTCGCTCCGCCAGCGGGCGATGAGTGCGCCCGTCTCGCCCGCGTGGACGATGTGGACGAGGTGGCCGCCGGGCAGACAATACAGCCGCGCGTGCGGGAGGCGGCAGGCCAGCTCGCGGCCCGCGCTGGGGGGCACGACCGGATCGCGCGTGCCGATCAGCACGAACGCTGGGCAGGTGATCGCGCCGAGCCACGGCCGGGCGTCGAAGTGCAGCGCGATGGCCGCCTTGGCGCGGTAGCCCGGGAGGTGCAGCTGCGGACGGGCGCAGTAGGCCCGCACGAGCGCACGCGGCGGGCGCCGGCCGAGCGCGCCGGCCGCGCCGATCGGCCGCCACAGGTGGAACACGCGCGCGGCCAGCGGGTCGCCGAGGAGGCGCCAGCAGGCCATGCCCAGCCGGCTGGCGTGCGCGGACGCGCCCGGATACCGGGCGAACGCCGAGAGCAAGAGCAGGCCGCGCACGCGCTCCGGATGGCGCCGCGCCAGGGTCAGCGCGATCGTGCCGCCGAACGACTCGCCGCACACGTAGGCCGGCGCCGCGCCGGCCGGGTCGGCGTCGAGGACGCGGAGCGCGCGAGCGGCCAGGCCCTCGACCCCGTCCTCGGCCGCGTCCCGCAGGTGGTCGAACGGCAGCGCCCGCAGGCCGGGGAAGAGCCGCGGCGCGGCCGCCATGAGCAGCCGCGGGTCGCCGTCCAGCCCCGGGATGACGAGCACTCGTCCCTGGGGCAAGCGCCCGGGAGCAGCCGCCTCGTGTGCTGTCGTGCGCCCTGTCATGCGTCTGCTGTAGCAAGGCACGGGCCTTGCGGCTGTGGGCACGACCATGAACAGCAGGCGAGAGCCAACCGGGAAGCCCGCGGCCGCGTGGACCGTCGTCAATGGCCTGCCAGTCTACGCGCGCGTCGGCTCCGCGCCGGCGGCCCCCGACGCGCCGCGCGTCGTCCTGGTCCACGGCATCGGCGTGGCGAGCAGCTACTTCGTCCCGCTCATGGAGCGGCTGGCGCCGTGGGCGCCGGTCTACGCCGTCGACCTGCCCGGCTTTGGCCGCAGCGGCAAGCCGCGCCGCGCGCTGGACATGGTGCAGCTTGCCGACGCGCTCGCCGCCTGGCTGGACGCGCTGGGCCTCGGGCCGGCAACGGCGCTCGGCAACTCGGTGGGCTGCCAGGTCGTCGCGCACCTGGCCGTGCGCCACCCCGCGGCGGTCGCGCGGCTGGTGCTGGCTGGCCCGACGATGGACCCGCGGGCGCGCACGTTCTGGCAAGCGATCCTGCGGTGGCTCAAGAACAACCGCCACGAGCGCCTGGCGCAGCTTCCGCTCAGCGTCCGCGACTACGGGGCCGCGGGACTGCCGCGCCTCCTCGCCACCCTGCGCTACGCGCTGCGCGACCGCATCGAGGCGCAGCTACCGAACATCCGCGTGCCGACGCTCGTCGTTCGCGGCGAGCGCGACGCCCTGGTGCCGCAGGACTGGGCGGAGGCGGTCACCGCCCGCCTGCCCGATGCCGCGCTGGCGGTGCTCCCGCGGGCCGCGCACACGGTGAACTTCAACGCCCCCGACAAGCTGGCGGAAGTCGTGCTGCCGTTCGTGCAGGGGCGCGGCCCGGGCGTCCCGTCGGGGGTGCCCGCCACGGCGCCGGTCGCGGGCTTCGACTCGGCCTCGGCCATGCTCCGCGCCACGGCGCGCTTCCTCGCAGGCGAGGGCTTCCCGCTGGTCGGCACGCTGCCACCGCGCCTCGAGCCCCTGATGGAGCCAGTCGGCCTGCTGGTCAACCGCCTGCCGAACTGGGCGCGCGAGCAGGTCTACATTTGGAGCGGGCGGCAGGAGGCGATCGCGCCGGAGCGGCTGGGCGACGTGCGCGCGGAGCTGCTCGCCCAGTGGGCCGTCGGCCAGTATCCGCGCCGTCGCTATCCCGCGGTGGCCATCGGCTCGTCGAACGGGGCGGCGGTGCATCTCTGAGCCGCCCTGGGCGTCCCCTGGCTGCCCCAGACGGTGCTGATCCCGGTCCGGCGCAGCGGCGTGCCGCCCGACGAGCCGCGCCGCGACCTGGAGTGGTCGCGCGCCCCAGCGCGGCGGCTGCTCGACGCGAATCCCCATCTCCAGCTGCACCACATGTTCGATCCCAATCAGGACCGGCTGATGGTCCAGCGCATGAGCTACTTTCGCGTGAAGCACCTGCGGCTGCCCGCGACCTACGCGCGCTTCCTGGAGGAGGCGCTGGAGCCGGGGGGCACGCTGTTCGTGGTGGAGTGCGGCCTGCGGTGGCCCACGACGTGGGCCGGCGAGCGGCACGTCTTCCAGTTCGGGGCGCTCGGCGGCGCGACGCCGGACGAGTACCTGCACGGCGGCCCGCGCGTGGCAGATTACCTGCGTCGCTGCCACGCGCCCCGTCATCAGTGGGACCCGCCGCCACCCGACGCCGAGCGCCCGGAGGCCGAGTGGGGCTTCGAGCCCACGCTGCGCGCCGACCTGGAGGCGCTAGCGCGGCGCCGGGGCTGGCGCGTGCGGCGGCTCGTGTTCGACCAGCCCGAGGCGCTGAGCCCGCTCGTGGCCGACCTGTACCGTTGGTGGTACCGGCGGCTCGACTCGGCGCTGCGCCGCGAACCCGGCCCGCGCTTGCCGCTGCCCGCGCCGCTCCCGCTCGACGCCCTCGACGGGTTCCTGCGGGAAGCGGGCGACCAGTACGCAGTGCAGTGGCTGGATACCGCGGCGGGCGCGCCCCTGGGCAGCGCAGCCGGGTAGCCGGCCCGGCGGGACGAGCCCCACCGGGCCGGCTACCCGCGGCCTGACGCTCAGGCGGGCGACTGCGTTGGGGCCGCGTGGTCGTGGACGTGCGCCTCCTTGGCGTGGTCGCGGCGCTCCTCGTCCTCGCTGTAGTCGTGGCTGTGGGTCAGCGTGTTGTGGTTGTGCTCGTGGGTGTGCCAGTAGGTGCGGTGCTCCCACTCCCCGAGCGGCGTGCCGCGATGGTGGTGCGAGATGTGGTAGTGGTCGTGGCTGTGGGTTTCGGCGGGATGGGTGTGCTCGGGCTGCTTGCCCTCGCCCTCGCTCCGCTGTGCGACCATGGTGAACTCCTCCTCTCTGCCTAACCGTGCGCTCCGTCTGTCGCGGTCTCCTGTACCATTGTGACGAAAACGTCCAGTCCGGTCGCGCTACTCGGCGCCGGTCGCCGCCGGCGCGACGGCCTCGCTCCCCCGCCGTGCGGCTGGCTCGCCGCCCTGCTCGTAGCGGTCGAGCGCCCGCACGAGCCCCGCCAGCACCTCCCGTGTCGCCTCGAACAGCGCCAGCGCGCGCGGATCGCTCACCAGCCCGGTGTCTGTCTCCACCTGCTCGATCGTCTCGTTCAGCCGGCCCTTGAGCCACTCCACGTGCGAGTGGGGCTCGTTGGTTGCCGGGTGCTGCATGGCTCCTGTCCCCTTTACAACGGTCGTTTGAGGGGGCGCGCGTCAGGCGCGAGCGGTGCCCGGCCGGGCGCCAGCCAGCGTGAGGTGGCTGACGAACCAGTCGCGGGCGAGCCGGGCGACCTCCTCCAGGGCGCCCGGCTCCTCGAACAGGTGCGTGGCGCCGGGGACGATCTCCAGCCGCTTCTCGCAGCGTAGCTCGGCCAGGGCGGCGCGGTTCATGTCGATCACCGGGTAGTCGTGGCCGCCCACGATGAGCAGCGTCGGCGCCTCGACGTGGGGCAGCGCCGCGCCTGCCAGGTCGGGCCGCCCGCCGCGCGAGACGACCGCGTCGACGCGCTCGGGCCGCCGCGCCGCGGCCACCAGCGCCGCGCCGCCGCCGGTGCTGGCCCCGAAGTAGCCGACCCGCAGGTTCTGGGTCTCGGGCTGGCTCGCGAGCCAGTCGGTGGCGCCCACGAGCCGCTCGGCGAGCAGTTCGATGTCGAAGCGCAGGTGCGCCGTGCGCAGGTCCACCGCCTCCTCGGCGGGGGTGAGCAGGTCGACGAGCAGCGTCGCCAGCCCCGCTTGCTGGAGCACCGCCGCGACGTAGCGGTTGCGGGGGCTGTGGCGGCTGCTGCCGCTGCCGTGCGCGAACAGCACGATGCCCTGGGCCCCGTCGGGCAGGTTCAGGTTCCCTTCGAGCGTGACCGCGCCAGCGCCCACGCCGACCACGGCCTCGTGTCCTTGCCATCCTACGCTGCGGTCCACTCTGCTGTCCTCCCGTGCTCATCGCGCGCCCGGCGTCCGGCGTCGGCGCGGCAGGCTCGGCAAATTGCCCGACGCGTCGCTTCGGCTAGAGGGCGGACGGATACGTCTCGGGCACCTCGCCCGCCTCCCAGCCGGCCGTGCGCTCCAGCGGCTCGACGGCGCTCGTTTGATCGACGTGCAGCACGGCGTCGAACTGCTCGGGCAGCCGCGCGTAGAAGTAGTGGCTCTGGCGCTCGGTCGCCGGGCGGTAGATCACCCCGATCGCGCGCTCCAGCAGCGGCCCCTCCAGCGCCCGGGCGGTCGGGTCGTCGGGCTGCCAGGTGAGCAGGAAGCGCGGGCAGCCGGCCGCGTGGAACAGCGCCTCGTAGCTGTCGGGCAGCGCCGGCCGCACGCGCTTGCGCTCGGCGGGCGCGTCCCAGTCCGGCGCGGCCGTGACCGTGCCCTCGTAGGTGCTGAAGCCCACCAGCAGCGCGTGGTCGTCGTAGCGCGTGCGTACGACCTGCCCGACGTTCAGCTCGCCACGCTGGCCTAGCTCGGTCGCGCGCGCATCGCCGAGGTGCGAGTTGTGCTCCCAGACGACGATCTTGGCCCACGGCGTGCGGCGGGTCAGGTGGGCGACCAGCGCGTCGAGCGTATCCGCCATGTGGCAGTCGCGCAGGTTCCACGACTCGACGCGGCCGCGGCCCATCGTGCGGTAGTACTGCTCCGCGTCGTGCACCAGCCGGGCGTTCTGCTCGGCGTAGAAGTAGGCGTCCTCGGCCGCGCGGCCGTCGCGGCGGAGGTAGTCCGCGGCGTGGCGCTGCAAGGCGACGAGCTGGCGGACCGCCTCCTGCTCGCAGGACGGGGTGAGGCCAATGCCCGTGGCCCAACCGTAGGCCTGACGATCCTCGCCGAACTGCTCGAAGCAGGCGTAGCGCTCGCGCGCCTCCCGCGCCGCCGCGGGATCGACCTTGTCCAGATAGGCGATCACGGCCTCGATGGAGGTGTACAGGCTGTACAGGTCGAGGCCGTAGAAGCCGACGGGCCGCCCGCCGGGCGGCAGCGCGGCGTTGTACTGCCGCAGCCACTCGACGAAGTCGCGCACGACGGTGTTGCGCCACATCCAGGTGGGGAAGCGGCGGAAGCCGCCGAGCGCCTCGGCGGCCGAGCCGTCGTCGTCCTGGCCGCGCACGTAGCAGTTCACCCGGTAGGCGTCGGGCCAGTCGGCCTCGACCGCCACGGCCGTAAAGCCTTTCTCCTCGATCAACCGCCGCGTGATCTCCGCCCGCATCTGGTAGAACTCGCGCGTGCCGTGCGAGGCCTCGCCGAGCAGCACGAAGCGGCGGTCCCCCACGAGATCGAGCAGCGGGTCGTAATCGTGGGCCGTGCCGGCCAGCGGCCGCGCCGCCGCGCGCACGGTGTCGACAAGCTCAGAGCTGCTTGCGGTTCGCATGGCCCGGCCTCCTCCAGTCCCTACACGCCCGGTCGGTCAGTGCCCCGATGCGCTGGCCGGTTGCGCCCGCGCCGCCCGCGCGAGCAAGTCGTGGACCTCCTCGTCCGTCGTCGGGGCGAAGTCAGCGTACCAGAGCCCGACGGCGTAGAAGGGGTCCGGGGTAACGGCACAGACGACCGCGTCGACCTCGGATTGGAACTCGGCGCAGACCTCTGGCGGCGCGACGGGCACGGCGACGACGATACTCGCGGCCTGCTCCTGGCGCAGCGCCTGGGCGGCGGCGCGCATCGTGGAGCCGGTTGCCAGGCCGTCGTCGACCAGGATGGTGGTGCGCCCGCGCACGTCGAGCGGCGGGCGGTCGCCGCGGTAGGCGCGCTCGCGGCGGGCCAGCTCCGCCTGCTCCTCGGCCACCACCGCCTCGATGGCCCGCGGCGGGATCTGCAAGGCGGCGATCAGGTCGGGGTTGAGCACCGTCACGTCGCCGCTGGCGATGGCGCCCATCGCCAGCTCGCGGTGGCCGGGCACGCCCAGCTTGCGCACGAGGTACACGTCCAGCGGGACGCCCAGCGCCTGCGCCACCTCGTAGCCCACCGGCACGCCGCCCCGTGGCAGCGCCAGGACGATCACCTCCGGGCGGTGCGCGTAGGCCAGCAGCTTGGTGGCGAGCACGCGCCCGGCATCGTAGCGATCACGAAATGGTGGATTGAACATTGCGTCTCCCCCGTCGCCTGTTATTCGGCCCGCCCCCGCCGCCGATCAGTACAGGTCGCTGAGCGACTCGTCGGCCAGGAACCGGCGCAGCGCCGCGGCGAGCAGCGGTGCCACGCTGACGACGCGCAGCGCCGGCCAGTCGCGCTCGGGCACCGCCACGGTGTCCGTGACGACGACCTCCTGGACGCCCGCCCGGCCGAGGCGGTCGCGGGCGCCCGGCAGCAGCAGCCCATGGGTGGCGACGACCACGAGCTCCGGCCGCGCGCGGGCCTCCCGCAGCGTCGCGGCGCTGGTCGCGATGGTGCCGCCCGTCGCGACGATGTCGTCGACGAGCAGGCAGCGCCGGTCGCGCACGTCGCCTACCAGATGGGTCACTACAGTCTCCGTGCCACTAAGGCGCCGCTTGTGGAGCACGGCGAGGTCAGTGCCCAACCGCTGGGCGTAGCGGGTGGCCATCGGCACGCGGCCGGCGTCCGGCGCGACGACCACGGCATCGCGCGCCGGCCAGTCGCGGAGCGCCGCGCAGAGCGTGGAGACGGCGGTGAGGCTGTCGACCGGGCAGTGGAAGAAGCCCTCGGCCTGCGGCGTGTGCAGGTCCACGGTCACGACGTGCTGGACGCCGGCGGCTTGGAGCAAGTCGGCGACCAGGCTGGCGGTGATCGGCTCGCGGCGGCCGCCGCGCCGGTCGGCGCGGGCGTAGCCGAAGTACGGCACGACGGCCGTGATGCGCGCGGCCGCGGCCCGCCGGCAGGCGTCGGCGAAGGCCAATAGCTCGATCAGGTGGTCGTTCACCGGCGGCCCGGTCGGCTGGAGGAGGAAGACCTCCTTCCCGCGGACGGGCTCGAGGAGGCGGACGGTTAGCTCGCCGTCGGGGAAGCGCTCGACCGCGCAGTCGCTCAGCCCTACCGCCAGGTCGCGCGCCACCGCCGCGGCCAGCGCCGCGTTAGCGGTTCCCGCGAACAGCGCGAAGGTGCCAGCCATGATCCCCGTCGGCGGTCCGCCCCGCCGCTGGTGGACGCCGTCTCGCCGCCCTGCCGCAGTCCGCGTGCCACGGTCGCCGGGGCCGGCCCGCACCGCGCCGCTCTCCAGGCGGGAGAGGGAGTAGCACGAGCCCTAGCGCCGCTTGCGCCCCAGGTGACCGGCCGGTGTGTCGTAGGGGCGGCTCTCGTGGCCGCCCGCGGCCCGCGGGCCGCCGCCCCGGCGCCGGCCGACCGCTCAGTCTCGCTGCAAACTGCCCTAATCCCAGCGCGCTCGCGGCGCATGGTGCCGATCCCGGGCACGGCCCCCGGCGAACGCCGCGGCGGCGCTACGTGTCAGCCCGGACGAGCGGGACCCCCTCAGCCGTCTGCTGCTCGCCCGCCCGGCTAGCGGGCGCGCCCCCGCACGCGATCGCAGATGGCGTCATAATGACATGCGTACGCCGGCGTCTTCAGCAAACCCTTAGCGAATCCTCAGCAGGTTTTCAGACGCCAGATGGGCTTGAAGATGTACGGTGGGCGCGCACTATAGGTTGTGGCATTGTTCTTGGCTCCTGGCTCCGTCCGGCCGGGGATAAAGGAGCCAGGCACCTGTCACACGGACCTCTGGCACTACGCATGGGTCGTAGCCGTGCGAACGTGCAAGTAGGCGTGAGTTATTTGGTTAGGCGTGGTACTCGTGGCCATCTGCGTCCCGTAACTCCTCGTGGCGCCCGCGACTGGGCAAGCACAGTCACCGGGGAGCTACCTCATAGCCACTTACCTCACCAGGGGGCCTATCTCCGTTCCAGGAGCGACCTGCCAATACGCCGGCCACGCGAAAGTGGCGGCACTCCCCGAAAGGAGTGACTAGGATGCGGGTTCGGCTCCGATTCTCGGGTGCGGCAATCAGACGCCTCCCAGCATCGCGATGCTGGTGCTCGCCGCGGGGCTCGGCCCCGCCGGCGTGCCGCGCGTCGCCGCGGCCACGATCTGGCGGGACACAGCCGGTGCGCAGACGGGCAACGAGGCCATCCAGGCCCTCGCCTTTCTACCCAACGAGCTATGGATCCATACCGGCGACACGATCAACTGGTCCTTCCCGACCGGGGAGCCGCATACTCTCACGCTCGTCACGCCGTTCGGCACCGACAACAATTCCCCGCAGATTTGCAACGGGGCATCGACCTCGCCGCCGACCAATCAATGCACCTGGGACGGCAGCAGCGTGGTCAACTCGGGACGCCTGCAGGATGGCGGCACGTTTGCGGTCGCTTTCCCAGTAGCCCCCCACGATTACATCTACCGCTGTCTGATTCACTCGCGGATGACCGGCACGATCCATGTGGAGCCCACCACCACGACGCTACTTCATGACCAGAAGTTCTATGACCAGGAGGGACAGCAGCAGAGTAACGCGTTGCTGACGCAGGGCAACCAGCTACGGGCGCAAGAGCAGGCCCAGACCGTGGCGGGGCCTGGGCGCAATGCTGTGACGATCGGCGCCGGCTTCGTGACCGGGACCGCGCCGGGGCTGCTGCAGGCAGTGAGCGTCAACCGCTTCTTGCCAGGCAACCTCACGGTTCGACAGGGAGATACCGTGACCTGGAGCGCGAACGACCCGGCGATCCCGCATACGGTGACCTTCGGCGCCGAGCCGGCGAATCTGCGACCGGCCATCGGCACGCCGATGCTCAACGCGCCGTACCCGCAACCGCGGGTGGGCCCGACCGTGAGCGCCGGCTTTCTCGGCCAGGGGCAGCCGAGCCAGACGTACAGCGTCACGTTCAACGCCCCCGTGACGTACCAGTACTACTGCGCGCTCCACGACGACCTCGGCATGCTGGGGACCGTCATCGTCGTGCCTCGCAGCTAGGGCACGGCCCTACGACAGGTTTTCGTAGCACAGGGCGCAGCTCCTGTCCTGCCCCGAGCGGCACTCTGAGCCGGCTTCCGGGGGCGCGTGGTCAGGTACGCCGCGCCCAGTATGCCTCGTTTGGAGGTAGAGAGATGCACGCGTGGTACTGGCGCTGGGCAATGGTGACCGCGCTCCTTCTCGCGCTCAGTGGCGGCGTTTTCGTTGCCCGCGGGCCGGCCGCCCGGGCCGCCGCGGTCCAGCAGGGGGACGCACAGCAGTGGCAGGTGCAGGTCGGGGCGGAGAGCCCGGACAAAGCCGTCCAGGTGCTGCAGTACTATCCGGCCGCGCTGAGCGTGAATGTCGGAGACACGATCACCTGGACCAACGCGGCGACGGAGATCCACACGGTCACGTTTCTCGCGCCCGGGCAGGAGCGGCCCGAGTTCGACCGGAGCGATCCGCAGCAGGAGCAGCCGCAGGGCAATGGCGAGCTGGATGGGAGCGGCTACCTGAACTCGGGGGTGCTGGAAATCGGGAAGACCTGGGCGGTGACCGCCAGCCAACCGGGCACCTACAGCTACATCTGCCTGGTGCATCGGCAGCAACTGGGCACGGTGACTGTGAACCCCGCCGGCACGCCGTACGAGCACTCGCAGGCGGACTACACGGCGGAGCGAACGGCGGCGGACCCGATCATCAGCGAGTGGCAGAGCCGGCTGGCGGCCTACCAGCCGAGCGTGCAGACACGGGATGATGGCACGCGGGAGTATGTGATCGACGGGGGCCTGGGGGACGGCACAGCGGCGGTGATGCGCTTCGCCCCGCAAGGGGTCGAGGTCCGGGTCGGCGACACGGTCACCTGGGACAACGCGGATACCGAGACGCCGCACACGATCACTTTCGGCCCAATCCGGGGCGCTCCCACGGAGGCCTGGGGCACGCCGACCGCTTTCGATGGCGCGAGCCCCTTGAGCTCCGGGTACGTGGGCGCGGATTGGCCGGCCGGGGCGCGCTACTCGGTGACCTTCACGGCGCCCGGCCAATTCTCGTATATCTGCATACTGCACGCCCCGGCGTTCATGCTCGGCTCCGTCACCGTTACGCCATAACGCGGCTCGTCTGGGCGTCGACCCTCCACTGAGCTGGTTTCCACGGATAGTGTGCAGGTTGGGCGCAGCCCAACCTGCACACTATCCTTATCCAGATCCTTGGCCTTATCCAGATCCTTGGGCCACGGGGGGGCGGCGGGGCTAGGGCGGTCAGGCCGCTCGCTACCACACGAACGGAATTAGCGCCTTCGTCCGCTGCTTGTAGGCTGGATATTCCTTCGGGAACTGCCGCTCCATAAGCTTGTCTTCGGCGCCCACCCGCCAGAGAAATATGGCGCCGAGGACGATGAGAAGAAAGATCCACGCGCCGCTAACAATCGCCGAGCCGATGCACGCGACAATGCCGCAGGTGTACATCGGATGGCGCACAATACGGTATGGACCGGCTGTTATAAGCTCCTGCCCTTCCTTCGCGGCGACGATCTGGCTCCAGTTCCGGCCAAGGGTCTGCCGCGCCCAGACGAGGAAGGCCATGCCCGCGACGCACAGCAGAACGCCGATGCTGCCTACAACCGGGTTTGCGGGGGAGCTGTTGAGGGGGCGGAATACGGGTAGGCGCGGAAGCAAGATTGAGGCGAGAATGGCGAGCGTGAGGACGGCGCTCTGCAGGAAATGTCTTTGGGTGTCCCGCTTCACGCCGATCGAGGAAACCGTCAGGTATACGATGAGGAGGACCCAGAGGGCGTCGATGAGCCGGGTAAAGATTGTCGTATTCATGGCGTGATTCCCTGGCTCAAGCGGTTTCCCGAAGGAGTGATCTGGCCGAGGCCGACGCGCGGTAGGACACGCGCTCCTGTCTTACGACGGGTTCGCTAGATCGGCCAGTATCAACAAACCCGGCCGAGCGGCAGGAGACGAGCCCCTGCCCTACCTTCTGGCTCAACCGGCGCGACGACTACTGTACGTTGGCGAGGTGATCTCATGCCAGAGATTGTCTCGCGGCCGTCGCGCGGTTCATACCCGATCCGGCGGGGCGGTTCGCGTAGCGGGGCGTGCCCTCACCCCGCCCCTCTCCCAGGGGGAGAGGGAGTAGGCGAACCCTATCCCCGGATTGGGTATCAGCCGGGGGAGCGGCCGCTCACTGGAGGCTTGCTAGCTTGCTCGGCCGCGGCGCGAGGCCCCCGCCACCTCGCCGGGGGCCGTGCGCCAGCCTTCCGCGGGCGGTTGCGCGGCTCCGCTGGCTGCGCCGGACGACGGCCCCGCGCCAATAGCTTCCTATGCAGGGGCGCGGCTTGCTGCGCCCCGCTCGGGCGCCACTCGTCCCAGTGTCAGAGCGAATCCCGCGACGGAGCGTCCTCCCCCTCGCCTAAGGGAGAGGGGGCAGGGGGGTGAGGTCCGGCCCCTCGTCCCTCCCCCTCTCCTAGGGGAGAGGGGGGCAGGGGGGTGAGGTCCGGCCCTCCCCCTCTCCCCCTGGGAGAGGGTCGGGGTGAGGGCGCGCCCCCAGCATCCGGCCGCGCGGCGCGCAGGAGAGCGCCCGCCGTCCGGCGCGACGTGGTCGCCAATCTTACGCCGTACACGCATCCCACCGCGCTCGCCGCCCGCGCCCCTGCCCGGGGCATGCCCCCGCCGGCCCGGCCCGCCGCGAGGCATCGGAGGATTATCGTACGGCGTAAACGATGCGGCCTTCCGCGCCCGACCCATGCGCGCAGACCCGCGCCCGGCCTAGCAATTCGCCAGACAGGAGGGAGGATCGTTTGACCGTTTTTCGAATGCACGGTACTGCAAAATCACGGGGCACACCCGGTGGCGGGGGTGGGACGGCTGTCCAGGGCGCCGGCGGGGACGGCGCGGCGCAGCCAGTCGGCGGTGCGGGCCGCGAGCGCGGAGATGGTGAGCGCGGGGTTGGCCGAGCCCTGCGTGGGCAGCGCGCTGCCGTCGCAGACGAACAGGTTGGGCACGTCCCAGGTCCGGCCCCAGCGGTCGAGCACCGAGTCGTCCGGCGTGAAGCCCATGCGGCAGGTGCCCACCAGGTGCGCGTAGCGGTTCACGCTGTGCGTCTCGGTCGCCCCGGCGGCGTGCAGGACGGTCTTGGCGGTGGCGATGCCGGCGCGCATCATGCGGCGGTCGTTCTCGAACAGGTTGAAGTGGACGTAGCTCGTGGGGATGCCGTACTGGTCCTTCGCGGTCGGGTGGATCGAGACGTAGTTGCGCGCGTCGGGCAGGATCTCCCCCAGCACGCCGATCGCCGCGTAGTGGTTGTAGTCCTGCATGGCGGCCAGCAGCGACTCGCCGAAGCGGCCGTCCTCGTCGGTCAGCAGGTGGGCCATGGCGATCGGCAGCGGCGCCACCGTTTGCAGCGAGTAGCCGCGCACGAAGTCGTTGCGCGGGTCGGTCTCGTAGAACGCCTCCGTCGAGGCGCAGGCCGGCGGCGCCTTGTACTGGCGGATCATGTCGGGGAAGCGCCCCCACACCACCGGGCCGGCCTGGGCCATCAGAAACTTGCCGACGAGCCCGCTGGAATTCGCCAGGCCGTCGGGGAAGGCGCTCGACTTCGAGTTCAGCAGCAGCCGCGGCGTCTCGATGGCATAGCCGGCCACGACCACGGCCCGCGCCCGCTGCTCCTCCTCCACGACCTGGCCGTCCGCCAGCGTGCGGAAGTAGCGCACGCCAGCCGCGCGGCCCGCGGCGTCGACGGGCACCTCGTAGGCCATGCAGCCGGTGCGGATCTCGCCGCCGTGCTCGATGGCGCCCGGGATGTGGCTCACCATGATGCTGCTCTTCGCGCCCACCTTGCAGCCCAGCAGGCAGAAGCCGCGCATGATGCAGTGCGGCCGCTTGCCCACGGCGCCGGCGGGGATCGCCACCGGCCCGCCGGCCGCGACGCGGATGCCCAGCTTCACGCAGCCCGCGATCAGCATCTGGCCCGCCGTGCCGGCCTCCAGCGGCGCGTAAGGGTAGCCGTGCGGCTTGCCCCACGGCCAGTGCGCGGGGCCGGACACCGGGTACTCGCGCTCCATCTGCTCGTAGTAGGGCTCCAGCTCGTCGTAGCTCAGCGGCCAGTCGGCGGCCACCCCGTCGAGCGTCCGCACGCGGAAGTCGGACGGGTGGAGGCGGGGGCAGAAGGCGGCGTAGTGGACGGTGCTGCCGCCGACGCCGCGCCCGGAGTTGTTCGCGCCCAGCTCCAGCGGATCGGTGCCGCCGGTGATGCGCAGGTCGTTCCAGTACAGCCGGCCGGACCCGGCCTCGTCGGAGACCATGTCGTGCTCGCTGTCGTGCCAGGGGCCGGCCTCCAGCACCACCACGGAGAAGCCGTAGCGGGCCAGCCGCTCGGCGAGCACGCCGCCGCCCGCGCCGCTGCCGACGATGCAGAAGTCGACGGGCTCGCGGGGCGGGTATTCGCGCATGTCGGTATCGAGCACCCAGTCGGGCGAGAGGTGGACGTGCAGCTTCACCGTGCGCTCCGCTCGCGGGTTGGGGGCGCCTCGCGCACCTCCCACGGCTCCGGCTGGCCGAAGTTCAGGGCGAAGTAGCCGCGGGGGTAGGCGGGGCCGCCAAAGCCGATCTCGTCCCAGGCGGTGGGGTGGGCGTAGTAGACGCCGGTGATCTGGCGCAGCGCCACGTAGATCCACCAGCGGTGCGCGGGCAGGCGCTGCCAGGTGTCGCCCGGCGGGTTGCCGGCGCGGACCGTCTCCAGCACCACGTCCTGGGCTGCGCCGTCGAGGTCGGCGAAGGCCGCGCCGTGGAGCGCCCGCGCCGTCTCGTCCAGCCCGGCCAGGCCCCACAGCCAGGCCTCGCGGTTGGGCGGCATGTCGTCGAAGCGGAAGCCGTCGTGGGCGGCCGTGTCGAGCGTCGCGTCGATCCAGGGAGCGATCGGCACGCGCTGCGCCGCGGAGCGCCAGTCCTGCGGGATGACGCGGGCGCAGAGCGCTATGAGCGTGGCCTGCTGGTGCGCGTCCAGGTGCCGGAAGGGCGGCACGTTGTGGACGCGGTCGAGCACGACGCGCCGCGTGGCGTCGTCCCAGTGGCCGCGCTGGTCGAGGACGTGGTAGCCGGGGTAGCGCTCGTGGTGCACGGTCAGCTCTCCCGCCGACGCAGCAGCGCCGCCACCAGGCCGAGCAGCCCCACGGAGCAGAAGAGCAGCGGGGCGAACAGCGGCGGGCCCATCGGGATGTTGAATTGCAGGTTGGTGAAGCCGCCGGGCATGCGGCGGATGCCGCGCAGGTGCAGGCCGAAGCCCAGCAGCCCGTCGAGCAGCGTGACCGTCGACGTGACCGGCAGCACACGGTGCGCGACCCGCCGGCTGCACGCCGCGCCGACGGCGGCCGCGACCATCGGCGGCGTCACCCAGATGGGGGTCCACATCCAGCGCTGGTTGAAGCTGCCGCGCAGGTGCTCGAAGTACGCCTCGCCGCCGGCCAGCACGGCGAACACCGCCGAGGTGAGCGCCAGCCCCTGCTGGAAGCGTCCGTGGGCGACGTTCAGCTCGATCTGCTCGAGCGGGTCGTGGTGGCCGGGATGGGCGAGCGGGCGATGGACGCGGCGGCGGACCCGGGCCACGGGCGGCGGCAGGAGGTCCGGCACCTCGCGGCGCAGCAGCCCCGCGAGCACGCCCATCACCCCGACCGTACACATTAGCAGCGGCGCGAAGACCGGTGGGCCCATGACGACGTTGTAGCGGCCGAGGCGGAAGCCGCCGGGCATGCGCTGGATGCCGCGGAGGTGGAGGACGAACCCGGCGATGCCGTCGGCGAGGGAGGCGAGCGCCGTTAGGGGCAGCAGCGTGCGGGCCGCGCGCTCGCTGACCAGCGCGGCCAGCGCAGCGCCGACCGCTGGCGGCGTGAGCCAGACGGGCGTCCACATCCAGCGGTGGGCGAAGGCGCCGCGCTGGTGCTGCGTGTACGCCTCGAAGCCGCTGACGACGGCGGCAAAGGCGGTCATCAGGGCCATGCTGCGCTGGAAGCGGCCGGTACGGATCTCGCGGCGGGCGAGCGCGGCCTCCTGCACGAGCCGCTCCACGGGGCTTGGCAGGCGCGCGGTCGGTCGCCAGAGGCTCATATGGCGGTGCTCCGCTTACTGTGATGGCGGCCAGCCGGCCGCTGCTGGCAGTGCGCGTCAGGCGGGCCGCGCCCCGCCTCACGGCTGTTGGCTGCGTCAGGCTCGCTTAGCGCGGCGGGTTCGCGACGATGTTCTGGTGGCGGCTGGGCGGGACGTGGCCGGGCGTGGGCGGTCCCTCGGCTCGGCGTCGACCATGGTGGGCGGCGCCCTTCGTGCGCCCAAAGGCGAGCGTCCCCACGCCCACGACGAGCAGCGCGCCGGCCAGCGCCAGCCCGATCTCCAGCAGGGCCTCCGTGTCGAGCGGCTCCAGCTTCACGCGGCGATCCTCCACTGCTCGGCGTCCTGGCGGCGCAGGTCGAGGCCCAGACCGGGCCGGCCGGGATCGGGCCGCAGGCAGCCCCCGGCGGGCTGCGGGGCGCCGTCGAACAGCATGCGCTCGATGCGCGCGTGGTCGTGGAAGTATTCGACGTGCGACAGCTGCGGCGCCGCGCAGCCGACCTGCGCGTGCAGCGACGGCGCGCAGTGGGCCGAGAACGGCGTCGCGAAGCCGTGGGCGATCTCGGCGGCCTCCAGCCAGCCGGTGACGCCCAGGCAGCGCGTGGCGTCGGCCTGCTGGATGTCCACCGCGCCGGCCCCCAGCATGTGGCGAACGTACCAGGGGTCGTAGGCGTACTCGCCGGCGGCAATGGCCATCGGAGCGTGCTGGCGCACGAACGCCAGGTCTTCGAGCTGGTCGGACGAGACCGGCTCCTCGAAGTAGGTGACGCCCTCCTCCGCGAAGCGCGCGGCCTGGGCGAGCGCCTGTTTCACGGTGTAGGCGCCGTTGGCGTCCACAAACAGCTCGGCGTCGGGGCCGATCGCCTGGCGCGCGGCGCGCACGCGCACCACGTCCTCCTCGGGCCGTGTGCCCCAGTCGGTGCCGATCTTCATCTTCACGCGCGGGATGCCCTGCCGCACCCAGCCGCCCAGCTGCTCGGTCAGCTCCTGCACGGTGTAGCTGGTGAAGCCGCCGCTCCCGTAAATGGGGACCGCCTCGCGGTGCGGGCCGAGCAGCCGGTACAGCGGCTGCCCGGCGAGCCGCGCCTTCAGGTCCCACAGCGCCACGTCCACGGCCGAGATCGCGGTGGCCGCGATGCCCGGGCGGCCCACGTTACGCACCATCGCGATCATCGCGCCCCAAGCCGCGCGCACGTCGTCCACCGGGCCGCCGACGACGACCTGCGCCAGCAGCTCGTGGACGACGCCCGCGGCCGTCGCCGAGGCGTAGGTGTAGCCGAGGCCACGCGCGCCGGAGGTCGCCACCGCCTCCACGAGCACCATCGTCGTGGCGTCCCAGGTGTAGGTGCCATCCGCCTCCGGGCGGTCGGTGGGGATGCGGTAGACGTGCGTCTCCAGGCGCGCGACGCGCTCCCCCGTCGCGACGTCGCCTGTGTCGGGTCGCGCGTTGGCGCCTGGGGTGGAGTCGATCATGGTCAGTTCCTCGTCAAGGGTGATTGCTCGGTGCTGGCAACTGCCAACACCGAGCAATTGACCGTTGACAGACAGTTAGACTACTTCCCGGACCTTGTCGGCCAGCACGGTCTTGATGATGTCGAAGCGGTCCTTCTCGCCCTTCGCCAGCGCCTCGGCGAAGTGGACCGCTTGCTCGGTCGTGATCTTGCCCGGCATCGGCGGCTCGTTCGGGTCCACCACGGCCTCGATGACTGCCGGGCCGGGGTAGGCCAGGGCTTCACGCAGGATCGCCTCGGCCTCGCCGGGGCGCTCGATGCAGTAGCCGGCCGCGCCGCACGCCTTCGCGTAGGCGGCGAAGTCGATGGGCTGCAGCTCGACGCCGAACTGCGGGTTGGCGCTGAGGACGAGCTGTTCCCACTTGATCTGGCCGAGCACGTTGTTCTTGATGACGACGACCTTGACGGGCAGGTTGTACTTCACGAGCGTCGCGACCTCGCCCATCAGCATCGTGAAGCCGCCATCGCCCACAAAGGCGACTACCTGTCGGCCCGGGAAGGCGGCCGCGGCGCCGACGCTGTAGGGCAGGCCGTTGGCCATGGTCGCCAGCGAGCCGGAAAGCGAGAACTGCATGTTGCCGCGGATCTGGATGTAGCGCGCCGACCAGGTGGCGATCGTGCCGCTGTCGGACGAGACGATGGCATCGTCGTTGAGCAGCTTGTTCAGCGCGTGGGCCACGACCTGCGGCTTCATCGGCATCGCGTCGCTCGTGGCGCGCTCCTCCATCACCCGGTTCCAATGGCGCATACGCTCCTGGGCCTTCTTCAGGAAGCCACGGTCGTGCTTGTGCTGGATCAGTGGCAGCAGCCCGCGCAGCACGTCGCGGCAGTCGCCTACCAGCCCGACGTCGGCGGGGGCGCGCAGGCCGATGCGCTCCGGATCGAGGTCGATCTGGACGATCTTGGCCTGGCCGGGCTTAGGATAGAACTCGATGTAGGGGAAGCTGCTGCCCGCGATGACCAGTGTGTCGCACTCATTCAGCGCGTCTTGGGACGGCCCCGTGCCGAGCAGGCCGATGCCGCCCGTGGTGTAGGGGCTGTCGTCGGGCACGACCGCCTTGCCTAGCAGCGGCTTGATGATCGGGCCGGCCACCGCCTCGGCCAGCTGCAGCACCTCGGCGCGCGCGTCCAGACAGCCGCGGCCGGCGAGGATCGCCACCTTGGAGCCGGCGTTGATGATGTCGGCGGCCTGCTGGAGCAGTGCCGGCGAGGGAATCGGGCGGGCGGCGGCGAAGATGTCGGCGCTGTGCTCCGGGATGTTCGCGGATGAGCGGGGAATGTCGCCGGCCTCCCACTCCTGGATGTCCTTGGGGATCGTGAGGTGCGAGACGGACCGCTGGGCCAGCGACGTGCGGATCGCCTCGTCCACCAAGTTGTTCACGTGCGCCGGGCCCATGATGCGCTGGTTGTAGACCGCCACGTCCATGAACAGCTTGTCGAGGTCGACGTCCTGTTGGTAGTGGGTGCCGATCAGGTCGTGGAAGGTATGACCGGTGATCGCCAGGACCGGCTGGCCGTCGCACTTGGCGTCGTACAGACCGTTGAGCAGGTGGATGCCGCCCGGCCCCGAGGTCGCCAGGCAGACGCCGAGGCGACCGCTGTACTTGGCGTAGCCGCAGGCGGCGAAGGCCGCCGCCTCCTCGTGGCGCACCTGGATGAAGCGGATCTGGTCCTGCCGTGTGCGCAGGGCCTCCATGATCTCGTTGATGCCGTCGCCCGGCAAGCCGAACACCGTGTCCACGCCCCATTCGATAAGCCGCTCGATCAGTAGGTCCGCCGCGGTCTTTGCCATTGTTCGCACCCCTCGTGCTACTGTGCGCCGCGCTGGCTCTGTGCCGGGCCGGCTGATGAGCCTGGCTGCGGGCCCGGTGGCTTTGCCTGCGCGTCCTTGCCGGCGTCGTCCGAGCCAGTCGCAGAAGCTGTGCCCTCGGCCACGACCTCGATGCCATCCCCCTGCTGGCCGAGCAGCTCCCAGCGGGACCGCTCGGCCTCGCGCCAGAAGCGCAGGTCGAGCCGCGCCTGGCCGACGGCGAGGTTCCGCAGCTCGACGTCGGGCAGCCAGTCCGGCAGCGTTGGGTCCACGTACAGCCGGCCCCGTGGCGCGTCGGCGCGCAGCCCCAGGATCGTGCGAATAAACAGGAAAATGCTCCCCGCGGCCCATGCCTGCGGGATGTTGGCGCCGAGATACTGCACCGGGAAGAGGCAGTCGCGGCGGTCGAGGCCGGCGAACAGCTCCGGCAGGCGGTAGTTCTCGAAGTGCGCGGCGGCCTCGAACACCGCGCGCGCGACTTGGTTCGCTTCCGCGGCGAAGCCGTAGCGTTTGAACCCCGCTGCGATGAGCGCGTTGTCGTGCGGCCAGACCGCGCCGTTCTGGTAGGCGAAGGGGTTGTAGGCCGGATTGTCCGCGCTCAGCGTGCGGATACCCCAGCCGGTCCACATGTCGCGCTGGAGCAGGCGCTGCATCACCCGGCGGGCCTTGTCGGGGTCGGCAATGCCGCTCCACAGGCACTGGCCAGCATTCGACGCCACCGTCGCGATCGGGCGCTTGTCCGGGTCTAAGCCAAAGGCGTAGGAGTCGATCTCCTCGCACCAGAAGCGCTCGTCGAAGGCGCGGCGGAGCGTCACGGCCTGGTCGGCGAGCGCGGCGGCCCGGTCGTGATCGCCGAGCGCGGCGAAGGCCTCGGCCATCCGCCGCTTCGCGTCGTAGACGTAGCCCTGTAGCTCACAGACCGCCTTGGGCTGCGATACCTGGCTGCCGTCGGGGTACACCACGGCGACGCCCGAGTCCTTCCAGCCCATGTTCTCGAAGCCCTGGCTGGAGAACGTCTTGTACTCCTGAAAGCCGTCGCCGTCCAGGTCGCCGTAGTGGTCGATCCACGCCAGGCAGTGCTCGGCGTGCTCGCGGTATGCCTCCAGCAGCCCGCGATCGCCGGTCCACAGCCAGGCCTCGTGGAGGACGATCAGGTACAGCGGGGTGGCGTCCCAGGTACCGTAGTAGGGCGTCTGGGGGATCAGGTTGAAGTAGGCTAGCTCGCCGTGGCGGACCTCGTGGAGGATCTTGCCCGGCTGCGCGTCCCGCCAGTCGTCGCGCTCGGTGGCCTGGTAGGCGGCCAGCTTGCGGAGGGCGCCGCGGGCGAATGCCGTGTAGACGGCCATGTTCTGATAGCTGACGACCAGGCTGTCGCGCCCGAACAGGGTCACGAACCAGGGCACGCCCGCGGCCGGCAGCCACTCGTGCTCGGGCATTTCGGCCTCGTGCAGCCGCAGCGCCGCCATGTCGTTCACCGACTGATCGAAGGTCGCCACCAGGTCGTTGTTGCTGGCGAGCAGGTGGGTCGTGTTCTTCGTCCAGACGGCGAGGCGGTCCTCGCGGCGCTGCCCGCTGCCCGGCGGGGGCGCGTGCTCCCCCTGGCCGACGTCGAGCAGCATCGTGGCCGACGCTCGCCACTGGCCGCCGGCCGGCAGCTCCACCGTCCACACGATGCGGCCGTTGTCGTAGCGAGGCGGGGAGTCGCAGTGGTGGACGCGATAGGTGAAGCGGCGCCGGAAATCGCGGTCGTGGTACTCCGTGACGAAATCCCAGTGCTCGTCGGCGACCTGCCAGGCGCTGGACGAATCGCCCCGTGCCCAGTAGCGATGGGACTTCACGTCGAACAAATCGACGAAGTCGGAGCGGATGGCCAGCTCTAGATGAAACGTCTGGTCCATGCCGCTGTAGTTGGTCAAGCGGAACTGCTCGTTGATCCGCTCGCCGACCGAGCGGGTGACGACGAGGCCGATGCGATGCGCCGGGATGCAGTTCCGCACGCCGGGCAAGCCGCCCCTGTCGGTGTTGGGCGAGTGGGGCAGCGGGTTGTCGAGCGCGGGGATCTCGGGGTTCGCGTACACCAGCCGCGCCTCGTAGTAGCTGGTGGTGGCAGACGTCAAGAGCACCCAGGGCTGGCGCTCGACGGTGAGTCGATAGTAGCCGACGAACCGCGTATCGCGCGCGAACACGCCCTCGTCGCGATCCGGATGGATCTCCCCCTGGCGGTCGGTGACCATGAACGTGCTGCCGTGATTGATCGTCAGGACGGGCGGGCCGACCGTGATCTCCACCGGCATGCGGTTCGTCTCTCCCCGTGGGCATCTCCGCTGGTATCGTAGCGGCGGCGCCCTGAACGCGCCCTGCGTGCAGGCTGGCGCGGCCTGAACGCGGCCTGAACGGCGACCGGGCTCACGCGACGCCGTGTGCTGGCACGCCGCTTGCACCCAGCGCGTGGAAAGCCCTTCGCGCCCGCGACGACCGCTCTCGGCGTGTCGGCCGGCGCTCCCGCAGCGTGAGATAGCATGCAAGCGCTCTGGCACAGCCCTCGCCCGACGCTGTCTGCGCTTGCCCTGAGCGGGCCGGGGACCGCCCTGTTCCGCAGGCGTTGGGCCCGGCAACAGGCCCGACTCGCCATCCGGCTCGCGGTGATGGCGGCGATCCTCGTCGCGGTGTACGCGCTCGACCGCACCATGCTCGACGGACCAACCACCTGGCTGGCCTACGCGATCCCCGTGCTGCTCGCCCCGCGCCTGGTGCCGCTCGGCGTGGCGCCGCTCGTGCTCGTCGGCGCTGTGCTGCTGGGCTGGAACGACGCGCTCGGCAGCGGCGACGGCGGCCGCGATCAGGCGGTACGCGTGCTGATGCTCGTCGCGATTGCCCTGTACGCCATGCGCGACGTGCGCCGCGAGCACGAGCTCGAGGCCGCCAAAGCGCGCTTGCTGCAACTGGTGTCGCATGAGCTGCGCACGCCGCTCCACCACATCAAAGGGTTCGCCTCGACGCTGCTCCAGACCGACCTGGAGTGGGACGCCGCGACCCAGCGGGAGTGCCTGGTGACGATCGAGCAGAGCGCCGATCGGCTGACGCGGCTCATCGACACGCTGCTCGACATGGCGCGCGTCGCCGACGGCTGCCTGGCGCCCCAGCGCGAGCGCTGCGCGCCGGCGGCCCTGGTGGGGCGGGCGGTCGAGATGGCGCACGACAGCATTGCGTTGCATTCGGTCGAGGTCGACCTGCCCCCCTCTCTGCCCGACGTTCTCGTCGATCCCGCGCAGGTGGAGCGGGTGCTGGTCAACCTGCTCGACAATGCGGCGAAGTACTCGGCGCCCGGCCTGCGCATCCAGGTGAGCGCCCGCGCCGAGCGCCGCGCGGTCGTCGTGCGCGTCGCGGACGAGGGGGCAGGGGTGGCGCCGAGCGAGCGCCGCCGCATTTTCGCGCGCTTTCAGCGCGGCACCGCGGCCACGCGCGCCCACGCGCCGGGGACGGGGCTGGGACTGGCGCTCGCCCGCGAGATCCTGGCCGCCCAGGACGGCGCGATCTGGGTCGAGCCCAACGTCGAGCGCGGCAGCGTCTTCGCCGTTCGCCTGGCGCGGGCCGACGTGAGTGCCAGGCCGACGCCCCGCGAGCGGCCGCCGTTGCGGCCGGCCGCCCCCGATCCCGCTGCCGAGGTGCAACGAGCATGACCGTGGGCACGCGCGTGCTGGTCGTCGACGACGAGCCGCAGACGGCGCGCTACCTGACGTTGAACCTGCAAGGACGGGGCTACGAGGTGGTCGTCGCGGCCGACGGCTGTGAGGCGCTGAAGATCGCCGAGGAGACGAATCTCGACCTGGTGCTGCTCGACCTGGGCATTCCGGGCCCGGACGGCTTCGCCGTGCTGGAGGCGCTGCGGCGCTGGAACGACGTGCCGGTGGTCGTCATCTCGGCGCGCGGGCAGGAGCGCGACAAGGTGCGGGCGCTCGACCTGGGCGCCGACGACTACCTGACCAAGCCGTTCGGCGTGCAGGAGCTGCTGGCCCGCGTGCGGGCGCACCTGCGGCGTGCCGACGGCCGCGGCAGCGGCCCCCGCGCGCCGCTCGAGGTAGGCGCGCTACGCGTCGATTACGGCAGCCGCGAGGTCACCGTCGACGGGCGGCGGGTGCGGCTCACGCCGACCGAGTACGGCCTGCTCGAGCAGCTTGCGCTCGCGGCGGGTCGCGTGCTCACCCACACCACGCTGCTCCAGCGCGTCTGGGGCCCCGCCTACCGCGACGAGGCGGACTACCTATGGGCCTACGTCAGTCGGCTGCGGCGAAAGCTCGAGCCCCACCCCGATGCCCCGCGCTACATCCTCACCGAGCCTGGCGTCGGCTACCGCCTCGCCACCCCGGACGAGACCGCCTGACACGGCGCCCCCACGTTGCCGTCCTTCGCCCGCGGCGTCAAGCCTGCCCATCCCGGGGCCCGCGAACCCGAGAGAGCGCGCGCCCGCGCGCCGTTCAGGGCGTGTTCAGGCCCGAGCCGCGCGTATCCGGCTCGCGCAGAGGGGACGCCTGCCACACTGGGGACAGATGCGCCACGCTCGTGGCACGCCCTCGACGTGCCGGCGCGGCGGCCCGCCCTCCGCTACGGCGGTACCGGGGCGGTGGCAGGAGCGAATATGGCACGCGCGGTGGTGGTGCTGAGCGACGACGACATGTCGCTGGCGATGATCCACCTCAACCTGGCGCGGCGTGGCTACTCCGTGCTGCTGGCGCTACTGGAGCACGTCGCCCAGGGCTGGTCCCCGCCTGCGAGCCCGGACCTGCTAATCGTCGACCTGGCCGCGCCGGAGCCGCGGTGCTGGGAAATCACGGCCTGGGTGCGCGCGCTCCCGTGGGCCAGCCGCGTGCGGCTGCTCGTGCTCAACCCCTGCTGGCCCGATGCGGCCTGGCTGGCGCGGCTGGCCGCCCATCGCCACCTCCGCAAGCCGTTCGCGGTCGACCATCTAATGGCGGCCGTAGAGGACGCGCTGGCCGCCGCCCCCTGATCGCCCCCCAGAAGACCTCCGATTCGGCTCCTGGCGCGGGTCACGCTGCATCGGGAGGGGGCGCACGCCGCGGACGGCCGGGCTTCCCGCGGAGGCTCGCCCGCCACGCCTCGATGTCGTCGCCCGTGTAGAGCGGTGGAGGCGGCGGGTAGACGACCTCACCGCACCACAAGCAGGTCAGTTCCCCGTCATAGCCCTTCGCCATCTGGCCGTTGCAGCGTCCGCAGCGCACGATCGGGTTCGGCATCCGCACTGTCACCTCCAGGTGGGTCATCATCAGCCTACGAGCGAACGGCTAACGGGCAGTTAGCCGGATGCTAAAGAACTGCTGTGGTCCGTAGAGCCCCGCCAACCGAGGCGGGGTACAATCAGACCTGGCGGCGTCGCACCGCCCATCTGCGGGACTCTACGGCCAGGGTCACCCGGCCAAACTGGTGGGGCAGCCCGGAGCGGGAGAGCTGACCATGAGCAGCGAAATCGGCCCCGACAGCATTGGCCCGGACTGGGCCCTGGAGCAGGCGCGGCGCAACGCCGAGCACGCGCGCACTTTGGCCGCGTGGCGGCAGGAAGTCGCCGCGGGCTACGGGGTAGCCCCGCGGGAGGGCGCCGCGCAGCCGCCCAGTTGGCGTGCGCGCCTACTCGGGAAGCTGCGGACGTTACTCATGCTCGGGAAGCCTTGATGCACACCCGTGCGCTCAGCCTCCTCGCTCTCGCTGCTTGGAGTGTGGTGAGTTCGCCGATGTCATCTAACCCGCTCAGAGCGCCGATGGGACCGGACGAGGAGAGAGCCGTGCAGGTTGCCTTGGACGACCTGCGGCTCTCGCTCGGCGGAGACTTTGACGAATCGGAGCTGCGCGGCACTCGGGTAGAAGTTCGGCCGTCTGCGTCGGGATGGCTCGTCATCTTCTACGGGTCTGCCGTGGCGCGGGGTCTATTCTTCGCACCCGCCCTGTACGCTTGCGTCGAGCGAACGGGCTGGATAGTCACGAAACGCGGGGCGGCGACCCCAGAGTCGGACTGGCAGCCCTGCGACGAGTCTGGCCCGAGAGGAGATTAGGATGTCTATCCGCGCCATCATCCTTACCGCACTCATCGCGTCCTGCGTATCGTCGCTGGTGACGCTGACCGCGGCGCTGCTGGTCTTGGCGCCCACGATCCGCGCGGCGCCTGATTCTCAGGCCGCCCAGTCCGTTGTGCGGGCCGAGCGGTTCGAGCTGACCGACCGCTCCGGGGCAGTGCGGGCCATTATCGGGGCAGATGTGCTCCCGACCTCGCCTGACCTGTCCGCCGGTCAGGTCGCTCTGACTGGCTCCCACGTCGGGATGGTGCTGCAAGACCCTGCTGGGCGGCCACGCTTCGCGGCCATCGTCAACGAGCGTGGCGCGTCTACCGTGGCTCAGCTAGACAGCAACGGCCGCGCTCGCCACTCACTCTTCCTGGACGAGGGAGGTCCGTCGGGCCTGAACATGCAGGATGCGCGAGGGTACGGCGGCATCGCGTTGGCCGTCCCTGTCAACTCCTCGCCTGGCATGGTCATCACCGACTCGGACGCCCGCCTGCGGGTGATGCTCGGCGCCGCCCGAGACGGTACGGCCGGCCTGCAGCTGAGCGGCGCTTCGCCCCAGTCAGGAGTCGCGCTCCTGGCAGGTGACAACGGGACCGCTCTCATTTCGCTCGGTGAGGTAGGTGGGCGAGGGGTCACGCTGGCAGTACCCGATGAGGGCACGCGCATTCGCTTACGCGATGACCTTAGCCGGACCCGATTGGACCTGGGGGTCGGAGCGGATGGTGTCCCGTACACGGCAATGTTGGACGAGGCGGGGACGCCCATCTGGCAGGCCCCGTGAGATGGAGGGGAACACAATGCGCCTCCTGCTCATCGTACTTACCGCGGCCCTGGTAGCCTCGGTGCCCGTTCCTGTGGCGGCCCAGCGATCGGACCAGGACTTATTCAGCGGATTCGTGGACGAGCTGGGTGGGCTCCAGGTTGGTGGGCTCTATGCGATCAACCTGGGGGAGTCGTCGTTCCGCGTCGCCAAAGTGCTGGCGCTGAACCGACAGGCGGTCCATGTGCGGGTGTACGGCAACCACTACGCCTCGCCCCCAGGCGACATCGACCCCGCCGAACTGGACATCCGGGCCTCCGGGGACCCGCAGGGATGGGGCATCGGCCATCTCCCGCTGACCTGGGACCTATTCGCCTCGTGGCAGCCTCACTTCCTCCGGGCCGCTGAAGTGACGGCCGAGGAACTCGACGGCTTTCACGAATGGCAGCACGCTCGGGGCGGTGTGTTCGCCGGGCCGGGCGGCCGGCAGGCCATACTCCGGCTGCTCTCGGTCGGGCCATGACGCCGATGCGCGAGGTGCTGCACGGGCGCTACCTGCACGCCGGGCCGACCGACAGCATGATGTGGTACTTGGACAGGCGAGGGGGCGTTCATGCGGTTAGTGCGCGACGCAGACCGATACGAGCCAATCACTTTCGGCGATCTCCTTGTGGGTCCTCCCGTGTTCTTGCTGGACGAGTACCCGGACGGAGTGCATGTGGCGATGAAGGCGGGCTGGTACACGGCGATCTGGAACCGTCACTCTGGCCGGATCGCCTGGGGGCCAAAGCCGGCCGATGGCCTCTGCTGGCTGCCTGGTGGCCGAGAGTTCGTGCTGGCGCGATTCTACGTGATCGAGCGCGTCACGTGGCCCGCGGGGACGTGTGTGAGCACGTGCAGCGTCGAGCACCCAGGATGGCCTCATGAAGTAATTCCCTCCCCTCGCGGCGACCTGGCGGCCTTCGTCTGGCTGGAGCAGGACAAGGCGGGGTTCGAGCTGGTGGCGATCCGCCCCGAGGGAGATCGGCAACTCCAGGGGGCAGGGTACGAGACGAAGGCTCACCACATCAGCACGCTGGCGTTCAGTCCCGACGGCCGCTTCCTGGTGCTGCCGTGCGGCTGGTTCGCCTGGTGGAATGACGAGCATAACGAGAGCGTGCCGTGCCCCGGTGGCCGCTGGCGGGTGGGACACGTCCTCGTGCGGGACCTCGACACGGGCACGAGTCAGGAAATCCCCGTCGACGAAGACGTGCCAGCGGGATGGCTCCCGCCCGAGGGCGAGGCGGACGTGTGCGTGGACGTACCGATGGGCACGCCGCAGTTCGAGCGCAGCCAGTCGACTCTGGTCGCGCTCCCCGGCTTCGGCGATCTGCTCCAGGGCGCGCTGGAGTTTGCCGTGCCGCTGCTCACGAGCACGGTGAAGCGATTCTCGATCCCCGTTGCGCCAGCCGAGTGAGGGGGCTCCCAGGCGTTGGCCGGCCCCTGCCGACCATACCAGCGGTGACGTAGGCGACCCGTGCGGCCTGCTCGGCCTCCCTCCCTTTCCTCCGGATGCTGGGCCTGGAGCGCCTGCCACTGCTTCGCCAGCATGTTGGCGAGTACCTCGGCAAGCCCATCAATGGCGGCCGAGTCGAGGGGCAGGGGGGCTCCGCACAGCCCAAGAGTACTAGCCGCCTGCTTGGTGTGCTGATGCCGTTGCCTCGTGCTCGGATGCGCCGTGAGCGTGCAGAGGCTCGACGTCCAGCAACCAGGTCGCGGGCTGGCTGCGTCACTCGCTGGCGCTGATCGCGGCTCTGTGAGCGGGCCGATGAGTTCCCAACAGGCCGGCGGCCAGGCCGACGCTCGCCAGGGAGAGCGCGCCGAGTACCCAGAAGACCGCGCTGACGTCGGCCACGACGAGCAGCGCCCCCATCAGCCCGGGCGCCAGCGACTTTGCCACCTGCTGGAACACGCGGTCGAGCGACACCACGCCGCCGCGGGTCTCGGGCGGCGCGTTGCGCGTCAGGAGGTTCTTCTGCAGCGGGGAGATGAGGCCGTTGCCGAGGCCGTAGACGAACAGGCTGCCCGCCACGAAGATCGCAGCGGGCAGCAGGGGAATCACCAGCACGGACACGCCGGCGAGCACGAAGCCGACGAACACCAGGTCGACCACGTCGCGGCCCCGCGACAGCCGCCCCACCTGGCTGGCCGTGACCATCGCGCCGATGGCGAAGGCGCCGAACAGCAGCCCGACCTCGGCCGGCGAGCTACCGCGCGCCAGGGCCAGGTAGATCGGCAGGTAAGTGAAGTAGCCGTAGTCGAGGAAGAAGCGCAGGAAGCCGGCGCTAAAGGCGAGCAGCAGGCGCGGGCGGCGGCCGATGGCGCCGAAGCTGCCGACGTACGCGCGCAGGTTGGCGTGCTCGGCCGTGCGCGTCTCGGGCAGCCAGGCCAGGCCGAGGAAGGCCACCGGTAGGGCCAGCGCGAACAAGAAGTACGGGAGCCGCCAGGTGAGCGTGGCCAGGATGCCGGCTACCAGCGGCACGATGGTCAGGCTCACGCGGTCGAGCACCACCTTCAGGCCCTGGGCGCTCGTCTCGTGCTCGCCGTGCAAGAGATCGCTGAGCAGGACGATGGTCAGCGGCATGACCGCGCTGGCGCCGACTCCTTGCAGCGCCCGGAGCGCGAGCACCCACTCGAAGCTGGGCGCCAGCCCCACGCCCGCGCCCGCCAGGCCGAACAGCACCAAGCCGCCGAACAGCAGCGGGCGGCGGCCGTGCAGGTCAGCGATGGCGCCGGCCACAGGCGCCAGGAAGATCATCGGCACCGTGTAGACGGTGACGACGAGGCCGATAGTGGACTTGCTGACGGCAAGCTGCTCCATCATCGGCGGCAGCACGGGGAAGACGAGCTGCACGCCCATAATGCTGGCGACGCTCGTCGCGAACGCCACCACCAGCCCCCGTTGGATCGCGGCCGGCAGGCCGCCCAGCCCGAACACCGCCCCCATCGAGGGTACCCGCATCGGCCCTCCCGTCCACGTCGGCCCGCGCTCGCGCGATGGCCCCGCGGCGGTCCCGCGCGCCTGCCGCCCTGGTGTACAGCACGCGGCAGCCACCTGTCGAGGGACGGCGGGCGCGCGATTCGCGCGGGCGGGGTAGTCTACACTGAGAGTAACAACGGCGCGGAGCGGTAGGGCAAGCGGATGGTCGATCTAGCGCGCCTGCTCGAGCTGGAGCTGATCGGGCGGGTGCTGGTGGCGTTCGCGCTGGGCGCGGTGATCGGGTTCGAGCGGGAGCGGCGGGCCAAGGTCGCCGGGCTGCGCACGCACATGCTGGTGGCGGGCGGCTCGGCGCTGTTCACCGTGGCGTCGTACAGCATCTTTGGCGGCGTGAGCGAGGCCTGGGACCCCAGCCGCGTGGCGGCGCAGATCGTGTCGGGCATCGGCTTCCTGGGCGCCGGGGCGATCATCCAGTCGGGCGGCTCGGTGGCCGGCCTCACCACCGCCGCGAGCATCTGGATGGCCGCCGCGCTCGGCATGGCGGCAGCCGGCGGCGCTTTCCCACTCGCCGTGGTCAGCACGATCGTGTCCGTGGTCATCCTGCGGCTGCCGCACGCCTGGCTGCGCCCCCGCACGTCGCAGCGCCGCGGCGGCGAGGCGTCGGGCCTGTTCCCCGGCCAGCGCGCTCGCACCGCCGCCGAAACGCTCACAGGGCGTCGGCCGCCCCAGCGCGCCGGCCGCGGCCCTGCCCGCCACCGCGTCCGCCCCCCGCACCGGTAGCAGCCCGGCCCCGTGCGACTGCTCCCGTCGGCGCCACGGAGGTGTACTATGGTACCCATCGCGGCATCGGGCTGAGCGATGCGCGGAGTGCTGTGGGAGGCTCGGCATGTGGCTGCAATCGTTCCCGCGCGCGTTGGTCGTGCTCGCCGTTAGCCTGCTCGGGCTGATAGCCGGGTGCGCTCCCGCACCGCGCGCTGCACCGCCGCCCGCCGCGCCCGCAGCCCCGGACGGCAGCACCGGCGCAGCGCCGCAGGCGGCGGCGCCCGCCGCGCCCAGCGCCCCGGAGGCGCTCCGCCCGCCGCGCGACGCGGTCCGGATCCCCTACTCCGCGTTGAGTCTCTCGATGGTCCCGCACTGGCTCACCTACGACGCCGGGCTCTACGAGCGCGAGGGCCTCGACGTGACGATGGACTACGTCGCTACGAGCACCACGCTAGCCCCGGCGCTGCTGAACGGCGAGATCCCGATGGCGGACGCCGGCCAGGAGATCGCCATTGCCTCGACCGTCCAGGGCGGCGACATGGTGGTCGTCACGGCGGGGATGGACCGGGCCTTGTTCTGGCTGTCGGCTGTCCCGAGCCTGCACACCCCGGCCGACTTGCGGGGCGCGCGACTGGGCATCACCCGCTTCGGCTCGATCTCGGATACGATAGCCCGCTACTATCTGGGCACGATCGGCCTCCAGCCCGGCGACGACGTGACGATCCTGCAAATGGGCGGCTACCCCGAGAGCGTTGCCGGGTTGCAGACCGGCGCTATCGACGCCGCCATGCTGTCGCCGCCGAGCGTGTTTCAGGCGCAGCGCAACGGCGCCGTGATGCTGGCGGACATGGGCGATCTGGACCTGCCGATCTACCAGAGCGCGATCGTTACCACGCGACGGTTCCTGGCCGACCGACCGGAGACAATGCGCCGCGTTGCTCGAGCCCACGCAGAGGGCTGGCGCCTGCTAGGAGACGAGGCCGCTGCCCTGGCCTCGCTCAAGCGCTACAGCGGCGAGACGGACGACGACCTACTCGTCGCGACCTACCGCGCCGGCATCCACCGCTTCCCCGACTCGCCGGTGCCCCGTGTGGAGCCCATCCGCGCGGGCCTCCAACAGCTTGCGGCGCAGGAGCCCGCCGCGTTGCAGATCAGCCCCGAGCAGTTGATCGCCCCTCAGTACATGGCGGACGCGGTGGCGGCGCTCGGCCGCTGACGGCGTCCGTGCGCTGCTTGACAACCGGCCGGGGCCGTGCCATGCTGGGCCCACCGTAGCGGGAGCGGAAGGAGCCGGCGATGGAGCGCGTGGGACGTGGGCTGGCGATTGTCGTGCTGCTGGGGTTGGTGGCGTGCGGGCCGGGCTCGGCGCCCGCGCCCGGTGGGGCGGCGAGCGCCGGCGGGCCCAGCGCCGCCCCGGCCGCGCCGGGCGGGGCGGCCACGCCGGGAGCGGGCGCGAACGCCCTGGCGGCCGCCGACCCCGACCCGAGCGGGGCCGCGACGGTGCCGGCGGGGCCGCCGCGCCGGGTGGAGCTGCCGCTGGCGACCGTGTCGGCGACGAACACACCCATCTGGGTGGCCGTGGATTACGGGATCTTCGCCCAGTACGGGCTGGAGGTCGTCCCCGAGCCGATGGCCGCCGCCACGGCTAGCCAGGCGCTGAGCACCGGCAACGCGCCGGCGGCGATCACCGGCGGCAGCTCGGTGACGGCCTGGGTGGCTGGCGCGCGCAACCTGGTGTTCGTTGCCGGCCTGATGAACAAGGCGACGTTCCAGGTCCTGGGCGCGCCCGACATCACGACCGTCGAGGGGCTGCGCGGCGGCTCCGTCGGGGCGTCGACGGCGGGCTCGACGGCATCGCTCGCGCTCATCGAGTCGTTGCGCCGCTACGGTCTGGAAGTGGACCGCGATTGGGGCATCATCTACCTGCGCGAGGACCCGGCGCGCGTGGCGGCGCTGGCGAGCGGGGCCGTGCAGGGCGTCGTGCTGAACACTCCGTTCACCGAGCAGGCGCAGGCGCAGGGCGCCAACATCCTGATCGACATGCGCGACCAGAACATCGAGATGCTGTCGCTGAACGTGGCCACGACGCGCGAGCAGGTCGCGCAAGACCCCGACCTGCTGCGCCGCTTCGTGATGGGCTACGTGGACGGCATGCAGTTCGCGCGCGACCACCACGACGAGGCGATCGCCTCGCTGATGCGCGGCACGCGCACCGACAACCGCGCCGATGCCGAGAACGCCTATCAAATCAACCGCGACGCCTGGAGCCCGCGCCTGTCGGTAAAGGGCGTGCAGGCAATTCTCGACAGCACCGACCATCCGGACGCCCGCTCGGCCCAGGCGACCGACCTGATCGACGACCGCTTCCTGCGCGAGCTAGAGGCCAGCGGCTGGCTGGCGGCGCACTACCGCGGCCCGTGAGCCGCTAAGCTGCCGGTGCAGGTTGATGTGTATGTTTGGCGAAGCCCAATACACACGTTAACCCGGACCGGGCGCCTAGAGCGGGCCGAGGAAGTTCGAGGTGGCGAGCACTTGGCCGTCGGCGCCGCGGGCCCGCACGGCGTACCAGTAGTTCTGGCGCGTGGGCAGCGCGAAGCTGGTGGCGCCGGCCTGCGCGACGGTGGAGCAGTTGCCGAGCTGGGCCGTGGGGCAGCGCAGCACCTCGTAGCTCACGGCGGCGGGCAGCGCGGACCAGGTGAGGCTAATCGCCGTGCCCGACATCTGCGCGGTCAGGCGGATCGTGGTCGGGTCCGCGACCGGCTGGCCGGCGTAGCGATTGCACTGGCCGACCGCGTTGTACTCCAGACACAGCGCCGTCGTCTGCGCGGCCCCGCCCGGCGGCGGGTTGGCGGCAGGCGACGTGCCGAAGACGAGGCACTGGCCGCCCTCGCCATATTGCGCGCAGGCCGTCGTGACCGTGTAGCTCTGCGTCCAGGCCGTGCAGTCGCCCTGGGCGCTCTGCTCGCTGCACACCATCGCAATGCCGCCGTTGGCCGCGCTGTAGGCCAGGCAGGCGCCGCTCGGCGCGCGATTGGTGCAGACGCTGGCGCCTGTCACGCCGGGCGGCGCGGCAGGGGCCGGGCGCGGCGCGGCGCGGGAGGCGGCCGCGGGCGTGCCGGCGGCGGCGCTGGTCACCGTCACGGTGACGGCCGCAGGCGCGGACCAGCCCCCGCTCTCGGGCGCGTCGCTCGCGTGCGCGTACACCGCGAGCCGGTGATCGCCTGGCGGCAAGCTCACGCGCAGCTCGTAGCCCACGTTCTCCAGGCGCGGGTCGCCCAGCGCCGTCGCCACGTCGGGCCGCGGCAGGCCGTAGCTTGCCGTCCCGAGGAAGCGCCCGCGGTCGTCGCCCTCGCCGTCGACGTACACGGCCACGGCGTCCACCCCGGCCGCGTCCGAGGCGGCGCTCGCCCAGCCCCGCACCGTCACCTCCGCCCCAATGGTGCTGCTGTCGGCCGGCGCGTCCAGCACGACCTGCACGGGCGCCTGGGCCGCCGCGGGCGCCGGCCGCAGCCCGGCGGCCAGCAGCGCCAGCAGCGCAATCAAGCGCGCCAGACGCCATCGAGGGCACGCCTTGCGTCGCAGTTGTCGCATGTAGCTCCTGCCTCGCTCCCTGGCCGCGCGCGGCGGGTTAGCGGCCGTCCGCTTCGTCGCGCGCGCGGCGGAGGATGTCCTCGACCACCGCGGTCTTGGCGTCGGCATAGTTCTGCACGTATTTCCAGCGCTGCTGGGCCAGGGCGCGCTTAGTGCGCTCGTAGAGGGCGCGGTCGGCCTCCTTGGCGCGCAGCCAGTCCCGAAAGCGCAGCATGCGGTCGATCTCGGGGCAGCCTGCCGAGAAGACGTGCAGGTTGACCTCGGTGTCCGGCCCCTTGAACAGCCGGTGCTGATAGCAGTCGGGCTCGCGGATGCGCAGCACGTAGCCGGCGCCCGTCAGAGCCGGGACGAACGCTGGCTCGTCCCCTGAGTCGGCGACCACGAGGAGCAGGTCCAGGATCGGCTTGGCCGCGAGCCCGGGCACGGCGGTCGAGCCGACGTGCTCGACCCGCAGCGCGCGGTCGCCGAGTAGCCGCTGGATACGATCGGCCTCGCGGCGAAACAGCGCGGGCCACCGCGGATCGTAGGCGACGAGCCGGATCGGCCCGGTTAGCGCCTGCAGCTCCCCGACCGTCGCCGCTCGCAGCTGCTCCTCGGTCATCGGTGCGCGCGCCGTGGGCTCTGACATGGTTTGCCTACTCCGTATGCCGCTCGGCGGCGCTCGCGCGTCTCGTGCCGCGCATCGGCTTCGCTCGCCCGGCCGCTCGTCGCTGCCTAGCTACCCTTACTGCACGCCGCGCGCCCGCGGGCAGCGCGGGGCGCCCGGCGTGCTGGCGGTCCCGTCGAGCCAGCTGAAGGCGGCCCGAATGCCCCGCAGGTCGAGGGCGGAGGGGGAGCGGCGGCCGTCGGCAACGGTAGGATACATGAGGTCGTCGGGACTGCGGGCGTGGCCCAAGCCGAGCGCGTGCCCCAGCTCGTGCGCCGCGACGGTGAACACCGTTGCGTCGGGGAGCGGCGCGCCGTCGGCGTCGAGCACGCTGACCACTACCGGGGCTTGTTGCAGCCAGCAGCCCGCCGTCTGATAGGCCATGTCGGGGCTCGTGAGCCCGCTCGTCGGCGCGGCCTGGGTGCGCACGGCGATCGGCACGTCGGCGCCCAGGCCGCTCGCGGGCGCCAGCCGTAGCGTGCCGTAGTGGCCGCCCAGGCGCGCGAGCTGCGCGTTCCACTCGCGCACGGCCGCGCGCACCTGGGCCAGCGCCGCGGGCGGCACGTCGGCGTCGGCCTGGAGCGAGTAGGTGATCGTCGTGTGGTCCCAGGCGGCGCCGAGCAGCTCCAGCGCGTAGGCGGAGCCCTGGGCCGTGGTCGACGGCGCCGGCGCGGCCAGAAGCGCCGCCAGGCCCGCGAGTGCGGCGCCGAGGAGCCGGAGATTGGTGCGCATGCTCGTCCTCACGACCGCCCTACCGACGAAGCGAGTGGCGGTCCCTCTCGCCCCCGATTCCTAGCTCGCACGATTCACCGGCCCGGGAGCGCGGCCGTCCCGGCCGCCTCGCCGGGGCAGGCAGCGGCGGCCGAGCGGGCGAGCCCCCCGCGCTCCCAGGCTCCAAGGCCCTTGGCCGAACGGCTTGTCTGGGCACCGGGGGCGTTGCTCTCGCTTATGTTACTGGCCCAAGCGCGCGCGTTACCAGGAAGCACTGTACGGAGACCGAGCGCCGTGGGCGCTGTCAGCGGCGGACGGCGACGAAGCGCAGGCGGCGGTAGTCGGCGATCCAGTGGCCGTCGCGGTAGAGCGTCGGGCGGACGAGGGCGCTGACGCGGGCGGCGACGGCATCGCGGCGGTCGGGCGGCACGGCGTCGAGGAAGGGGCCGCCGAACATGCGGACCCAGTCGGCGGGGCCGTGCGGGCAGTCGTCGAGCGGCGTGGGGCGGTCGAAGAGGTGCATGAACGTCACCTCGAAGCCGGCCTGCTCCAGCAGCGCCGCGTATTCGGGGATGCTGGGGAAGTACCAGGGGCGGGGCTGCGCGGCGGGCGGCACGCCCTCCTCCACGAGCGCGCGGCCGAGCGCCGCGACGACGGTGGCCACGTTGCCTCGGCCGCCCATCTCGGCGACGAACCGCCCGCCCGGCACCAGCGCCCGGGCCACGCATGCGGCAACGGCCGCGGGCCGCGTCATCCAGTGGAGGGCCGCGTTCGAGAAGACAGCGTCGACCGGGGCGTCGAGCGTGAAGTCCTCGCCCCGCCCGACCGCGAAGCGCAGGTGCGGGTAGAGGGCGCGGGCGCGCTCGATCATGCTGGGCGCGGCGTCGATGCCCATGACCTCGGCGCCGGCCGCGGCGATCTGGGCGGTCAGGTGGCCGGTGCCGCAGCCGAGGTCGAGCACGCGCAGGCCCGCCTTGGGGGCGAGCAGGTCGAGCACGCTGGCGCCCAGCCGCGTGACGATGCTGACAGTGCGGTCGTACGCCTCGGCATCCCAGGCGTTCGCGGCCGGCTCTGGCGTCATGGCGATGCTCCTCCCGCGCCGCGCACGGACGATGGCCAGCCCGGCGCGGTAAGGTGTCCGTTCCAGTATCGCCCGCCGGCCCAGGGCCCGGCACCTGATCCCGGCGATCAGTAGAATTGGTGGCTACCTGGCCTTTTGCGCCGGGCACGGAATCTGTATAATAAACTTCGGAAAAGGAGGTGATGCCTGTGAGTGATAAGCGCACGGGCATCCGGGAGGCCGTGGTCGCCTAGCCTCGCTAGAGGCCGAAGCGTCCTGGATGTCCTTTTCTACGGAAGGGCCCTCGCTCCAAGCGGGGGCCTTTTCATTTCTCTCGCGCGCGGCAGGAGGGCCAGGCCCCGGGCGGGCCGGGAGGTGCGCGGTGCGATGTCGCTGGTGGCTGGCTATGGCGCTGTGCGGGCTGGGCGTGCTGGCCGTGAGTCTGGGGGGCGGGGCCACGGCGGCGCGGGGCGCATGGGGAGCGGCGCGCGTCGAGGCGCCGGCCGTGCAGACGCCGAATGGAGCGCCCGCGGCGCTGGCCACGCAGACACTGCACGTGGAGACGGTGGCCGAGGGGCTCGCCGTGCCGTGGGCCTTGGCCTGGGCGCCGGACGGGCGGCTGTTCTTCACCGAGCGGCCGGGGCGCGTGCGGGTGATGGAGCAAGGCGCCGTGCGGCCCGAGCCGGTGGCCACGCTGCCGGTCAGCCAGAGCACGAGCGAGGGTGGCCTGCTCGGCCTGGCGCTCGCGCCCGACTTCGCGGCCAGCGGCGACTTCTACGTCTACTACACCTACGACGCCGCCGACGGGCCGCGCAACCGCGTGAGCCGCCTGCGCCTGGGCGGCGACGGCCAGGCCGACGCCGAGGCGGTCATCCTGGACGGCATTCCGGGCGGGGGCGTCCACGACGGCGGGCGCATCGCCTTCGGTCCCGACGGCAAGCTGTACGTCGGCACCGGCGACGCGACGCGCCGCAACGAGGCGCAGGACCCGACGACGCTCAACGGCAAGATCCTGCGCCTGAACCCCGACGGCAGCGTGCCCGACGACAACCCGTTCCCCGGCCTGCTCACGTATTCCTACGGACACCGCAACGTCGAGGGCTTGGCCTGGCAGCCGGGCACCGGGCAGCTGTACGCGGCCGAGCACGGCCCGACGGGCGAGAACGGCTGGTGCTGCCACGACGAGATCAACCGCATCGTGCCGGGCGGCAACTACGGCTGGCCCGAGGTGATCGGCATGGCGGGCGACCCGCGCTTCCGCGACCCGGTGGTCGAGAGCGGCGAGGGCGGCTGGCCGCCGGGCGGGCTGGCGTTCGACCCGGCCGGCAACCTGTGGCTGGCGTCGCTGGCGGGCGGGCAGCTCTGGCGCTTCACGCTGACCGAGGATGGGGAGGCGGTCGCCGACCGGCAGCAGCTCATCGCGGGCGAGTACGGCCGGCTGCGGGCGCTGGCGCTCGGCCCGGATGGGATGCTGTACGTGGCGACGAGCAACCGCGACGGCCGCGGCCGCCCGGCGCCCGAGGACGACCGCATCCTGCGGCTGAGCATGGAGTGATGGCGCCCGCGGCTTGCGCGGCGCCTCGCCCGCCCGCGAAGATGGGCATGGCGCGTGGGGCGGCGCGCGGCCCGGCCCGCCCGCCGGACAACAGGGCTGAGGCGACGTGCTGAGGCGGGACGGCGGAACGCTGCTAGCGGCTGGCCGGCCGCGCCAGACAGGAGGGGTGATGCGACTCGTAACGTTCGACGACTACCGGATCGGCGTGCTCATCGACGATGGCGTGTGCGAGGTGAGCGAGGTCGTGCCCGGCTGGGAACCGGGCGACCTGTGGGCCATGAACCGCCTCATCGCTCGCTGGGACACCCTGCGATCGCGCGTGGAGGCGACGGCTGCCGCGGCGACACCCAAGGCGCTCGACGCGGTGCGCTTGCAGGCGCCGAACCCGGCGCCGATGCACCTGTTCGCCGCGCCGGCGAACTTCCGCGCCCACGTCAACGAGATGGTGCAGCAGTTCGGCGGCGGCGCCGGGGCCAGCGGCGACTCGGCCGACACGCTCGGCTTCTTCCTGAAGGCGACTGGCTCGATCTCAGGGCCGCAGGACCCCATCGCGCTTCCCGCGCGCGACTTCCCCACGCGCCGCTTCGACCACGAGGGCGAGATCGCCTTCGTCATCGGCCGGCGGGCGCAGGGCGTGTCGCCCGAGGAGGCGATGAGCTACATCTTCGGCTACACCATCGTGATCGACGCGACGCTGCGCGCGGGCGACGGCCGCCACGAAGAGCGGGTGCAGCGAAAGTCCTACGCCTCGTTCAGCCCGATGGGACCGTGCATCACGACGGCCGACGAGATCCCCGACTGGCGGCAGTTGCAGGTGAAGCTCTGGCACAACGGCGAGCAGAAGCAGGACGCCCGCGCGACCGACATGATCGTGGACATCCCGAACCTGCTGTCGCGGGCGTCGCACGTCCTGCCGCTCCAGCCCGGCGACGTCTATACGACGGGCAGCCCGCCGGGCGTGGGCCGCATCGCCCCCGGCGACACGATCGTCGTGGAGTCGCCCGGCATCGGCCGTATGCAGATCGCCGTGGTCGAGCGCGACTGGTAGCGCGCGGGCGCCCAGCCCCGTCCGGCGCTGGCGGGGCGAGCTGACTCTCAGCCGCCGCCGGCCGCGCTCACCAGGGCTAGGAGGTCGCCCGGCGCGAGCCGCCGCGACGCGGGGACGGTCTCGCCGTTGACGGCGCAGGCGCGCACGACGTTCGGCGGGATCCCTAGCTCCGCGGCCACCTGCGCCGCCGTCGCCCCGTCGGCCGCCTCCCAGGGGAACGGGCCGCTGGGCGGCGCCCCGGCCGGCCGGTAGCGGCCCAGCGCGCCGTAGAGGCGCACGCTGATCTGCACAGCCGGCCTACGCTTCTAGCTCGGGGGCGAGGGTGTCGGCCAGCCAGTCCAGTCCGACGCGCCGCAGCGTGGCTGCGGTGGGATTGCCCGTCGCCGGGTCCCAGCCGGCCAGGCGGTAGTAGGCGTCCTTGGCGCGCTCCAGCTCGGCCGGCGGCACGGCCACGCCGTCCGAGGGGCCGCCGACGCGGGGCTCGGCCAGGCGCCGCGGCAGCGTGTCGTGCGAGCGGTCGAAGCCCTCGCGCTGGTTGAAGGCGCGCATCATGTGGATGCGGCGCTCGGCGGCCAGCAGCAGCTCGTCGAGCGTGACGTCCCAGCCCGTCACGGCGCGCACCATGCGCGCGAAGTGCTCCGGCCCGTACAGCTGCCAGGCGGGGCCCCAGTCGAACTGGCACAGGTTTAGCGTGTCGGCCAGGCTGAACACCTTCTGCGTCGTCCAGGCGAACCGCACCTTCTCGTCGTCCAGCACGTCCATCGCCTCGGGCCGCGTGAGGCCCAGGTGCGCCAGACGCTGCTGGTCCTCGGCGGGCGCGTCCGGGGCATAGGAGGGGTCGTGCTCGCTCGACTGGTGGTCCGGCCCGAACGGGTTGACGGCGTAGATGAGCGCCAGCGAGCGCTTGACCTCGGGCATGTGCGCCGGCAGCTCGGCGCCCTTCACCGCGACGAGGAAGGCGTCGGTGCCGCGCCCGATCCGCGCCGCCGCCGCGGCCGACCCGTCGGCCAGCACCGCCCCGAAGTCGCGTCGCTCGGCCATCTGCTCGAGCAGGGTGAGCATGGCCGCGGCATCGCCGAAGCGCGGCTCCAGCCCGCCCGTGTCGGCCGGGGTCAGCAGGCCGTGCTCGAAGCATTCCATCGCCCAGGCGATGGTCGCCCCGCTGCCGATGGTGTCCATGCCGTGCCGGTTGCACAGCTCGTTGCCCTTGGCGATCGCCGCCAGGTCGCCGATGCCACAGTAGGCGCCGAGCGCCGCGATCGTCTCGTACTCCGGGCCGCCGAAGCGCGGCGCAACGCGGTACGGTCCCTCGGCGATCTCGACGACGCGCTTGCAGCGGGTCACGCAGGCGTAGCAGGTGTCGCGCGACTTGAGCAGCGTCGCCGTCATGGTCTCGCCCGCGATCTCCTCGAAGCGCTCGAAGACGCCGCTGCGCCAGTTGCGGGTGGGGAGCCCGCCGGTGAGCTGCTGGTAGGGCACGCAGCCGGCGGTGCCGTTCACGTGCAGGTCCTCCACCGAGGGGTTGGCGCGCAGGTTCTTCGCGCCCCAGGCGTGTAGCTCTTGCAGCGCCTTGCGGTCGAAGACGGCCGGCGGCTGGGTGCCGCGCACGGCGATGGCTTTCAGGCGCTTGGCGCCCATGACCGCGCCCAGCCCCGTGCGGCCGAAGGCGCGGCTGGCCATGTGCATGATGTTCGCCAGGGCGTTGCGGTTCTCGCCCGCCCGGCCGATCGCCGCGCAGCGGGCCTTCGGCTCCGCCAGCTCGGCGCGGATCGCGTCTTCCGTCGTGGCGGTGTCGGCGCCCCATAGATGATCAGCGGGCCGTAGCTCGACCGCGCCGTCCTTGATCCAGAGGTAGACGGGCGTGGCGGCGGCGCCGCGGATGACGAGCGCGTCGAAGCCGGCCGCCTTCAGCTCGGCGGGGAAGAAGCCCCCGACCTGCGAGTCGCCGATCGCCCCGGTGAGCGGCGAGCGCGCGTTGGCCGTGCAGCGCGACTGCCCCGAGAACGCGGCGCCGGTGACGACGCCCAGCGAGAAGACGAGCACGTTCTCGGGCGCGAGCGCCGGCGTGCCGGGCGGCATCTCGCGCAGCAGGTAGTACAGGCCCAGGCCGCTGCCGCCGAGGTAGGTGCGGTAGAGCGCCTCCGGCGGCTCCTCGACGGTCCAGGCGGCGCGCGTCAGATCGACGTGCAGGACCTTGCCCAGGAAGCCGTATGGCATCTGTGCCTCGCTATTCACCATGAGAGGAAGAGGGGAAGCTGGGGGGACACCCCCCAAGCCCCCCGGCAGGGGAGCGCCCCTGCACCCCCGGAGAGAGGACGAGGAGAGGGAGCAGGCCCCCGGCAGGGGGCGCCCCTGCACCCCCGAGGACGAGGAGAGGGGGCCTACTCATCAGGTGAGCGCGGCCAGCACGAGCTTCTGGAAGTGGATGCACAGGTGCTCGCTGTCCACCAGGAAGCGCCCCTGGTCGGGGAAGCCGCAGCGCACGCCCCGCTCCACCGAGTCGGTCAGCCGATCGTCCTCCGCGCCCACCTGGGCGTTGAACTGGATCATGTCCTCGGCCCAGTCCCTCGGCACATCCGCCCCGAAGTAGTGCTCGGAGAACCCATGCGTGCGCCCGGGGCCGTCGGGCAGCCAGACGTCGAGCGACAGGTTGGGTCGCCCCGGGTTGATGCTGATCGTGAAGTTCGGCCACAGGAAGTGGTACTGAGCCTCGCGCACGTCGCCCGCGGCGTCGTAGGGCGGCTCCTTCCCCGAGATCGTCTCGCGCACCGAGCCGCACTGGCTGGAGTGCCAACGATACTCCTTCAGCGAGTAGGCGTCCGGCCGCACGTCAATGACGGCGCTGAAGCCTGGGTGCTGCACGGGGCAGTGATAGCACTCCAGGAAGTTCTCGATCATGATCTTCCAGTTGGCGTCGCGCGCCCACTCCTCGCGGCCCCAGAACTGGAGGGCGTCGATATCTATTCCGGCGCGCGCCACGATCTGGGGCAGATCGCCCAGCAGGTCGCTCAGCGGCGGGGCGTCGAGGTCGGGGTTGGCGAAGATCCAGCGGCCCCAGGTGGCGACTTGCAGCGGCAGCAGCGGATAGTCTTCCTTGCAGAAGCTCGTCTCCCGCTCCGAGCGCGGCGCCGTGCGCAGGCGGCCGTCTAGCTCGTAGGTCCAGGCGTGGTACGGGCACTGGAAGATCTTGCGGTTGCCCTCGCCGCTCGCGACGAGGTGGCGGCGGTGGCGGCAGACGTTCACCAGGCCCTGGAGGCCGTCGGCCGTGCGCACGATGATGACGGGGATGTCGCCGACGGCGCCGGTGAAGTAGTCGCCCACCTGGGCCACTTGCTCGGTGCGGCCCACGTACTGCCAGGTCCGCCGGAAGATCCGCTCCATCTCCAGCGCGCTCAGCGCCGGGTCGTTGTACCACGCCGCCGGCAGCGACAGCCCGCGGTCCAGGTCGTCGCTTAGCTTGCGGGCCTCGCTCGCGGTAATGGTCATCGCGTACCTCCCCGCGCGGCCGACGTGCCCCACGCCGGCGGCTCACTCCGGCGCTGGCGCCACGCGCATCAGCCGCGGGCGGATGGCGTAGACCAGCGGCATGCAGACGACGATTCCCACGCTGGTGGCGAGCAGCGCGCCCTGGAACGACACGCTGGTCGCCACGGCGCCGCCGAGCAGGTTGCTGCCGATCTGCCCGACCGAGTAGCCAATGTTGTAGACGGCGTACACCGCACCGTACGCGCTCACGCCGCGGCGGTCCACCGCCTCGGCCAGCTCGGACAGGCTGGGGTTCAGGACCACGCCGTACGACACGTTGAGCACCATCAGCACCGCGGTGAGCAGGACCACCCACGTGATGAGCCCGAGAAACGGCAGCGTGACGGCCATCAGCACCAGGCCGGCGAACATGGTCGGCCACAGCCCGATCCGGTCGGCCACGTTGCCGATCCAGGGCGCGCTGAGCCCATTGGTCAGCGTCGAGATGGTGAACATCAGCCCGATCGCGGTCGGCCCGATGACCGTAGCCTGAGCTAGGTGCTCGGGCAAGAGCGGCTCGATGACCGACCAGCCGCCCGCGCCCAGCAGCACGACCAGCGTAGCCGCCAGCACCCCGCGGTCGCGGAGCAGCTCCCAGGGGCTGGCCCCGACGCTCGCCTCGCGGGGCGGATCGACGACCAGAGTGAGGCGGAGCACGCCGTCCAGCGCGAGCAGCAGCCCGGCCGCGATGAACGGCCACTGGTAGCCGCCGATCTCCAGCAGCAGCCCGCCCGCCACGGGCCCGAGCACCGAGCCGCCGCTGCTCCCCATCATCGCGATGCCCATCATCTGCGTGCGCTTGTGGGTGTAGGAGTCGGCGACCAGCGCGAGGCCCGCGGTCCAGTTCGCGGTGGAGGCGATGCCCTGCACCACGCGGGCGAGGACCAGCAGCGGCAGCGAGCTGGCCAGGCCGAACAGAAGGGTGGCGACGGCGAGACAGACGAGGCCGATCAGCAGCGGCAGCCGTCGGCCCACGTGGTCGGTGAGAGGCCCGATGACCGGCACCGCCAGCAGCACGCCGAGCCCGTAGGCCCCGTAGGTCAGCGCCAGCGTCAGGGAGCCTTCGTTGGCGGCGGGCAGCTCGCTCGCGAGAGGGATGACCAGCCCATAGACGAAGGCATCCGTGAAGAGGGCGAACGTGACGACGACCAGGCTGGCGAGCGGCGAGCCCCGTCGCATCATCGGCTCCCCTGGAGCGCGTGCCGGCTGACTGATCGCGGCAGTCACGCTGGTGGCTGGCGAGCGCTCCGCCTCGCGCGTAGTTCGGCAGCCGCTCGCCTCCCGCCCATCCTAGCGCGCCGTGGAGGCATTGTCCATTGTTGTGCGCGTGCTGTTCCCCCAGTCGCAACAAAGCGCGCCGGCTCACCAACGTCGTGCCCTACCGGGGCGCTATGGCTGGTAGGGACCAAGCTGGGCTACGGCGTAGTCGGCGAACTGGTTGTCCACCACTCGGCTAATGTCCACCTTGGTCTGGACGTAGCCGCGTTCGGCGAACCAGTCTTGCGCGGCCGCGATGGCCTCGGCGTTCACCCGGCCGTCGGGATTGTTCGACGGCCACGGAATCTGGTCGTACATCGCGCGGTCGAGAAGCGGGACGTGGTTCTGCATGATGGCGATGACCGCCTCGCGGTCCTTCCCCTTCGTGCGCGCCTGATCGTAGTCGCGGAGCCCGCGCACGTACGCCAGCGCGAAGCGCCGAGCGAGGTCGGCGCGCATCTCGATGAGGTCCTCGGAGAACATGATCGACGCCGGAGCATCGTAGGGGATGAGCTCCGGCCAGGCTTTGAACCGGGCCGCGAAGCCCTGCACCACGGCCTGCGTGCCGTACGGCTCGATCGTGACGGCCGCGTCGATGCTGCGGTTGCCCAGCGCCACCGTCATGTCCGGATACGGCATCTCCACGGTCTCGACGTCCACCAGGGAGAGACCGCCCTGGGCCAGGCCGGCGTGCAGCCCGTACTCCGTGGCCTGGCCCTTGGACGTAATCCCCACGCGAAGGCCCAGCAGGTCGCGGAAGTCGCGGACCTGCCCGCTGTCTATCAGGTCCCGGCGCACGATGAGCCCGCCCGACTGGTTGCCCGGGTAGGCGGTCCACATGTCGAGCGTCATGCGCACCGGGATCCCCTGGGCGATCGCGTTGAAGATCCCCGCGGCGGCCCCGCCGAGGCCCATGTCGATCTGGCCGGCCGCTAGCGAGGGGAGCATCTGAGCGGAGGTGGTGGAGGGCACCTCTTCCAATTCGATGCCCTGCTCGCGCAGGTAGCCGCGATCCATGGCGACGTAGCGGGCGGCGCTGGCGATGCTCGGCTGGGCGGCGATCTTCAGGGTCGTGAGAGGCAGCGGCTCGGCCGCCGGAGCAGGAGCGGCCGGCGCCTGCGCGGGCGGCGCCGCGGCCGGGGCGCTGGCGGGGCCAGCAGGCGTCGACGCCTCGCTCGGGCGCGACGCCGCGGGGGCGCCGCCCGCGCAGGCCGCCAGCAGGCCGAGCACGACGATCGAGCCGAGAGGGGCACACCGCGCGCGCATGGCGTCCTCCCTTCGCTCCGCGCCCGCGGCAGCGTGCCGGAGCTGAGCCACGAGCCGCTGTTGGCGCGGTCGTCACGGTGCGTGCGCCTGTGTTGGGCGCAACGCTTGCGCCGAGTGTACGCCAGCGCCCGGATGGGAGCAATACTATGGCGGGAAGCATATTCGCGACAGAACTCGTCGCAAAGCCCGCCAATTATTCTCAGCACGGCATAGTGAGATGGCGTGTGGCGCGCGAGCCCAACGCTAGCGCCGAATACCACGCGGCGTCTCGTGAGGCAATGGGCCCGTGGGTGGGCCGTGGGGGCAGGCTGCGAGCTCGCGCGCGAGACCCAGGCTGACGTGGAATTGCGAGCATGGGGGCCGCGGCTACCGGCGATCCGTCCGCACGGCATGGGTGAGCGGGGCGCTGGCGGCAGAGCGCGCGGCAGGCTCTACTGGCGCCGCGGACCACGCAGCAGGATAATCCCCTAGCGAAGGCGAGCGCGGTGGCTCACTTAATCGTCTCGTGGTGCGGTCCGTGAGACATTGGTTCTGAGATGAGTTTACGAGAAAGCCGCGTAAGATGCGCCGACGGGCATGGGCTCGTGGCCAGCGGCAGTCTCGGCAATGGTACGTTCTCCAGAACGGGGCGGCGCGGTATATTGCCTTGTAGCCAAGTAGACCTGGATACCGTTTGGGGGCTTGGCATGTGGACGAAAGTGTTTGACTCGGACGCAGAACCCCGCGAGGGAGCCACAGCGGCTTTAGAGGGAACAATCACCGCTGCTGGTCTAGAGCACATGACGGACGCACCAATTTTCATAGTCGATGATGGCAGTATTCGCACGAGCTGGGTGCGCCAGCCTCTAACGCCCGAACGGGCACAACTGTTGTGGAATGGCGCTCCTGACCTCCTCTACAAGGTTGGGGGGGTGGTGCGCATTGAGTACGTGCCGGCGCCACCGAGACATTTAGGTAACGGTATTTACAGCATCGGCCGTCCGCTCAAGATCTTCACGTTGGCTAATGATCAGGATTAGTGTCCCGTCAAACCTTCGTTTTCCGAGACGCGAATGGACTCGCCCCATCTCCACGTGAGATCCAGGACCCGTGCTCACCGATAGAAGTAGATGCCCAACACAAGCAGTACAACGCCCATCGTGCCGAAAGCCGTGCCGAGAGCGACGCTGGAGATCCTAGCGACCCGCAATTCCTTGGCGTCTCGCGGCTCCCAGCCGCGGGAGAATATGTAGCGGAATCTTTCGGGGTTGATACCGCTAAGGACGGATGCCAGTCCGACCATGAAAAGGCCGACGCCGAAGACTATGAGGCTATCCACTGATCGTCCTGAACCAGAGCATCTCAGAAGACGATAGCCGTACCAAGCTAAACGGCGCAAGAGGACCATTCGGAAGTCTCATCAAACGGTCGTTTTGGAGACGCGGAGGCGGCTGCGAGCGCCCGCGGGCAGCCGGCCCCCGGCGCGGGCAGCCACGGCGCGCGCCCGACCGATCAGCGCGTCCAGTCTAGGCGCGCTTGCGCCGCCCGTAGCGGGCAACGAATAATACTCCTGGTGCGCGAGCGGCCCGTGTGGGGAGCGCATGCAGTCAGAGGGTGCGGGCGATGTAGCCCGGGTGCCGGTGCTGATCGTCGGCGCGGGGCCGGCGGGGCTGTCGCTGGCCATCGAGCTGGGCGCGCGGGGCGTGCCGTGCCTGCTCGTCGAGCAGGGCGACGCCACCGTCGACTTCCCCACGGCGAACCTGCTCAACGCCCGCACTTTAGAGCACTTCCGCCGCTGGGGCATCGCCGACGAGCTGCGCTACCACGCCTTCCCGCCCGACTACCCGCGCACTTGCCTGTTCCTGACGCGGCTGGGCGGCTACGAGCTGGCGCGCTTCGAGCTGCCGGGCAATGGCGATCCCAGCGCCCGCTCGCCCTACAGCCCCGAGGGCCGGCTGTGGTGCCCCAAGTTCTACTTCTTCCCCGTGCTGCTCCGCCGCGCCCAGGCCGATCCCCGCGTCGCCGTGCGGCTGCGCTGTCGGCTGGAGCGCTTCCAGCAGGACGCGCGGGGTGTGACGGCCGAGGTGACGGACCTCGCCAGCGGTCGGAGGGAGGTGATCGCGGCCCGGTACCTCGTCGCCTGCGACGGCGGCAGCAGCGTCGTGCGGCGCCAGCTCGACATCCCCATGCGCGGCGTGTTCGCGGAGGGCCACAACGCCTCGATCTACTTCAGGACCAATCTCCTGCACTACCATCCCCACGGCCCGGCCATCCAGTACCGCATTCACAACGCGCGCTTCACGGGTGGCATCTTCGCCATGGACGGCCGCGACCACTGGCGCGTGAACGTGCGGCTCGGGCCGCGCGAGGTGGCGACGTTCGACCCCGTGCGCTGCCTGCGCGACGCGCTGGGCGACGCCGTGCCGTTCGAGCTGCTGGCCGAGAAGCCGTGGTCGGGCCACCGCGTCGTGGCCGAGCGGTACCGCGCCGGGCGCGTCTTCCTGGCCGGCGACGCGGCCCACCTACTCTGGCCGCTGGGCGGCTTCGGCATGAACACCGCGATCGGCGACGCCGTGGACCTGGCGTGGAAGCTCGCGGCGGTGGTTCAGGGCTGGGGCGGCGCCACCCTGCTGGACGGCTACGAGGCCGAGCGGCGCCCGATCGGCGTGCGCAATGTCGAGGAGGCGGCGAGCATCAAGGCGGCCGACGCCCAGATCCCCGTCGCGCCCGCGATGGACGAGGACAGCGCCGAGGGCGCGCGGCTGCGGGCCGAGGCCGCCCGCCTGATCGAGGCGACCCGCCGCGAGGAGTTCGCCGTCGAGTCGCCCGGCATCGACCTTGGCTACCGTTATGACGACTCGCCACTCGTCGTGCCCGACGGCACGCCGCCCCCTCCGTACGACACCGACACCTATGTGCCGACGACGCGCCCCGGGGCTCGCGCGCCGCACGTCTGGCTGCGCGACGGCCGCTCGACGCTCGACCTGTTCGGCGACGGCTTCACCCTGCTCCGCCTCGGCCCCACGGCGCCCGATACGGGTACCATAGAGGCAGCCGCCCGGGCACGGGGCGTGCCGCTGCGCGTGCTCGCGCTGGACGACCCGGCGGTGACGGCGGCCTACGAGCGACCGCTGGTGCTCGTGCGGCCCGACGGCCACGTGGCCTGGCGGGGCGCCGCGCCGCCGCCCGACGCGGTAAGTCTCATCGACAGGGTGCGCGGCGCGGCGCCGGCCCAGGAGGAATCGGCTTGACGATACGTACGGCGCTGCTCGCGGCCGCGCTGCTAGTCGGGTGCAGCACGCCGGTCGCTATGCCCTCTCAGCCCGGGGGGAGCCGGCCGGCCGCCGCGCCTCCCCAGGCCGCCACGGCTGCTGGTCCTACTACCGGTGCCGGCTCCCCCACCGGATCAGGGGCGCAAGAGGGGACTACTAGCGCAGCGCCCGCGCCGGTGCCGGTGGCCGTGGGCCAGATCGGCGCCACGATCGGCGACGCGCCGATCTTCATCGCCGAGGACCGCGGCTACTTCCAGGAAGAGGGCCTGGCCGTCGACCGGACGCCGTTCGACTCGGCCGCGCGCATGATCCCGGCCCTCGCTAGCGGCCAGCTCGACGTGGGCGGCGGCGCGATCAGCGCCGGCCTGTTCAACGCGGACGGCCGCGGCGTGAGCCTGCTGATCGTCGGCGACAAGGGCAGCTTCCGCGACGGCGACCGCTGGAACTCGATCGTCGTGCGCAAGGACCTGTACGACAGCGGCGCCATCCGCGACTGGCCGGACCTGCGCGGCCGGCCGATCGGCGTGCCGTCGAAGGGGACGGGCAACGAGATCGTGTTCGCGCGGGGACTGGCGAGCGCCGGCCTCACCTTAGACGACGTGGACCTGAAGGAGATGGGCCTGCCGGACATCGGCGTGAGTCTCGCCAACGGGTCGCTCGACGTGGGCCTGCAGCCGGAGCCGTTGCTGACGCGGGGCATCGAGCAGGGCACCATCGCGCTCTGGAAGGGCGTGGGCGACGTGCTGCCGGGCTCGGAGTTCACCGTCATCATGTACTCCGGGCCGTTCACCCGCGAGCACCCCGACGCCGCCCGCCGCTACATGACGGCCTACGTGCGCGGCATCCGCGACTACTACGATTCCTTCCTGGCAAAGCGCACCGACCCGGACCCCCTGGCGAAGTTCATTGCCGATTACGCGCGGCTGCCGAGCGCCGACCTGGTGAAGCGCATGTACCCTGTGCGCTTCGATCCCGACGGCCGCGTGAACGCGGACAGCATCGCCAGCGACTATGATTACTTTCGCACGACCGGCGACGTGACGGTGGACCTCGACCCGCGACGGCTGGTAGACCCGGAGTACGTGGACTACGCAGTGAGCCGGCTCGGCCCATATCAGTGACGGTGAACGGAGGCGCAACCATGACGGCGACGAACGGCAAGCACGACGACGCGCGGCCGGTGATGCGCTGGACGCGCGAGGGCTTCACGGGCGACAGCACCTACATCGAGCGTCCCCACTACCCGCCCGAGTTCACGAGCGTCGAGGGGCCGCACGCGCCGCACCGGCTGCGCGTGGGCGAGGTGGCGCCCGCCGACCGCGACGACCCGGCGGCGCTGCCCACGCCGCTGCTCGCCGCCCGCACGGGCTTCCGGCTGAGCGTGTCGGGGCGCGCGGCGCCCACGCCGTTCCTGGTGAGCAACGTCGAGGCCGACGAGATCCACTTCGTGCAGGACGGCGTGCTGGAGTTCGCCACGGACCAGGGCACGCTGCGCGGCGGGCCCGGCGACTTCGTGTGCATCCCGCGCGCCATCGCCTACCGCGTCACGCCCCTCCAGACGCCGACGCGAAGCCTCGTGCTGGAGCTCCCGGGTGCGGTCAGCCTGGGCGACCCGGCGCTGTGGGCCGGCGACGTGGAGCGCGCGGCCGCCGATGCGCCGAGCGGGGCGGACGGCGGCGACACGGTGGTGCTCGTCAAGGCGTTCGACGGCGTCACCCGCTACGTGCGGCCCCACAACCCGCTGGCGCGCGTCGCCCTGCACGACGGTACGATCCCTGTCTGGAAGCTGAACGTGCGGAGCCTGCTGGTGAACCCGAATGGGCCGCCCAGCCCGTTCGCCGTCTCGCGCGACAACGCCGAGCTGCTGTACAACCTGAGCGCCAACCCGCGCGGGCGCCCCCCGATCCACGTGAACGCCGACTACGACGAGATCATCTACTACTTCGCCGGGCCGGGCGCCTGGGGCGCGGTGCGGGAGCCCGGCACGCTCACCTGGGTGCCGAAAGGCATCATCCACCACGGCCCGCAGGAGAACGTGCCGGAGGGCTACGTCGCCTGGCTGCTCGACTCGCGCGGCACCCTGCGCCTCACGCCCGCCGGCCAGGCGGCCGCCGAGCTAATGGAGACCGGCCAGTACGGCCGCCACCCCAGCGCCGCCGGGGCGCCGCTGCCGGTGGCTTCGGTGCTGGGCTAGCTGGTGCTCCGAAGATTGAGCTGATAGAACACGCCCTCACCCTAACCCTCTCCCAGAGGGAGAGGGGACAGACGAGGGCGCGATCCCACCCCTCGCCCTCGAGGAGAGGGCCGGAATGATGGCTATCGTACTCCCTCTCCCCCTGGGAGAGAGCCGGGGTGAGGGCGGCATGCCCTGATCGGCGTACCTCTCGACGGCAGCTAGCATCACGCCCAGGCGAAGGCGGGGTCGGCGGCGCGGCAGGGATGCTCGGGCAGGCCCCGCTCGCGGCGCACGGCGTTCGTGCCCCGCACCATGGCGACCATCTTGTAGTAGGCAATGCGCCGGCTCATGCCCTCGCGGCCGAAGCCGCAGTCGGCGGTCACGGCCAGGCGCTCGGGCGGCACGTGCTCCAGCGCGCGGCGCAGGATGGCGGCCACCTCGTCGGCCGTCTCCACCTGGAGCGTGCGGTGGCTCACCACGCCGAGCGCCAGCTTCTTCGTCTTGATCCCCTGGCACACTACGTCTAGCTCGGCGCAGCCGCTGTCAGCGTTCTCGACCGTCACCACGTCGCAGGGCAGCGCGTCGAGCATCTCCAGCACGGGCGCGTAGCGCGGCGTCGTGCTGAACGGCCGCTGCGCCGCGGGGTTGCCCCAGCAGGTGTGCGGCCAGACCTCGGTGAGCGCTTGCAGGCCGCGGGTGGTGCGCTCGAACACCTCGACGTAGAACTCGGGCTCCCACATCTCGGGGCGCTGGCGGTTGACCGACCGCGTAATCCAGGGCGCTTCGAGCTGGATGGCCGGGCAGCCCGCGCGGGCGAGGGCGGTCAGCTCGGCGTTCAGGGCGTCCGCGATGTCCCGCACCAGCGCGCGGCGGTCGGCGTAGTGCCGGTTGGCCAGGCGGCCCTCGATCACCTCGGCGACCGGCGTGCCGAACTTCACGGGCGTCGGCGTGAGCTGCTGGGCGGTCTGCCAGATCTCCGTGTACTGCAGCGTGCCGGGGCCGACCGGCTCGACGACGATGGGCTGCGACGACGCCTCGCCGATCTCGTGCATGATCGTGCCGACCGGGGCGGGCGTGCGGTCGCCCCGGTCCCAGGTGCGCCCGGCGGTGCCGCTCAGGTGGCTGGCGGGGTAGCCGGCCCACGAGCCGCCGCCGACCTCGGGATCGAAGCGGCTGTCGCCGTCCGTGACGAGGTCGAGCCCCGCGCGCTCCTGGTCGCGGATCAGCGCCGCGACGGCATCCACGTACTGCTCGCGGTAGACGGCGTCGGCCATCGCCGCGCGGAACGGGCGGTCGCCGAGCCGGGCCGTGTACCACTGCGGCCGCGGCAGCGAGCCGATAATCGTCGTCGGCAGCATCACGTCGCGTGTCGCCACGTACATCGGCTGTTCTCCCTGCTGGATGTGCTTGCCACGTTGCCCGCGGTGGGCGGGGTGGGACCGGGCCTCATGCTCGCGCTACGGGCGGAATGCTGTTGGGCCGCGGGGTCGGCCGGCGCCGGGGTTGCGGCCTCGACGGCCGCGGGCGGGCATGAAACCCGCCCCTCCCGCGTGGCGACCCCTGGCATCGCGTGAACCTGCCCCTACCGAACGTCGGCTGCTCGCGTCGCGGGCATCCCGCTCTAGCCTGGCTCGGCACCGGCCGCCTGAGCACTCGCGCTTGGTGGGATGGCTGGTGCGATCGCCGGATGGGCAGTGAGGTCGCGCCCGCGCGTCTCGGGCAAGAGCACCAGCCCCGCCAGCGCGACCAGGTACACGCTGGCGCCGACGGCCATCGCGGCGTTCAGGTCGATGGCCGGCGCCAGCAAGCCGATGCCGCCCGCGACCAGGCCGCTGGCGCCGCGCCCCAGGTTGTAGGTGACGCCCTGGCCGGCGCCGCGATGGGCGCTCGGGTACAGCTCGGCCAGGTAGGCGCCCAGCCCGCTGAGCGCGCCCGCCGTGCAGAACCCCACGAGCGCGCCGACGACGAGCAGCAGCCAGGCCAGGCCAGCCGGGACGAGCAGGTATAGCCAGAGCGCCGCCGGACTGGCGAGCGAGTACAGCAGGAAGGTGCGGCGGCGCCCCAGGCCGTCCTGACAGTAGCCGCCGACGATGCACCCGAGCACCGCGCCGACGAGGACCACGCCGATCTGGATGGCCGCGGCCGCGCTGCCCAGGCCGCGCCACTGCTGCAAGTAGCCCGGCAGCCAGATGTTGACGATGTACTTGCCGCTCAGGATGCCGCTGGCCAGCAGGCTGCCCCCGACGGTGGCGACGAGCAGCGGCGGCACGAAGATCGCCCCCAGCGAGCCATGCCCCGGCGCGGGGCCAGTGCCCGCGCTCGCGTGGGCCTGGGCGGCGCGGTAGGCCGGCGGGTCGACCACCCGGGTGCGCGCCCACAGCACGAGCAGTGCGGGCAGCACGCCCAGCCAGAACAGCACGCGCCAGGACAGCGCGGCCGGCACCAGCGCGGTAATGACGAAGTAGGCCAGGGTGGCGAGCCCGTCGCCCACGGAGAACCCCGCGGTGTACACGCCCTGCGTGCGGCCGCGCTGCGCCGGCGCGGCGTATTCCGCCACCAGCAACGCCCCGGCGGTCCACTCGGCGCCGAAGCCGGCGCCGAGCAGCGCGCGCAGGGCGAGTAGCTGCTCGTAGCTCTGCGCGAGCCCCGACAGGAAGCTGAGCAGCGCGTACGCCGCGATGCTCCAGCGCAGCACGCGGGCGCGGCCCAGCCGGTCGGCCAGCACGCCGCCGGCGATCCCGCCGGCCACCGAGGCCATGAGGCTCGCGGTCGCCAGCGCGCCGATCTGCCCCTCGCTCAGCCCGAAGGCGGCGCGGATCGGCGCCAGCACGAAGGTGAAGGCGAGGAAGTCGAAGCCGGCGAGCGCGTAGCCGCCCCAGGCGGCGATGAAGGCCAGGCGGCCGTCGGGGCTGAGCGCGCGGTACCAGTCGAGCGTGAACAGGGCGCGGGCGGAGCCGGTCGTCGCGCTTGTCATGGCTCCCCCTCTGCCGCCACCGGCTCCTGGGACACCGCGCCGCGCCCGCGCCGCCGGCGGTGCCGCCCCGGCGGTGAGTCCGTGGCGCGACTCGCATTCTACTGCGTGAACTCCCGCGGCGCCACTCGTGCTAGGCGCCGCCGGCCGCGAGCCGCGCATCTAGCGGGACGCGAAGAAGCCCTCGTCCTCCATCTCGCGGACGAAGCGCGAGTCCACCCACTCCGACCCCTGGCGCCCGGCGAGCTGCGGCTCCTCCTCGACGAGGTCCGCGAGCGCCTGGGCCATAGCCTCGTCCGTCACGTAGGGCACCGAGGGCAGCGCGCGGCTGAACAGCGCGTAGACCTCGTCGAGGTACGCGGCGTCGTCGGTGCCCAGGTACTTGCGGTAGATCTCGAGCGCGTACGCTTTGTCGTTCTTGAGCCGGCGGATAGCCAGCGCGTAGGCGCGGCCGAAGCGGCGCACGGCTTCCTCGTTGGCGTTGATCCACGTGCGGAGCCCGCCCACGGCGATCGAGGCGTACTCGGGGCCATCGGTCGCCAGGTTGATCAGCTCGCGCTGCGTGGGCAGCAGGGCGCGGTCCACGGGCAGGCCGAACGGCGCCGCATCGATCTGGCCGGTCTGCATGGCGGCGTAGATGGCCTGCGTCTCGCCAAGCTGGCGCAGCGCCACGTCACGGTCGGGGACCAGGCCCCACCGCTTGAGCGCCACCAGCAGGGCGGTGTTCGCCGAGGCGCCGATGCGCGTCGTGCCGAGCACCTTGCCGCGCAGGTCCTGCGGGTCCTGGATGCTGGGCTGGGCGTAGACGCCGAACACCAGGCGGTTCGTCTGCGCGTATAGGAGCACGGCGTCCAGCCCGCCCAGGCTGGCGCGGATGGTGGTGGCCGGGTCGAGCGGACTGAGGTCCATCTCGCCGGCCGCCATCGTTTGCAGCACGCGGGAGGTGTTGGGAATATTGAGCAGCTCCACGTCGAGGCCCTGCTCGCGGAACAGCCCGGCCTCCTGGGCGATCCAGAAGCCCGACATCGCGCCGGTCGGCTGCGTCCAGTTCGCGACGACGTGTAGCGGGGCGGGCGGGGCCGGCGCCGGGTCGACGGCCGGCGTGGCGCCGGCGCTGCTCGTCGCGGGGAGTGGCGCGCTGGCTTGCGGCGAGCCGCTCGGGGCGGCGCAGGCCGCCGCGGCGAGGAGGAGCAGGGTCGCCAGAACGCCGGTCAGGCGCCGCGGCGGGCCTGGCGCTCGTTCTTGTCGCGCGATGTCCGTGCGAGCGCGCACCATGCTCAATGCTCCTCTCCGCCGCACATCTACCGCTCGGTTGCTAGCCGCGTCATCGCTGGCGCCGTCGGACCTCACTCCCCTGCCCCGCTCTCCCACAGTAGAGCGGGGGAAGGTGATTGTCGACGCGGGTTATTGTGTCAGGACGATGCGCGCATCCACGGCGAGCAGGCCATCCGGATAAGCGAGCACGGGGTTCAGATCGACGGAGGCGATCTGTGGCGCGGCCAGCATCAGGTCCGACAGGCGACAGAGCGCGTCCACGATCGCCGCGCGGCTCACCGCCGGCTGGCCGCGCGCGCCGTCGAGCAGCGCCCGCCCCTTGATCTCGTCGAGCATCGCCGCGGCGTCGCGCGCGCGCAGCGGCGCCACCCGCAGCGCCACGTCGTGCAGCACCTCCACGAACACCCCGCCCAGGCCGAACAGCACCGCCGGCCCGAACTGCGGGTCGCGGTTCGCGCCCAGCACTAGCTCCAGCCCCGGCGCCGCCATCGGCTGCACGGCGACCCCCTGGAACTCGGCGCCCGGCACGCTCGCGGCCACCGCCTCTAGCTCGCCGAACGCCTCGTGGACGGCTGCCGCGTCGGCCAGGCCCAGCCGCACGCCACCCACGTCGCTCTTGTGCAGGATCTGCGGCGCGAGCACCTTCGCCGCCACCGGGTAGCCCAGCGCCTCCGCCTGCGCCACCGCCTCGTCGGCCGAGCGCGCCCAGCGCGTGGCGACGACCGGCAGCCCCGCCGCGCGCAGGAGGTCCTTCGCCTCGACCTCGTTCAGCGCCGCGCGGCCGGCGGGCAGCTCGACCCGGATGGGCGAGCGGGGTGCCTCCGGCGCCCCGGCCTGCTCGCGCAGGAAGCGGCTGTAGGCGGCGAGGCGCCCGAGCGCGCGGAAGCCGCGGGCGTAGCCTTGCAGGAACAGCACGCCGTACTCGCGCACCGCGTCCAGCCACTCCTCGCTGAACTGGTCGGAGGTGCGCGACAGTGTCACGTGGAGCTGGTCGGGGTGCTCGGCACGGGCGGCGGCTAGCTCGTCCAGCCGTTCGCGCAGAACGCCGATGCCGCCCGTGCGCGGGCCGCTAAAGCGCGACACGATGACGTCGATGCCGGGCTGCTGCGCGAAGGCGCGCAGCGCCGCCGGATAGACGGTCGGAATCCAGGGCGAGTTCCAGTTGCCGGTCGTGTCCAGCGGGTTGCTGACCTCGACCTCGGGGTTCAGCCCGGGCCGGATGGCGGCGATCGTCTCGGGTGTCGGGTCGGGCAGCTCGACGCCCGCGGCCTCGGCGGCGTCGCAGATCAACTCCTTGCCGCCGCCCGAGATCTCGATCACGGCCGCGCGCTCCAGCGGCCGGCGGCGCAGCGTCTGGACCGCGCCGGAATACAGCACGCCCATCTCGATGAAGTCGTCGAGGTCGTGGACGCGCGTGACGCCCGTCTGGCGAAAGGCCGCGTCGTACACGGCGTCGCTGCCGCTCAGCGCGGCGGTGTGGGTGAGCGCCGAGCGCGCGCCCTTCACGGACGCGCCCATCTTCAGCACGACGATCGGCTTGCGCGCCGCCGCCGCGCGCTCGGCCGCCGCCAGGAACAGCTCCGGCTTGCGGATCGTCTCGATAACCGCCAGCACCACGTCGGTTGCCGGGTCGTCCACGAAGTAGTCGAGCAGGTCGGCGGCGGTCACGACAGCCTCATTGCCCGACGAGACGATGTGGCTGAAGCCGAGGCCGCGCGCCGTGCCGTAGGTCAGGATCTCCAGCAGCAGGCCGCCGCTGTTCGAGATGACCGCCACGTTGCCGGCCTGCACCTTGTCGAGCCCGAGACCGGCGAAGATCGCGCACTTGTTCACGATGGACGCCGCCCCGAAGCAGTTCGGGCCGACGAGCAGCAGGTCGCGCTCGCGGGCGAGCGCCACCAGCTCGGCTTGCAGCGCACGGCCGTGGTCGTCGTACTCCGCGAAGCCGCCGCCGGGCAGCGTGATCGCCCGCGCGCCGCGGTCCGCGCAGGCGCGCACGGCCGGGACGACGCCGTCGCGGCCGATGGCGACCACCGCCGCGTCGATGTCGGCCGGCAGGCTGGCCGGGTCCGGGTAGGCGCGCAGCCCGTGTACCTCCGGGCGCCGCGCGTTGATGGGGTAGAACGTGCCCGTGAAGCCCAGATCGCGGAGCGCCTGATAGGGCGCCCCGCCGGTGCGCGAGCTATCGGTCGCGCCCACCATGGCGACGGACGAGAAGCGGAACAACGGCTCCAGACGATGCACGGGCTACCTCCCAGCGTGTAATCCCATCGATTCGTGTGCGCCCATGCGATAGACCCTCACCCGTCCTCGCTGCGCTCGGCCGGCCTCTCCCAGGGGGAGAGGCAACGAGGCGCCGCACCCGTCCTACTCCCTCTCCCCCTGGGAGAGGGTTGGGGTGAGGGCGTCCCCGGACTGCCGCGGCCTGCATCCATCACGAACGGGTTTCGCTCCCGCGTCACCGCCGCAGCTCCGCCACGAAGTCGCGGATGCCCGCCTCCAGATCGAATTGCGGCTCGTAGCCGAGCTCCGCGCGGGCGCGGGTCAGGTCGAACGGCTGCTGGCGCGCGTGGCGGTCCGGACGCGGCGGGCCGCTGCGGCTGGCGGTCGCGCCGGGGATCACGCGCTGCAGCGCCTGCATGATCGTATCGGGCGTGGCGAGCACGCCAGTGCCGATGTTGTAGACCTGGTGCGGCAGCCGCGCGGCGTGCACGGCCGCCGCCACGCCGCGGCCGGCGTCCTTCGCGTAGATCATCTCGTTGCTCTCGGGGATGCCAGCGCCGATCGGCGCCGGGCGCCCCTCCAGCGCGGCTTGCAGCAGCGCGTGCATGCCCTGGCCGATGCCCGAGCCGCCGGTGTAGTGGCCGTAGCCGTAGACGCCGGCGAAGCGCAGCAGCGCCAGCTCGAACCCGTACGCCGCGGCGTAGGCCTTCAGCACCTGCTCGCAGGCCACCTTGGAGGCGGCGTAGACCGCATCGCCGCCGACGGGGAACTCCTCGGTGAGCGGCGCCGTCTGCGGCTGCGACAGGTCGTTGACGCCCTGTGTGCTCGCGTGCACCAGCCGCCGCACGCCGCCAAGCCGCACCGCCTCGGCGACGTTGATCGTGCCGCCGATGTTCACCTGAAAGCCGCGATACGGCACTTGCTGAGCGTTGCCGCCAATCAGCCCGGCCGTGTGGACGACGCACTCGGGCTGCGCGGCCTGGACCGCTTCCAGCACCGCCGGCAGCTCGCGCGTGTCGCCGCGCACCAGCCGCACGTCGCCGCCGACGACGCGGGCCACGTAGTCCTCACGCGGCGTGAGGTCGAATAGCGTGACCTGGTCCCCGCGCGCCACCAGCTCGCGCGCCGCGTGGCAGCCGATCAGCCCCGCCCCCGTGATAAGCACCCGCATCGCGTCCCCTCCCTCCGTCGCCGCCAGGCGCCGTGTTATACCAGGGCGGCACGCGCGGGAGTATCCGGCGAGGAGGCAGTCCGTGGCGGGACCGCTGGCGGGCGTGCGGGTAATCGACTTCGGGCAGTATATCCCCGGGCCGCTGGCCGCCATGCTGCTCGCCGACGCGGGCGCCGACGTGATCCGCGTCGAGCCGCCGGGCGGGCCGCGCTGGGCCACGCCCGCGAACGCGACCTGGAACCGCGGCAAGCGCGGCATCGCGCTCAACCTGAAGGACGCCGCCGACCAGGCCACCGCGCGGCGGCTCGTCGCCTCCGCCGACGTGGTGGTCGAGAACTTCCGGACGGGCGTCATGGAGCGGCTGGGGCTCGGCCCGCGCGCCATGACGGAGGCCGACCCACGCCTGATCTACCTGTCGCTGCCCGGCTTCGCCGCCGACGATCCGCGCGCCGCGCTGCCGGCCTGGGAGGGCGTCGTCGGCGCGGCGACGGGCACCTATCGCGCGGCCGCGGCAGGTGGCCAGGCCGGCCAGGCCGTGTACACGGCCATCCCGATCGCGTCGCACTTCGCCGCCTTCCTGGGCGCGGTCGGCGTCGCCATGGCGCTCGTCGCCCGCGAGCGCGACGGGCGCGGCCAGCGCATCGAGGTGCCGCTGTTCGACGCCACCTTCGCGGCGATCGGCGCCCACGGCCTGCTGATCGACGGCCAGCCCGCCGGCGGCCGGCCCGACGACTTCTGGGGCGGCCGCTTCCAGTGCGCCGACGGCCGCTGGGTCCACTTCAGCGGCTCCACGCCCCGCTTCCGCGAGCGCCTGCTGGACGCTACCGGCAACGGCCAGTGGCGCGACGACGGGCTGCTCGACCTTGGGCGGCTGGCGCGCGAGCCGGCCCTGGAGGCCACCCTGCGCGAGCGGCTGCGAGCGCTTTTCCTGACCCGCTCGGCGCAGGAGTGGGAGGACCTGGGCGGCGCCGCCGTCACGCCGATCAGCCTCTGCCGCACGACGGCCGAGTGGCTCGCCGCGCCGCACGCGCGTGCCGCTCGCATCGTCTGGCCCGTGGACGATCCCGGTCTCGGCACCGTCTGGCAGCCGGGCGCGGCGGTGCGGCTCTCGGAGTGGCCAAGCGAGCGTCCACGTCCCGCGCCCGCCCCCGACGCCGACCGCGCCGCCGTGCTGGCCGGCCTGGAATGCTCCCCCGCACCGCCGCCCGCTGCAGAGCTTCCATCCCCGCTACAGAGCGCGCTCGAAGGCTACCGGGTGGTCGATCTGACGCAGGTGCTGGCGGGGCCAACGGCCGGGCGCACGCTCGCCGAGTTCGGCGCCGACGTGGTGAAGATCAACAACCCGCGCGAGGAGGGCACCGGCTATCATACCAGCGTTCACCGCTACCACACCGACGTGAACCGGGCGAAGCGCACGGTGCTGCTCGACCTGAAAACGCCCGAGGGGCAGGACATCCTGCACCGGCTGGTGCGCGACGCCGACGTGGTGTTGCAGAACGCGCGGCGGGGCGTGGCCGAGCGGCTGGGCGCCGGTTACGAGCAGCTGCGGGCGCTACGGCCCGACCTGATCTACGTCTCGATCAGCGCTTACGGCTACGACGGCCCGTGGGGCGCCTGGCCGGGCTACGAGTCGAACGCCCAGGCGGTGAGCGGCATGCAGGTGCGCTTCGGCGGCGACGGTCCGCCGCTCATGCAGCCGTTCGCCATCGACGACTACGGCACGGGGCTGCTCGCGGCCTTCGGCGTGGCGCTGGCCCTGTACCATCGCCTGCGCACCGGGCGCGGCCAGCGCGTCGAGGCGGCGCTGGCCTTCACCGCCTCGCTGCTCCAGTCGCCCTACCTGCAAGACTACGCCGGCCAGGTGTGGGACGAGCCGCGCGGCCAGACGGCGCTCGGCAGCGGGCCGCTCCAGCGCCTCTACCGCGCGAGCGACGGGTGGCTGTTCCTCGGCGCACGCGCGGCCGACCTGCCGGCACTCGCCCAGGTCGAGGGCCTGGCCGGCATCGAGCACCTGCCCGCCTCCGCTCCCACGGCGGGTAGTCCTCAGCCGGACGACGCGCTCGCGCGCTTCCTGGAAGAGCGCCTCGCCACCGCCCCGGCCGCCGCGTGGGTCGCCCGCCTCACGGCCGCCGGCATCGGCGCGCAGCCGGTGGCCGCCGTCCCGGACCTCATGACGGACCCCTGGGTCGTCGCGCACGGCCTCAGCGTCACGCGCGAGCACGACACCGGCGAGCGCATCACCACGATCGGCCCCGCCGCCCGCCTCGCCCGCACGCCCGCCGTCGCCGGCCGCCCGGCCGCCTCCCCCGGCGCCGACGCGGCCTCGGTCCTCCGGGACCTGGCCCTCGAGGACCAGTTAGAGCCGTTGCTGGCGAAGGGCGTCCTCGCCGTCGAGCGCCCGCCCGCCGCGCGGCCCTAGGAGGCTCCCGCTCGCCGCGACGAGCATCGCTCCTCCCGCCTACCCTCTGCCCCGCGTGAGAATTGCGTGAGAATTCGCGGAAGCGCGCGTCGCCGGCCTGCCGGCGGCTCGCTTTCTGCGAGAGGACTGTTAGCGAGCGTCCGGGGCGCCCCGCGGCGCCGCAACCTCCGTGGGGAGCGATGAAGCGATGAGGACGCTCGCCGCCGCGCTAATGGTCATACTCGTTGGCATTCTCGTCTCCCCGGCCGGCGCGGGGGCGACCGTCCGGCGGGCATCCGCTCCGTCCTCGGGAACCGGCGACCTGCCGCGGGTCGCCGCGGCACCCGTGGCCGACGAGTCGGACGCGGGGCAATGGGTGGCCGTCCACACGCCCACGGACCTCTGGTCGGCGCCGGAAGAGGGGACCGACTTCGGCCCGATTCGGCAATGGTCCTATCTCCAGCTCACCGGGACGGCGGAGGGCGGGCGCCTCTACGTCTACAACCCGCGGACCGACAACTACGCTTGGATCGACGCCGCCGCCGTGGGGCCGGTCCCGCCGCCGCCCGAGGGGTACTTCGACAAGCCGCAGGTGCTCTACAGCGTAGACCTTCCGGGCCGCATCATCGGCAGCTTCAACGTGCGCAGCTGGCCCGCGGTGGACAGCGGCACGTACCTCCGCACACTGGGGCCTAACACGCCCGTCCAGGTGTCCGATGCAGTGGTCGGCGACGACGGCGCGACCTGGTACCAGATCGGCGATGACGAGTACGTTCGCAGCGACGGTGTGCGGCTCCCGAAGTCGCCGCCCCAGGTATTTTCGGGCCGCTGGATCGACGTGGACCTCAGCGAGCCGGCCATGATCGTCGCCTACGAGGACGACCGCGCCGTGTACGCCGCCCTCGCTATCAAAGGCACGACGGTCATGAGCACACCCCTGGGCCTGCACCACATCGTGCGGCGCGTCGAGGACGAGACGATGGACAGCGCGACGCTGGGCGTCCCGCGCAACTCGCCGCACGGCTACTACCTGAAGCACGTGCTGTACACGCAGTACTTCACCAACGACGGGGCGGCGATCCACTACAACTACTGGTCCAGCATGTGGGGCTATCCCGGCAGCCATGGCTGCCTGGGGCTGAACCTGGACGACTCGCGCTGGTTCTGGGACTGGGCCACCGTCGGCACGCCGGTCAACATCCACAACTAGCGCGCCCTAATCGGGCATCCCCCGCCGCAGCGCTGCGTGCTGCCGCGGCCGATGCGCGGGGGCGGGTGCTCCGACACGGCAGATCGCTTGCCCGGACGGCCCTCACCCCGACCCTCTCCCAGGGGGAGAGGGGGTAGGATGCTCTCACCCCGGTCCTCTCCCGGGGGAGAGGGAGTAGGATGCTCTTACCCCGGTCCTCTCCCGGGGGTGAGGGGGAATGTGAAACCGACCGGATCGGGTATCAGGCCGCACCCGCCCGTGCCCGGATGGCCGCGCGGACCGCGGGGAGCGCTGCTTTGAGCGTGCGGCGCGGCAGGCGGCGGTCGAGCGGCTCGGGCGAGACCTTGAGCGTGACGAAGGTCGGGCCGGGCCGGCCGACGACCGCGGGCAGGTCGCGCTCCAGCGCTGCCAGGTCGTCGAACTCGCAGACGTGCGGGAAGCCGGCGCCGCGCGCCAGGCCGGCGAAGCTCACCTGCTCGTGCCCGGGGATCGGCTGGCCGCCTGTCGTGCGGTAGACGCCGTTCTCCAGCACGAAGTGGTAGAAGTTCCGCGGCGCCTGGCTCGCCTCGGTGACGAGCGTGCCCAGGTTCATGAGGAGGCTGCCGTCGCCATCGAGCACCCACACCCGTAGGGTCGGCACAGCCAGCGCCACGCCCAGCCCCGTGCTGCCCGCCTTGCCCATCGAGCCCCAGAACGGCAGGTCGAGCGCCGGCAGGCTGCTCGCGTCCTCCCAGGCGATGCCGCCCGTGAACGGCACGATCACCAGCTCGTCGGTGCGCCGCGCCACCAGCGCTTGCACGGCCGCGCGCAAGTCCATCATGGCGCTACTCCCACTCGCCCGCGATCAGCACGGCCACCGGGCCCTGGCGCCGCTCTGCCTCGGCGAACGCCTCGCGGATGCGCGGCAGCTTGGCGGGCTGGTCGATCAGGTAGTGCGGCACGCCCCAGGCGTCGAGCACCGGCTCCAGGTAGACGCCGGCCGTGTCCACCATGTCGGCGCGGTCGGGGCGCCAGCCCCGGTAGCCGATCAGCAGCACCAGCGGCAGGTGCAGGTCGATGGCCTGGCCGCGCAGCGAGTCGCCGGCCTCGAAGAAGCCGGTGTTCTGGATGAGGATGGCCGGCCGCTTGCCGCCCAGCAGCAGGCCGAAGGCGAGGGGGATCGACTCGCCCTCGCGGCAGATCGGGATGAGCTTGAGGCGCCCGTCGGCCTCGGCCTGGGTCAGCGCCTCGTACATGAAGCCGGACTCGCTGTCCGGCAGCCACACGACGTGCGTCACGCCGCAGGCGACGAGCTGCTCTACAGCCGCGCGCGCGGGTACGCTGACCTCGGTCGCTTCCATCGCCGTCCTCCTGAATGCCCGCGGGCCTCGGCTCCCCGCTGCCGCGGCAGCGAAGGTATAGGGGACATCCCCCAGCCCCCCGGCCGGGGAGCGCCCCGGATTGGGCACGGGCCTACCATAGCGCCGCCCGTTCGACTCGGCAAGGCCGCAGCCGTCAAGTCCGGGCGGGCCGCCCGGGCCGGGGCGGTGCGGCCGGCGTGGGCCGTCGCTAGCGCGTGGCGGCGGATGCCGCGCCCGTAGCCTGTGCCGCGGGCGCGGCGTCGAGGTGGAAGAAGGCGATCGCGTTGTCGGCCACCATGCGCCGGACCTCGTCGGCCGGCACGCCGGCGAAGTTGCGCGCGAGCACCTGGTCGGAGTGCGGCCACTCCGACTCCTGGTGCGGGAAGTCGGTGGCCCAGATCAGCCGCTCGACGCCGATGTGGTGGCGCAGCTCGACGCCCGCGCGGTCGGCCTGGAAGCCCCACGAGCAGTGCTCGCGGATGACCTGGCTCAGCGGCCGGTCGAGCTGCGGCACGCCCAGCAGCTCCTCGCCCCAGCGCGAGTGGCGCTCGTAGCGGATGTCGGCCTGCTCCAGGAAGAACGGCAGCCAGCCGATCTGCGTCTCGGCGAAGAACAGGTGCAGCGTCGGGAAGCGCTGGAACACGCCGGCCAGCGCCATCTGCACGGCGTTGAACGAGCCGAGGCGGCCGAACTTGGTGAACTGCACGATGAAGTCGCGCACCGGGCCGATGCGGTCGAGCACCTGCTTCGAGGCGGCGGGGTATTGGAACGGGGGCCGCGCCCGCTCGCCCGAGCGGTCCAGCTGCTGGTGGATCGTGAGCGGCATCTGCAGGTCGAGCGCGGCGGCCCAGAAGCGGTCGTCCTCGGGCGTCGGGTAGCCGCGCCCGCTCGGGTAGGCGCTGAGCATCACGCCGCGCAGCCCCTGCCGCTTGCAATGCTCCAGCTCGGCGATGGCGTCGTCCACGCCCGTCCACGGCACCATGCCGAGGCCGAGCAGGCGGTCGGGCGCGACGGCGCAGTAGTCCTCGGCCAGGAAGTCGTTGTAGGCGCGCAGGACCGCCTTGTAGGCCGCGTCGTCGCTGATGCTGCGCCACATCGACGGCGAGGAGGCGCCCGGGAACAGCACCTCGGCGTCGATGCGGTCGGCGTCCTGCTCGCGCAGGCGCTGCTCGGCCGGGCCGGTGCCGGGTGTGGTCTCGTAGTTCTGGCCGAACGGCTGCCAGTGGTCGCGGCCCTTGCCGCCGTACAGGTCCGACGGCACCTCGCGTAGCGGCCGGCCCTCGATGAGCCAGGCGTCGCCGCCGTCGGGCAGGCGGATCAGGCGCGGCGCGCGCTCGCGGTGCGCGGCCGGCACGCGGTCGACCCACCACTTGGAGTCGATCTCCAGGTGCGAATCGCCCGAGATGTAGCGGTACTCTCTCGCCATGGCCCGATTCCCCTCTCAGACGTCGATTCCGAAGACGGGGTCGTGGGCCAGCGCGCCCTGGTGCTCCAGCAGCTGCACGTAGTAGTTCCAGACGGGCTGCACGGAGTCGCGCTGGGCGCGGCTCGTGCGCCCGCTCACCACCTCGACGTCCGCCGCCGGCACGTCTGGGGCACCGCCGCGCTGGGCCGCCGCCCAGTTGATGCGCGCCAGCGTCTCCAGCTTGATCGCCCGCACCGTCGCCTCCTCGACGCTGCGGCCGTACACCGTGATGCCGTGGCCGCGCATCAGGCAGTAGGTCTTGTCGCCCATCACCTCCAGCATCGGCCAGACCTCGTCGGGCCGCGTCAGCGTCATCGAGCGCGGGAAGAGGGGCACGCCGTCGAAGCCGAACCGCGCGGCCGACGGGTCGTAGGCGAGGAAGATCGGCCGCAGCTCGACGCCGGTGATGCCGCAGAGCAGCGCGCCAGGTGGGTGGGCGTGGACCACGCACATCGCCTCGGGCCGCGCCTTGTAGATCTCGCCGTGGATCGGCAGCTCCTGTGGCTTGCCCACCGGCGCGTCGTCGGCGATGCCGCTGCCGTCGAAGTCGCAGCGCAGCACATCTTCCGGGCGCGTGAACAGCAGCCCGCTCTCGCCGTTGCCGCGCCCGCGAATCACCATCTCGCCGGTGCCGGGGATGCGGGCGCTCACGTGGCCCGTCGTCTCCCGCACGAGCCCCTTCATCGCCAGGATGCGACAGGACAGCGCCACCTTCTGCCGCAGCTCGCTTGCGTCGTCGGCCATGAGTCACCGCCTCCGAGAATGGATGGGCGCGGCACCCGCCGCCCGGGCTCTTGCCATTCTACGTCACGGCGGTACTATAGAGACACGCCGACTAGAACCGGGGAGGAGCGCAGATGCCGAAGTTCCGACACATTGCCATCGCCTGTGAGGATCCGCGCGCTGGCCGAGTGGTATCAGAAGGCGTTCGATCTGGTGCCGGTCTACCAGGACCCCGTGAAGGGCATCACCGAGCTGACGGATGGCGAGTTCAACCTGACGCTGCTGAACGCCGAGTGGGTGAAGGAGAACACCGGACACCCCTGGCACTTCGGCATCGAGATGCCGATGGAGGAGATCGCGGCGCGGCGCGAGCGACTGGAGGCGTTGGGCGCGGAGTACCACGACGGGGTGCGCGACGGCCGAGCGGTCGAGGTCTACATCACCGATCCCGAGGGGCACCGCATCGACCTCGCGCCGCACTGGCTGACCAAGCCCGGCGAGCGGCGCCAGCAAGCCTACCAGACGTGGGAGGCCGCGCCCGCTGAGGTGAAGTAGCCGAACGACGCCATCACCTCCAACCCTCTCCCAGGGGGAGAGGGAGCAAGACGCCCTCACCCTGCCACGCGGAATACTGCGGGCGGCGCTCCTCTCATCGGGGGAGAGGGCGCCGCTTGCTCCCTCTCCCCCGTGCTATGAGCGGCCGAGGTCGCGCAGCGCGCTCAGGCGTTCGGGCGCGGCTGCGGGCCGAGGCCGGGGCGGTACGTCTTGTCGTCGAGGAACTGCTGCATGCCGCGCGCGCGGCTGTTCTCCGGGTCCTGCACGCGCAGCGCCGCGTTCTTCGTGATCGTGTAGTCCCACGCCTGGTCGCGCGTCAGGTCGGGCGCGACGCGCAGCGCCTGCTTCGCGGCCCGCAGCACCGCCGGGCTGATCTGCATCAACCGGTGCGCCAGCTCCAGCGTGCGGGTGCGCAGCTCGGCGCGCGGCACGGCGAAGTTCACCAGGCCGATCTGCTCCGCGCGCTTGCCGTCGAACGGCTCGCCGGTCAGCGTGTAGTAGAACGCGTGGCGGTACGGCAGCGCGGTCACCAGGTCCTTCGCCACGTAGCCGCCCGGGATGATGCCCCAGTTCACCTCGCTCACGCCGAACAGCGCATCCTCCGCCGCGATCGCCAGGTCGCACGACACGAGCGGGCTGAAGCCGCCCCCGAAGCAGTAGCCGTTCACCATGGCGATCGTCACCCGCGGGAAGTTCACCAGCTTCTCGTTCTGGAACATCCGCGCATCGTAGCGGGCGCGCATCTGGCCGGCGGGATCGTTGTCCAGCGCGCGGAAGTACTCGCGCAGGTCCATGCCGGCGGTGAACGCCTCGCCCGCGCCCGTAAGCACGAGCACTTGCGTCTCCGGGTCGGTCTCCAGCTCCGTCAGCGCCTGCACCATCTCGGCGCAGAGCTGGGGATTCATCGCGTTGCGCTTCTCGGGCCGGTTGAAGTAGAGGAAGGTCACGCCCTCCTCGCGCTCGATCTTGACCGTCTGGTACTCGGCCATAGCCACGCTCCTCTCTGCTCGGTGGAGGCCAACCCCCACACTCGCGGAAGAAAATATAAGTCGTAGGGCAGGGGCCCGTCCCCTGCCGCGCTATGGGCCAGCGCGCCACAAGGATGTAGGGCAGGGGCTCGTCCCCTGCCGCCCGGTGCAGCCGCGACGACCGGGCGGCAAGGGACAAGCCCTTGCCCTACGACAACGCGTGAATGCCTCGGCTAGTCGACCACGCCGGCCGCTTGCCAGGCGGCGAGCTGCTCGGCCGAATAGCCGAGGACGTCGCAGAACACGTACTCGTTGTGCTCGCCGAGAAGGGGCGCGCGGCGCGGCGGGGCGAGGCGGCCGGCGGCGAAGCGCACCGGCACGTCGGCGAGCGCCATCCGGCCGCGCGTCGGGTGCTCCACGGCGACGATCGAGCCGCGCGCCGCGTACTGCGGGTCGCGGCACAGGTCCTCGCCCGTCTGCACCGCGCCGCAGGGCACGCCCGCCGCCTGGAGCTGGCGCATGACCGCGTGCGGCTCGCGCTCGCGCGTCCACGCCGCCACGAGCGCGTCGCACTCGGCCAGGTGCTCGCGCCGTGCGGCGTGCGTCGCGTAGCGCGGATCGGCGGCGAGGTCGGGGCGGCCAAGCTGCTCGCACAGGCGGCGCCACTGGGCGTCCGTCTCGACGGCGATGGCGCACCAGCGGTCGTCGCCGGCGCACGGATAGACGTTGTGCGGCGCCGCGTAAGGCCAGTCGTTGCCCACGGGCGCCGGGTCGCGGCCGTTCACCGCCGCTTCCAGGTAGCTCACGCCCAGCATGTAGGCGGCCGACTCGGCCTGCGCCAGGTCGACGAAGACGCCACGGCCGGTGCGCTGGCGGTGGAGCAGCGCGGCGAAGACGAGCGCCGGCACCAGCGCCGCCGCCACGTAGTCCGGGTACACGCCCTGGTAGCCGATGGGCCGCTCCTGGCCCGGGTGGTTCCACAGATACGTCATGCCCGTGAAGGCGTTCAGCGTCGAGCCCCACGAGCGCCAGCGCTCCTTCGGGCCGGTGCAGCCGAGCCCCGGCATCTTGACCACGATCAAGTCGGGCTTCACCGCGCGCAGCGCGTCGGGACCGAGGCCGAGGCGCGTCAGCACGTCGGCGCCGAAGTTGTCGAGCACCACGTCGGACCGCGCCGCTAGCTCGCGGAACAGCCGCACGCCCTCGGGGTCCTTCAGGTTGAGCTGCGCGGACAGCACGCTGAGGTTCGCCTCGACGTAGCGGTACGACGTGTTCAGGTCGCCGTCGGGCGAGAACAGGCGGAAGCTGTCCAGCCCGCCGCGCCGCGACTCCAGCTTGATCACCTCGGCGCCGCACTGGGCCAGTGCGCGGGCGGCGTGCGGCCCGGCGATGCCGGTCGTCAGCGACAGCACGCGGACGCCGCCCAGCGGCGCCGGTGGGTCATGTGGCGCCGGGCTGGCGGCCGCCGCGCCCGCCAGCACCGCGCGCGTATGCTCGCCCAGCAGCGGCGGCGGTGCGGCGGGCACCCGCTCGCCGTCCAGCAGCGGCGGGAAGCTGGTCTGCACGTAGTCGCCGAGCACCGGATGCGTCGTCGGCTGGAACAGGCCGCGGTACCGCACCTGCGCGTCGCGCATGAAGTCGGCCGGCGTGTTCACCGGCAGCGCCGGAATGCCGTGCCGCTGGAGCAGCCCTACTAGCTCGTCGCGCGTGAAGCGCGCGGTGAACGTGCTGACCTCGGCGGTGATCCACTCGGCGCGGGCGCGGCGGCCGGCGTTCGAGTGGAGCGCGGGATCGTCGAGGGCCGGGTTGTGGTCGGGCCAGAGGTCGAGCAGGCGCTGCCAGTGCTGCTCGGCGACGAGCGTGTACACGTAGCCGTCGCGCGTGGGGAAGACGTTGGCCGGCGCGACCTGCGGGTGCTGCGGACCGGCGCGCTTGACGCTGTGGCCGTCGAAGGCGAACGTGCGGATGAGGCTCTCGTTGTAACTCAAGCACTCTTGGACGGAGATATCGCCGTGGAGGTGACCCCTCTCCCCCCCGGCCCCCCTCTCCCCCGTGGGGGGAAAGGGGGGAGCACTGCGCGCAGCTTGCACCGGAAGCCCCCGTCCCCCCATGGGGGAAGGGGGTTGGGGGGAAGGGGTCAGCCGTCGCCACAGCGCCAGCACGGTGGCGAACGTCGCGTAGACGGAGGCGAAGTAGGCGCCCTGCGTCTCGGGGGCCTGGACGGGCGGCAGGCCGGGGTCGCCGGCGATGCCGAGCACCCCGCCCATCGCGAGGCCGACGAGGTCCGGGCACAGGTAGTCGCGGTACGGCCCCTCCTGGCCGAAGCCGCTGATCGACGTGACGACGAGGCGCGGGTTGGCCTCGCGCAGCCGCGCCTCGACGAGGCCGAGCGCGGCCAGCGTGCCGGGCGCGAAGCTCTCGACCAGCACGTCGGCCTGCCGCACGAGGCCGAGCAGCGCGTCGCGGCCGCTCGACGTGGTCAGGTCGAGGACGACGCTCTGCTTGCCGGCGTTCAGGTAGGCGAAGCGCAGGCTGCCCTCGGGGTCGGGGCGGTCGTGGGCGAACGGGCCGAGGCGCCGCACCGGGTCGCCGCCGGGCGGCTCGACCTTGATCACCGTCATGCCGAGGTCGCGCAGCAGCTTGCCGCACAGCTGGCCGCGCAGGTCGGTTAGGTCGAGCGCGACGTAGCCCTCGAGCAGGCGCATCGTCCCTCCTGCTAGCGCTCGGGGCCGAGGCGCTGCACGGCGGCTTGCAGGTATTGCAGGTCGACGGCCTTGGCGAAGTCGGCGGGCTGCTCGATGAAGCCCTCGCTCGCCCAGAGGTCCTGGTCGGCGCGCAGGCTGTCCACGTTCAGCGTGCCGTTGGGGTCGATGTTCGACGGCGACATGGCCGGGTAGATGCTCATGTCCTTGATCGGCGTGTGCGCCGCCAGGATCTCGTAGAGCGGCGTGCGGTCGCTGCTGTTGATGAGCGCGTTGTAGTCGCGGGCGCCGCGGAGGTACGCGGTCAGGAAGCGGGTGGCCGGCTCCTGGCGGCCCGCGAAGTCGGGGCCGTAGAGCATCGCCGTGATCTGGTGGCCGGGGTAGATCTCCTCGGCGCCCTTCCAGCGCACGCCGACGCCCGACCGCACCAGCTGAGCGACGAACGGCTCGGTGAGGATGCCGGCGTCGATCGCGCCGTTGCTCATCGCTACGGTCGCGTCGGGGAACGGCAGCAGCTTCAGGTCGATGTCGTTCTCGGTAAACCCGCCTTTCTGCAAGAGGCGCTCGTACTCCGCGCCCAGGCCGGAGCTCTTGCTGAGGAGCGCGATGCGCAGGCCCTTCAGGTCGGGGTAGTCCTTGACGCGGCCCGAGTCGATCAGCTCCTTGCGGACGACGAGCGCCGACGAGCTGTAGGCGCCGTTGCCCGAGATGCCCGCGACGATCTTCAGCGGCAGCCCGCGGCCCATGGCGCTGAACATCCCCGCGTTCACGCCGCCGCCCGCCACGTCGAGCTGGTTCGTCGCCAGCGGCGGGATGGCGCGCTCGAACGAGTCGAACGTCTCCAGGCTGACGTCGAGCCCTTCCTCCTGGAAGTAGCCGCGATCGAGCGCGATGTAGACGCCGGCGTTCGACGTGGCCGGCAGGTCGCCGAACTTAACGGCAACCGGCGGGCTGAGCGGTGCGTGCGCGGCCGCGCCCGGCGCTGCCCCGCCGCTAGCCGTGGTCGCCGCGCCCCCGGCGCTCGCGGTCGGCGGCGCCGCGGCGCCCGCGCTGGTAGCGGCGGGCGCCGCCCCCGATGGCGCGGCGCCGCTGGCCGGGGCCCCGGCGGACGGCGCGCACGCGGCCAGCAGCGCGACGAGCAGCCCGGCTATCAAGTAGCGTAGTGGTGGCATGGGGACTCCTTGTATGCGCGGTGTTGGCTCTGGAACCGGGCGTGACTCCGCCCACGTCTATGATGCCATAGGTGGCATCGAGGCTGACGTGGGCCCACGCGCGACGGGCCCTGCCGCCCGGTGGATGGCGCTCCCTGACTAGGCTCGGCTCCATACGCTGCCGGCGCCGGGCACGTGCCGCCCGGTCAACGGTAGAGCGCATCGATGAAGCCGGAGGCCTGAAGCTGCTCCACGAGGCTGTTGTCGTAGAAGCGCCGGGGATCGGCGTCGCGGGCGCTCGGATCGCGCGGCGCGATGCTCTCCAGCACGGGCGGAATGCCCTCGGGCACGACGAGCGGGACGCGCTTGGGCAAGTAGGCCTGATACAGGTCGTCGAGGATCTCCATGTCGTCGGTCTCGAAGTACCGGCCGAGGAGCTGGAGGGCAAACGGGCGGTCCTGGCGGAAGCGCGCGATCGTCTCGACCATCGCCTGCACGTAGCGCAGCAGCGCGTCCCGCCCGGCCGGATCGTCCAGCATCTCGCGCCGCACGACCGGCCCGCCGGCGTTGAAGGGCACGCCGTTGAGGTCGTACAGCTCGACGAAGCCGGCGCGGCGCGCGAGCAGCGTGGCCGGCGACGACAGCGGCACGGCCTTCACCTTGCCTTGCTGGAGCGCGGCGAACTGCGCCTCGGTGCTGCCCACCGTGAGCACGTCGTAGTCGCGCCCGACGAGCATCCCACGGTCGCGCAGCGCGTAGTCCACCGCAAAGTAGCTCGAGCTGCCCACCTGGTTGGCGCCGATGAGCTGGCCGCGCAGGTCATCCACGGAATGGACGTCGGGCGCGGCGTAGAGCCAGTAGCCGGTGCCCGGCGGCGAGTCGGCGATCATCACCAGGTCGGCGCCCTTGAGGCTGGCCTCGACGGCGGGATTCGCGCTGACGTTGATCACGTCCGCGTCGCGCGAGATCAGCACCTGGACCGAGGTGGTGCTGCTCGGCAGGTCGGCGACCTCGCCCACGTCGAGCCCGTACTTGTCGAACGCGCCGCTGGCCCAGATAAGCCAGGGCATCATGCTGTTGCCACTGTGCCCGGTGTTGGTCACCCGCAGCGCCGTACGAACCGGGGGCGCCGGGCCGGCGGCCGCCTGCGGGGGGCTCGCGGCGGCGGGCGGCGGCGCCGACGCGGCCGGGGCGGGGCCGCAAGCCATGAGCGCCCACCCGACGAGCACCAGGGCGGTCGCGCGACGCATGGCTCTCCTCCAGGCGCGCGGCCGGCGACGCGCGGACTGCGGTCACCGGCGGACGACGACACGATAGCCGCGCGGCCGGGAGGAGTCAAGGCGCGTGCGGGGGCGGGCGCCAGCGGCGCCCGCCCCCGCACGCGCCTAGCTGTCTTGGAGGATCTTGGGCAGCCAGACGGCGATGACGGCGGGCGTGCCGTTGCGGATCTGCTGGAGGCCGCGGCGCAGCGCCGGGCCAACCTCCGCCGGGTCGCGCACGTTCTCGCCGTAGGCGCCGGCCGCCTCCGCCTCCTTCGCGAAGTCGATCGGCGGGTCGAAGTAGCCGCCCTCGAAGCCGCCCCGCGCGCTGTAGCCGCCGGGGTACAGCTGCTCCGTCGAGCGCGTGCCGGTGCCCCAGCTGCGGTTCTGGTAGATCACCGACAGGAACGGCGCGCGCTGCTGCACGGCGGCCCAGATGGCGGGCGTCGGCACGCCGAAGGTGTAGAAGCCATCGCCCGTCACCATCACCACGTCGCGCGCGGGCGCCGCCAGCTTGATGCCCAGCGCGCCGCCCGCGCCGAAGCCGCCGCTGCTGCCGGGGTTCGTGAACGCCGCCCGTGGCCCGGCGAGCCGCACGTGCTCGAAGACGGGCGAGCTGCCCGTCGTGTCGTTGACCAGGATGCAGTTGTCGTCGAGCGCCTGGCCGATCTGGTAGGACAGCCACGCCGGGTCGATCGGCGTGCGGGTGGCGACGGCCTGCGCCGCCCGCTCGGCTTCCGCGCGCCGCGTGCGCGAGGCGTCGGCCCAACGGGCGGCGCGATCGGCGGCGCGCTGGCGGTCGGCGCTCGTCAGGCGCCCCTCGATCTCGGTCTGGAGCGCCTCGATCGCCAGCAGCGAGTCGGATGGGATGCGCACGTCGGCGGTGAGGTCGAGCACGGGGATGCGGCGCTCGGTGGGATCGACGTCGATCGCGATGACCGTCGCCTCCGGCCGCGGCGCGCGCTCGCCCGGCATCCACGGCACGTCGGCCTCCAGCACCAGCACCGCGTCGGCGTCGGCCAGACTGATCTGGTTCTGGTAGAGCGGGTGGTCGTAGGGGAAGCTCTGGTAGGTGCGCCAGATGCCCTCGACCACGCCCATGCCCAGCAGCTCGCACAGCCGCACCAGCGCCGGCACCGTCGCCGGATTGCGGCCCGAGCGCGAGACGACGACCACCGGGTTGCTCGCCCGCAGCAGCACGTCGGCGGCCTCGCGGATGGCGTCGGGGTCCGGCCCCATGCGGCGGCTGATACCGAGCTGCCCGGCGGTGGGGAAGCGCGCGCCGTCCATGGGCAGCATCGCCACCTCGCGCGGCAGGCTCAGGTAGGCGGGGCCTTGGGGCTCCGACAGCGCCACTTGCAGCGCGCGGCTCACGACCAGCCCCGGGTTGTCCTGGTACTCCAGACGGTGGTCCCACTTCATGTACTGGCGGACGATGCCGTTCTGGTCCCAGGTCTGCTGCTGCACGAACTGCGGTCCGTCGCGCGCGCCGCGCATGCTCCCCGCGTAGGCCGTCGGGGGCGAGCCGGCGGTGATGAGCACGGGCACGTTGCCGCGCGAGGCGGTGTGGATGGCGCCGCCGTAGTGCTGCGTGCCTACGTCCACGTGTACGGCCGTCGCCGTCGGCTTGCCGGTGTACATGCTATAGCCGATGGCGGCGTTCAGGTTCGGGTGCTCGTGGGTCATCGTCACCATGCGGGGCGCGGGACGGCCGAGCGCCTTCGCCTTCGCCAGCGCCTCCTGGTAGAACATGATCTCCGAGCCGGACGTGAAGAAGAGGTAGTCGATCCCGCCGAGCGCCATCGACGCTACGACGGCGTCGCTGTACTCGTCGGCGGGCACCTCGGTCCACATCCCGGCCGTCCGGGTCGACGTGGTTGCCATCGCTCCTCCTCGATAACGCGAACTCTACCCCTCCGCCGCCAGCCCCATCGCGCGCCGGTACGCCTGCCGGATCTCCTCCGGCTGCCCCGCCTGGAACACGAACTCCTTGGGCTGGAAGAGGGCCGCGAGCTGCGGGCTCTTCTGCTGTAGCTCGGCCAGCGAGAAGCCCTGCTCCCAATAGTCGTGGTTGATGATCGGCAGCCGAATGCAGGCGTTCCGGGCCGGGTCGCGCACGAGCCCCTTCGGGTCGCCGCCCTCGGCTACGATGTCCGCCTGCTCCAGCATCGCTCGCCGCATCATGATCACGCCTCGGTCGCTCTCGCCCAGGTGCTCCTGCGTGCGGTCGGCGATGCACCCCTGGCCCACCCAGCCCACGAAGTCCTGGTTCATCACGTGCGTCGTGATCCAGCGGCCGGTCCGCGGATCCTTGATCGGACTGTACCAGTGGGGGATGCGCTCCTGCTCGAACGGCTCGTGCTCGCGGGGGACACGGTTGAAGAACCAGCCGACGCTCAGCGTGTTGTGATCGTCGATCGGCACCCGCCACTCGAAGTGCGAGCCGGTGAACAGCGCGTTCGGCCACAGGCACACGCGCCCGATCGTCCACAGCTCATCCGTCTCGGACTGCCCCTCCAGGATGCGCCGGTACTGGAAGCCGTACTCGAACTCGTCGAAGCCGATGCGCAGGTGGGTGGGCGGCTTCGGGCCGTCGTCCTGGCCCTTGAGCACCCGCGACCAGTTCGTGTGCAGCCACTCGAAGTGGACCGGGTCGATGGAGTTCTCCTGGCACTGGAACCAGTTGCAGGGAATCTCCGAGAGCACGATCTGCTTGAAGCCATTGGGCCAGGTGAACGGCTCCCAGGTGGGCACGAGCGGCGCGGGCGCCGGCCCCATGTACGCCCATAGCAGGCCGGCCTTTGCTTCCACCGGGTAGGCCTTGATGTGGATGCGCTCCTTGAAGCGCGCCTCCGGGTGCGCGATCTCCTCGAACGGCTGTTGCAGGCACTGGCCGCGCTCGCCGAACAGCCAGCCGTGGTAGCTGCAGCGCAGCCCGCAGTCCTCGACCCAACCGTAGGACAGGTCGGCGCGGCGGTGCGGGCAGTGGCGGTCGAGCAGCCCGTAGGTGCCGCCCTTGTCCTTGTAGAGCGTGAGGTCTTCCCCCATCAGCCGCACGGCCTTGACGGGCGTCTCGTCCAGCTCGGTCTCCGCGCCGATGGGCATCCAGTAGCGCCGCAGCAGCTCGCCCATCAGCGTGCCCGGCCCCACCTGGGTAAAGGCCTGGTTCTGTTTCTCTGTCAGCACCCGATCCGGCTCCTTCCTGGCCCGGCGCCCACCCTGGCGCCCTGCGCCCGCGCCGCCGGCCGGCCCGGCGCCCGCAGTTTACATCATGAACGATGGCGACGTTAACAAGGTTAACAGCCGCCGGGCAGCGCGTCCCAGCGATCTGTTCGCATATGCAGAACATCGGCCGGACAGAGCGCCAGGGAGCGGCGGCTAGCTCGGGACGGCCGCGGGTGGCGCCGGCCGATCGCGTTCCCGCCGGGCCGCCGCTGCGCTACGCCTCGGGGACCAGCGCCATGGCGTCGATCTCGACCAGGAACTCCGGCGCGGCCAGCCGCGAGATCGCTACCGTGGTGGACGGGATGGTCCGCGGCAAGTAGCGCTGGCGCGCCGCCGACACCGCGGCGATGTTCGCCATGTCGGTCAGGTAGACGGTGATCTTGAACACGTGTGCCAAGTCCGTGCCGAACGCGCGCAGGCTGCGCTCGATGTTCTGGAAGACCAGGTCCACCTGCTGGTGGATGTCGCCCGCCACGGTCTCGCCGGTGTTCGGGTCGCGCGGCGTCTCGCCGGCCAGGTAGACGACGTTGCCGACGCGCGCCCCGGCCGCGAAGCGCCGGGGCGGCGTGTAGTCCAGGAACGCGATACCCGCTGGCCCCGGCTGCGGCCCCGCCGCCCCTGGCCGCGCCGCCCTCGACACGACCTCGTGCGGGCTGCCGGGCGTGGGGTGCGGGAAGGCGCGGTGCTCGACGATCCGGCCGTCCGCCACGCGGCTGAGCGCCGCCCCCTCCCAGGTGACCTGCTGCCCGGTCGGCGGCGCGCCACGATAGGGATGGCGCCGGGTGCCTGTCGCCGCCCAGTAGGTGACCACTTGATCGCCCTCGGCGAGCATCGTCTTCACCGTCAGGGCCAGGTCGGGATAGGCGGCGCGCATCTCCGCGATCGCCGCCAGGACAGCCTCGCGCCCCTGGCGGTCGCCCAGCGACGGGTTGTACCAGCGCACGTCCTCCGCCAGGATCTCCGCGCCTGCCCCCGGGTTCTGGTGGTTCCACACCTCGTCCATGAACCGACGCACCACGGTCTTCGCATCCTCGGCCATCAGTTCCTCCCCTTCAGTTCTTGCCGCGCGGCCAGTATACAACCGTGGTGCGAGCCGGCGGCCGGCGCCCCCTCACCCCGGCCCTCTCCCGGAGGGACACCCCGGCCCTCTCCCACGGGGAGAGGGGGACGACGCGCCCTCACCCCAGCCCTCTCCCAGCGGGAGAGGGAGCAGGACGGGCGCCCCGCCCTCGTTGCCTCTCCCCCTGGGAGAGGCCGGCCGAGCGGAGCGAGGACGGGTGAGGGCGCCGCGTGTCTGCGTCGCCCGCCGGTGGTATGATGGGCACGCTCGATCGAGCCCACGAGGAGCGCATGGGCGGGAGCGCGTGGCGCGGTGGCGCGGCCGCCAGGCTCAGCAGCCTGGCGCTGCTGCTCGCGCTGGTCGCGGCCTGCGCCCCCGCGGCGCCGCGCGGCCCGGCGGCCGGCGGCCCGGGCGCCATGCCGAGCGCGAGCGGCGAGGCCGCGCCGGTGGGCGGCAGCGGGCCCGGGCGCTTCACGGTCGTGCTGGTCTCGCCGCTCACCAACTACAATCCGTACTCCCAGTCGGGTGGCGACATTACCAACGCCTGGCAGAGCATCTTTCAGGGGCTGGTGCGTATGACGAACGAGCGCACGTACGAGCCGCTGGTAGCCGAGCGCTGGGAGGCGGTGGCGCCGACCACCTGGCGCTTCCACATCCGGCCCGGCATCCGCTTCAGCGACGGCAGCCCGCTCACCGCGGCCGACGTGAAGCACTCCATCGTCGATCGCGCCCTCGACGACCCCGACAGCACCCGCCGCTCGTCCATCAGCACCGTGCAGGACGCGACCGTCGTCGACGACCTGACGGTAGACGTCGTCACCAAAGTCCCGAACGCGACGCTGCTCGGTCAGCTTGCCACCATCCCGATCACCAGCAAGGCGCTGTACGACCGCGTGGGCAAGGAGGCGGCCGACCGCCAGCCGGTGAGCGCCGGCCCGTACGTGCTCCACGAGCTGGTGCCCGATCAGCGCCTGGTGATGCGCAAGAACCCGTACTATTGGGGTGATATCACTAGCGCGCCCGACGAGGTCGTGATCCGCTGGCTCAAGGAGCCGATGGTCGCGCTGACGGCGCTGCTGAGCGGCGAGGTGGACATGACGGCACCGCTGCCGCCGAACCTCACGCCGCAGCTCACCGGCAACGTACGGGCGATCCAGGCGCCGAGCGGCTTCCTCTACTTCATGGGGCTGGGCGCCGTCGGGCCGCTCACGAACAAGACCGTGCGCCAGGCGATCAACTACGCCGTGGACAAGGACGCGATCATCAACGGCATCTTGAAGGGCAACGCTCAGCGCGCCGACGTGCCGCTCATCGACACGTCGATTGGCTACGCGCCCGACGTAACGCCGCGCTACGAGTACGATCCGGCGCGGGCGCGGCAGCTCCTCGCCCAGGCCGGGTATCCGGATGGCTTCGCGATGGACCTGTATCATCCCGTCGGGCGGTTCACGAACGACGTGGACATCGCGGCGGCGCTCGCGGCGCAGCTCGGCCAGGTCGGCATCCAGGTCACGCTGAAGCCCACCGAGACCTCGACGTTCCTGACACAGTCGTTGGCTGGCGCTTACCCCGCGTTCCTTTACGGCGCTGGCGCGATCGACGAGCCGACGCGCTACCTGTTCCAGTTCTTCCACCAGAGCGGGCGGGCGCTGAGCGGCTGGCACAGCGCCGAGGTGGACCGGCTGCTCGAGGCGCAGATCGCGGAGTTCGACCCGGCGAAGCGCGACGCCCTGCTGCGCGAGCTGCAAGCGGCGCTGAACGACGAGGCTCCGGCCGTCTGGCTGCTCAGCTTCACGAACACGATCGGCATCTCGAACCACTGGGAGTGGCCGCGCCTGCACGGCAGCACGATCTACTTCGATACAATCCGGGCGCGGTAGGCCCGCGGTGGCGATCGGGCGTTGAGTACGTCGCGGGAGGGCGAGCGGCGCATGGCGAACAGGTGGCCCGGCTGGTGGTGGACAATAGCCCTCGTCGTGGCGTTGGCCGCCTGCGCCCCGCCGCCGGCCCGCTCGCCGGCGACGGCGGCGGGTGCGGCGCCGGCGGCCGGCAACGGCACGGCGCCGTCGGCGCCAGCGGCGGGCAGCCCCGGGCGCTTCACCATCGTGCTGGTGACGCCGCTCACCAGCCACAATCCCTACTCCCAGTCGGGCACCGAGATCAACATCGCCTGGCAGGGCGTCTTCGAGGGCCTGGCGCGACGCAACGCCGTCGAGCGCGCCTACGAGCCGCTGGTGGCCGAGCGCTGGGAAGTGCTGAACCCGACCACCTGGCGCTTCCACATCCGCCCCGGCATCCGTTTCAGCGATGGCAGCCCGCTCACCGCCGCCGACGTGAAGCACTCGCTGATCGACCGGGCGCTAAACGATCCGGACAGCAACCGCCGCTCCGGCATCGTGACCGTCGACGACGCCGCCGTAGTGGACGACCTGACGCTCGACGTGACGACCAAGGTGCCCGACGCCGCGCTGCTGAGCACGATCACGACCGTGCCGATCACCAGCAAGGTGCTGTACGACCGCGTGGGCAAGGAGGCGGCCGACCGCCAGCCGGTGAGTGCCGGGCCGTACATTCTTCAGGAGCTAGTGCCCGACCAGCGCATGGTGCTGCGCAAGAACCCCTACTACTGGCGCGACGTTGCCAGCGCGCCCGACGAGGTCGTGATCCGCTGGATCAAGGAGCCGGTCGTCGGGCTAACGGCCCTCCAGAGCGGCGAGGTGGACATGACCGGCGCCCTGCCGCCGAACCTCACGCCGCAGCTCACCGGCAACGTGCGCCCCCAGGCGCTGCCGAGTGGCGTCATCTACTTCATGGGCATCGCGCCCATCGGCCCACTCGGCAACAAGCTGGTGCGCCAGGCGATCAACTACGCCGTCGACAAGGACGCCATCATCGCGGGCATCCTGAAGGGCCAGGCCAAGCGCGTGGACGGCGCCCTGCTGGAGTCGGCGACCGGCTACACGCCCGACGTGCAGCCCAAGTACACCTACGACCCGGCGCGGGCGCGCGCGCTGCTGGCGCAGGCCGGCTTCCCGAACGGCTTCCAGACCGAGCTGGTCCACCCGATGGGCCGCTACCTGGGCGACGTGGACATCGCCTCCGTGCTCGCGGCGCAGCTCGGCCAGGTCGGCATCCAGGTCACGCTGAAACCCACCGAGACCTCGACGTACCTGGCCCAGACCCGCTCGGGCACCTTCCCGCTGTTCCTTTACGGCTCGGGCGACGTGGACGAGCCGAACCGCTACCTGATGCAGTTCTTCCGCTCGGGCGCCACGCGGCTGCTGGGCGGCTGGCAGAGCGCCGAAGTCGACCGCCTGCTCGACGCGGAGACCGCCGAGTTCGACGCCGACCGCCGCGCCGCGCTGCTCGGGCAGCTCCAGTCGGCGCTCAACGAGGAGGCGCCGTTCGTGCCGCTGCTCACCTTCACGACGACCGTGGGGCTATCCAACCGCTGGAGCTGGGACAACCGCTATGGCAGCAGCATCTTCTTTGATACGTTTAGCCGTCGGTAAACTGAGTAGGCAGCCGCGGCCGGGCGGCGCCGCCGGGTGGGGATGCTGCCCCGACCGCCGGGACGGCGGCTACGGGTATCCAGCCCGCGAGCCCATTCCCGCCCTACGCCCTACATAGGAAGCTACCGTGACGATGCCCGACGAGGGGGATCTCGAGCGGACGCTGCTGGCGCTGGAACACCAAGGCTGGCAGGCCCTCGCGGCAGGGACTGGCGCCGCCTTCTACCAGCAGAATCTCACGACGGATGCGCTGATGGTGTTTCCGTTCGGCGCGCTCACACGCGAGCAGTCTATCGAGGCGATCAAGGCTGCCCCGCCCTGGGCCACCTTCCGCATTGAAGAGGCGCGGGTGGTCAAGCTGACCGACGACAGCGCGGTCCTGACCTACCAGGCTACGGCACAACGAGCAGGACAAGCCCCGTACGCCGCCCGCATGACGACCGTGTTCGTGAAGCGAGACGGAAGCTGGCAGACGGCGTTCCATCAGCAGACCCCGGTGAGTGCCTGATTCACGAGCCAGACGGCGCGTAGCCCGACGGCTGAAGGGAACCACTCAGCCTGCCTCAACTCCAGGCGGGCTGAGCGCCCACCTCCCTGCTAGTCTTCCGTCAGTTAGACACCAGGCCGAGGAGGCAAGGAGATGACCGCAATCGCCAGCAGCGCGCCGGCCGCCACTGCCCGCACCCTCCTGGAGTGGCAGGTCCACGCTGTGCGCGGGCTGCGCTGGGGTGCCGCGACCGCGCTCCGCGACGGCGCGCTCACGGTGGATCGCGCGGCGCTCGCCGCCCACCTGCTCGCGGATCGGCGGCTCACGAGCGTGGACCTGGAGCTGGCCGCGCCGGGCGAGGCCTGCCGCATCGGCCCGGTGTTCGACGTGGTCGAGCCGCGCGCCAAGCGGGACCCCGCCACCCCTGACTTCCCCGGCGCGCTCGGGCCTATCGCCGCGGTCGGCTACGGCGCGACCACCGTGCTGCGCGGCGCCGCCGTCACGCTCGTGGACCCCGGGCCGTTCGGGCCGTACCGGTCCTACGTCGACTGCGCCGGGCCGCTGGAGCCGCCGCGCGGCGCCGCGCGGCCGTTCAGCCGCTACAGCGAGCTACACCACCTCGTGCTCCTGCCGCGCACCGCGCCCGACCTCGACCGCGCCGACCAGCGGCACGCGCTGCGCACCGCCGCCCTGCGCGCGGCCGTGTACCTGGCCCGCGCCGCCGGCGACGCGCCGCCCGACCGCGTGGAGCCCTTCGCGCTCGGCCCCGCCGACGCCACGCTGCCGCGGGTGGCCTACGTCTTTCAGGTCCACTCGCATCAGCGCCCGACCCTGCCGAACGAGCCGCTGCTCTACGGCGACAACACCCACAACCTGCTGCCGACCATCTTCCAGCCGACCGAAGTGCTCGACGGCGCGGTGCTCTCCGGCTACGGCGGCCTCAAGACCCACGAGATCCAGAACCATCCCGTCATCCTGGAGCTATTCGGCCGCCACGGGCAGGACCTCTGCTTCGCCGGCGTCGTGCTCACCGTGGCGCACAACACCGTGCCCGAGCGCGACCGCGCGGTGCTGATCGCCGCGAACCTCGTGGCGCACACGCTGCGCGCGGATGGCGTCGTGCTCACCAAGTCGGGCGGCGGCGCTCCGCACGTGGACATGGCGCAGCTTGGCCGTGCCTGCGAGCAGCTTGGCGTGCGCACCGCCCTCATCGCCTGGGACTCGACCTCGCTCGGCAGCGGCGACGACGGCGCGGCGCTGTTCAACTACCCCGAGCTGAACGCCATCGTCAACTTCGGCAACAGCGACGTACGCATCGTCCTGCCGCGCGTCGAGCGGCTGCTCACCAGCCTGCCCGAGGGGCCCGAGACGGAGCGCCTGCGCGCCGAATGGCCGACCACCGTCCACTCCGTCGTCGGCGCCATGGACCAGACCGGCGGCGGCTACCTGAACGCCGTCACCTACTAGCGCCGATTGCAGAATGACTGGCCAACAGGAGCGCCTTCGCGTCCGTAGCGCGGATCGCTTGTCGCCCGGGGCGGCCCGCCGGCCGCAACGACGGCTGGCGGTGCGCACCAGGCGTACCGGGTACGCGCCCCCGCTCCGTAGCGCGGGTTGCTTGTCGCCCGCGGCGGCCGTCGAGGCCGCAACCCCGGCGCCGCCGCGCTCGGTGCTCCTTGTAATCCTCTATAACTGGCCAGCGCCCCGCCGATGTTCGGGTGCCACAAGCGGCGCCCTGACCGGCCGACGGCGAGGCCGAGAATCGGAGGCAACCCGATGAGCGAGACGCCCGTGCGCGTGGTCCTCTACCTCAACCAGTTCTTCGGCCAGGTCGGCGGCGAGGAGGCGGCCGGCATCGGCCCGCGGCTCGTGGCCGAACCGGTCGGCCCCGGCCGCGCCCTCGTGCCGCTCCTCGGCGCCGACGGCGCGCTCGTGGGCACGGTGGTGTGCGGCGACAACTACTTCGCCGAGCAGCCTGAGCAGGCCGCCGCCGAGATTCTCGCCCTGGTGCGCCAGGCGGCGCCCACGCTGTTCCTGGCTGGCCCCGCCTTCGACGCCGGCCGCTACGGCCAGGCTTGCGGCGCCCTCTGCCAGGCCGTCACCCGCGAGCTGGGTATCCCTGCCGTCACTGGCATGCACGAGGAGAACCCCGGCGTCGAGCTGTACCACCGCGACGGGTATGTCGTGCGAACCGGCGCGAGCGCCCGCGAGATGGCGGCGGCGCTCGGCGCCATGCTGCGGCTCGGGCGGAAGCTGCTCGCGGGCGAGCCGCTCGGCCGCCCCGAGACGGAGGGCTATTTCCCACGCGGCCAGGTCGTCCTTGAGATGGCCGAGCACACCGCCGCCCGCCGCGCCGTGGACATGCTGCTTGCCAAGCTCGCGGGGGCGCCGTTCCAGTCGGAGATTCGCCTGCCGAAGTTCCCCACGACACCCGCGCCGCCGCCCGTGCCCGACCTCAGCCGCGCCGTCGTCGCGCTCGTCACCGACGGCGGCCTCGTGCCGAAGGGCAACCCCGACCAGGTCGAGCCGCGCGCCGCCACCAAGTTCGGTGTCTACCCCATCGGCGCGGCCGACACCCTGGACGCCGCGCAGTACGACGTGACGCACTCAGGTTATGACAATACTAGCGTGCGCCAGGACCCCAACCGCCTGGTGCCCGTGGACGTGGCGCGCGAGCTGGAGCGCGAGGGGCGCATCGGCCGCCTGCACGACCACTTCATCAGCACGACCGGCGTCGGTACGCCGCTCGACCGCGGCCGCCAGCTTGGGCGCGACATCGCCGCCCACCTGAAGGGTGCTGGCGTGGAAGCGGTGATCCTGACCAGCACCTGAGGGACCAGCACGCGCTGCGGTGCAGCGATCACCACCGAGCTGGAGCGCGCCGGCCTGCCCACGGTCCAGATCTGCACCATGACCCCGATCAGCGAGATGGTCGGCGCCAACCGCGCCGTCCAGGGCAACGGCATCGTCCACCCCGTCGGCGACGCCAGCGCCTCGCCGGCCCAGGAGCGCGCTCTCCGCCGCCGCCTCATCGAGCGCGCCCTCGACGCCCTCCGCACCCCCGTCGCCGCGCCAACATTGTTCAAGTGACGCGTGCTGAGTGCTGAGTAAGCTTGCTGACGCAGCACTCGCTAATAGGGCAGCCAGAACATCACGGCGAGGTCCCACAGCAGGTGGCAGACGAAGGCGGGGACGAGGCCGCGCGTGGCGAGCGTGAGCCAGCCCCAGCAGGCGCCGCAGGCGAGCGCCGCCACGACCAGCAGCGGCGAGCCGAAGCCGGCGTGCGCCACGCCGAAGACCAGCGCGCCGAGCAGCAGTCCCGGCCACGGCCCCCAGCGCGCCGCGACGGGCAGCGTGATGGCGCCGCGCCAGACGATCTCCTCGCCGGCGACGATGCCCACGAACAGCAGCGGGCCGAGCGGCGCCGCGGGGAGGTCGGCCGCCCAGGCGTAGAGCGGCGCGAGCTGCGGGCCGAGCGCCGGCACCGCGGCCGCGAGCAGGTGGAAGCCCGCCCAGCCGAGCGCGTAGAGCGCGACCGCCGCGACGACGCCGCCCGCCACCCCCGCCGCGCTCGGCCGCCACAGCGCGCGCCAGCCCACCCGCTGCCCGGCCAGCGCGAGCGGCACGAGCAGCGCGTAGAAGATCGCCATGCGGTACCAGACGTTCGGCACCGCTGCCGCCAGGCCCCACAGCAGCAGGACGGCGACGCCCCCGAGCGTCACCGCGCCGCCGAAGGCGCGGCGCCGCGGCGCCAGCCAGGCGGCCGGCTCGCCCTGAGCGCGCAGGAGCAAGCTGATCCCGAACAGCGGCGCCACCTCCTCGGGAAGCCCCCGCACAGTATCCACCGTGAACGGCCGCGACGCGACTCCCAGGTCCGCCCGTGCGGGCGCCGGATCGCCGACCAGTCCGTCGATCAGCATTTGCAACTGCGCCAGCGCCGAGAGTGGCCGCGGCCTGAGCGCGTTCATTAGCCACACGGCCAGACGCTGGACCTTGATGGGCGTGTGCACGATCCAGAGCGGCAGGTCCAGCGCCGCGGCCACCGTGCCCACCACGTCGCGCAGCGCCAGCGGCGCCGGGCCGACGAGCGCGTACGTGCGGCCAACCGCGCGTTCGCTGCCGAGCGCACGGACCACGGCCTCGGCCACTGCGCACACGTCCACCGGTTGCAGGAGCGAGGTGCCGTCGCCCACGACGGGGAAGAGCGGGGCGAAGCGAACCATCTTCGCCAGATGGGTTATCAGGTCGTCGCCCCGGCCGTAGATCACGCCGGGGCGGAGGACCGTCCAGTCCAGGCCGCTGCACCGTACCAGCTCTTCGGCGCGCCACTTCGTGTCGTGGCAGGCGTGTCGCGCGTCGGGCCGGCTGGCGACCACGCTGATCTGGACGAAGCGCCGAACGTCCGCCCGCTCTGCCGCGACTAGCAGGTGACGCGTCGCCGCGACGTGCGCGCGCTCGAAGGTCTGCGCGCCTTGCTCCCGTTTGATACCGATTAGGTTCACTATGGCTTCACGGCCGTCCAGCGCGCCGGCGGGCAGCGGCGGGGCCGCGACGTCGCACACGACCTGCTCGACACCCGATTGCACCGATCGCGCGCTCCGGGCGACGACGCGCGGCTGATGGCCCGCGGCCAGCAGCGCGGCGACAACGTGGCGGCCGACGAAGCCAGTTCCTCCCGCCACGGCTACTCGCACGGGAGACCCTCCTGTCGGATGAACGCCCATAGCCCGGCGGTGGTGGAAGCCGGCACCGACACGCCCTGGCCTAGCTGGTCCCGGGGCAGAATGCGATAGTGCAGCGTGAGACATGGAATTCCAAGGAACCAGAAGTCGTGGCGGGCGAGCACCGTGACTGCTCGGGAGGCGGCCCCAAGGACGCCCGACGAGGCCTCTTCGACCCACACTCGGATAGTTTCATTGAGTGGTAGGCGAACAGGAATGACGGGCGTGACGAAGTACACGCCTTCATCGCCGCGAGCACCACTGCCTGGCCGAGTGGTCAACAAGATGCCTGAAGCGCCATCCGTCCCGTAGGCTTCGATTCGTAGGATGCTGGTTTGGTTGCCGCCGGGCCACGGGAACGCGATGTTCATGTAGGTCTGTGAGCCAAGCGTGTGGTTGGCATACACCGCGACATACATGGCCTCGCCGGTCGCGCTGTACGTGCGGACCCAGGCGCGGACGTTCTGGCGTCCGTCTGCCTCGTCCTTGATTGGCACGATCTGGCTGACGACCTCGTCGGCGCGATCTGCGGCGACGCGAAAGCTCTCCTGCCCTGCCCAGGTGCTGACTCGCCTCCAGACCCGCGCCGCCAGCCGGAACCCCGGCCGCCATTCCGCGCGCACGACCAAGGAGTAGCGGACGGTCTGCTCGTAGAACGCGCGGATGGCCGGATGGACTCGAGCCGGGTCGAAGTCGTCCCGCCGATAGATGGAGAAATCGTCGACCAGCCCGGTCGGGACCCTACCGGATTCGGCCACCGCGTTGATGCGCCACAGGAAGTCGGACCCGACCCGGCCCCGGCTGACCAGCCGGCTCAAGGGGAGCCCAGGCGGCGATTGCTGCGATGCTGGCGGTCGTAGCGTCCACGCCAGCAGGCCGCAGAGCGCGAAGCCGAGCGCGTTCAGCCAGCCGTGCACCCGCACCATCTGCGGGATCGTGACGATGGAAGCGCCGGCCAGCTCGCCCACTGCATAGGCCCCAACCAGCAGCATCGGCAGGATGATTGCTGCCGCCGAGACGCCGAGCAGCCAGCGTGCGGCGCGCGGGCGTACGGCGGGCAGGACCGCGATCATGGTGAGCGCCGCCAGCGCGAGCAAGCTGGCCGCGAGCAGGAGCGCCGCGGCGAACCGCAGCGCCGGCGAGAACGTGAAGCCGGCGGCCAGCAGCGGCGGCCCGGCGACGACGCCCGCCGCCACGGCGCGGTACGCCCGCGCCGCTAGGCCCTTGCGATCGGGCAGGGCGCGGCCGGCCATGGCGGCGAGGAGCGGGGCGACGAAGCCGGCGTAGTGGAAGTGGACGGCGGTGAGCAGGACGATCACGTCCGAGAAGCCGAGCGGGCGCGCGCCGAGCCGCGCGAGCACGAGCCAGGCGCCCCCGATTGGCAGGTACACGAGCCCGGCGTCGAGGCAGACCTCGGCGGCGGGGCTGAGCCCGCGCGGGAGCAGCCGCCACAGGCCGAACAGCGCCACCAGGCCGGTGCATAGCAACCAGGGCAGGGCGAGCAGCGCCGCCGCCGGGCTAGGCGGGAGCAGGAAGCTGCCGGCAGCCAGCAGCGCCGCGGCCGGCTGCGCGAAGACGGCGGCGCGGTAGGGCCAAGCGTGCCGACCGGCCCGGTCCGGCGTGGCGGCGAGCGCCAGCGCGAGCGGCACCAGCACCAGCACGGCGAACAACAAGAGCGCCGCCACCTGTCCTTGCTCGGCGGCGAGCCGCGGCAGCCAGGCCAGCCAGATGGCCGCTCCGAGCCCTGCAGACCAGCGACTCCAGGCTGACATAGTTGGCCTCCTTCCTGAGACATCCGCGCTGGTACGCGAAAGCGCGCCAACCACTGCTGCACTAGAGCTAACCGTGAAGCAACGTTCAATAATTTATGAAACTTCATCTAAGCAAAAGGGGCGGCGCGCCGCGCCCGCGCGCCGCCCTAGCTGGCTGTCTCTGCGGTCTCCTCGGCCATACTCAGCAGGCTGACGATCGTCTCACGGTCGAGCGCCAGGTACACGTCGATGGCGCGGCAGAACACGCGCATGAACTCCACCAGGCGCTCCAGTCGCTCCGCCGTGGCGTGTACCTCGGGATCCTCGGCAGGTGCCTGGCGGGCTAGGGTCAGGCAGTCGCCGATCGCCTCGATGATCGGGTCGGCCTCGCGACGGCGCCGCTCCGCAATGACCCGCTTCAGCCAGGTCCAGGGGTCCGGCTCCGCGACGAAGTACTGCTTGCGTTGGCCCGGCAGGTGGTGGCGGCGCACCGTGCCCCAGGCCATCAGCGCGCGCAGACCCATGCTGACCGCGCCACGGCTGAGCTGTAGCCGCTCCATGATCTCCTCGGCGGTGAGGGCGCGGCCGGTGACGTAGAGCAGGCCGTGGATTCGCCCCACGGCGGCGCTCACGCCCCACAGGCTCGCCATGTCGCCCCACTGTTGGACGAAGCGGTCCTCGACGTGTCGCGCCTGGCTATCCATCGCCCACCAACATTCACAACTTCCTGAAACCAATGTACGAACCTTCTGCAACCCTGTCAAGGCCCCGCCCCGTCGCCGGCTATAATCCCCTGCGCCAGGCCCGCCGAGGGCCGCGCGGGGAGGAGCATGATGGACAAGCTGGCCTATGGCGTGGGCGCGGTGGACTTCCAGGCGCGCGTCGACTACGCCCGCATGCGCGCCGAGCGCCTCGCCAAGACCCAGGCGGCGCTCAAGGAGGCGGGGCTGGCGGCCGCCATCCTCACCCGCCCGGAGAACATCCGCTACACCACGGCCCTGCGCGGCCCGATCTTCGCGCCCGCCCTGCGCTACGCGCTCGTCTTCGCCGAGCACGACCCGGTGATGTACGAGCTGGGCGACATCCTGGAGGGCCAGAAGGTCCACGCGACCTGGATCAAGCCCGAGAACTGGCGGTTCAGCTACTGCTGGCTGAACGGCATTCCCGGCGCCGCCGCCATCCAGACCGAGGCGCGGCGCTTCGCCGAGGCGATCGTGCGCGACCTGAAGGAGCGCGGCGTCTACGGCGAGCGGATCGGCACCGACGGCGTGGACGAGGCCGCTCGCGCCGCGCTCGCCGAGGCGGGCGTGCCGCTTGCGGGCGCCATGCCGGCGATGCTGCAAGCGCGCAGCATCAAGACCCAGGACGAGGTGGACTGCCTGCGGCTGGCCATCGCCATCGCCAACCGCGGCTTCGCGGCGGTCATGGAGGCGTGCCGGCCGGGCCTGCGCGAGCGCGATGTGGGCGGCTTCGTCTACGACGCGATGATGCAGGCGGGCGCCGAGACGGTGTCGGGCGGCGTGCGCTCCGGCCCGAGCACCTTCGAGGTGTACCACGTCGGGAACACCGACCGCATGCTCGAAGTGGGCGACCTGTTCTACCTGAACACCTGCTCGACCACCTTCAACGGCTACAAGGTCTGCATCTACCGCACCTACAAGGTGGGCCGCGCGCCGACGGCCGAGGAGCGCGACTGGTACGCGCGCTGCCGCGACCGCGTGTACGCCGTGATCGACGAGATCAAGCCCGGCGCCTCGACGGCGACCGCCGCGCGCCACTTCCTCCCCGCGAGCACCTGGGGCTACGAGGCCGACCAGCGCCTCTTGGTGGCCGAGGTGGGCCACGGCATCGGCATGACCTACGAGGAGCCGGTGATCAGCCGCGTGTTCTCGCCCGAGTACCCGCAGGAGCTGAAGCCGGGCCACGTCATCGCCGTCGAGGCGCGCGAGGGGCGACCGGGCTACGGCGGCGTGCGCCTGGAGGAGATGGTCCTGGTCACCGAAACGGGCCACGAGATCCTGACGACCGGCTGGCCCGGCGACGAGATCGTCCAGGTGGGCAGCATTTTGTAGCCGACGGCTGATGGCTGACAGCTCGCGGAAGCTGATCGTCCTGGCGGCGGGGGTGGGGACCCGCAGCGGCGACACGCGCCACGTCTTCGCGGGCTTCCGCGGGTTCATGGCGGCGGCGGGGTTCGCGCCGTCCGACTTCGTCGAGGCGACCTACGCGGGGACGTACGAGGCGGGGCGCTGGGTGCGGCCCGCGGACTACGACCTGAGCGCCTTCGAGGCGCCGCTGGTGACGAGCATCGCCAATTGCGCGGAGGCGCTGTGGCACGAGGCGCAGCGGCGGCCGCCGGACGCCGAGTGGCACCTGGTGGGGTTCAGCTTCGGCGGCGTGGTGCTGCTGGAGGCGGCGATCTCGCTCCAGCGGCGCGCGCCGGACGCCTGGGGCCACCGCCTGCGCACCATCACGACGCTCAGCAGCCCCCTGAACGGCTGCAGTCTGGGCGACCTGCGCTGGCTGGGCGACCTCTTCGGGCCGGGCGCGGTGAGCCGCGAGCTGTGCGCGCTCGGCGACGACCCGCGCCACCGCCAGCGGCTGGCGGCCGAGGTGGCGGCGCTGCGCGCGGCCGGCGTGACCGTCACGACGCTGGCGGAGGCCGACGACGCGATCGTCCAGCCGGCGGACGCGATCGTGGGGCCGGTGGAGCCGGCCCTGGTGGTCGAGTGCGCCTCCAGCCCGAGCGCCTCGGTCGTCGCACGCCACCTGGGGCACGGGCGCATCGTGAACGAGCCGTTCGTCTGGGAGCGGCTGCTCGCGCTGATCGGCCCGCAGAGCGCACCCGCGGGCGAGCGGATCGGCGCCGCGCCCGGCACCGCTCCCCCGCTCGTGCCGCGCCCGACGCCGCCCCCGTCGGATGCGGTGCTGCTGACCCCGCCCCCGGCGCGCGCCACGCGCCCGCTGGTCACGCCGCCGCCGCGCGACGAGGCGCTGCTCGACCAGCAGCTCGCGGCGCTGAAGGCGCGGCTGCGCGCCGAGGGGCGACTCTAAAGCCGTTTGCAGGTAAGGAGAGCGGCCGGCGTCGCGTAGGGGCGGGTTTCATGCACGCCCGCGGCCTGTGGCGCGGAATACTGCAAGCGCCACTGCCGCAGCCCCTCGTCGGCCGATGGCTCAGCCCGGCTGCAAACGGCTGTAAGCCGGCCGCTCAGTTCTCCGGCACGGTCCCGATCTCGGCGAGCGCCGCGTTCAGGTAGCGGTCGTCGTACAGGCGGTCGAGCGGCAGGGGATCGTGGTAGTCGGTGCCGCCGGACTCGATGAAGTAGCGCTGCACGTCCGCGAGGATGTCGGCGTCCACGCGGCCGTTGAGCGTCCAGATCGGCGGCGCCCCGGCCTTGACGACCTCCGGCTTGACGTCGACCCACTTCTCGACGCTGGCCAGCGCCTCCGTGTCGTCGAAGATCTTCGTGCCCTGGATGCGCCGGGCGGTCTGCAAGTACGACTTCACGACGGCGCTCGCGGCGGCCGGGTTGGCCTCGGCCCACGGCCGGTTCATCATGAGCACCGAGCCTTGCAAGCCCGGGGCGTACCACGGCTCGCGGCCGCTCGGGTCGCGCTCCTCGAGGATGGTGGCCACGCCCCGCGAGACGGCCAGCGCGCCGAGGGGATCGCCGACGAGGCCCACGTCGATGGCGTGGTTCCCCAGCGCGGGAATCTGGTCGGGCCAGGGCAGGATGGGAACCTCGACGTCGTCGGGCGTGAGGCCGCCGCGCTCCAGGATCTTGTACTGGACGTACTCGATAATGACGCCCCGGCCGTTGAGCGCGAAGCGCGTCCCCTTGAGGTCGCGGGTTGAGCGAATGGCGCCGCTGTCCCAGAGGTCCTTGCGGATGAGGAGGTGCAGGATCCCCAGCGGGCCGCCGGCGGTGATCACCAGGTCGACGCCGCGGTTGAAGGCGTTAAAGGCGGCGGAGCCCATGGTGGCCTGGCCGAACTGCAGGCGGCCGCTGCCCACGAGGGTCATGATGTCGCTCGTGACGGTGAACGGCTCGACCGTGACGTCGAGGCCGTTCTGCTGGTAGATGCCCATGTCGACGCCCGCGAAGATGGGGGCGCTGAGGATGGAGGGCAGCAGCCCGCCCTGCACCGCGACGGGCTGGGCCGGTGGCTGGCTAGCGGGCGCGGGCGCGGCGGCCGGGGCGGCGGCCGCGGGCTCCGCCGCCCCCGCCGGTGGGACCGCGGGGGCCGGGGCCGCGCCGGCGTCCGGCCTGCACGCCACGAGCAGCAAGCTAACGAGGGTCCACAACGTCAGGAGCGCCGATGCGCGGCGCATGACCGACCTCCTTGCCGCCTCGCCGACCGGCCAGCCACGCACCAGCGCCGCCCAGGGAGGGCCTGCCTTGCGGCGCGGGGCTGGCAGCGGCGTCCGTGCGCTACGCGAACATCCCCTCGGCCTGAAGCTGGTCCACGAACTGACTGTCGTAGATCTGCGCGTCGGTCAGATCGGCCGCGTGCGGGTCCTCCTGGGTCGCCACGGCCTGCCGCACCCGGTCCAGCCCGTCCGCCGGAATCGTCGGCGGCCAGGCCAGGTAGCGCCGGGCGAGCGTGTACGTCGAGACCAGGATCTCGGGGTCGTCGGTCTGCAGGTACTTGTGGTAGGCGGCCAGCGTGGCGTCCTTGTTCGCGCGCAGGCGCTTCACGCCGAGCGCGTAGCCCTTCACGAAGGCGTAGGCCAGCTCGGGCCGCTCCGTCCGCAGCGGGCGCATCATCGCCAGCCCGATCGAGGGGAACGCCGGGCCGTCCTCGGCGAGGTTGATCAGCTCGCGGTACCCGTCGGCCCGGGCCTGGAGGGTGTGCGGCGGGCCGAGCGTGGCGGCGTCGATCTGCCCGCTCTCGAGCGCCGCGAGGGTGTTCGCGGCCGCGCCGAGCTGGATGAAGGTGATGTCGTCGTCCGACATGCCCCACTGTTCGAGCGCCAGGTGCGAGGCCACGTCCGTGGACGCCCCCACGCGGGTGATGCCCCACTCCTTGCCCGCCAGGTCCGCGGGCTGCTGGATGTCCGGGCGGACGAACACCGAGAACAGCTGCCGGTTGCTCAGGGACGCCAGAAACACCACGTCGCTGCCGCTCGCGATACCCCGCACCCCGGCCATCACGTCGAGCGCGCTGCCGTCGAGCTCGTTGGCGATGAGCGCGGGCAGCACCCGCGAGCTGGAGTTGATGTTCGAGATCTCGGGCTCGATGCCGCATTCCTGCCAGGCGCCCGTGTCGGCGGCCATCCAGATGCCGGACATCACGCCGGCGATGGCGTTGTAATTGATGCGCATCGGCCCGAGCGCCGGCGGCGACGCTGCCGGCGTGCCGGGGGTGTCCGTGGCCGGCGGTGCCGCGGGCGCGTGCGACTCGGCACAGGCCGCGAAGGCCGGTATCAGAAACGCCGCCGAGCACCAGCCCAGGAAGCCCCGGCGGCTAATCGCCATGAACGGCGCGGACCGGGCGCTAGCCGCCCGCCGCTCGTGCGGAGATCGCCTCCCAGAATCGTCGTCCATCTCCTGCCCCCTGTCGGCCGGTACGCGCCTCGCAACCTCCGTGGCCCTCTCTTACGGTGGGTAACCTCCAATCCAGCACCCTCACGGCGAGGGTGGCGCGAGCGGCACTGCACCCTCACTCGCCGAAGAGCTGCTTGAGATAGCCTTCGCGGTCGAGCTGTTCGAGCACCGTGGTGTCCACGATGTCGAGGGGCTGGATCGTGCGCGCGCGGGGATCGCTCTCCGCGAGGTCGTCCAGCACCGTCTGCAGCCCGGCGGCCGACGGATAGGGCTTGCGCTGCACGACGCTCCGGTAGTACGAGATCGTCTCGTCCAGCAGCTCCGGGTCGTCGGTGCGGGTGAACTTGGCGAGCGCCGCCTGGGTGGCGGCATCGTCGGTCAGCGAGACCTGGATGCCTTCGAGCATCGCGCGCTCGAACCGCCGCACGACCTCCGGGTTGGCGTCGAGATACGGCTGGAGGCCGGCCAGGACGCTGCCCTGGTACGGAATGCCCATCTGGCCGAGGTCGCCGAGCGTCCGCAGGCCCAGCTTGCGGGCCTTGACGTTGGTCGGCGGCGAGTAGGCCCCGCCCGCCACGGCGCCCGACTGCGTGGCCGCCATGATCTCGGCCACGCCGCCAAGCTGCAGGTACTGCACGTCGGTATCCGGGTCCAGGCCCCAGGCCTTGAGCGCCAGGCGGGCGGCCACGTGCGGCTGCCCGCCGAACCGTGTGATGCCGATCGTCTGGCCGCGCAGCTGCTCGGGGCTGGTGATGCTCGGATTGACCATGAACAGCGCGGGCAGCGTGCGCAGCCAGCCCAGGATGATCCGCACCGGCGCCCCGCCCAGGTAGGCCGCGGTCGGCTCGGCGCCCGAGGTGACGATGAACTGCACGTCGCCGGCGATCAGGCTCTGCATGGAGGTGGTGCCGCTGGCGATATAGGTGACGTCGACGTCGAGCCCCTGCTTGGCGAACAGGCCATTTTCCATCGCCACGAAGAGCGGCAGGAACGAGCCGGAGATCGACGAGTAGGACACGGTGACCTTCTGCGGCAGCGAGGCGACCGGCGTGGCCGGCGCGTCCGCGGCTGTCGTAGGCTGGCTCGCCGCGTCGGCAGGCGCCGCGGCCGGCGAGTCGGATGTGGCCGGCTGGAGCGTGGCCCGTCCGGGGCCGCAAGCCGCGAGGGTCAGGGCGAGGAGCGACAGTGCGGGGAGCCATCGTCGCCGGTACCGCATACGGCCTCCATACTCCGCGAGAGGCGCTCTGGCCGGGGGCGCCGGCGTCTACTGGTAAGGCCCGAGCTGCTGGGCCGCATACTCGGCGAACGACGTGTCGATCAGGTCGTCCAGGGTGACGGGGCCTGTATAGTAGCCCATCTGTCGGAAGTAGTCCATGTCGAGTTGGAGGCTCTGGCGGGCGATGCGGCCGTCCGGATCGAGGCCGGCCATGTTCATGCGGTCGTAGACGGCAGGGTCCTTGACCGCCGTGTTCTCGATGAGGATGCGCACGATCTCGTCGCGGCCCTGGTTCTTGACGAAGGCGTCGTTGTAGTCGCGCACGCCCTTGAGGTAGCCGACCATGAAGCGGCGGGCCAGGTCAGCCTGGGTCGCGAACTGGCCCGAGTAGGCGATCGTGGCGGCCTGGTACACGCCGCCGAACGCGGCGCTGCTGTATCCCGGTTCCCAGGTGGTCACGAGATTCCGGTCGATCGCCGCGCTAAGCGATGGCTCGATGATGTTGGCGCTGTCGATCGCGTCGTTGCCGAAGGCCACCACCATGTCGCCGTAGCCGAGCGGGACCAGGTCCACGTCGCTGATGCTCAGGCCGCCGCGAGCCAGGACGTGGGCCACCAGCGACTCCGCGCCGCTCTGGAGCGAGGCGACGGCCACGTGTCGGCCGCGCAGGTCGCCGATCGTGCGGACCGCGCCACTCTCCGCGAGGTCGCGGCGCACGGGCACCTGCACGAACTCGAAGCCGGGCCGCGAAGTCCCCTTGTCCGCCACCATCTTGATCTGGATGCCGCGCTCCAGGGCGTTGAGCAGCGCGACGCTGATCGTGCCGCCGGCCGTCTCCAGGTCGCCGGCCGCCAGCGCCGGAATGGTGTTCGGGCCGCTCTGGAACGGCACGGTCTCCACGTCCAGCCCCTGCTCGCGGAAGTAGCCGTGCTCGCTGCCGATGAACACGCCGGCGTCCGAGATCGCCTGGGGTGAGCCAAAGCGGACAGGGCTAAGCTGTGGCGGCGGGGCCGCCGGCGGCGCCGCGAGCGCCGCGGCCGGCCCGGGCGGGGGCGCCGCGGTGAAAGCCGTGGCCGCCAGCACGGCGAGGAAGACCACCACGCGTCGGAGTGCGGTTGCCGGCCCGTTCATCGTGCGCCTCCACTCCGCTGCGACCCCAGGGGCGCGCGGACGCGCGCCCATCTTACGCCCCGGCGAGCGCTCCCGCTCGCCGCCCGATACCGCTACCCGGGCCCGCGGCGTCGGGCGACAGGGGGCCCTGCCTCTCCCTTTCCCGCATGATACTCCCGATTGCCTCGGTCCGCTCCTGTCCCGGCTCAGCCTCGGGTCGCTTTCCATCCGCGCGCTGCGCGGCAACCCATGCTGCCCGGGACGCCAGCCGACCACTCGGATATCCGTCCGGCCAGCCGATTGGATCATCTGCATAAGAGATCACTTATTATATCATGTGGTCGCGGCGTCCCGGTGGTCGCGGCGACGACCAGGCGTGCTGCCTCGTGGGGGCATCTCGCCTACAATGAGGCGTGCTGCCGTCGACCGCATCTCCTCCGACCCCCTTGCGTCCGAGCCAGCGCCGCCGTGTCGGCCTCGCGCGGCGCTGGCTGCGCGCCTGGGGCCCCCTGCTCGGCGTGCTGTTCGTGGCCGCGGTGCTGCGCCTGTGGGTGGTGGGCGGCGGGCCGGACCCGTTCGACGTGGACGAGGGCTACACGGGCGTCGACGCCCTGCGGGTACTGGCGGGCCACCCGACGCTCTATTTCGCGGCGAACAATGGCGCCGAGCCCCTGTACGTGTACCTGGCGGCGCTGAGCACGGCGCTGCTGGGACCGAGCGCGCTCGCGCTGCGCTTGCCGGCGGCGCTGGCCGGGATAGCCTGCGTGCTGGCCACCTACCTGCTGGTGCGAGCGGTATTCGCTTCGGCGGGCCTGGCCCTGCTGACGGCACTGCTGCAAGCGGTCTCCCTCTGGCACCTGCACCTCAGCCGCGATGCGAGCCGCGTGGGGCTGCTGCCGCTGCTCGGGACGCTGGCGTTCTTCTGCCTGTGGCGAGGTATTAGAGGAGGGGAGGGCGAATTGGGGGGACACCCCCCACCCCCCCCGGCAGGGTGTGGCGCGGAATACTGCGAGCGCCAGTGCCCCTGCACCGCCGGCGAGGACGAGGGCGGGCTCTGGCTCCCGGCAGGGGGGAACCCCGGGGCTCTCTGGGGCTGGTTCGTTGGCGCCGGAGCGTGCTTCGGGCTGGCGCTGTACACGTACCTGCCGGCGCGGCTGCTACCGCTGGTGGCGCTCGTGCTGCTGGCGCAGGCCGCGCTAGCGTGGCCCGGGTGGCTGCGCGCGCGGTGGCCGGGGCTGGTGGCGCTGGCGGTGGCGGGCGCGGTGGTGGTCGCGCCGCTGGCGGTGTATTACGCGTCGCACTGGAGCGCGTTCCTGTTCCGCGTGGACATGGTGTCGCTCGTGAATCCATGGGTGAACGAGGGCGACCCGTGGGGGCTCCTGGGGCGCAACCTGCTGGGCACGGTGGGGATGTTCGGGGGGCGGGGCGACCCGGACCCGCAGTATGACGTGGCGGCGCAGCCGGTGTTTCCGCCCGCGCTGGCGGTCTTGTTCGTGCTCGGGCTAGGCCTGGCGCTCTGGCGCGCGCGGCGGCCGGCGTACGGGCTGTGGGTAGCATGGCTGGCGATCATGCTGCTCCCGGGCGTGCTGTCGGCCAGTAGCCCGCACTTCGCGCGGCAGGCGGGGATCATGCCGGCGGTCTACGTCTTCCCGGCGCTGGCCCTGTGGGAGGGCTGGCGGTGGGCGCGGCGCATGGCGGCCTGCCGCCCCAGCCCCCCAATCCTAGATGCGGCTGGCGCATTCGCCGGGGAGCGGCTGGGTGACGTAGGGGCGGGTTTCATGCCCGCCCGCAGCCGTCGAGGCCGCAGCCCCGGCGTCGCCGACACCGGACGTCTCAGGCGGGTGCGGAATTCGCTAGCAGGACCAATCCTAGGGGGAAAAGGTGGGAGACTCTTGGGGAACGCCCCCAATCCCCCGGCAGCGGAGCGCTCCTGCACTCCCGCAGATTGCCTTCCCGCCCGCCCAACCTCGGGAAGAGAGGGATCCGGCTTTGCCCTCGCCATAGTCCTAGACAGAGGTGCGCGGTGGCGCTCGGCGCTCCCCTTCGCGATGGGGCTAGCAATGTGCGCGGTGGTGGCCAGCGCGGCGGCGGGGACGGTGGCCGCGTACTTCGGACGGCCAGCGGCGCCGGGGCCGAGCTTGCTGGCGCGACTGGAGGCGCTGGACGCGCCGGCCGCGGCGAGCGCGGCAGCGCCCGCTGGCGCGGCGCCGCCGGCGGGCGGCGCGGGTGGCGCGGACGAGGTCTACGTCGCCGGGAGCGAGGAGACGGCGGAGATCGGCAGCTATCTCAGCGGGCTAGGGCCGCGCCCGCGGTTCACGCAGGGCTTTCACTCGCTGCTGCTGCCCCGCGACCCGGCACGGACCACGTATCTGGTCGAGCGCGAGTGGTGGTGGCAGACGGCGGAGCAGCTCCTGTGGGCGCGGTACGATCTGGAGCCGCGGCCCTCGCCGCCGGGGCTGGAGCGGTTCCGCGTGCTGCGGCTGCACGAGCGACCCCTCCCGCCCGGGGCGCCGCCCAGCGCGCCGTGGCTGCCGCTGCCGGACGTCCACTGGGCGGTGGGGGCGCGGTTGGTGGGCTACGGGCTGCCGCCGGCCGCGCGCCCGGGCGAGGTCATGGGGGTGACGCTGCGCTGGCGCGTCGAGGCGCCCGCGCCCGACGATCCGGGGCAGGACTACACGTTCGCGGTCGGTCTCGCGGACGCGGATGGCAACGAGGCGGCGGCGCGCGACTGGCTGGGCCACCCGACGGCCGCCTGGCGCGCGGGCGACGAGGTGGTGAGCTGGTTCGACATCTGCCTGCCGCCGACGCTCGCGCCGGGCGACTTCCACGCGACCGTCGCGCTCTACTCGCGGGCGGACTTCGTGCGGCGGCCGCTGCTAGACGCCGCCGGAATGCCGCTGGGCGAGCAGCTCACGTTCGGGAGCCTGCCCGTGGCTGGCCCCCCCCAGGACCCGCCGTGCGTCCCGCGCGTGCATCCGGCGCTGCCGCCGCAGTAGCGCGGCCGCCGTTCGCCGGCCCAAATGAGCTTCATAAAAACGGTCGGAGAAACGTATGATGCCGCAGGTAGTATTGACGGGGTGGACACCGGGGCTCAAGAAGGTGTCGTCGACCAAGCTTCTGCGGCAGAAGGCCGGGCTGGGCCTCAAGGATGCGAAAGATTGCACGGACCGGCTGCTAGCCGGTGAAACGGTCCGCGTGGCAGTCTCGTCGCTAGCGACTGCCGAGGATCTCGCTCGCGAGGCGACCGCGCTTGGCGCGGATGCACACGCGGAGCCTGGCAGCGGTGGGTAGCGCGCTTGACAGGCCGATGGCGCGCGCGTATCGTCCGGCACGCATAGGGTCGGCGCCCGTCGTGGCGACGCCGGCCGGGGAGGAAGCGAGTATGAGGCGGCGCTATTGGCGCTTGGGCACATTACTGACATGGGGGGTTGGCGCGCTGCTGCTGGCCGCCTGCGGTGGCGCGGCGGCGCCCGCGGCCGCGCCCCAGGCGGCCGCGCCGGCCCCGCCAGCGGCGCAGCCAGCCGCGCCGAGCCAGCCGGCCGCGCCGACTGCCTCTGCTGCGGCGCCGCCAGCGGAGCCGGTGAAGCTCACCGTGCCCTACACCCCCGTGGGCGGGCCGATGGCGCCGCTGTGGATCGGCGTCGAGGAGCACCTGTTCGAGAAGCAGGGGCTGGACGTGACAGCCCAGTTCGTCAGCGGGTCGAGCCCCATCTCGCAGGGGATGACCGCGGGCGAGTACGAGATCGGCGTGGCGAACGGGGGCGTGGCCGCGCTGAACAAGCTCAACGGCGGCGACATTATCATGATCGGGGCGCACGCCCCCTACTTCTCGATCGACGCCTGGGCCAAGCCGGAGATCCAGTCGATCGCCGACCTGAAGGGCAAGACGATCGGGGTCACGCGGCTGGGTAGCTCGACCCAGTTCGCGGCCACCGCGATGCTGGCCTCGGCGGGCCTGGCGCCCACCGACGCGACGCTGCTCCAGACAGGCGGGCTGGGGGAGTCGCTGGCGGCGCTGTTCAGCTTGCAGGCGGACGCGGTGATGCTGGCGCCGCCGCAGAACCTCGAGGCGAAGAAGGCGGGCTTCCGCCAGGTGGCCGTGCTGTCGGAGCTAGGGCAGTACGGGCTGTTCCCCGAGACGGCCATCCTGGCGCGGGAGGCGATCCTGACGGACCCGGCGCGGCGGGACGTGGGGATACGCTTCCTGCGCGCTTTCAGCGAGGGGCTGCGCCTGGCGAAGACCGATGCCGACCTGACGAAGCGCGTGTCGAGCAAGTACACCCAGATCGACGACGACGAGATCCTGCAAGCGACCTTCGACTTCTACAGCAAGTACTTCCCCGACACGCTGCGGATCGACGAGCAGACGGTCCGCAACCTGCTGACGTTTCTCGACGACCCGAAGGCGAAGGACGCCGACCCGCGGCAGTTCTACAGCAACGAGCTGGTGGACGCCGCTAGCCAGTAGCGGCGGCGCGGCTAGGACGTCAGGCAGGCCCCCAGCCCGGTCGGTAGGGGTGCGACAGAGAGCCTGGTGCAGCGCGGTGCGGCTAGGCGAGGAGCGAAGGATGAAGGCGGGCATCACGATACTCGACGCGGACGGGCACGCGCTCGACGGCGACGCCATCTATCAGCAGTACCTGGAGCCGCCGTACAACGAGCGCGGGCGGTTCATCTACCCGGTGGACGGGTTCGACCGCAACCAGGGCGGGCGGCTGGGGCGGCGGCCGGCCGACGCCCAGGCGCTCCTGGCCGACATGGACGTGGAGGGCATCGACACGATGGTGCTCTTCCCCACCTTTGGTCTGAACCTGGGCATGATCCGCGAGCCCGACTACGCGGCGGCGCTGGCGCGGGCCTACAACAACTGGATGCACGATTACCGCCAGGCGGCGCCGGACCGGCTGAAGGCGGTGGCGGTCCTGCCGCTGGTCGACCCGCCGGCGGCGGTGCGCGAGCTAGAGCGCGCGGCCGGCGAGCTGGGCGTGGTCGGCGTGATGGTCCACACGGAGGTCTCGCGCCGCAACGTGGCCGACGAGGACTACTGGCCGCTCTACGCCACCGCGCAGCGGCTGAACCTGCCGGTCGCCTACCACGCGCACGGCAGCGGCTCGGGCGACACTTATCGCTGGCGCAACTTCCTGGGCGTACACACCTGGTCGCACGTCCCGGAGCAGCTCATCACGGCGGCAAGCGTGGCCTACGGCGGCGTGCTGGAGAAGTTCCCCGACCTGCGCGTGGCCTTCCTGGAGGCCGGCTGCGGCTGGGTGCCGTTCTGGCTGGAGCACTTGGACGAGGAGTGGGAGAAGCGGCCGTTCGACGCGCCGCTGGCGACCGACCGGCCCAGCGCGTACCTCACGAGCGGGCGCTGCTGGTATAGCTGCGAGCCCGAGGAGAAGACGATCCCCTACGTGGCGCAGTGGATCGGCGAGGACCAGATCGTCTACGCCTCCGACTACCCGCACTGGGACGGTGGCTGGCCGCGCTCCGTGGACACGCTGCTCGAGCGCGACGACCTCTCGGAAACGCTGAAGCGCAAGATCCTGGGCGAGAACGCGTGCCGCTACTACGGCCTGCCCGCGCCCGTCCCCGCGCGGTAGGTCAAGCTCAGGAGCGCGGCGCTTGGGTTGGCGTCGTGATGACTCCCATGCCGGGCCTGTTGTAGGGGCGCTGCGTGCTGCGCCCTGGCCGTCCTACAGCTGTTTTCGTGGGCGTTGAGCCAGGCGGTAGGGCAGGGGCTCGTCCCCTGCCGCCCGGCCAACGCTGCCCGGCTCGCTCACCCTGAAAACCGCAGTAAGTCCGATACGAAGCAGGGCGCAATCACGACTGACCGAGTTGGCGAGGGGCAAGGATATGGCAGCGGATGCAGGCGCGGCGCGGCGGCCGACGGCGCTGATTACAGGCGCGTCGGGCGGGATCGGGGCGGCGCTCGCCCGGGAGTTCGCGGCACACGGCTACGACCTGGTGCTGGTGGCGCGGCGCCAGGACCGGCTGGTGACCATCGCCCGCGCGCTGGCGGGCGCGTACGGTATTGCCGCCCGCGTGATCGAGGCCGACCTGGCGCGGCCCCAGGCGCCCGACGAGATCTACCAGCAGGTGGAAGCGCAGGGCGTGGCGGTGGAAGTGCTCGTCAACAACGCGGGCTTTGGCACGTACGGCCCGTTCGCCGAGACGGACCTGCGCGCCGAGCTGGAGATGCTCCAGGTCAACGTCGTGGCGCTCACCCACCTGACGAAGCTGTTCCTGCGCGACATGCTGGCGCGGGGGCACGGCAAGGTGCTGAACGTGGCATCCACGGCGGCCTTCCAACCGGGGCCGCTGGCGGCGGTGTACTACGCGACCAAGGCGTACGTGCTCTCGCTGTCAGAGGCGCTGGCGAACGAGGTGCAGGGGACGGGCGTGACGGTCACCGCGCTCTGCCCGGGCCCCACGGCGACGGGGTTCCAGCGCCGCGCCCGGATGGAGGACACGCGGCTGATGCGTAGCCCGCTCGTGATGGACGCGGCGGCGGTGGCGCGCGTGGGCTACCGGGCGCTGATGGCGGGCGAGACGGTGGCGATCCCCGGCTGGACCAACCGCGCGCTGACCGCAGCCGTGCGGCTCATGCCCCGCCGGCTCGTCACCCGCATCGTCCGTCAGGTCAGCGAGCGGACGCACGCGCGGTAAGCAGGGCCACCATCCTAAGCTGGTGGCCGAGGGCGGTGTCTAGGTTTGGCGTAGCCAAACCTAGACACCGCCCTCGGCCAAATGCCTAATCGAGCTGCTGGTGGACGAACTCGACGATGCGGTCGATGGCCTGCTGGGCGGCGGGTGAGGTCGAGCGGGTGATGAAGCCCTCGGCCTCGCCCTCGTAGAGCGCCAGCTCCAGGTGGCCGCCGCGCTGGCGGTAGCTCGCGACGAAGCGGTCGAGATGCGGCCGCGGGTGGGCGCCGTCCTTGGTGCCCTGCAGGTACAAGACGGGCGGCAGCGCGGCGGGCTCCCCGCGCTCTAGCGCCAGGGCCGGGCTGCCCTCGGCCATCGCCTCCTCGGTTTGCCAGTAGGCGTCGTGGCAGGGCAGCACGCTCTCGACGATCGGCGGGTACGGCGGGCCGGCGGCGCGAAGCTGCTGCACGTAGTGGTAGCGCCCCAGCGGGTCGATGACCGGCCAGCAGAGGATGGCGCACTGCACGGTAGCATCGACGGGCGCCCCGTCCGTGTGCAGCGGCAGCGCGGCGTAGCGCGGATCGTGCGGCCGCATGGCGAGTAGCATCGCCTGGTGGCCGCCGCTGGAGCTGCCCATCAGGCCGACGCGCTCGGGGCGCGCGCCCAGCTCGGCCGCGCGCGACTTCAGCCAGCGGATGCCGTAGTGGACGTCGGCCAGCGATGCCGGATACGGCGCCTCGGGCGGCATGCGGAAGTCGAGCGCCGCCACGACGACCCCGCTGCGCGCGAGCGGCTCGTTGATGGCGGTGTCGCCCGTGCGGTCGTTGCGACACCAGGCGCCGCCGTGCAGGTCGACGACCAGCGGGAACGGCCCGGTGCCGCGCGGCCGGAAGAGGCGGGCCAGCAGCGGCTTGTCCCCGTGGCGGAGGTATTCCACGTCGTCTACGGCGATCTCGTAAGCGCCGCGCGTGTTGATGGCCATGCGCGCCTCCTCGTCATGTCCGGGTGCCAAGCACTCCGCCAGAGATAGGGTGTCTGCTTCGCGAAGCAGACACACCCACCTGGGCCGGCAGCTTGGCCGGTTGCGCCACTGCCGCGCGTCCGCGGCTGCTGCCGCCATCATAGCGCAAGCGACGGTGCGGCGGCGGATACATGGCCGGGGCCTTCGCGGGCGTGCTGCACGGGCCGCTCGTTCCCGCCGATCATTCAGTGGGGGACAGGCGTTCCGGAGGCGAGGGTGGGACGGGCGATGCCGACGATGAGCTACGAGCAGATGCTGCGCACCCTGGGCGGCTACTTCCGCCACGCGGGGACCAAGCAAGCCGTCATCACGGTGTCCGCGACGGGCGCCGACGTGGCGGACGTCGGCGGCGCCTACCGCCAGCACTGGGACATCGCGGCCCTCCAGGCGGAAGCGCGCCAGCAGCGCGGGTTGCGGGGCCTCCTGCGCGAGACCTTTCAGGACCCGCGGCAGGTCAGCCAGGCGTTGCGGCTCGTTGGCGCGGACCTCGACGAGGCCGGGGGCGGACCGTACACCGCGACGATGCTGGCCAACTGCATCACCGTCCACGGCCCCGACGGCTACGAGCGCATCTACTGGTGGCCGGCAGTGGAGCAGCGCACGATCGCGCGCATGACGCTGCGCCACGACCCGGACCGGCGGGAGACTGCCTGAGCCGCCCGCGCCCAGCGGGGCGGCCCGCCGTGTGGACGGTCGGCGATTCTCGCTCCGGTAGCCGCCGCGGCTCCCGCCCGCTGCTGACGGCTAGGGCCTCAGGGCGGTGCGCAGGAAGCCGCTCTCGTCCAGCTCGCGGATGAGCCGCTCGTCCACGAAGTCGCTCGGGTTAGCCGTCCGCGCGTTCTCGTGGTCGGGCGCCCGCTGGTCGAGCACGGCCTGGATGGCGGGCAGCGACGGGTAGGCCCACTCCTCCAGCGTGGCCTTCCACTGCGCGTAGCTCCGATCGAGCACTTCCGGGTCGTCCACCCGCATGTACTTCCCGAGCGTGCGCTTGGCGAGCGCCGGGTCGCGCTTGGCCGCGCCGAGCGCCTCCAGGTGCGCGCGCAGGAAGTCGCGGATGAGGTCGGTGCGCTCGGCGCGGGAGCCGCGGGTGACGACGACGGCCGTCTGGCTGTACGGGAAGCGGGATGCTGCCGAGATCAAAGAGCCAGGCTGGCGTGGCCCGGCGGCTACACCGCGACGCACTGCAACGGGGGCGAGTTCGGCATCATCAAGCGGCGGCTGCTCGAGCGCGAAACCGAGGAGCACGACGACTGGCGCCTGGGCCATGGGACCTGCTGGATGGCGACGTGGACCCGGCTGACTCCTCGCCTCCATCCGGCAACACGGGGAGCTAGCGCGGGCGCCGCCGACGGCAAGCCCCCTTCCCCTCGTGGGGAAGGGGGCCGCACCCGGCTACTCCGCGGCGGTACACCACTGGATCATGGACTTCATCCGGCACTTGGCGCCCGCCTTCGCCATCTCTTCCTCGAAGATCTGGTGGATGCGCGGGTCCTCGTCCTCGTACTCGATCTGCGCGCCGCCCTGCTTCAGCGACACGTCGGCGCCGCCCGTGTCCATGCGGATCGCGCCGCCGAGGTCGTAGCGCTGGCTGCCCCAGCGCAGCGCCAGGTAGCGCGCCGGCTCGGTGCCCGGGTTGAAGTGCTGGTGGAACCAGTCGTTCGGCGGCACGACCACGCTGCCCGTCTGCCAGTCCACCTTCTTGAAGTCCGCGCCGTCCGGCCAGAGCAGCGAGTATCCCTTGCCGCTCAGGATGATGACGTGGGCGCCGGGGCCGTGGCGATGGCCCTTCTTGTAAGTGCCCACCGGGAACTCCGAGATGTGCGCGGCCATCGTGTTGTGGGCCAGCTCGAACATGATGTTGCGCCCGCCCGCGCCGCGCTCCTTCCAGGAGTACAGCCCGATGTCGTGGGTGTTCGGGACGAAGTTCGTCTCCAGCACGTGGATGCGGCCCGAGGCGCCCTTGTACAGCTTGCCCTCGTCGCTGAAGTAGTTCTCCTGGCCGGCGAAGCGATCGTCGAAGCGGTAGGGCGTGTTGAAGACGAAGTCGGTGTTGTGGAACAGGTTGATCACGACCGGGGCGTTGGTGACCGCCAGGAAGCGCGCCGGCTGGTCGCCGCGGCCGTTGAAGTGGCGGTGCCAGGCGTTGAGCGGCGTGGCGAACAGGCTCCCCTTCTGCCACTCGAAGGAGACCTTCTTGTTCTCGTCGTACCAGATCTGGGTGGACCCGGAGCCTTCGAGCACGTAGATCATCTCTTCGAAGAGCTGGTGGCTCGGCTCCGTCGCCTTGCCGGGGGGGATCTCCAGCACGTAGGCGTCGTTGGTGCCGCCGGTGCCGTCGAGGTTGATGTAGGTGCCGAGCACGCCGCGCCGCGCCCAGGGCTTCACGTCGACTGTGCGCAGGTCGTCGACGTTGAAGCCGCGGATGACGGGGATGCCCTCCTGCTGCTGGAACTGCTCGTAGGCGTTGACCTTCTGCATGACCTCGGTTGCGGGGCTGGCCTCGACTGCCATGGTGCCTCCTCGCGGCTCTGACTTGCGGCGGCCCGCGTGCCGGGCCTGCCCTGTGTCCGCAGTGTACTCCCGGCCGGGCCGAGCGGCAACGTGGGGACGGCGCCGTCATTCCGGATTCCCTCGCCCCGTCGCTACGGCTGTCTGCGACGGCCGTCGTCTCCCCCCTCTCCTGAGGGAGAGGGGGGTAGGGGAGTGAGGTCCGCCCCTCCCCCTCGCCCCTTGGGAGAGGGCTGGGGTGAGGGCGCGCCCCGGTAGACGAACCGCCAGGCCGGATCCGATATGAGCCCCGCCGGGGCGCTCGCGCCCGGCGGGGCTCGGTCGGGATGGGAACCGCGTCCGGACCGCTAGTACGGCGTGCAGCCGGTGTACCCCGCCGTGACGTTCGCCGCGCTCACGACTTGCTGCTGGCCCGTCTGAGCGTTCGTGCAGAGGTAGTTGCCCGACGTGCTGCTGACCGTCGACGTGCCGTAGCCGCCGTACGGATTGCTGATCTGCCCGTAGCCCGGGGCGCCGTAGGGCGAGGCGCCGTAGCCCATGTACGGGGCGCCGTAGCCGCCGTACGGCATGCCATAGCCCATGTACGGGGCGCCGTAGCCCATGTAGGGTGCGCCGTAGCCCATCCCGTAGCCGTAGGGGCTATAGCCGCCATAGCCGTAGGGGACGGCTCCGTAGCCGTAGCCGCCGTACGGCATGCCGCCGTAGCCCGCGTAGGCCCCGTAGGCGAGCGCCGGGTCCATCCCGTACCCGTAGGGCGCGCCGTAGCCCATGCCGTAGCCGTAGGGGCTGGCCGGGTAGCCGCCGTAGGGGCTGTAGCCGTAGGGCGTCCCGTAGCCCGTGTACTGGGCGTGGGCCGCCGGGGTTGCGCCTCCGACGAGCGTGATCGCCAGAAGCGCTGCGCTGAGGATCGCTGGTCGCATGCCGCATCCTTCCACTTGCCGCGGTGCGAGGCCGACGCTGCCCGCGTGGGTCCGCGCCGCCGGCGTTGCTGGGAGGCCGACGCTTCGGCCTACAGCGAGTAGCCTCCCGCCAAAGTGTTACCGACTCACTATGGAAGTGTTAAAGCAATATGGAGATCCCATTACATATGCCGTGACACATCATAATTGCTTGACATGCGGCCAAGCGGCCACTGTTTCCGTCGAATGCTGGGCGCCGAGGATGGGCCGTGTCCCTGTCGGGAGCCTATCCTTCTTGAGTGGCCCCGGCCTGCTGCAGCAGCGGCCAGAGACGGTTGGGGGAGCGGGGCACGACCGTCAAGCTAAAGCGCGGCTGCTCGGTGGTGGACCAAACCACTGGAGCGGTCAAGAATGCTCAGTCGCCTCGGACTTCCGACGAGGGGCACACTGCCGGCGAGCGAGCTATTGCAGAGGAGCTGGCAATCAGGCTGGGGGATGATAGGGCCACCCGCCCGATCGCTGGCGCGTGCGCGCTCAGGCGGGCGAGAGGCGCGTGGCGGCAGGCGGCACCGAGGCGAACAAGTTGAGCGCCAGCCAGTCGGGGAAGGCCCATACCAGCTCTCTCGGCCCGTCTATCTCCACCAGCCCCCGGTGCATCGCGTCCGCCAGGGCCATCTGGCCCATCCACACCCGGTGCAGCGCCACGGTATCGGCGGTCACGCGCATATCGACGTCGAACTCTGGGTCCTTCAGACAGACTGACGGTTCGGGCCGCTCCAACACCAGCCAGAACACGCCCTGGCGAGCGCCGCGGAACTCGAATTGCACGACCACTCGGCGCTCCGGCAGCCGATCGAGGTGGATCCGGCGGTGCATGTCCCACATGAGCAGCTGCGGGTCCGTGTCTGCCGGCCCAATGTCGTGATTCACCCAGCGTTGCCCCCACTCCCCGAGCAGCCGCACGACGTCCCAGAGCCCCTGGCCCGCCGGTGTCGGCCAGTACTCCACGCGCCGGCCGTTGGCGGTGGTGCGGCGCTCGACCACCCCGGCCCGCTCCAGCGACCGCAGTCGCTGAACAAGCAGCGAGTGCGGAATCCCGGGCACGCCTTGCTCCAGCTCGTGGAAGCGGTGGCTCCCCGCAAGCAGCTCCCGGATGATGAGCGGCGTCCAGCGCTCCGCGAAGATCTCGGCGGCCTTGGCCACTGGACAGAACCCGCCGTACGTGCGCATGCCCGACACCTCCAGCGTCTGTCATCCCATCTTACTCCACTTTTTGCACTGACCTAATGCCCAGCGCCTGCGTATGCTCGACTTGAGCGGAGCGATGCCTCGCTCGCGGCGACGCGTGCAATTCGTTCCTAGGAGGAGCACCATGACGCTCGCACCGGTAGGCCCGCAGACGACGAGCGCGCCCCCGAGCGGCGAGACGGCCGGCTGGGACCTGCCTACCCTCGCCACAACGCTAGCCGACGAGTTCCGCGGCCGAGCCGCGGCGCTGGATCAGACCGGCGAGTTCCCCGTGGCGAACTACCGACGCATGCGCGAGACGGGCTACCTGCGCGCGGCCGTGCCCGCCGAGCTGGGCGGGCTCGGCGCGGGCCTGGCAGCCATGGCGCGGGCCCAGCAGGCGCTGGCGCGCGGTTGCGCCTCGACCGCGCTCGCCGTCAACATGCACCATTTCCAGGTCGGCTTCGTCGCGGACACCTGGCGCCGGACCGCCGCCCCGCCCAGCGAGCAGCTGCTGCGCCGCATCGCGGCGGAGGGTATCGTGATGGGCTCGACGGGCGCCGAGGCCGTCGTCGCCGGGGCCTGGACCACCCCCACCCTCGCGCGGCGCCAAGACGGCGGGTATCGGATCAGCGGCCACAAGTCCTTCTGCTCCCAGGCCCCCGGCATGGACGTGGTCCGCGTCAACGCGCTCGACAGCGAGACCGGCGAGATCCTGGTGTGCAGCGTGCCGGCGCGAGCGGAGGGCGTCCGGGTGGTGGAGACCTGGGACACCGCCGGGATGCGCGGCACCGCCAGCCACGATCTCATCCTGGAGAACGTCTTCGTGCCCGAGGCGGCGGTCGGGGCGCGCCTGCCGGCGAGCGGACCGATGCAGCACCCGGCGCTGGCCGGCACGGTCGTCTGGTTCCTCACGCTGACCGCCAGCGTGTACCTGGGCATCGCCGAGGAGGCGCGGGCCGAGGGGCTGCGGGCCGTCGGCAGCGGTATCAACTCCACCTACCGCGCGGCGCCGCTGACCGATCTCCTCATCGGCCAGATGGAAGCGGCCTACGCCACCGCCCGGGCCGTCCGCGACCAGATCGTGGGGCAGCTCGACGCCGACCGCGCGGACGCGCAGGCGGCTCTGGCGCAGGCCATCCTGTGCAAGGAGATTGTCACCACCCAGGCGGTTAGCGTGGTGGATCGGGCCGTCGAGCTAGCCGGCGGGCGCGCCTACTTCCGCAAGTCGCCGCTGGAGCGGCTGGTCCGCGACGTGGGCGCCGCGCGCTTCCATCCCCCGGCCGCGCCCACGTCCTTCCAGATGGTCGGGGAGCGAGTGCGGCACGCCTAACCCAGCGGCCAGCGGACCCGTGCGGCCTCCTCGGCTCACGTCCTGGCCCCTGCCGCCCGGCCCGCGGGCTGCCGGCCGGGCGGCGCGGTGCATGGCCCTGCCGTTACAGCGTCGGCTGAAGACTCTAGGCTAGGCGTCTTGAGCGATACGGGCCTGCTGGAGCAGCGGCCAGAGGCGGTTGGGGGAGAGAGGCAGGCCGGTGATGCGGATGCCGAGCGGCCGCAGGGCGTCCTCGACGGCGTTGGCGACGCAGGCGGGCGCGGGGATGGCGCCGCCCTCGCCGACGCCCTTGGTGCCGAGCGGTGTGAACGGCGACGGCGTCTCCAGGCGGTCCGTCTCGATCGTCGGCACGTCGGAGGCCGTGGGCTTCAGGTAGTCCATGAACGTCGTCGTGAGGAGCTGGCCCTGCTCGTCGTAGACGAACTCCTCCAGCAGCGCCGCGCCGATCCCGTGGACCGTCGCCCCGTGGACCTGCCCCTCGACGATCAGCGGGTTGATCTCCTTCCCGCAGTCGTGGACCACGCCGTAGCGCCGCACCTGCACCTGGGCTGTCTCCGGGTCCACCTCGACCAGGCAGATGTGGGCGGCGTTCGTGAAGATGAGCTGGCCGCGCACGCGGTCGGCCTCGTCGGGTAGCTCGGCGAGCGGGTTCGAGTAGTAGTGCGTCGCCTCCAGGCCGGGCTCCAGGCCGCGCGGCAGCGCCAGCAGGTTGCGATAGGCGACCTGGGCCACCTCGCGCAGCGTCAGCTGCTGCGTCGGCACGCCGCGCACCTGCACGCGGCCGTCGCGCAGCTCCAGATCGTCGAGCGGCGCCTCCAGCAGGTGTGCGGCGATCGTCAGGATCTTCGCCCGCACCTTGGCAGCGGCTCCCAGGATGGCGCCCACGTCGGTCGTGGCGAACTTGTTCGCGTAGTTGCCCGACGAGTACATCCAGGGCGTCGTATCCGAGTCGAACCAGGGATGCACGCGCACGTCGTCGGGTGTGAGCGCCAGCACGTCGGCCACGATCTGCGCCGCGGCCGTCTCGTAGCCCTGGCCGCTGCACACGTCGCCGAACGTCACGCGCGCCTTGCCGTCGGGCTCCAGGCGCACGGCCGCCGCCTCGCCCACGCCGGTGCTCGTCTTCTTGCCCGTCACCAGCATGTAGGCGGCGAGGTTCGACGAGGCCGGCTCGATGGCGGTGCTCAGGCCGATGCCCAGGTAGCGGCCCGCGGCGCGGGCGCGCGCCTGCTCGGCCCGCAGGGCGTCGTAGTCGAGCAGGCGCAGCGCGGTGCGTAGCGTCTCCGGGAAGTTGCCGCTGTCGTAGTAGGCGCCGGTCGGCGTCTCGTAGGGGAACTGGTCGGGCGGCACGAAGTTGCGGAAGCGCAGCTCGGCCGGGTCGAGCCCCAGGCGCTCCGCGATGCGGTCCATTAGCCGCTCCAGTGCGAAGCACATGAACGGCTTGCCGATGCCGCGGTTGGCGCCCGACGGACACTTGTTGGTGAGCACCGAGTAGGGCTCGAAGCGCACCGCCGGGATGGCGTAGGTGTTCACCATGTTGCCCAGCTTCAGCAGGCTGTGCTGGCAGGGCGAGATCAGGTTCGTGCCCTCGTCGGCGTAGTCGCGCACCTTCAGCGCGGTAACTGTGCCGTCGCGCCGCACGGCCGCTTCCAGGTACATGACCCCGTCGCACGCCTGCATGAGTGCCGTCAGGTTCTCGCGGCGGTCCTCGACGTACTTCACGGGGCGGCCGGTCGCCATGGCCAGCAGCGCCACGGCGACGATGTAGGCGGGGCGGCGCTTGTTGCCGAAGCCGCCGCCGATATCCGGCGTGATGAGATGGATCTGCGTCTCGGACAGCCGCAGCGCCTCGGCCACGACGCCGATCGTGAGGCCGGGGCGCTGGTCGTTGGTGTAGATGGTGAGCACTTCCTGGCCGGCGTCCCAGTCGGCGATGACGCCGAAGCACTCGATGGGCGTCGAGGCGTAGCGCTGGATGGTGAAGCGCTCGGCCACGACCTCGTCCGCCGCGGCGAAGGCCGCGCCCACGTCGCCGTACTCGAAGGTGTCGTGCCAGACGACGTTCGAGCCGGCCTCCTCGTAGACCAGCGGCGCGTCGGGCTCGGTCGCGCGCTCGACGTCCACGACCGCCGGCAGCTCCTCGTAAGCGACCTCGACGAGCGCGGCGCCGTCCTCGGCGGTCGCCCGATCCACGGCCGCGACGATCGCCAGCGGCTCGCCCACGTAGCGCACCTTGTCGCTGGCCAGACAGTAGTTCGGCGGCTCGGAGGGGATCGGGATGAGCGGCCGCAGCGAGCCCGACCGCGCGTGCGCCTCGGCGCCGGTGAGCACGCCGTACACGCCGTCGAGCGCCCGCGCCGCGCTCGCGTCCACGCTCACGAGGCGCGCGTGCGCGTGCGGGCTACGCACGAAGGCGGCGTGCAGCATGCCGGCCAGCTTCACGTCGTCCAGAAAGCGCCCCCGCCCGGTGAGCAGGCGCGGGTCTTCCTTCCGCTTGAGCGCGGTCCCGGTCCAGGTTGTTTGTAGCTCGTGCCAGTCGAGCATGGGTGACCTAACCCCCCGGCCCCCCTTTCCTATCAGGGAAGGGGGGAGCGCGGTCTAGGTAGTGGCGTTGGTGCGTGCTTCGTGGAGTGCCAGGTGCGCGGCCGCTAAGAGTAAGAACAGCGCGACGAGCAAGCCAAGTACGAGTGGAAGCCAGAAGATCCACAGGAAGACGAACATAGCAGCCAGGAAGGCATCCTGGGATGCATTGACGATACTCACCACACCGCCGCCGAGCAGCATGGTACCTGGGCCACCGATCGCGGCAGCGACCATCATGAACGCACCGGTTCGTTGGCGCTCGGCTGCTACACGAACTCCAATACAGCCGAGCGTACACACTCCCGCGCTTGCCATGAACAGCAGCCATTCGCCACTGCCGGGCCTTGCGGCAAGCAGCCCGACAACTGCGATTACCAGGCTCAACGCGCTGCCCGCGAACCCCATGCCGCGTGCTGGTTCCGCCCAATAGCTTCCCAACAGCCTAGCTTCTAGCGCCTGGCTCAGGTGTGCCGCGCATGGCGACGGCGGCAGCCTGGACGGCGCGGACGACGTTGACGTAGCCGGTGCAGATGCAGAGGTTGCCGGAGAGGGCCTCGCGGATGGTGGCCTCGTCGGGGTCGGGCTCGTCGCGGAGCAGCTCCAGCGCGGCGATCAGGATGCCGGGCGTGCAGTAGCCGCACTGGAGGCCGTGGTGCTCCCAGAACGCTTGCTGCAGGGGGTGGAGCCCCCTATCCCCCCCTGCCCCCCTTCCCCCCGTAGAAGGGAAGGGGGGAGAAGCGCTGGCGCAGCCTGCACCGGAAGCCCCCCTGCCCCCTATGGGGGAAGGGGGGTGGGGGGGAAGGGGTCCCAACTCCGCCAACCCCTCCACCGTCAGCACCTCGGCGCCGTCGGCCTGGGCGGCGAGGACCAGGCAGGAGCGGACGCTGGCGCCGTCCATCAGTACCGTGCAGGCGCCGCAGACGCCGTGCTCGCAGCCCACGTGCGTGCCGGTGAGGTCGCAGGTGTCGCGCAGAAAGTCGACCAGGCTCTGGCGCACCTCGACGGTCGCGGCGTAGCGCTGGCCGTTGACGGTGAGGGCGATCGCGCGCTGCTGGGCCACGGCGCTCCCCTTCGATCACAAGGTCGCCATAGTCTAGCCGCGCGCGCGGGCGGCACGCCAGGGTGCGGGGCTTGCGGGCGCCGGCCATAGGGCACGTTACAATAGTCGCGGCGCACGCTTGGTCAGCCTTGCGGCGAGGAGGTCGCTTTGCAGATCGACCCGGACGAACTCTGGCCGGACAGCGCCGCGCTCGTTGGGATGCAGTTTGCGACCCCCGATGAGTTCAGGCGAGCGCAGGCTCTCCTGTGGGAGCATTTGGAGATGTACCGATGGGTGTGGGAGCACTCGCTGACCATCGCAGTGCGCAAGTCGGACGAGCACCTGTTCCAGGATGCAGGCCTGCGCTACGCCGCGTTGGAGATTGCAGAAGCTCCCACGACCCAAACCGAGGAGGAACGGGCGCAGCTACGTGATGAGATGAGAGCGGCTATGTCGTGGTGGCTTAAGGACCTGGGCTGGGTCAAGTGAGGGAACCTGACTAGGTCGGGTATCCCTCGTTCTTCGGGTTCATTCCACTCAGTTTGCGCGCGCCGCTAGGCAAGTCGTCGTCTTTCTTCTGCGAACCACTCGGAGAACTGAACTGGCATTGCTCTCCAGGAGCGCGTTCGCGCGACCGGTGCGCGACGCTCCCCAGCGCTTCGGGCTCTTGCTCGTCGCTGCGTACGTGCAGCTACCGCACGAGGGCGAGGCTAGCCGAGGACGGTTGGAGCGACTCATACGCACGCAGGTAGAGCGCGCGTATGCTCAGCAGGGCGCCCGCGATGTCGACTACCAGCTAGAGATCCTGTAGAGGTCCTTCTTGAGTGCGGCCGACGTGGATGCCCTCGTGCCGACGGCCGGTCCTTGCCATCTTGGCTAATCCTCTGGCGAGCGCCGCCTACGCCTGCAGCCGGAACACTTCCGTGGGTGTGTCGTCGAAGATGCGGTCGCGGGCGGCAGCCAGGCCGGCGTCCGTCACGACCTGCTTCGGGTCGGCCGGGCACATGTCGAAGGGATAGTCGCTGCCCAGCATCAGCCGCTCCACGCCCACCACGTCCGCGAGATACCGCAGCGCCGGCCCGTAGTAGACCAGCGTGTCGTAGTAGAACCACTTGAGGTAGTCGAGCGGCGGCGTCTGCAGCCCCTTCGTCTCGGGACGCACGCTCCAGCCGTGCGTCAGGCGGCCGATCTGGTACGGAAAGTGGCCGCCGCCGTGGACCAGCACCACCTTCAGGTCAGGGTAACGGTCGCAGACGCCGCCGAAGACGAGCGAGGCGGCGGCGATCGCCGTGTCGTAGGGATTGCCGAGCAGGTTTGTGAAGTAGTAGCTCGCCAGGCGCGGGCTCTGCACCACGTAGGCGGGGTGGATGATGATCGGGGCGCCCGCCTCCTGGGCGGCGGCCCAGAACGGGTCGAGGTCGCGGTCATCCAGGTTGCGGCCCGCCACGTGGGTCATGATGACGGCGCCGTGGTAGCCGAGGGTGCCGCAGGCGCGCTGCACCTCGGCCGCCGCGGCGCGGCCATCTTGCAGCGGCACGGTGGCGACGGCGGTGAAGCGGCCGGGCGGGGCGGCCTGTACGTCGGCGGCCATCGCGTCGTTCACCAGCCGCGCCCAGGCCGCGCCCTCCGCCGCCGGCAGCGAGTAGCCGGTGACGTCGAGCCAGGTGCTCAGCACCTGGTGGTCGATGGCGTGGCCGGCCATCGCCTGCTGGCGCCGATCGAGGTCGAGCAAGTCCGGGTAGAGCGTGCGGGAGAGCCGCTGGCTCCCGATCTGCAGCAGCCACTCGTTGCCCCGCTGCTCCACGACGCTGGCCCCGTAGCGCGCGCCCTCGCGCTGCACCGTTTCCAGCACGCGCGGCGAGACGTAGTGGCAGTGAACGTCGACGATCATGGCCTGCTCCTCCCGCTGGCCTATACTACCACGCAGCGGCGGCGCGGTCAGGGGGGCGCGGCCAGCCGGTCGCGCTTGCGCGGGCTGAGCGCGATTCGCCAGTCGCTTGACGGTGGCGGGCACGACGGCCATAGTGGCTACGTATTCACGGGCCGCGTCACCGTGGCAGCGGCAGGGTGCCGGGCGCGGCGTGCCGGGGGGCCGGCGAGGGCTGACGACGGGCGAGGGCGGGCGAGGACCGCTGGCCGGCGAGAGCGAGTGCTTAGGGGTGGGGCCGGTGATCGCGGGCGAGCGGGCGGCGGAGCACGGGGCGTGGGCGGGGCGCGATACGCCAGCCGGGGCGGCCGGCGTGGTGGCGGCGGCCCACCCGCTGGCCGCCGAGGCCGGCGCGGCGGTGCTGGCGCGGGGCGGGAACGCCGTCGACGCGGCCGTGGCCACGGCGGCCATGCTGAGCGTGGTCGAGCCGTTCGGGTCGGGGTTGGGCGGTGGCGGCTTCCTGCTCTACTACGATGCGGCGAGCGGGACGGTAAGCGCGCTCGACGCCCGCGAGACGGCGCCGGCCGCCGCCAGCGCCGACATGTTCCTGGCGCCGCATGGCGAGCCGTGGCCGCGGCCCCTGCTGGCCACCGGCGGGCTGGCGGTAGGGGCGCCGGGGCAGGCGCGCTGCTGGGCGGAGGCGCTGCGCCGCTGGGGCCGGCTCGACCTCGGCGCGGTGCTGGCGCCAGCCGTGCGCGTGGCGCGCGAGGGGTTCGCCGTCACGCCGTACTTCGTGCGCGAAGCGCGCGCCCACCAGCACCGGCTGGCGCTGTGCCCCGCCAGCGCGCGCTGCTTCCTCCCGGCCGGCCGGCCACCCGCCGTCGGCTGGCGCCTCAGGCAGCCGGACTTGGCCGCAACGCTCGCGCTGCTCGCCCGCGACGGCCCCGACGTGTTCTGCGCGCGGCTGGCCCCCGAGATCGCCGCGGCCGCTGCCGCCTCGGCGCCGGGACGCCCGCCGGGGCGGCTCCGCGCCGACGACGTGGCGGCGTACCGCGTGCGGCTGCGCGAGCCGGCGCGCGGGACGTACCGCGGGCATGGGATCGCGGCGAGCGCGGCACCCAGCTCGGGGCTGACGGCCGTCCAGGCGCTGCACCTGCTGGAGCACTTCGACCTGCGCGGCCTGGGACCGCGCGCCCCGGCGAGCATCCACCTGCTCGGCGAGGCGCTGCGCGTGGCCCACGCCGACCGCATCCGCTGGCTGGGCGATCCGGACCACGTGCCGGTGCCCAGCGCCGCGCTCGCCAGCCGGGCCTACGCGGCGAGGCGGAATTGCCTCGCGCTCGATCGCGCCAGCGCCGAGCGCACGCTAGCCGGCGACCCGACCGGAAGCGCCTGGGTGGCGCCGATGAGCGGCTGGGGCGCGGTGGGCGACGAGGTCGACGCCGACGCCGCGAGCACGACACACATCTCGGTGGTGGACGCGGCGGGCAACGCGGTAGCGTACACCGCCACGCTTGGGACGCACTTCGGCGCCGCGCTCCTGGTGCCCGGTCGGGGCTTCTTGCTGAACAACGCCCTGCGCAACTTCCGCTTCGATCCGCGCGGCGCCGCATCGCCGAACCTGGCAGCACCCCGCAAGCGCCCGCGCAGCAGCATCGCGCCCGCGTTCGTCTTCGACCCGGCCGGCCGCCTGCGCTGGGTGCTGGGCGCGGCGGGCGCGGCCTGGATCACGCCCCTCGTGGTGCAGCTCGTCGTGAGCCTGGTGGACTGGGGCCTGGCGCCCCAGGCGGCCGTCGACGCGCCCCGCGCCATGGCCGACGACACGGCGGGGACGCTAGCGCTGGAGCCCGCGCTGTTCGACGCCCGTCCGGCGCTGGTGGCCGCGCTGCACGCGATGGGACACGCTGTGTTGCGGGCGGGTGGGCCGCGCGGGGCCGCCCAGGTCGTGGCCGTCGAGCCCGCGAGCGGCCAGACGCGCGGCGCGGCCGATCGCCGCCGCGACGGGGCGGTGGCGGTAGCGGGCGGCTAGCGCGCCTGCGCGGCGGGCTGCTCCGCGCCGAGCTGCTGGCTCAGGAAGCCGCTAGCCCGCAGCTCGTCGATGATGCGGGTGTCCACGAAGTCCTTCGGGTTCGCCGTCTTGGCGTTTGGCCGCTCGTCGGCGCGCTGGTCGAGCACGGTCTGCACGGCCGCCAGCGACGGCTGCAGGGTCGGGTCCAGCTCCTCCAGCCAGAGCGCGTAGCTCTTGTCCAGCAGGTCCTGGTCGGTGGTCTGGGTGTTCGCGCCGAGCACCCGCTTGGCCAGCGCCGGGTCGCGCTTCGCGACGCCGAGGGCCTCGACGAACGCTTTCGTGAAGTCGCGGATCAGCTCGTAGCGGTCGGTCAGGGTGCCGCGCGTCGCGGCGAGCGCGCCCTGCGAGTAGGGCACGTGGTAGTCGCTGAGCCTGGCGATGAGGGGGTAGCCTTGCCGCTCGGCAAGGAAGTTGGTGGGTGCGGAGAGGACGACCGCGGCGATCTGGCCGCTGGTGAGCGCGCTTAACTCGCTCTGCACGGTGCCCAGCTCCTGGATCGCCACGTCGGGCCCGGCCGCCAGCCCCGCCTTGTCCAGCACGATGTCGGCGGCCAGGTTGGTGCCCGAGCCGCGGCGGGTGATGCCGATCTGCTTGCCGCGCAGGTCCTCGACGCTGTGGATGTCCGGCTGAGCGTGGACGAAGAAGCTCATCTCGCTTTGCAGGCTCGAGATGAGCTTCTGCTCGCCGCCCGCCAGGTCGATGTCCACGACGCCCGCGCCGGCGGTGAGCGCCACGTCCACCTCGCCAGCGGCCATGGCGGGCGCGATCTGCGCGCTCGACTGGAGCAGCGTGGCGTCGATCGATAGGCCGTACTTCTGCCAGATGCCTTGATCGTCGGCGACCCACATGGGGATGTCGGTGGTGCTGACGAACCCGTAGGCGAGCCGCACTTTTCGCAGCTCGCCCGGCGTGGGGCTCGTTTCGGCCGCGGTAGCGGGCGCCGCGGCGCCGGGCGAGGCGGCCGGCGCCGCCGCTCCCGGCGTGGAGGCCACCGACCCGCCGGACGAAGCGCTCGTGCCGGGCCGCGCGCACCCGACGAGCAGCGCCAGCACACCCGCCACCACCATCACAGCATTGCCGCGCATGGCTCCTCCTCCGCTGGCGCTCGCGCTTCGTCCGGCCAGGCGCATAAGGATCGCCTTACGAGTAGGGTACGGCGGCGGCGCGGTGCCGTCAACCGCCGGCGTGGCGGTGGCCGCACGTGCGCTCCACGGCCGCCAGCACGGCGTCGAGCTCGAAGGGCTTGGACAGGGTGGCGTGGGCGCCGTGCGCCTCGGCCTGCTGGAGGTGACGACGGCTGGCGCTCATCGCGATCACGGGAATGTAGCGGCCACGCTCGGCGAGGTGCTGGAGCACCTGGAGGCCGCCCACACGCGGCAGCATCATGTCGAGCAGGATCACGCAGATGGCAGCCGCGGGATCGGGGTAGCTGTCCAGAATGCGGAGCGCCTCCGCGCCGTCGCGCGCCTCGACGACCTCGTGCCCCTCGTCGCGCAGCACGTAGGCGAGCAGCTCACGCACGGGCGCCTCGTCTTCCACGACGAGCACTCGGTGGCAAGTGGCCATGACGCACGGTCCCCCGCTGTCGCTCGCTGGGCGGATGGCATCGCCGCGCCGGGCGGTCGCGGGAGCGCCTGGCTCCGCCGCAGGGCGGGAGCGCCCGCCCGTCACGCCGACGCGTCCTCGACGCTACGCAAGACCTGCTGCAAGTAGCGTGCTTGCCAGTCGGCGCAGAGCCGATAGTAGACCGTCGTGCCGCGGCGCTCGCCTGCCACGATGCCCAGGTCGCGGAGGACCCGCAAGTGCTGCGACGTGGCGGGCCGGGCGCTCTCGATGGCCACCGCGAGATCGCTGACCGACAGGGCGCCCGTGCTAAGCGCCTGCACGATCTTGAGGCGGACAGGCTCGCAGAGGGTGGCGCGCACGAGCCGCAGGCGCTCCTGCATTGTGGCGAGCTTGTCGTAGTCCACCGCCTGCGCCGCGCGCGCCACGCGCTCGGGGTTGTCCAGATGCTGGGCGCTGGTACGTGTCATGATCCCCTGCCATGGGCCTGCGCGCGGCCTCTCCCGCCGACATGGATCCCGTGCCGTGCGTGCGTGGGGACGCACGTAGCACGAGCCGTGCCGCGCGGGGCGCCGTCCCGGGGACATGTGACGACCTTGTGCCGATGCGCTAGCCGGGCAAGGGGTGCAGGCTCCGTGGTGGTTAAGCGGTGCTCGGCACGGGCCGAGCGCGCTCGTGGGCGCGGGCGAGCGCGCGCCGGGCGAGCACGCCCACGAGGTGACGGCGGTAGTCGGCCGAGGCGTGGAGGTCGGAGTCCGGCTCCGCGGCGGCCTGGGCGAGCGTCGCGGCGTGGGCGAAGGCATCAGGCCCGGCGACCGCCCCGACGAGCCCCGCCTCCGCGTCGCGGGCACGCAGCGGGGTGCCCCCCACCCCGGTGAAGGCCAGGCGGGCCGCCGCCACGTGGCGGCCGTCGGCCTCTAGCGCGAGCAGGCAGGCGACGCCCACCAGCGCGAAGTCGCCCTGGCGGCGGCTGACCTCCAGGAAGGCCCACCCGCTCGCGGGCGGCGGCGCGGGCAGCCGCACCTCGACCAGCAGCTCGGTCGGCTCGACCGCGGTGGTCAGGTAGGTCAGGAAGAAGTCGTCGGCGGCCAGCGTGCGCTCGCCCTGGGCGCTCGCCACCCGCAGCGTGCCGTCGAGCGCGGCCACGACGGCGGGCAGCTCCGCCGACGGGTCGGCGTGGGCCACGCTGCCGCCGAACGTGCCGCGGTTGCGGATCGGCACGTGGCCGACCAGCCGCGTCGCCTCGGCCACCAGCGGCCAGCCGGCCTGCACTGGCGCGGCGCGCTCCACCGCGCGCTGCCGCGCCACGGCGCCGATACAGAGCGTATCGCCCTCGACGCGCACGGCGTCCAGCCCCGCCACGCGGTTCACGTCGATCAGGTAGCGCGGCGTGGCGAGCCGCATGTACAGCAGCGGCAGGAGGCTCTGGCCGCCGGCCAGCACCTTGCCCTCGTCGCCGTACTGCTGCAGCAGAGCCAGCGCCTCGGGCAGCGTCGTAGGGTCCAGGTACTCGAAGCGAGCGGGCTTCACAAGCGCCTCTACCGGGCCGAGGTTGGGCTGGAAGATTCTACGGGCCGCATCGGGGCCGGGCAAGGCGCCGGTTGGCCGGGGCGGCGGAGGGTGGGGTAGACTAGCGGGCGGGCGGTGGGGAGGCAGGGGTGCACGTTGGGCTGAACGCGCAGCTCCTCGACTTCTCGCAGACCTATCGCTCGGGCGGCATCAGCC
>JAJPHF010000089.1 GCA_021325365.1 Pseudomonadota bacterium
CCCTCACCCCGGCCCTCTCCCAGGGGGAGAGGGAGTACGTCAGCTCCCCTCTCCCTCTGGGAGAGGGGTTGGGGGTGAGGGCTCGTCTGCTTCACCACCATCGTGCTCTCTCCTGCCGCGCTACTGGATAAGCCCCAGCTCGCGGGCGACCTCTTCCGCGATGCTGCCGTCGGCCACGTCTTCATAGCGCACGTCGGCGCCGATGCGGCCCTCGTCGCGGACGGCCTGCAAGATGTTGTCGATGCCCTCGCGCGTCACGAGCCCCTTGCCCTGGTAGGTGGGCACCAGCTCCTCGTACGTGCCCTGCGCGACGGCGCGATCCGTGTTGAGCGTGGTCTGAATCATGGTGATCGCGTCGTCGGGCTGCTGCAGCACCCATTGCTGCGCCTGCTCCAGCGCGCGCACGACGCGCCGCACCTCGTCGCGGTCCTGGGTGAGCTTCTGCACGGTGGCGCTCAGCCCGCCCTGCGGCATCTGCACGAGGGCGGCGACGTCCACTAGCGGCGTGAATCCCTCCTGCCGCACCGTGAGCGAGAACGGGGCGCCCAAGGGGGCCGCGTCGATCACGCCGCTGCGCAGCGACTCGGTGATGAGCGCGTCGCCTTCAAGCTGGGTCACCGTGACGTCTCGCCCCATTTCCAGCCCGTAGTGTTTGAGGGCCATCCCGGTCACCACGGCGGCCGTGCCGCCGATGGCCGGCACCCCGATGCGCTTGCCCCGTAGCTCGTCCACGGTGCGAATGTCGGGACGGGCGAAGACGGTATAGGCTGGACTGGAGGCGGTGACCCAGACGGCGCGCAGGGGAAGGCCCAAGGCGGTGGCGGCCACCGAGGCCGGGCCGACGCCGCCCACGTAGTGGATCTCGCCGGACGCCACGGCTGCCATCGCGCGGTCCGAGGTGAGCAGCAGCGTCTCGACGTCGAGGCCGTTGCGCTCGAAGAAGCCGCCGTCCCGGGCGGCGAAGATCGGCAGCGACGCGACGCTGGAGGACGGGTAGGTCAGCTTGAGCTGGGGCCGCGGCGCGGGCGTGGTCGCGGCCGGCGCCGTGGGCTGCGCGCCAGCACCGCCGTCGGGCTGGGCCGGCTGGGAAGCGCGGGCGGGCGCCGGCGGCGCGGCGTCGGGGCGACAGGCGGTCAGCGCGAGTGCCCCAACGAGCGCCACCAGCCAGAGACGCATCCGAGCGAAACGCATGGCCGGTCCTTTGGGTCATGGGAGCGGACGGCGGCAGCGGTCCGGCCACGCGGGCGGCGCCCGCCGCGGGCTGAGTAGCTGGCCCGCTCGATTCGCTTCACTATACGGGCGACCGTGGCCCGGTTCAATTACCGGCGCACCGGCCCGGGAGGCCGGCCGAGCGAATCCGGGCGGGCCACTGAACATTTACTGAAAGGACCGGCCGGCCGGCGCGTGCCGCGGGTACACTGACAGTGCGCCGCGCGCCGGCCGGTCCATCCGTCCGCTCGCGCTCGACTCCCGTGGGGCGCTTGGAAATTGCGGGCCGCGCGTTGGTAGTCGTCAGTGGAGGGAAGGCCAATGCAGCGTCTGAAGCGGTGGACCGTTTGGCGGGGCATGCTCATCCTGGCGGCGCTGGTATGGGGCTGGGCGGCGAGCCCGGCGGCCTATGCCTGGCCGGGCGTGGTGGAGGGCCGGCCCACGATGTTCCAGCCCGGCGCGCGAGGTGGCTACTATATTTGGCACAACGAGGACGAGGACACGCACTGGCACATCGAAACGACCGACCGTCCCGGCTTCAATCACCTGTACACGGGGGCGATCCGGACCGACGGCACGTTCGTCAACGTGTCGGGAGTGCAGTCCGAGGGCGACGACTGGGTGCGGCAGGAAGGGAACGGCGTGCTGCGCTTCCACTTCCACACGTTCTCGGGGATCGATGGGGTGCGCTTCAGCATCGACGGCGGCTCGACCCTGGCGATGAACCTGTTCCGCGACGACGCCCCGGTCGCGCTGGACCGTATCTATCTCGGTCGGGACGGCAGCCACCCCCGCAGCAATCCTGTCCGCTTCAACCGCTGAGCGCGGCGAGCCTAGCCCCCAGCAGGCCAAGGGGCATCCCCGAGGGATGCTCCTTGGCCTGCTAGCGCTGGGCCGGAGACGGACCCGGCGCGCGCCACGTTGCGTCCGGCCCCGCGGCGAGGGTAGAACACTGCCCCGGCAATCGGCCGCTGGCAGGAGCGATGTCCGAAACACCCCGTCCGTCCTGGTCCGAGCAGCAGCGCGCGGCCCCGGCGGGGCGGGTGGGAGCGCCGCCGGCCTGGGCGGCGGCCGCCCGCGACCGCTACGCTGGCCCGCGCGGACGCGGCCTCACGGTGCGCCGCGGGGCTGCTCCGGCGCGCTTCCCTCGCTGGCGGGCGCTCTGGTGTCTGGCGCTGCTCCTCGGCGTGCTGCCGGGCTTCGTGGCGATTCGGGCGCTGTCCCACACGACGCTTGGCTCGGCGCTCGCGGGCGCCCGGGGCTGGGACGGGAGCGGCGCGCTGGTGCGCAAGCCGCCGACGCTGGACGCGTTCTGGGACGGGCAGGCCAGCTGGCGGCTGGACACGCCGGACGTCGGGTTGCCGATGGGGGAGTCCGATACGCTTGTCGGGCCGGATGGCCAGCTCTGGTCCTACCTGCATGCGAGCTTCCAGTCGGCGGGTATCCGCGACGAGTGGGGGGCGCCGGTACCCTTTCCGGGGTGCGTCACCCTGTGGAAGAGCGCGGACGGCGGTCGCCATTTCACGCTCACGCGGCCGACGTGCCTGATCGACTGCCTGGCCCGCCCCTGCGACTCCACTACCGATCACGTGGACCAGCAGCAATACCCCCGCGTGGCCCGCGACGCGCGCGGCGGCTTCCTGATGGTGTACGAATGGCGGGGCTGGAACTTCCTGCGCACGTCTGCCGATGGCTTGCACTGGTCGGCGGCCGTACACGTCGGGAACACCCGGCAGTGGAACAAGTCGTATGCGCCCTGCCAAGCGACCGAAGCTATCGGGCCGCACCCCTACGTGGCCCCGGCGGATGACTACCAGTGCTCGGTCGGCGGGCCGCCGGGCATCTTCGTCGCGGACGACACGCTGTACGTCTTCGTTGGCCTAGGCAAGAACCCGGGCCACATGGGCTGCTATACGGGTCCGATAGCGGCGGGGGCGGCCGGGCTGCGCCGCTGCCAGACCGAGCCGCTGTTCAGCGGCGCGCCGACGTACGGCCCCCGTGACGTGAGCGGGCCCGGCGCCAATTCGTACTTCGACTTCCGCACGATCTCCGCGGCCGACGTGCTGCGCGTCGGCGAGCGGTACTACATGGCCTACGAAGGCGTGCGGGGGCCGAGCAAGGCCGGCAGCGGGGACGACCAGTTCAACCTGGGGTTCGCGCGCAGCACGGGCGCGCGCCTCGACGGCGCCTGGGAGAAATACCCGGGCAACCCCGTGTTGATGGACGCGCCTGGCAACGTGGGGGTCGGCCACGCGGACCTGCTGGTGCTCGACGGCACGACCTACCTGTACACGGCGACCGCGAACCACACGCGTGGCCGGTACGTGCTGGACTGGCGGCCGTAGGGGCGTGAACGCGCCGCCCCAGCCTTCCGCTGGCACCAGCTCGCGGTGATCGGCGGGCGGCGCGCGAGGTGTCGATACTGAGGGGCGCAGCGTGGCGCGGCCGCGGCGGCCTCGCGGGCGGAGGGGGCGTGAGACGCGGCCGGTGGTACTACGGCTGGACGGTGATCGGCGTGGCGTTCGTCACGACGGGTGTCACGCTGGGGACGCACGCGGCGTTCGGCGTGCTGCTGGTCGCGCTGGTGGACGCGCTCGGCTGGGGGCGGAGCGTCGTGGCGGGCGCGATCTCGCTGACGGCGGTGCTGTGGACGCCGAGCGCGGCGCCGATGGGGGCGCACTGCGGCGGGATGGGTCGGACCGCGCCGCTGAGCGCGCGGGACCCGGCCACGGCGCTGCAGTCTACGCCGCCGGCGCGCATAGCAGAGCACGGCCCCGGGGGCAAGCCCCCGGGGCCATGTACTCGGAGCCGCCCGCGGGCTAGCTGAACGTCACCGTGGCGGTGCGGCAGAGGTTGACGCCCGAATCGACCGTGCTCGTGCCGTCCGCCGCCACAATCCGCAGATCGAACAGG
>JAJPHF010000068.1 GCA_021325365.1 Pseudomonadota bacterium
ACACTCCCTGCACGATGCCGATGGTGTACGCCGTCTGCGCGTCGATGAACTGGCCCGTCAGACACAGCCAGAACGCCCACCCGAGCGGCACCGTCCGCGGCAGGATGAACGCCTGGCCGCCGGCCATGTGCGACCAGCGCACCTCCGACGCCCCGAACTTGGCGTTCTCGGAACAGAGGCGGATGTCGCAGGCCAGCGACAGGCCGAAGCCGCCGCCGGCCGCGTAGCCGTTCACCGCCGCGATGAGCGGCTTGTACAGCCCGATGGAGCGCATGTAGCTCGTGTAGCGGCCGCGCCGCGCGCCCTCGTAGGTGTCCAGCTCGTCGAAGTGGACCTCGCCCTTGGCTCGCGCCAAATTCTCCTTGAGGTCGCCGCCGGCGCAGAACGACTCGTTGCCCGCGCCGGTGACGATGGCGATCCAGATGTCCTTGTCGTCGCGGATCTCCTCCCAGGCGGCGGCCAGGCCCATGCGGGTGGCGTGGTTCAGGCAGTTGCGGGCCTCGGGCCGGTTGATGGTGACGTAGGCGATCTTGTTGCGCTTCTCCAGCAGGACTTCGTTTGCCATGTCTCTCTCCTCGCCTCCTTGACGTCGGGTACCGGGAAGCGCGGGGGACACCCCCACACCCCCGCCCCGCTGGGGCGCTAGCTGAGCTTGCGGGTCAGGAAGTCGTGGGCGGCCGCCCAGGCGGCGCGCGCCGGCTCGTCGCGGTACGACTCCGAGCCCTCGTGGACGAAGCCGTGGCCGGCGCCCGAGTACAGATGGAACTCGTAGTCCTTGCCGTGCTCCGCCAGCAGGTTGCGCAGGCGGTCGCGGTACTTCTCCACGGTCGGGTGATCCTGGTCGCCGAACAGCACGCAGACGGCGCCCTGCACCCGCTCGATCACGTCCCAGACGAGCGTCGGCCAGTGCGGCTGCACCTCCTCGTCGATGACCGTGGGATAGAACGCCGCGAGCGCGGTCAGGCGCGGATCGGCCGCCGTCAGGAACAGCCCCCAGCGCGCGCCGGCGCAGAAGCCGGCCGCGCCGATCTGGTCGGTCACCAGGCCCTCGCCCTGGAGATAGTCGATGGCCGCGCTGCAGTCGGCCACGACCTGCGGGTCGGGCGTCTGGCGCTGGAGCACGCGCGCCTCGCCGCTCGGCGGGCCGTCGGGATCGGTGGTGATGACGCCGAGCCGCGAGTAGAGCGCGGGCGCGATGGCCACGTAGCCGCGCTCCGCGAACCGATCGGCGAACACCTCCATGAGCGGTAGCAGGCCGTGTACGGGCTGGATGACGAGCATCCCCGGATGCGGCCCCGGCATCGTCGGCCGGCTCAGATAGGCGGTGATCTCGGCGTCCCCCGAGCGGTACTTGACGTACTGGCCGGTGCGCACGTCGGTTACTGCCATCGCGTCCTCCTCTTCCTGGTCGCCACGGGCCCGCCGGTTGCTGGTGCGGTCTCCGCAAGGCGGCCCGATCCCCCACCCTCGGGTCGCCTCATCGCGGCCGCGGTCGGGCGGCGGGCAGCCGCTAACGGTGCCCGTAGCATACGCGGCCCGTACTGCGGGGGCAAGCGGTGAGGGGGCATAATGGCTGCGCCCATCCGCGCGGAGGAGACCGGCAATGCGGCCACGGCGCACTCCCGCACTCATGGCACGTAGGCCCGCACGCACCTGGTGCCGCGCCGCGCTCGCGGGCGCGCTGCTCGTCGGCGCGCTCGCAGTCGCCTGCGCCCCCGCGAGCACACCCACGTCCGCGCCGGCCGCCGCGACCCAGTCCGGCACGGCTGGCGCGGCGGCCAGCGGAGCGACGGCCGCCACGGCGCCGCCCACGCCGATCCACCTGATCGCCAACTACTCGGCCCAGGGCCCCGGCCAGTCGGGCGTGTGGCTGGCCTACGAGGGCGGGAACCTGCGCGAGAACGGGCTCGACGTCGAGCTAACCCACGTTTCGGCCACGCCGCGCATCATCCCCGCGATGATCGCCGGCGAGGTGAACCTGAGCGGCATGGACCCCGGCGCCAGCATCCTGGCCAGCTTCGAGGGCATCGACCTGGCGCTGCTGTTCGCGGGCACCAATCGCCCGGCCTTCTCCGTCGTCACGCAGCCGACGATCCGCCGCCCCGAGGACCTGCGGGGCAAGAGCCTCGGCATCTCGCGCCTGGGCGCCTCGACCCACACGTCGGCGCTGCTCGCGCTGAGCCTGTGGGGCCTCCAGCCCGACCGCGACGTGGCGTTCCGCCAGTTAGGCGAGTCGTCCGCGATGATCGCGGCGATGGAGGCGAACCAGCTCGACGCCGCGATGCTCGGCGTGCCGTACAACGCCATGGCGCGGCGCATGGGCTACAACGAGCTGCTGAACCTGGCGACGCAGGGACCGGAGTACCCGACGGTGACGGTGAACGCGCTGCGCTCGTGGGTGAGCGCCAACGAGGAGGCGCTGCGGCGCTTCGCCCGCGCCTACATCCAGGGCCGCCAGCGGCTACTGGACGACAAGCCGTGGGCGATCGAGGTGTTCCGCAAGTACCTGGAGATGGACGATCCCGAGGCGCTGGACGAGTTTTACGAGTGGGTTAGCCAGTGCTGCCCGCGCATCCCCTACGTCAGCGAGGAGGGCGTCGGGCGGCTAATGGCCGACCTGGCGAAGGACGAGCCGCGCCTGGCCGGCCACCAGCCGTCGGAATGGATCGACTCGCGCTTCCTGCGCGAGGCCGAGGCGATGGGCGCGGGCAGCGTCGCCACGCCTTGACAGGCCCCGGGGGCGGCGGTAGAGTACCGCGACTTGCCGTCCGGCGCCCAGCGGGCCGGTGAGCGCGGAAGGAGGGCACGGCGCGTATGGACGCGGAGTGTACCCGGCTCGTCATCGAGGCCCTCAAGGCAGAGGAGATCGACCTGTTCGTCACGCTCCCTGAGGAGCCTACCGCCTCGCTCACCGAGGCCGTGCAGGCGGATCCCTACTTCACCTGCGTCTCCGTTGCGTCGGAGGGCAGTGGCATCGCCCTCTGCGCGGGCGCCTCGATCGGCGGCCGCCGCAACGTCTTCGTCACCGGCGTCGCGGGGCTGGTGAACGCCGGCCTAGCGCTGACGCACATGGGCCCGCAGTACGGCATTCCCGTCTTCATCCTGGCGTCGTACCGCGGCGACATCGGCGATCGCTCCGGCATCTCCGGCTCGAAGCTACAGGTGTTCCGCCAGGTCGGCGAGCCATTCCTGCAGGCGCTGCGCCTGCCGTACCGCGTCGTGGACCAGCGCAGCACGCTGAAGCGCACCATCCAGGATGCCCACTTCTCCTGTCGCACGTCCGACATTCCGGTGGTGCTGCTGCTGACGGGGGAGGTGCTCTGGTGAAACACGCCGAGGCGATGCAGCTCGTGAGCGCCTTCATCACCCCCGAGATGCTCACCGTCACCAACCTCACGACGAACGCGCGCATGTGGTCCGCGCTGCGCGGCGAGCGGCCGAGCTTCTACGGGCTGAACATGGGCTTGTGCCTGCCGTTCGCCGTGGGGCTCAGCCTGGCGTTCCCCAAGCGGCGCGTGTTCGCGTTCGACGGCGACGGCAGCCTGATCATCGAGACGAGCGCGCTCATCACGGCCGCCGAGGTCAGCCCGCCGAACCTGCTCGCCGTCGTCTTCGACAACGGCCGCTACTCCGACATGGCCGTGACCGCCACGACGCGCCGCACCGACCTCGAGCTGATGGCGCGGGGCGCCGGCATCCCGCGCACCGCCACGGTGCGCACGCCCGACGAGCTGAACGGCGCCGTGGAAGCGGCGCTGGCCAGCGGGGAGTTCACGCTGCTGGTGGCCAAGGTCGAGGCGCAGCGCGACAACCCGTTCCGGGGCCAGGGCGACTACATCGTGCGCTCGGAGCGCGGCATGAAAGAGGCGTTCGTGGAGACGCTCCGCCACCTGCCCGACTACGGGAGCTGGCGCTGACCGACGGCCCGGTGTGAGTCGCCGCGCCTGCTTACCACGCGCCACCCAGGAGAACGGCATGGCCCAGTCGCGCCAGAGCTTCCCGCGCCGCGGGCTCGGGTGGCGGCGCGTCGTGTGGAGCGGCCTCGCGCTCTGCCTGATCGGCCTGCGCTGCGCACCGCAGACCGCGCCGGCGGCGGTGCCCACGCCCGGCGTCGGCGCACCCGGCGCGATCACAGCCGCCCCGAGCGCGAGCGCCCCGGTCGAGTCGCCCCTGCCGCCGCTCGCGCAGCACGTCGTGCTGAACTACTCGACGCGCGGCAACGGCCAGGCGGGCATGTGGCTCGTCCACGAGGGCGGCTTCCTGCGCGAGCTGGGCGTGGACGAGGAGCTGGT
>JAJPHF010000087.1 GCA_021325365.1 Pseudomonadota bacterium
CCCTGTACGACATCACGGGCGCGCGCATCCCGTATCCGGCCGTGGCGCTCGGCACGTCCGGCCCGCGCCTGGCCGAGCGCCCCGACGCGCTGGAGCGCTTCCTGCGCGCCTACGGGCAGGCCGTACACCGCTACTTGACCGACAAGGCCTACACGCTCCAGGTCGCGGCCGACTTCCTCCGCAGCGACGATCCGAGCGCGAACGACGAGGCCTACGAGGTCGAGCGCCGCATCATGCAGGCCGACCTCGAGCTGCCGCTGAGCGCCATCCAGTCGACGCTCGACCTCATCAAGCCCGACGATCCGCGCGCCGCCGAGGCGCGGCCCGAGGAGTTCGTGGACCTCAGCCTCGTACACAAGCTGCAGCAGAGCGGCTTTTTCCAGCAGCTCGCGGCGTCCACGCCTACCCCGTGACGAGCGCGGCGCGGCCGGCGCCCGGCGCGGGAAGCCGTCGCCGGTGCGGCTCGGCGGGGACGCGCTGGGGCCGCCCGCCTCTAACCCCACTCTAAGAGGCATCTAACGCGTCTTTGATCGGATCGGGCGCCGAGGCGCGCTAGGGTGTTAGTGGAGCACGGTGGCCCGACCACGGCGAGGCGCCCGCGCCGCCCCTCGTGGCGAGCCAGGTCTATTCTGCACTCGGAGGCAGCGACCATGGCGATGGTACGATGGGACCCCTTCGGCGATATGGTCAGCCTGCGCGACGCGATGAACGACCTCCTCGAGCAGAGCATGGTGCGCCCCACGGGGACGTTCGGGCGCATGCTGAGCGCCCCGGTGGACGTTTCCACTGAGGGCGACAACTACGTCATCGAGTTCGCGCTGCCTGGCGTGAACCCGGACAGCGTGGACGTGTCGGTCCAGGACAACACGGTGACGGTCTCGGGCGACTTCGGGACGCCCATGGAGAGCCAGCACGACGCCCAGACGCAGCAACAGCAGACGCAGAGCCAGCAGACCCAATCGCAGGGATCGGGGCAGTCGAACCGCCGCTACCTGCACCGCGAGCTGATGCGGGGGCACTTCGAGCGCTCGATCACGCTGCCCACGGACCTGAACGGCGACCAGGCGCACGCCGAGTACCACAACGGCATCCTGTGTCTGACGATCCCGAAGGCCGAGTCGGCGAAGCGCAAGCGGATCGCGATCGGCAGTGGGCAGAGCCAGCAGACGTCGGGCACGAAGCGCTAGCGCGGACGAGGCCAGCACAGCAAGCGAGCGGGGGGCGGGCGCGGCGCCCCCCGCTCGCTTTGCGCCCCGCTCCCGTCGGCTCCATCGCTTCGTTCCGAGCCTGTATGGCACACCGTGTTGGCGCGGGCTGCCCGCCTGGCCGCGCGGCTCGCGGCCGCCCACGGCACGCCGCGTGCAGACGTGCAGGCGCGTCGTGCGACAGCACGATAGACTATTAAGTGTCCCCGAGGCGCGGTCAGACCGCGCTCGGCGGGCCCGGGCGTGTGGGGAGGGCCGGGGCGGCGCCTCGCCCACGCTAAAGTACCACGGGAGGAGATCGATGGCGGTTACCAAAGGAACCACCTCCCTGGCGAGCGAGACGACGGCGTTGAAGGTCGGCGACGAGGCGCCGGACTTCGAGCTCCGGAGCCATCTGGGCAGCAACGTCAAGCTCAGCCAGCTACGCGGCAAGAACGTGGTGATCGCGTTCTACCCCGCCGCCTGGACGCCTGTCTGAAGCGTCCAGATGCCCGAGTACGAGGCGCTTAAGTCTCGCTTCGAGGGCTTCGACGCCCAGGTCCTGGGCGTAAGCGTAGACAACGTTCCCAGCAACGCCGCGTGGGCGAACTCGCTGGGCGGCATCACCTATCCCCTCCTCAGCGACTTCTGGCCGCACGGCGGGATGGCGCGCACCTACGGCACGCTGATGGAAGACCGTGGCGTCACCTCGCGGACCGTCGTGGTGGTCGACAAGCAGGGCAAGGTCGCCTACGTCGACGTCCACAAGCTCGACGAGCAGCCGGACCCCGAGATGATCTTCGACGTGCTGCGCAAGCTCGCTTAAGCACAGCGGGGCGGGAGCGGAGGGCCGCCCCCGCCCCGTCGCGCGACGCTGAGGCCGGGCGGCGGGTAAGCGGCCGCCGGATGGGATGGGCAACATGGCGATGTCGCGGCGCTGCATTCCGTACACTCCGAATCGCCGCCCCTTGAGCGAGACGACGGTCGCGCTGGTCACGACGGCCGGCGTCCACCTGCGCGAGCAAGAGCCGTTCAATCCCGAGGGCGAAAAGGACTTCCGCGTCATCCCCGGCGACGTGGACACCGCGCAGCTCATGATTAGCCACCCGTACTACGATCACACGGATGCCGACCGTGACGTGAACTGCGTGTTCCCGATCGACCGTCTGCGGGAGCTGGCGGCCGAGGGCGCGATCGCCGGGGTGAGCAACATCAACGTGGGGTTCATGGGCACCTCGCCGCGGCTGCGCGAGGTGTACGAGGAGACGGCACCCGCGATCGCCGACCGCGTCGAGCGGTCCAAGGCCGACGCGGTCGTGCTGACCGCCGGCTGACCGCACGTCTGCCATCGCACGGTCGTTGCGATTCAACGCGAGATCGAGATGCGCGGCCTGCCCACGGTGCTGATCACGGTCAGTCCCGAGGCGTCGGCGCCGATGGGGCCGCCGCGCGCGCTCTACCCGGTCGGCTTCCCCATTGGCCACGTGCTCGGCGGCCCCGACATGCCCGGCCTTCAGCGCCAGGTGCTGCGCGACGCCCTGGAGCGCCTCGTCACCCCCGGCGAGCCCGGCACGATCGAGGAGCGAGGCTACCCTGACTATCCCCCGGAGGAGTGACCTAACCCCCCCAGCCCCCCTTCCCTACCAAGGAAGGGGGGAGCCACCCCGGCCTCGTCCTCGTCCCTCTCCCCCTTCCCGCTGCGGGAAGCGGCCCGAGGCCCGGGCCTCGTCCCTCTCCCCCTTCCCACATTGGGAGGGGGCCGGGGGAGTAGGTCCGGTGACCGCTTGCGCGGCGGCCCGTGGCTCGGCATGATAGAGCCATGCGCGGCCGATGCCTGCTCTCGAACCGGCGTCCCACCCGCGCGCAGCGCAGCGGAGGAGGGCCCCATGGGAGCGCACGGCGCGGGTCGCTGGTCCCGACGCGATTGGCTGAAAGCCTGCCTGGCAGGGGCGGCGGGCGCGGCGCTGGCCTGCTCGCGGGGCGGTGCGGCGCCCGCGGCAGCCCCCGCCGCGCCGACCGCGCCCGCGGCTCCACCGCCCCCGAGCGGGGCGCCGGCCGCCGGCGTCGCGCCCGCGGCGAGCGTGCCGCACGTTAACGCCACGATGAAGGTCGGCTACCTGCGCAACATCGGCAGCGGCCCGGTGTATCTCGCCATCGAGCGGGGCTACTTCCAGGAAGTGGGCGTGAACGTCGAGTCGGTACTGTTCCAGTCGGGCGCCGAGATGGTCGCCTCGCTGGGCACCGGCGAGCTGGGCCTCGGCAACGGCGCGCTTAGCCCTGGCCTGTACAACGCCTGGGGCCGGGACATCCGCATCCTCGTCACGGCCGACGGCGGCAGCCTGCACCCCGGCTACGGCAGCTCGTGGCTGATGGTGCGCACGGGGATCGCCGACCAGATCCACGACTGGACCGACCTCCGCGGCCGCAAGGTTAGCGCCTCGGTGGAGGGGAGCGTCATCGACTACATGATCCGGCAGGCGCTGCGTCAGAACGGCATGTCGCTGGAGGACGTCGACCTGGTGCGCCTGGCATCGCCGGACATGCTGTCGGCGTTCCAGGGCGGGGCGCTCGACGCGGGCGGCACGGCCGAGGCGTTCGCCACGCAGATCGCCGATCTGGGCCTGGCCGTGAAGTGGAAGAACGGCACCGACGTGACGCCCGGCGAGGAGTACTCGGCGCTCTTGATGTCGGAACAGGTGGCGCGCGACCGCGCCCTGGCGGTCGCCGTGCTCCACGCCTACCTGCGCGGCGTGCGCGACTACATGGCGGGCCAGAAGACCGATCCCGCGGTGCTGGCGATCCTGCAGCAGTACTCGGGCGTCGACCAGGCCCTGATTCGCAAGGCGACGCCCACGTTCGTCGACGTGAACGGCGAGGTGCAGCCCGACCGCATCCGCGGGCAGGAGGAGTTCTGGGTGCGCGAGGGCGTCATGCAGCGCGTCGTCGACCCGGCGCCGTTCATCAACCAGGAGTTTGCTGCCGAGGCGGTGCAGCTCCTCGGGCGGGCAACCAACCCGCCCGCGCCCGCCGTTTAGGGGCGGTCGGCGCGCAGCCCGTGGGTGCCCCAGGCCAACGCACGGAGGATAACCATGCCCGCGACCCGACGCAGCTCCCTCGCCGCGCTGCTGGCGATCCTGGCGCTGCTCGGTGTGGCGTGCGCGGCGCCGGCGGCCGCGCCGGCCGCCACCGGCGCGGTGGCGACCGCGGCGCGCCCGCCGGGCGGCGCGCCCGCGGCCAGCGCGGCCGCGCCGAGTTCTCCGCGCGCGCCCACCAAGGTGCGGATCGGCTACGTGACGATGGCGCCGAACACGCTGCCGATGTGGATGGCCGCGGACTACGGCGTGTTCGCCAAGTACGGGCTGGACGTGGAGCTGACGTACATCGAGGGCGCGTCGCGGATCGCGGGGGCGCTGGTCGCCGGCGACATCGACCTGGCGTCCGGCCCGGCCGAGGTGGCGATGGGGCCGGGCGTGCAGGGCGCCGACACGGTGATGATCGCGTCGTGGGCCGACAAGATGGGCTTTGCCCTGATGGGCCAGCCGGAGATTCGCTCGCTGGCCGACATCCGCGGCAAGCGGCTCGGCGTCACGCGGCGCGGCTCGAACAGCGAGGTGTGGGCAAGCGCGGTACTCGCGCCGCAGGGCCTGGAGGCGGACCGTGACTACACGGTGCTGGCCGTCGGCGGGCTGTTCGAGCAGATCGCCGCGCTCCAGGCGCGCTCGATCGACGTGGGGGTCGTGGGCATCCCCGCCAACCTGAAGGGGCGCGAGCTAGGGTTCCACGAGGTGATCCCACTGGAGCAGTCGGTCATCGACTTCGCCGACGTGGGGCTGGTCACGACGCGGCGCTACCTGCGGGAGCAGCCCGACACGGTGGACCGCTTGCTCCGCGCCTCGGCCGAGACCGTGGCGATGATCTTCGATCAGCCCGAGCCGACGCTGGCCTCGATCGAGCGCTACACCGACGTCCACGACCGCGCGCAGCTCGACGAAACCCTGGCCTTCCAACAGCTCCGCACGACGCGCACGATGCTCCCGACCGAGGCGGGGCTGCGCCAGGCGATGGACGAGCTGGCGCGCAACAACCCGGCCGCGGTGGGCGCCAAACCCGAGGACTTTGTGGACCTGACGCAGGTGCGGCAGCTCAACGACAGCGGCTTCATCCAGGGCCTCGCGCGCTGAGCCGGCAGGAGACGAACCGTGGGTGCGAGAGACGTTCTCGGGACGCTCGGCATGCTCCTGCTGCTGGGGGCGTTCCTGGCGAACGCAACGGGCCGGCTATCGGCCAGCGGACGACTGTACCACCTGCTGAACGCGCTGGGGGCTGGCACGCTGGCGTGGTATTCGGTGCAGCTTGGCGTCTGGGTGTTCGCGATCCTGGAGAGCGTCTGGGCGCTGGCCGCCCTCTGGAATCTCGTCCGCGCGCTGGCGCGGCGCGCGGAGAAGTGAGGAGCCGACCGTGCAGGCAGGAATGGGCTGGCGAGGTGGCTGCCGCGTCCTGGTGCTGCTCGGCAGCCTGCTGGCGGCGTGCGCCGCGCCGGGCGCGCCCGCCAGCCCCGCCAGCGCACCGCCGGGCGGCGCGCCGAGCGCGGGTGCCGCCAGCGCGACCGCAGCGCCCGCGCCGCCCGTCCGGGTGCGGGCGGCCTACGTGTCGATCGCGAGCAACATGCTGCCGGCCTGGATCGACGTGGACGAGGGCCTCTACCAGAAGTACGGGCTGGACGTGGAGCTGAGCTACATCGCCGGCGCGGCGAAGATCTCGGAAGCGGTGATGGCTGGCGAGCTGGACTTCGGCGTGGCGCCCGCGTCGTCGGCAATCGGCCCGGGCCTCGAGGGCGCGGACACGGTGATGCTCGCCTCCTGGACCAACAAGCTCTCCTTAGCGCGGCCCAAACGCTGTGGCAGCACCGTAGCGTAGCGGCCAAAAGCAGCGTACTTATTAGCCTACATTATGGGGGCGAGAGCGCCCACGGGGCCGCGCCCTACTGGCCCGCCGCACTTCCGTGCAGCCCCGACCCCCGGCCCGTACAATCCTAAGAAGACAAAATCGCGCGCCCAGTGCCCGCGGTGGTACCCGGCGCCTGAAGGAGTTACCCGCCGATGCTGTACGCCACGCACTTGACCCCGAGCGCCTACGCGGCACTCGAACTAGGCCTGGGCGACGCCTGCGAGCTGGTGTTGATCGACGACACTGTGTGCGTGGACACCGACGCGGCCACGCTGGCGACCGCGCCGCGCCCGGCGCCCTACCGCCAGCTGCCGGACTAAGCGCCACCCGCGTAGTCGTGCCGCTGATCGACGACACCCCGTTTTTGAGTCTCGCTCAGGCCGATGCCCTGATCTCCCCGCCAGCTCCCGGCGCCCCCGGGGGCGGGGTGGACGACCGAGGCGCACCCGTACTACAGCGAGGAGGAGTTCCAGCCATGGGGGGTGGCGGCGGAGGCCAAGGGGTACGAGCTGCTCGCCGTCCCCAAGCCGCGGTCCGGCGACGCGCCGCCTCCCCGGCGCCCTGAGCGTGGCGGCGCTGGGCGGGTGGCTCGTCCCCGGCGGGCCGATCGTGGCGGCGAGCGCCGGGCTCCCGAAAGCGGCGACCGTGGCCGACCCCGCGCTGGCCGATCGGCTGCCCGGGTTCCGGTGACCCGCAGCGCAGTCGGTCGCGGAGAGACGACCAAGGGGCGGGGGCATGCCCCCGGCCCTTGGCTCGAAGCCGACCTGGCTATTGACCGCCGGCGCCCCCGCGGCCCCTATTGATTATTGTTCGTGCCGCCGGTGACCGGGTTGTTCGGCTCAGCGCACGTGGCGGGGATCGGCCCGGCGCTCGCATCCGGGCCAGACCCGGCGGTGCCCGGCCCGAGCGTCGCACCCAGGTTATCCACGGCCGGAGCGGCCGAGCCAATCTGAGCTGGCGGCGCCTCGGGATTGGGCGCGACGGGGACACTGCCCGCCCCGGTAGCGGGCGCCGGGCCGGTCACGGGCAGCGCGCCGGCGCCAGGACCCTGCCCCCCAGTCGTCGTGCCGGGTCCCGTCCCACTCCCCGCGTCCGTGCCCGGCGCATAGCCGGTGATGGGGCCGGTGGCCGGGCCTAAGCTGTTGTCGTTCGGCCGTTCGGCGCAGCTGGGCAGCGCCGGCTGGCTGCCCGTCGCCATCTGGTCGCCGGATTCCGGCACGGCGGAACTCCCGCCCGGCTGCCCCTCCTGGGCGACCGCTCCCCCGGCGGTCCCGAGGGCCAGCGCGAGCGCCGCCACTAATCCCGCAGCGCGGAGTAGGCGAATCGGTTTCATGGCCTTAGGCCTCCTCGCAGCGCTCGACCCGAGCGGATGCGCGCAACGTTGCGCGCCTCGTAGCAGGCACGATGCATGCCAGCCGATCGTTGGCCTGCGCCCCAGGGCCGTCCGCCTAGCCTGCTTGACCAAGTGCGCCAGGCCAGCGCCGGTCCGGTGCCCGCAAGTTAGCCTCCATCCCCCCGGCTGAACCGGGCACCGGCGGAGCACCTGCGCCGAAGCCCCAGGCGCTGCGTCGCGTCTCCGCACCTGTAACGCTTCTCCGTCCGTCTCGTTTATTTAAGGTAAGCCAAGGCGCGTCGGCCGCCGCCTAGGCGACTCGCACGGGGTGCTCGCGGGCGGCTCGGGTCGCAGCCATCGAAGCCGATTCCCGGCTGGGACCGTCGAGCCGGAGGACAGGGAGGCGACGATGAGCGGGACGCCATGGGCACACTCCTTGGTTCGGCGCGCCTTGCACGCTGCTCTGCTGGCGGTACTCGTGTTCGGGTTCCTGCGGGCGGTGGAGATCCCGGGGGTGGGGGGGCTCCGCGTCCTGGCGGGGGTCCAGGCGAGTACCGCGGGAGCCGGCGACGCGGCAGACGGCAGCTCGGCGCACCTGACGCTGGACCCTTCCGGCCACGAGCATCATTTCGGCTTCAGCCCAGCCAGCGTGCTCGCCCAAGCGACCCCCAGCCTCACGCCCGGTGGCCTCGGACCCGGGTGCACCTCGACCTCCACCCTGTTCACCGCCACCCTCACCGGCACGCAAGAGGTGCCCCCGACCGGGTCGGCGGCCACGGGGACCGCCACCTTCCAGTTGAACCCCGGGGGCAACTCGCTGAGTGTGACCGTCTTCACCACCGGCCTCACCCTACAGACGGTGACCCTATCGCACATCCACGGGGACCTCGCTAACCCCGGGCCGCCGGGCGTCAGTGCCCCCGTCACGGCGGACATCTTCAATCCGGCGAATCCCGCGGCCCAAGGTCCGTTCACCAACCCATTCACGAACCCGAACGTGATGGCGAACCAGTCGGGCAACTTCCCCAGCATCTTGGCCGCCATGCGCGCGGGGCTGACCTACATCAACATCCACACGCAGCGCTTCCCGGGCGGCGAGATCCGGGGCCAGATCAGTTGTCTACCGGCCACGCCGACGCCTACGGCGACGCCGCCGCCGACGGCCACGGTGACGCCGCCGCCGACGGCTACGGCGACCGCGACGGCGACCACGCCGGCGACGCCGACCACGCCGGCGACGACCATCCCAACGGCGACAGCGATGCCCGCGGCGGTGCTGCTCCCCAACCTGGGGGTGGTGCCCCCGCCGCCACTGCCGTTCCTCCCACCGCCACCCCCACCGCTGCTGCCGCCCCCTCCGCCGGCGCCGACAGGTCCGGTCGCTCCGGCGCGCGGGGCTTTCCCCGAGGTCCCCGTCATCCCAGAGGCAGGCAGCCTAGGACTGCTAAGCAGCGGTCTGGCAGCGCTCGCTGGGCTGCTCGTCCTGCGGCGCCGCCGCGGCTAGCCCGTACCCTGAAGGGTTCGCAGTCACGCGGCGCCGAGGTTCCGTAAGCCCCCAGGGAGCCTCGGCGCCCCCATCTTGTCGAGCCCTGGCGGGTGCCTGGAGCGCGGAGTGCCCGCCTAGTCCGCCGGGCCGAGCGCGCCCAGCAGCCGCCAGCCCGGGGGCCGCGCGGCGACCGCGAGCGCGCCGTCGAAGGCGTCGAGCAGGTCGTCGTGGGCCGAGCGCGGGTACTCCCGGCTCTGCTGGTAGAAATCCACAGCGGAGTGATGGACCCGCCGCCCGCCCAGTTCGTCCATCGCGGTCCCGTTCTCGTGCGGTAGCGCCTCGCGCAGATGCACCAGCCCGCGCTCGACCAAGAGCGAGCGGGCGGCGAGGCGCAGCTCCTTACTGGGGCGCGCGCCGCGGTCGGCGTGGACGTGCCGGGCCAGGTCGCCGCCCAGGCCCAGCGGCCGCTCGACCGCGCGCTCGCCCTGCAGGCCCTGCACGGGCAAGTCTGGGCGGCGCACCAGCACCTGCTCCCGGAGCGCCGCCTGGTAGGCGATCACCTCGATGCCGATCGTGCGCGGCCGCCAGAAGTCGGCGCGCTCGATGATGCGGTCGACCTGGCTGGGGAAATCCAGGCGCTCCTGGCGCGCCTCCAGCACCAGCACGCGGCCGTCCGGGGTGATGCCCACGGTCACCAGCGCCGTGAAGTCGGCGCTTTCCTTGAGCGAGATCGCGGGGTCGACGCCCATGTACAGCGTGAGCGGCAGGTCCCGCCAGACCCAGCAGCCGAGCACCTCGTCCCAGCGCACCTGGTCCTTGGTGTACCACTGCCACCACTGCGGCTTGAAGATTTGCGTCTCCGAGTCGGTGGGGTCGTTGCGGTACTCGGAGTTGAACGCCAACGACCCGATACGGGCGCGCTCGCGGGCCAGCCAGGCGGCGTCGTAGCGCTCGGGCCACAAGGGCGCCTGCTCGTCGGTGCGAAAGACCGCCGTGCGGTACACGGCGCCCTGCTTGAGGAGATTGGCCAGCAGGCTGTCAAAGTGCAAGATCGTCCCGACCACCAGCACGGTGCCTGCCTTCGGGTCGAGCGCCGGCAGCACCACCTTGTGGAACCAGTCGGCGATCTTGGTGCGCTGCTCTAGCGTGCGGCAGTGCTCATCCTTCTCGGCGTCGTCCAGGATGATGAGCGTCGGGCGCTGCTCGCGGTGCTTGGTGCCCCGGAGCTGGGAGCCGACCGAGCGGGCCGTGACCCGAATGTCCGTGCGCGTCTCGAACGCGCTGTCGCCCCACTTCGGCCCACGGAGGTCGCCAAAGTCCTGCCGGAGTAAGTCGTTCTGCTCCAGTTCGAGCCGTAAGTCGCGCACCAGGCTGGCGCTCAGGTAATGGGTGTTGGAGATGAGCACGATGCAGCGGTGCCGCTGGTACGCGATGGCGTGCAGCGGCTCGATAAAGGACAGCAGGGTGGATTTGCTATGGCCGCGGGGCGTCGCGATAATGGCGCCCGTGCGCTCGGCCTGCGCCTGGGCGGCGAGCGCCAGCAGCTCGTGGTGAAATGGGGCGGTAGCGTCCCCGATCCGCTCCGGCAGGTAGACCTGGGCGAACCGCACGCGGTCCGCGCGGCACGCTTCGCGGCGCTGCTCGGGCGTGACGTCGGGCGCCCACAGCGGATGAGCGCTGGCGGGGGTGGCGTCGGGGCCGGGACTCGCTTGGCGCGCCCGCACGGCGGCGAGCGCGAGCGCGACGACGCCGGACAGCGGCGGCCGGGCCTTGGGCTTGGGCGCCAGGACGCCGGCTCTCATTGATGCTGGCGGAGCAGCCGTTGGGCTTCGGCCAAGGCGGCCTGCGGATCCAGGCCCTCCGCTTCGGCCGCCTGCCGCACCCACCGTTCGAGGTCCTGCACCGGCTGGTCCAGGCCGAGCAGTTTACACCGACGATCGATGGCCCACTGGATGCCCGCCAGGTAGCGCGGGTCGCCGTAGCTGGGCTGCTTGCGGATCGCCGCGTGGGTCTGGCCCACGCCCGTCTGGCCGGCCACCGTCGTGATCTGCTGCTCGCCCTTGCTGGCTTCCCACGCCGCCCAGCACTCGCGCTCGACCTGGTTGATCTTGGCCAGCTCGCGGGCTCGCGCCTCGTCCAGTAGGGCCGTCGCCTCCTGCCGCCATTGCTCTACCAGCACCTTTAGGTCGTAGCTGACCTGCTGCTGACTGACGCCCACGCGCTGGGCAATCTCCGCCTGGGTGTAGCCCCGCACGTACAGGCTGGCGATCTCCAACCGCTTCGCGTGGCGCTCGACCGGGTGGCGCTTATTCGCCGGCATTTACCAAGCCCCTCTTACCAACCGCGTCGACCGCCGCCGGGCTGAGCCTTCAAGCCCGCGGGCTCCTAGCCGCGCGTGTCGGTTCTGTGAGTAATTATGAGCAGGGGATGCGCCCCCGTGCACGGAAGTCCCGGGCCTGCTTGCATCCGTCGCGGAGCGGGCCGCGGGCCGTGTTCTGGCATGCGCGCTGCGCCGCGGTGAGTGCCAGTGAAGTAGTTCGGCTCCGCGGAGACTGGAATGGAGGAGGCGACGCAAATGCCGGAACACGGGGACTTCGCCACGGTCGTCCGGCAGAAGGTTCTGGAGGGCATGCCCGGGCCGCGGCACGCCTTTCGCCGCAAGGTTCTGGAGGGGCGCGCGACGCGGGCCGATCTGGCCGTGTTCGCGGTACAGACTTACCACCGCAACCTCTACAGCTCGCGGTTTGCCAGCGCGAACCATGCCCGCTGTCCCGACCCCGAGATCCGCCGGGCGTTGCTGAAGGTCGCCAGCGAAGAAGAGCTGTCCGCCCCCGGCGCCCCCCCCTCGCATGCGGAGTTGATGGTGCGGTTCGCGATGGCTTTGGGCCTAGCCCGGGATGACGTGGTGAACGCCCGGCCGCTACCGAGTACCCGGGCCTTTGTCGACACGATTATGCAGCTCTCGCAAGGGCACTGGTTAGAGGGGATGGCGTTCCGGGCCTCGGAGCTCGGGGTCCCCCGGAGTGCGGCGCGGTGGTACGACGCCTTGCAGCAACACTACGGGCTACCACCTCACGCGGTCGCGTGGTGGAGCGCCCACGCGGTGGACGACGTGGCGCACGGGAATATCGCGCTGGAGGCGTATGGGCGGTGGGCGCGTGACCCGTCCACGCAAGCCCTCGCGCTGCAGGCGATCGACCGGATGCTGGCGGCCTGGTGGGTGTTCTTCGACGGGATCGAGCGCGGGAGTGAGGCCGCCTACCGCGGCGACGATGTCGGGTTTCCCGTGCCGGCGCCAGCGGCCTGGCCGGGGCCGGTAGGCTCGTAGCGGTCGGGGGCCGGGCGGTGCCGCGGCGCTGGCGCTAGCCGCTCGTGCCAGTCGTGGAAAGGAGGGGGCTATGGCTGGTACGCACCACGCGTGTCCGAGCCGCCGCCACTTCTTGCAGCTGGCCGGATCCGCCGGGGCGGCCGGGTTGGCGGCGTGCACAGCGGGCGCCCGGGCGCCCGTCCCGGGCGCGTCCAGCACCGGCGCCCTCCCACCGGCCGGTACGGCCGCGGCGACGAATGCGACCCGCGCCTCGGCGGCCCCGTCCACTCCCCCACCGGTCCAGTGCCCGCCCGCTCACGCTAGGCGCGAGATTAGGGGCCGCCCCGCCTCGCGCGCTGTCGGCCGAGAGCGCGCAGACCGCCCGGACCCTCGCTAGTGCATGCGGGCACCCTACGCGAAAGAGATGCCTGATTGCGGCGGGCGTGATTTTTGCCCGGGCGGCCGCTCAGAACGGCCAATTCCAAAGGCGCTGTGCTCACATGGCCGCTCTCGCGGTCATATGGGGCCTGGCACAAATTCACATGTGTGCATCGAGGTGGATCACGCTGGGGTATGCCACAACTCGTTGCCAGGGCTGCCCCTCGCGCCGCCCAACAGTCAGAAGGATGGCACGCCCCGAGGTGCGCGGCTTCTGATCGTCCGAGCAGGCAATCCGCGGGGACTGGCGCTTCCCCCGAACGCACATCGTGCTGTGTCTTGCCGCTGCAGCAGGTCAGGCCGTCGCGGCTCAGGTCACCGTGATTGTGGTGACGGAGGTCGCCGTATTCGGCGTTGTCGGATCGAAGGTGCTGCTTGTGACCGTCGCAGTGTTGCTCGCTTGCCCGAAGATCCCCGTGACATTGATCGTGACCGACGCCGTCGCCCCGTTCGCCAACGTCCCCAGGCTGCAGATCAGGGTACCACCCGCCGTGCCGACTACCGGCTGCGTAGGGCAACTGCCTAGGCTGGGCACTGCCGCAGCGAACTGCACCTCCACCGGGAGCACGTCTGTTATGGTCACGTTCTGCGCAGCATTCGGCCCGTTGTTGGTGACCGTGACCGTGTAGCTGAAGTTGGGATTGATGTCTACGAAAACGGTCGCCGGCCCCGTCTTGGAGATCGTCAGGTCAGCGACGGGAGTAGGCGTCAGCGTCGGCGTGAGGCTCGGCGTGGGCGTGGAGCTGGGCGTGGGGGTCAGGCTCGACGTCGCTGTGGGGCTGGGCGTCGGGGTGGCAGTCGCTGTCGTCGTGCCCGTCGCTGTTGCGGTTGCGGTCGCCGTCGGCGTGCCCGTCGGCGTTGCTGTGCCCGTCGGGGGCGGGGTGCTGGTCGGCGTTCCGGTCCGCGCTGGCGGGGGCGTCAACGCCCGCGTGGCCGTGCTCGTCGGGGTAGGCGCCGGGCCGGGGCCACCGACGAGGCCCGTGACGATGCCGGTCACGCTGGTCGCGATCGCGGTCCCGCCGGCTGGCACCGTGGCGGACAGCGTCCAGGTCTGGCTGCCCGTGACCACCCCGCTCCCCGACACCTGCCCGGTCACCGGACAGCCCTGGCCAATCCGGGTGGCGCAGGGCACACTGGGCTGCCCGCTGGTCCGCACCTGCGCCAGCGCCTGCGGCACCGTGAGCCCCGGTGCGAAGACCACGGAGACCGTCGAGCCCAGGAGGGCGGTCCCGGTCGTTGTGCCCGTACACGAGACCGTGGCCTGACCGGGCGCCACCGCACTACACGGGATCGTCTCGAGTCCGGCCGTGGTGGAGAACACCGCGATCGCGAGCGTGGTCTGCGTTTGTGGGGCTTGTTGCGATGCCGCCACCAGGTTCGCGATGGTATTTAGAAAGGCGTTCTGCGCCGCGCCGGCCGCAGCGGCGAGGGCGGCCCCGGCCGCTTGCGCCGCGCCGGCTTGTGCCGCCTGACCCTGCGCGGCGGCCAGCGCCTGCGCCTGCTGCTGGGCCTGCTGCGCCTGGTCCTGCTGCATCTGCTCTTGCTGCGCCGTGGTCCCCGCCGGCACCACCGGCCCGGGTCCCTGGCCCTCCGTCGCCAGCGTCTCCTCGCCCCCACGGATCGTGCGGCAGGTGCCTACGCCCCCGTTGGGGGGCGCCGGCGTCGGGGTGCCCGGCGGGAGGGAGGCCACGCCGGGGCCGCCGCACACATCGACCGGATTGGCGCCAGGCGGACTGGTCAGGTTCTGGAACAGGAAGCGCCGCGCCCCGTTCACCGCCGAGGGATGCTGCTCGGTCCGCAAGTCCGTGCCGCGCACGAACGCCGTCGCCGCTGGTGTCTCCACCTCGAACCGCGCCGCTGGGTCGACGAGCTGGACCACGCGGCTCACTGTCGTCCCCGCAGACTGGAGCAGACGGGTAACCACGTTGCCCTCGGACGTCCGCTCCAGCCGCTGGACCAGCAGGCCGGTGCTCGCCTCCACCTCCACGACCGTGCCCTCGAAGTACACCAGGCGGGCGCTGGCCCCCGGCCCGGTGCGCACCCGATCGCCGGCGCGGACCTCTTGCCGCGTGGGCACGGACTGCCAATCGGTCGCGCCCGCCGGCGACCATTGCACCTCCGGCAGACGTGTCTCCAGCGTAGCCTGGTCGGCGGGTTCTTGCAGCAGGATGGAATGGAAGGGCGGTGTGCCTCCCAAGAGTGGCGCCGCTGCCTGCGAGCCCACGTCGTTGGTGCTCAAGGCTGGCCCATCGTCTTGTCGGTCGGCGGAGGTGGGCGCCGGAAACCACCCCGCCAGGGGGACGAACAGCGTGAGAGCGATGCGCAAGCCAGCAACGACCCAGACTGGGAGGTCGGTTCGCCGGGAGCGGTAGCGCCTCTTCACAGCCGACGGTCTCTTCCGACGCGCTGGTACGCCCGGGCTGACCGGGCACGGGAGCGGCTGGCCAACATGGTCGGCGTCGGCGCGGGCTCTCGCCGCCCGCCAACGCCGACCAGCTGGTGGCCTGCCCGCACGCGGCGTGGTCGACCACCACACTTGATCAAACGGCTGCCGCGACGCCGCGTTACAGCTTCAGGCGGAAGGCGTGGAACGGACCGAGCACATGGCCGAGCGCACTGTGCGGCCAGTGGTGCTCGGGCGCACCGGACCGCGACGGATGGCGCTTGCGATACGCCACGGGGCTTGCCGTCGAGGCGGTACGGCAGGTGAGAGTCGGGGTTACTCAGGCGCATCCTCGCCGGGGAGCGGCACTGGTAGCGTACCGATCACCCGGGCAAACTCCGCAACGGTCGGCGGCTCGACCGCTAGGGCGGCCGCGAGCTGACGAACCACGCGGAAGCTCGGCCGCGTCCGTCCGGCTTCGATCGGGTAAACCGTGCTCGGGGCGACCCCGGCCCGCCGATAGAATCCCCGGGCGTGGTGTAAAAGGGAGCCCTTGACGGCGAAGGCCACCGTGTGCTGTCCCAGGAGTTGCTGAGACGCCTGAAGGAAAGGAGCACACGATGGCCGAGGAGAGGATGGCGCTTTCGGACGTGCTGCGCAAGGGCGAGGAGCCGGCCGAAGACCCGCTGCGCCAGATCGTGCGGTGGGCCGTCCAGGAGCTGATGGAAGCCGAAGTGGCGGCGCAGATCGGAGCCGGGCGGTACGAGCGGAGCGCGGAGCGGAGCGCGCAGCGCAACGGCTAGCGCTCCCGCCTCTGGGACACGCGGGTGGGCTCGCTGGCGCTGCCGATCCCGAAGCGGCGGCAAGGGAGCGACTTCCCCAGCTGGCTGGAACCGCGGCGGCGGGCGGAGCAAGCGTTGGTGGTGGTGATCGCCGAGGCCCACGTGCCGGGCGTGAGCACGCGCAAGGTGGACGCGCTGGTCCAGGCTCTGGGCATCGCCGGCATCGCCAAGAGCGAAGTGAGCCGGCTGGCGGCGTCGCTGGACGAGCAGGTGGAGGCGTTCCGGACGCGGCGGTTGGAGGCGAGCTACCCGTATGTGTGGGTGGATGCCCGCTACGAGCCCGTGCGCGAAGACGGCCGGGTCGTCTCGATGGCGGTGCGCGTCGCCTACGGCGTCCGGGCGGATGGGGTACGGGAAGTGCTCGGGATGGACGTGGGCCTGAGCGAAGACGTGGCGTTGTGGCGCGCGTTCTTCCAGGGGCTGGTAGGCCGCGGCCTCCGGGGCGTCCAGCGCGGGATCTCGGACGCGCACCCCGGCCTCAAGCAGGCGATCCGGGAAGTGTTCGTGGGGGCCGCTTGGCGACGCTGCCGCGTCCCCTTCATGCGCAATCTCTGGGCGCGGGTGCCCAAGACCGCCGCGGCGCTGGTCGCCGCCACGGTGCGGACGATCTTCCAGCAGCCCGAGCGGACCAGCGCTCAGCGCCAGTGGCGGGAGGTCTGCAAGACGCTGCAGGCGCGGTTCCCGCAGGCGGTGGCACGGCTGGAGGAGGCCGAAGAAGAGAGCTTCACCTTCTACGACTTCCCGGCCGAGCATCGGCGCCAGATCTACAGCACGAACCCCTTGGAGCGGCTCAACAAGGAGCTGAAGCGGCGCAGCGCGGTGGTCGGCCTCTTTCCCAACCGGGCGGCGATGATCCGGCTGCTCGGGGCGTTGCTCGCGGAGCAGAACGACGAGTGGCTGGTGGGGCGGCACTATTTCAGCGAGACGTCCATGCACAAGCTGCTCCACCCACCGCCGGGCACGCCGCTCCCGATGGCGCTGGAGGCGTCGGCGAGCTAACCAACAACACCGGACAACCAACAAACCGGCAAGCCACGGTGGCCCTTTACACCACTTGACGGGACGCTATCCCGAGGTGACAGTGGGCCGCGAGCGGGCACATGCCGACTTCATCGGCCACGGCCAGGGCCTAGCGATGGTAATGCTCGGCCTGCCGCGCATCGGGTGGGTCGCTCTGCGCCACTATTTCACCGAGGAGGTGGAGCGCCCCCCATGACCGCGTTTAGGTATTGGCCTCGGGGGGCCGCTGCCAACGCATGCTTGCTCGGCTGCCGCCCGGCCATCCTCACTGCTCCGTTGGTAGGCTCTGTTGTACGGCAACGATCCTGCCCCGGGTAGCCGGAGTTTTGAGGCAATGCGAGAGGTTGCGGCTGCGTGCCTAGTTGGCGTAACATTGGCAACCCCCAGATGGATGGTACCGACCAGCTCTGGGGCTCGGCTTCCAACGCATGATTGCCGCCAGAGGGAGTCCCGGCGAACAGCCACGGCGCTTATATGGTGGCGCGGAGCCCTGCGATGAGCGCGTTGCCTGACGTGCTAGCGGGCATCGATCTGGATGTCGTCGTACGCGTGGTCGTCGGACTGCGGTTGAGCGGCCGCTTGTGCGTCCAGCGCGACGGGTGGACGGGCAGTGTGTCCTTCGACCACGGGCAGATCATCGCGGCCGAGTTCGAGACGGAGCAGGGCTGGTCGGCTCTTGAAGCCATTCTGGTTACGCTAGCCGACGGGCAGTGTACGTTCAGCCACCAGGCGATTGCCACAGACGGCAGTCTTCCCGAGCCGCCGGAGAGCCTTGAGGCGCAGCTCGACCGAGCCGCCCGCCGACGGGCGCGACTGGCGAGCGCAGGGCCCTCGCTCAGCGCGGTCCCGCAGCTGCACCCGCTTGAGGGCGCCCGGCAATCCGGCGGAGAGGTCACCTTGCCTTGCAGTGCGCTCACTACCCTCATGGCCATCGATGGGCAGCGTACTGTTGGGCAACTCGGCTTAGCCGGTGGGCTGGTGCGGACGCTGGAAAATTTGGCTACCCTGGTGGACCTCGGTCTAGTCGTAATCGCGGAGCCCGCTCGCTCGGCGGTGCCGTCCGACAGTGCAAGCCCATCGGGGTATGGGCCAGGTCCCGGACCTCAGCCGGCGGGAACGGGGGACCCGACACTCTCAGCCGGGCGGGCGCCGCAAGCACGCGGTCCCCTCGCCGCCTGGGCGCGCCCGCTTTATCACGGCGCCGCGTGGCTACGGACCCAAATACATGCAACCGCGCCCCAGGTGCGTTGGCTCGCGTCGGTCGTTGTTGCCACCGCGATCGTGATCGGCTTGGCCGGCGCCTTCCAGGCAGTCGTGGGGCAAACCGCCGAGTCTTCGGCGTCTCCCGGGCCGGACGTAACCTTCGGCGGAGCATCAGGCGAGTCGCCCCCGCCCGCAGTGGCCACTCCCGGGGCGCCGCCGCGTGTTCTCTTAGACGAGCAATTTGCCAGCAGTCCCGCCAATTGGCTCAACAATCCGCAATCCACCGCGTGGTTGGCCGATGGCGCCTACCACCTCTTGGCGCGGGTGCCCGGGCAGTTCGTTGCCGTGGCCGCACCGGTCACCCCGACGGCGGGCGACATCGCCGTGTCTGCCAGTCTGCGGAAGGTCGGGGGGCCGCCCGGCGGTGGATACGGCATCATCCTGCGAGACCAGGGCCCCGGCCCGCGCGACGGTGTCAACCAACAGGGGACCTTCTACGTGCTGCTGGTGAACGATCGTGGTGAAATCGGGATCTCCCGGCGCGCGGGTGATCACTGGGAGGATCTCCTGCCCTGGCAACCCTCCAGTGCGGTGCACCCGGGGAATGCCGCGAACCAACTCCTCGCACTGGCGACAGGCGAGTATCTGGGGTTCGCGGTCAACGGGGTTGCCGTCGCCATGCAGCACGACGCGGCGCTGAGCGGCGGGGCGGTTGGACTGTATGTCGGTGGTGACGGCACTGAAGTCACGGTGGAGCGGTTTCGAGTGGAAGAGCCGCTCTCGAATCTCGGCGGCGACCGCTAACTGGATACGCTGAGGGCAAGAAGGCGCCCGCCGCGGCCCCCTCCAGAATGCTGCCTCGTGCCCTGGCTATGCTAGAGGCTTCTCCACTAGACCGAGAGCCTGGGCGAGCGCACCGGCTCCTCGCGGCGCCCTGCCTTGGCCCGCCCCACCCGGCGACGGCGCAGCTCCCGCGCGGCCACGAGAGCGCCAACCACCAGCAGACCAGTCCCCAGCAGGGCGGAGCTCTCCGCTTCCGGCACCACAGGCACCGGAGTGACGGTTGCCGCCACCCCCGGAGCCCCCGTTGGCGAGATGGGAGTGGCGGCGGGACCTGTTGTCCCCGCAGGGGTCGCAGCAAGGACGGCGGTTGCCGTCGGGACCGTGGTCGGGGTGGACGGTGCTTGAGCGACTGTGATGGGACCGGCGGTGCTACACGCGGAGCGGCCTGGTCCGAAATCGACAAGGATGGCAGCCTGGTCGGGTCGCGCGCCGCTTGGAACGGTCACCGTAAGCTGAGCATTGCCGCTGTTGTCCGTCGCACCTTGAGCGACCAGGCTACTGGTCGGGCCGTTCCGAAGCAGCACCAGGAACGGAGCATCCACACACTGGGGGCTCCCAGCACCGCTATATGTCACATTGATCTGTCCAGCGGCCGATCCTGCCGTGGGACTCGCGGTCACGCTTTGTGCATGCACCCTGACGGTGGGCAGCGCGCTTAGACCCAGGAGGATCAATACTACTGCTCGTAACCCGTACCTAAAGCTCGGACGCATACTCGCCTCCTCAACGTGCTATTCCGGTGAGTCGCGGGGCATGTCTGCGTCATTCGAGGCGCCGGAGTGGGTGGATCAAGCATGGCACCGACCGCCAAGGCTGTCAAGCCCGCGTGCCAGAACCACCTGGAGTGAGCTTGGTTGCACGGCCCCTGCCATGAGACAGTACCGCACCTCAGCGTCGCTGTAGCAAGTCCCGAGTAGGAGACTCGGCCCAGCGATTGAAAGGCGTTTCCCGACTAGACAGCGCTAGCGGGATAGTGCTCCGCTGCATGCGCGAACCTAGATAGCGTCCCGTCAAGTATGCCGTTGTCAATTTCGACCGCTACTCCCCGGCCCGCCGCGTGCCCGTCGCTCAGCTTCAGCCCGCGCCGTGAGCGGTGCCCCTCCCCCTATGGGGCCGCCGCATGTGGGCACGGATGGGGCCCCGATCAGGTCCCCAGGCGACCGATTTCCACGCCAATTCCTCTCTATACGTTACGGAACGGGTCAGTCCCAATCGGCGCGGCCGCCTTGGGATGAGACGTTGATTCGTGTGACGGGCTTTTGAGAGGGGGCGATGAAACGCGCCACCGTGGGTCGGGAGCGCCGCGGGGAGTCTCGGGAAACCTACTCCAAGCACTCTGTCGTTGCTCCGGTCCAGTCCCTGAGTGCGTTAAGCCCTGGCCTAGAATCTGCAATACTGCCCGCCGAGACCAGGCGGTCTGCCTAAGAAGCGTCCTGGAGGACGTATGGGGTCCGGGGCTTCGCGTGGTGTTAGCAGCGCCGCGCTGACATTCCGCGCGCTGCTCGGTGGGGCGTCGCTGCTCCTCGGTATGTACTCGGTGGCTTTCGCACAACCCGCCACGCAAGGTGGTGCGCCGACCGCCGATATCTATGATGCGAACGGACAGATGGTGGGGACCGCCACTCTGACTGAGGATGCCAACGGAGTCACGCTCGCAGTGCAGGGCAGTGGAATGCCGCTGGGGGAGCACGGGATTCACTTCCACGAGATCGGGCGCTGCGATCCTCCAAACTTCGCCACCGCCGGCGAACACTTTAACCCGACCGGGATGGAGCATGGGCTGCAGAATCCGCGGGGGCCGCATGCGGGAGATCTGCCCAACCTAACGGTGGGGACGGATGGAACGACCAGCTACACTACTACCACCACGACCGTCACGCCGGCGCCTGGCGCTCCAAACTCGCTGCAGTGGCCCAACGGGACGGCCCTGGTGATCCATAGCAACGCCGATGACGAGAAGACCAATCCGGCGGGCAATACAGATGGTCGGATCGCTTGTGCGGTCATCGCGCCACCGCAGCCGGGGCCATGAAGTAGTAGGGCCGCCGGCGAGTGCTGCGAGCGGGCCTTGCCCTAGCATGACCCCGTGAAGCTCATCCACTACTGTGAGGTGAAGCCGAACTCGCACACCACCGCGTGGAGCCACACTCGTCTTCCTGCCCAGCGGCGAGGAGCGACCTGAGGGTCCACGACATCCGGGACGAGCCGACGCAGACTTGCCGCTAGTCCTCGTTGTTCTTTAGCAGGCGAGCGCGGTAACCGCCGCGCTCGCCTGTTGCTTAGTTTCTCGCCCGAGTGTAGGCGGCGCAGGCCGGGCAGCGCAGCCGACTAGCCAGTGCTGCGCAGGCAGGCAACTGCATCCGATGCGTCAATCAGGAGGGACTCCTCGGTTGTCGAGGCGAGCTCCTTTTGGAGGCGCGACACTACAAGCCCGTACACCCCGAAGGAAGGGGGGCGCCACGGATCGAATCGTGCGGCGCCTACTTGGTCGCTAGCTGCTCTCGGCAACCATGCCCCGAGCGGCGTCGAGTGCCTCCTGGGTCTTTCGTATACCGGGCTCTTGGCTAGGCTGCAGCAGCTTGTGGACCAGAGCGAGGAGGAGGAGCGTCGGCGGCCACTGGCCCACAAAGAGCGCCGCATCCTTTTTCCCGGCTACACGGAGCCCGGCCGAGGTGAGGACACTCCCCAGCGCGAGTCCCAGGTAGACCTGGGTCGGTACCTTCTCCATCATTCGCAGGTACTGGTCTTTCTTGGCTTGCGCCGTCGCGGTCGCCTGGTCTTGCGGTGCGAACTCCATGACAGTCTCCCTCTGAGCGAGCCGACTACAACCGATGCTCCCGGCGGGGAGCCGAGTTGTCGATGCCGGGCAGATGAGCTGGAAGTGCCCCCAGTTCTCTGGTGGGCGGACGGTAATTAGGCTGCCTGTATCTCGCCCCCACGTCGCCAAAATCGCCGCCAGATCCCAGGCGCAGATACCGCCGCGGCTTCCCTGCGTCCCACTTCGATCCCGGCGGCCAGCCCGCGTGCTTCTCCCCTCCGCTGCCCAATCCCCAGGCCGCCGACAAACCCGAGTGCGGCACCGAGCGCCATGCTGAGAACCAGCCCGGTCTTGCCCCCGGCCGGGAGAGAACCCCCCTGGCCTGTAGGGTATGCACCTCCCGGGTTGTCCAGATCGCTCATGGTCATCTTGACCCCCCTACGTGAACCTCCGGACGCCTTCCCGTCCGGAGCGGCCCGCAGTAATGCACGCCTCGTACCACGGGAATCGCCAGTCACCCGTGTCCCTCACAGACCGAGCGTGGGCCGGTGATCCGGAGACTTGAATGGGGCAGCCCGGCCCGGTGCGTATGAGTCCCGGGGCGATACTGTTCGCGGATTGGCGCCGGTCATGCGGCGGGTTCCAACGCCGCGAAGCGGGAGCGGCGGGTCTGCGCCCGTGGGATCTCGTCCAGCTAGTCGACGAGCCGTTCCACGTTCATGGCGGCAGCGGTAGCAACGTGCTGGAGGTGAGTTCTGGCGAGGCCGCGATAGCGCGCCGGCGGAGGCCAAAGGCGCGCACGCCTTGCGAGATCGTCCCTTCGACCCCGGCTCGCTGGGCGTAGAGCGTAGCGTACTCCGCCGTCTGCTGGCGCTGCCGTACTCCCTGGATCATCTCGTGCTCGGCATGCGGCTGGAGCAGCAGGCTACGGGCCGGGGTGCGGGCCCGCGTACACGCCGGCCGCACCGGGCAAGCGGTGCAGTCGGCGGCCGCGAACTCCACGCGGGTCATGGTCCGCCCACGAGCGGTGTGGGTCTCGGTCCAGCGGACGCTCGTTCGGCCCCGCGGGCACGTGACCACTTGCGCGTCCCAATCCACCACGAACCGGGACACGTCAAAGCCCGTTTTCGCCTTGGCCTGCCACTGGTGGTCCGCAGGGATGGGCCCCACGACATCCACCTGATAGTGCTCGCGCGCTTCCACCAGGTTCTGCGCCTGAACGTAGGCGGCATCGACGAGGTGCTGTGCGGGCAACAGCTCGCCCTGGGCGAGGCCCGCATGGATCGCGGCGAGCTGGTGAACGTCGCTCGCGGGAGCGACGGTCGTCTCCACCTGAGTCAGTAGGTGCGGCAGCGCGGCGTCGCAGGTCTCCGTGAGATGCACCTCGTAGCCCACCCAGTCCCGCTCGCGCTTGGTCCCGTAGCGGGCTTCGGACTCATAGGGCGACTCGATCAGGTCGGCCGCGGCCGGCATCGCTTTTGGGTCGCGCAGCTGTGGCTGCCCCTCGCCCACGGTGAACTCCGCACTCCATACGCGCCGGAGCAGGTCCACGGCCGGGAGCTGGGCCAGGTGCTTCGGTGTGTCGGGCGCCGTAAGGGCCTCCAGCAGCCGCTCGCCATCGGCGCCAATGGTGGCCGCGTACGCCAGGCGCGCCTCCCGGCCGCGGGGCAGCCGATAGTCTTCGATGCGGCGGTCGTAGCGCTAGTACCATTCGGGCGGCGCGAGGGACCGTAGCCAGTCCGGCGCTTCGGCGGCGCGGGCGTTCAGGGCTGCGCGGAGGGTCTCGGCCACGCGCTCCAAGCGATTGAGCACCCGCAGCGCGCCCAGGATGTGGGTGGAGACCGTCCGCTGCCGTCCCGGTGCCTGGAGCCAACGGTGCTCACGGCACACCGTGAGCGGGCGCTCCAGCAACAGGTGCTCCGCCGAGCCGGCGACCAGGCGCGCGCGGAACTCGGACAGCGCCGAGCAGTCGAAGCCAGGATCGGTCAACTCCAGGCCCAGCGCGTACTTCCAGTCGATCCGGGCCCGCACCGCCTCCGCGGCTTGGCGATCCGACAGCCCCTCGGCAAACTGCATCACGGTCACGAGCGCCAGCCGCCACGGTGCCTCCGCGGGGCGCTCACGGCGAACACACAAGGGGGCAAAGCTGGCATCGTCGTAAATCGGCCCAGCGGTGTCGCGTAGGCCCCTCCAAGTATTCCCGCGTGGAAAGGCGGCGTGAGCCACCCGAACGGTTTCCTCGGGCACTGGGGCAGCGGGCGCGGGGTGCAGCGACATCAACGCCTCCGGGAGCGGCGAGTGTGCGTGACTGTCGCTGCCCGCACGCTTCATGCCGGGGCCGGCGAATTCGCCAACGGATCCTCCTGGGACTCTATCCTGCTGCAGACTCTGGTCTACGTGCTTCCTGTATCGGAGCGACAAGCGGTGGTGCCTCGGTGCACCCCGGGTCCAACTGTTAAGCGGGCTCGTGGCACCAGGCGGAGCCGACCTCAGCGCTCGGACCGTCTGGCGACGAGCATAACGCGCCTGGCAGCCATTTTCATCCCCGGGCGGTGCCGCACCGCGGCATGCGCAACTGGTAGGCCGCTTCGACCGCCCGCCGCACCGCTTGCGTCGAAAAATGAGCCAGGCGGCGCCGCAGCGTTTCGGCCGTCGGCACCCCGTCCACGCCCAGCAGAAGCACCAGCAAGGGCTCCGCCAGGTGGTCGAGGGGGGAGGGCCGGCCACTGCCGTGCCAGGCGCGGACCAGCCCTAGCAGACTCAGCACGAGCGTGGACAGCCCGCGTTTCGGGCGCCGGAGCTATCGCTCCAGGCCCAGTGTCTGGGGGTACGCCAATCGCTCGGCAAGCGGCACCGCACCGGTCGGCTGCGCCGGGAGCAGCGCGCACGCTACACTAACCATGACGATCGGGCCTCCGCGGGAGTGGTGAGAAACCCCCAGGATGCCCGATCTTCTTTGCGTCCGCAACTCAAGCGGTGCAATCTACGCTGTGCGTACTCGCCTGTCAACGCTATGGCAGCACGATTGGGCGGGTACCCTTTTTCTGTTCAGTTATCGTGTCGAATAGATGGCCTTACCGCTGCCCCCGGCTCCCTTATTCGCGGTCGGCTACCACACGCCCCTGTACGACACCGACCGCGGGGCCCAAGCGAACCTCGAAGAGGGCCGTCTCACCCCCACCGTTTCTTTCTAGCTGCACTCGCCCCGTGGTGAGCGCTTGGCCCCCGCGCCCAATCCCTTGGCGCGCACCACAGCCTTCAACGGGCCGTCGCAGTTGTTACGCACCACCCTGGTGGCCATCCAGTCCTGGTTACCGCGCTGTATCTGGCGCCATGCCGACACGGGGCACTGATCCGGTCCTGGGCGCCCGCTCGCTTATTGACGGTTGGCGATGCCTCGGGTATTCTGCTCGTACGTGCGGTGGGGGGCTAGCTGGCGGAGGCCGCCGATGCCAACGCACCGTCCCTCGTTCCTCATCGCGGTCGTCCTCAGTGCGGCGGCGCTGGCCGTCCTCCTGACGGCGCTGCTGAGTGTGCTCGTCGACCAGCAGACCCTCTACTTCGCCCCCTAGCGCCCGGCGAGGCGACCTTGCATGCGGCTACCAACTCCCCCCAGCGTGGTGGCGCCGCCGCCGCGCCGGGCGCTAGACTGCGCGCAACCCGGCCGCAGCTCCCGATCAGTGCGGATCGGGCCAGCGGCCGCGGCAGGATGGGCCTGCCGCGGCCGCGCTGCCCTAATGTTGTCGTAGAAAGGGCGCCCGGCTCCTCCCGTGGACGCGCGGCTGCCGTACAATCGGGCTAATCCGATGGCCTGCATCCGCCATAGCGGGACGTCGGGGGGCCGTGCTGCACCCCCGAGCGGCAGCACGGTCGGGACCGCGCCAGCATTCGAGCGGCTAGGCGCGGTCCCGTTCTGTGGTGGCCCCGTCACGGCACGTCGGCATGCCTGAACGCCTCACCGTAGGCCACCGCCGCCTCCTGCAGCCGGCGCCGCGCGGTCGCGAGCTGCGCCTGGCTACAGCCGTCCTGGCCCGCCATCTGGGCGACCGCGCTGAACTGCTCGGCGCAGTGCTCTAGCTCGACCGCAGCGAGCGCCTGAGCAAGGTGGGTGTCGCGGTCGGCTGCGTATGCGTGGCACCACCACGACCCATCCCGACCGGTGTACCTGACGCACTGGGCGGTCATCGGGCCTCCCGACGGTCAAGGCTAATCCACCCTAGCGACGGCCCTGGCGGCGGCCGAGGCTATAGGAGCGCACGAGCCAGAGGGCAGCCCGCGCCCCGGCTCGGGCGGTCAGCAGAACGCATGGGGAGGAGCGCGCCGCCCGCGTGCCAGCGCGCCGGCAGCGGGGACCGTGGGGCAAAAAGAACGTCGGGGAGACGAAGACGCTCCCCGGCGGGCGAACCCCCCGCGCGCGACACCGGAGACATCGCGAGCGTACGCCCCACGGCGCCAACTGTCAGCGGGTCCGGGTTACATGGGAGGCACCGCGATGGCGCAGCCGAACGGCCCCACGTAGACGATCACGGGCACGGGAGGCCGTGAACGAGCGCGGCATCCGTGTGCAGGGCGCCTGGTACAACGTCAGCCAGTATCGGCCCGTGGCCCTGCCGCTGCGCGGGCAGCACGGCGTCCGCGACATGAAGGGCAAAGGGATGGAGCGCTGCGAGGTGCTTGACACGGAGATGCCCCGTGCAGCGACGGCGACAGGGTAAAACCCCACTAGTACTCCGTCACGCGTGAATTGCGAGGCGGTTGTGATCATGGTATGCTGCGTAGCCTCCCGTGTGAAGGAGGCTGCGTGTGAACACCAAATACGCCGTCAAG
>JAJPHF010000091.1 GCA_021325365.1 Pseudomonadota bacterium
CCTCGTTCTCCCTCTCTGCTAAGGGAGAGGGGGGCAGGGGGGTGAGGTCCGGCCCCTCGTCCCTCCCCCTCTCCCCCTGGGAGAGGGTCGGGGTGAGGGCGCGCCCCGGTAGCCCAACCGCCCGGCCGGACCGGTTATGACCCGTCGGGGGCGAGCCGCGCCGCGCGCTACGGGATGACCGCCATCACGTCGACCTCGATCAGGCTGTCGGGGTCCGATAGGCTGGCGACCTGGACGGCCGTGCCCGGGACCGGCCGCGGCAGGTAGCGGCGCCGCACCTCGGCGTTCAGGTTCCGGTCGTCGTAGTTGATGTAGTACGTCGTCTGCTTGAAGATGTACTGCAGGTCGCTGCCGAAGTGGCGCAGGCTCGCACGGATGTTCTCGTAGCAGCGCTCGGTCTGCGGGATGATGCCGCCCGGGATCATGTACCACTCGTCGCCGCTAGTCCACACCTTGCCGTCCTCGCCGGCCAGGTAGATGATGTTGCCCACCCGCGCCCCGGCGGCGAAGCGGCGGGGCGGATCGTACTGCAAGATCTCGAAGTCGGGCGACGGCGCGGCCGGCGTCGGCGTCTGGGCGCCCGCCGTTCCCGCGACCAGCGCGCCAAACCCGCCGATGGCCCCACCCAGCAATAGCCGCCGCCGCGCCACGCTTGCCTGCAAGGACCCTAGCATCGCCGTCTCCTTTCCCCCTCGCGCTTCACTTGCCGCTCGTCACCCGCGCGCAAGGTGCCGCCAGTATAGCGCAGGGCCGCGCCAGCACGACTAGCATCGCCTCCGTCAACTAAAGCGGCTCGCCCGCGAGGTGAGCCAGCCAGGGTCTGGTAGGGGCGGGTCTCGTGCCCGCCCGCGGCCCGCAGGCCGCAGCTCCACACCAAACGCCCGCCAAGACCTGGTTGCAAACTGCTACAGGCGCACGGACCCGGAGTATTTTGTCTGAGTAGCACGCCCGCGCGCCCACGGCCGGCGCCGCCTTCGTACACGATCGCCCGGCCGGCCGCGGGGCCTGGTACCCTGGAGGGGAGGCTACTGGACACCATGTATCCGCTGGGTCGGCGCCGCGTGCCTCGCATCGTGTCGCTGGCGCTCGTCCTGATCCTCCTCGGGCTGCTACTGGCCCTGGTCAGCCTGTGGCGGCTGCAGCTCGCCGCGGCGGACTCGGACCGGCTGCAGTCCCGGACGCCCCTGACCACGGTCGCCTGCCCGACGACCCGGCCGGCCCAGCGGGCAACGGCCCCACACGCTCGCGCGGCGCCGCCGTATGCCCTACACTGTAGCAATCAGTAGCGAGGAGCGCGGCGCGGCTCCACGGCTCGTAGCCCGTTGGGCGCGCGGCGCGCGGGGAGGGCATGATGGCCGAGGCGCGAATCGTCGATGCGGACTCGCACGTCGAGGAATGCGAGGAATACTGGCGCTATCTCGACCCGCAATACGCGGCGCGTCGCCCGTTCCCCATTGTCGGCGAGAACCGGCCCGAGTTCGCCGGCATGAACGCCTTCTGGTACGTCGACGGCCAGACCTACCCGCGCCCGACCGGCCGCGGCGTGACGATCTACGCGACCCCCCTCCAGCAGGAGCGCGCGAAGCGCAAGCCGTTCAGCCTCGGCAGCCAGTCGCTGACCGCCCCGGCCGAGCGCGTACGCGATCTCGACGCGGGCGGCATCGACGCGCAGGTGAACTTCCCGACGATCTTTCTGGACACGCTGACCGAGGACCCCGCCTTCGAGGCGGCGCTCATGTCCAGCTACAACTCGTTCACGGCGCAAGCTTGCGCGCAGGCGCCGGAGCGGCTCAAGTGGGCGGCGGTGATCCCCCTCCGCGACCCCGAGCGCGCCGTCGCCGAGGCCCGCCGCGCCCGCGAGCTGGGCGCCGTCTGCGCGGCCACCACCGCCGGTACGCTCGGCGACCTGGGGCTCGACCAGGCGGGCCTCGACCCGCTGTGGGCCGAGCTAGAGCGCAGCGGCTTGCCGTTCTGCATCCACTGCGGCTGGTGCAACGACGGCGTGCGCAAGCCCTTCCACACGAGCTACGGCGCCCATGTGCTCGGCTTCACCGTGCCCGTCCTCATGGCCTTCTACGCCTTCACCGGCGGCGGCATCCTCGACCGCTTCCCGCGCCTGAAGCTCGGCTTCCTGGAGGCGGGCTGCGAGTGGGTGCCCTACCTCGTGCAGCGCATGGACCACTACTTCGGCTCCGAGAGCAACAGCGGCCGGCCCGTCCCCCAGCGCCGGGCCAGCGACTACCTGCGGGAGTGCGCCATCTACTTCACCACCGAGGCCGAGGAGCGGTATCTGCCCCAGGTGCTCGACTTCGTCGGCCAGGACCGTATCATGATCTCAGCCGACATGCCCCATGGCGAGGCGCGCGAGGCGTCGGTGGCCGAGATCCGCGAGCGCACCGATCTGACGGAGGCGCAGAAGCGCCAGATTCTCGGCGAGGCGGCCGCCACGTTCTACGGGATCTAATCAAAGGAGAGCCGGAATGCAGACCGTTGTCGAACCGCGTACCTCGGGCCGGGCGCACCGCGACCTGCGCGAGTGGCTGGACCGCGTCCGCGCGATCGGGCAGCTCCAGGACGTGCGGGGCGCCGACTGGAACCTGGAGCTGGGCATCCTCGCCGAGCTGAACGCCAAGCGCCCGGACTCGAAGTGCCTCCTGTTCGACGAGATCCCCGGCTACCCCAAGGGCTATCGCGTCGTGGCCGGCGCGCTGCTGAACGCGCCGCGACTGGCGGTCGCGCTGAACCTCGACCCGACGCTCAACGACCAGCAGCTCGTGCAGGCGCTCCGCGGCGAGCCGCGGCGCTGGGAGACGGAGGCCCGCCAGTACGCCGCGGTGGAGGTGCCGGCGGCGCAGGCGCCTGTCCTCCAGAACAAGCAGGAGGGCGAGGCCGTCAACGTGCTGCGCTTCCCGGCGCCGTTCTGGCACCCCAAGGACGGCGGCCGCTACCTGGGCACCGGCTGCTGCGTCATCACCCGCGACCCCGACAGCGGCCAGGTGAACGTGGGCGCCTACCGCGTGATGGTCCACGACGAGAAGACGCTGGCGCTGATGATCTCGCCGGGCAAGCAGGGCTCCATCCACCTCCAGAAGTACCGCGCGCGCGGCGAGGCCTGCCCCATCGCCATCACCTTTGGCGAGGACCCGCTGCTCATGCTCGTGGCCGGCCTGGAAGTGCCGATGGACATCTGCGAGTACGACTACACGGGCGCCGCCAAGCGCCAATCGCTCGACGTCGTCGCCGGCCCGCTCACGGGCCTGCCGATCCCCGCCGACGCCGAGATCGCCATCGAGGGCTTCGTGCCGCCCGACGACGTGCGCGAGGAGGGGCCGTTCGGCGAGTGGACCGGCTACTACGCCAGCGGCGAGCGCCCGCAGCCGATCATCCAGGTGCGGGCCGCCTACCACCGCGACGACCCGATCATCCTCGGCTCGCCGCCCAACCGCCCGCCGAACGACTACAGCTACTGGCGCGCGGTCGTCCGCTCGGCGGTCATGCACGACGCGGTCGAGCGCGCGGGCGTCCCGGACGTGCGCGGCGTGTGGTGCCACGAGTCGGGCGGCGCGCGCATGCTGACGATCATCTCGATCAAGCAGCGCTTCGCCGGCCACGCCCGCATGGCCGGCTTCGTCGCGGCGCAGATCCGCGAGGCCGCCTACGCCGGCCGCTACGTGATCGTCGTGGACGACGACATCGACCCGACGAACACGAACGACGTGCTATGGGCGATGTCCACGCGCAGCGATCCGGCCAGCGACATCGACTTCATCCGCCGCGCCTGGAGCACCGCGCTCGACCCGATGGTGCGGCCGGGCTCGGAGGCGATGGTGAACTCGCGCGCCGTGATCGACGCCTGCCGGCCGTTCGAGTGGATGTCCGAGTTCCCGGAGGTCGCCGAGTCGCCGCCGGAGCTGCAGGAGCAGGTGCGCCAGAAGTGGGCGCACCTGTTCTAATCGGCAACCACGCACAGCGCTGGCCGGGGGCGGCACCGCCCCCGGCCAGCGCTGCTACTTGACCCTGGGGCGCAAGGAGCACGCGATGACCCGCTGGAGCCTGATCCTGACCCTCTGCCTGGCCGCCGCCTGCTCGTCGGTCGCGCCCGGCGCGGCGCCGCCCCCCAATTCTGCGGGGAGCCAAAGCGCGCCCAGCTCGCCCGCTGCCGTGGCTGCCCCCACGGCCCCGAGCGCCCCGCCCGGCGCGCCGTCGCTGGCCGGCGACCACGCGACCGGCGCCCCAGCCGCCAGCGGGACGAACCCTTACCTGCCCGCGCCCGGCGAGGCGCCAGTCAACGTGAATGCCGCCACCTGCGCCGTCACCGGCGGCTTCGTCCAGTTCTACACGGCGCTCGACAATGGCATCTTCCAAAAGTACGGCATGAACGTGCAGCACACGGTGATCCGCAGCAGCGGCGCGGCGCTCGCGGCGATGACCTCGGGCGAGATCCAGTTCCTCTACTGCGCCGCCGCGGCCGTGATCCCCGGTATGGCCAGCGGGATCGAGGCGAAGATCGTCGCCGATCCGCTGCAAGGGCTTCCCTACGTCATGATCGCCCGCCCCGACGTACACACGATGACCGACCTGCGCGGCAAATCGCTCGCCATTACGCGCCCCGGCGACCTCGACGACCTGGTGTCCCGCCAGGCGCTCGAGCATTTCGGGCTGAAGCCCAACGAGGACGTGCAGCTGCGGCCGATCGGCGGCAGCCAGCCGGAACGCTACCAGGCGCTGCTCGCGAACATCGTGCAGGGCATCGCGATTACGCCGCCGCTCGACGCCCAGGCCCGCAAGGACGGGATGAACGTCATCTACCAGCTTTCCGACCTGAACGTGCCGTTCGTCTACAGTGCCGTGGAGGCGCCCAACCGCGTGATCCGCGAGAACCCGCAGCTCGTCCAGCGGTTCGTCGCCGCTATCGCCGAGGGTGTGTATTTCACCGAGAAGAACCCCGAGGTCGCTCGCGCCTCCTTGCGCAAGGTGCTCGACCTAGACGACCCCGAGGCGCTCGACTCGGCCTACGACGCCTACGCCCGCAAGCTGGTGAACCGGCGCATGACCACCGCGTTCGAGGCCGTGAACGACATCATTCAGGAGGCCCGCGCGGACGGCACCGCCGTAACCGTCTCGGGCGCTGCGGACATCGCGACCAACCAGTTCACCGACGACCTGGAGCGCACGGGCTTCCTCCAGCAGCTCTGGGGCGCCGAGCTGCCGCCGCGCTAGCTCAGGAGACAAGGAGAGCGGCCCATGACTCGCTGGAGCATCGTCGTAACGCTGTGTCTGGCCATCGCCTGCTCGTCCGGGGCCACTGGCGGTAGCGCGCCGACCGGCGCCTCCGGCGCCGCTCAGGCCACGGCCGCGCCCACGGCCGCCAGCGCGCCAACCGCCGGCACCAGCGCGCCGGCCGCGAGCGACGCCAACCCCTACCTGGCGCAGCCGGGCCAGCCGCTGACTCCCGTCAAAGTGGCGACCTGCGCGGTCAGCGGCGGCTTCATCCAGCTCTACACGGCGATCGAAGCCAAGCTGTTCGAGAAGTACGGCATGCAGGTCGAGCTAACGAACATCAGCGGCAGCGGCCCGGCACTCGCCGCCATGACCTCGGGCGACATCCACTTCCTGTACTGCGCCGCCGACGCCACGATCCCGGGCATGGCCAGCGGCGCCGAGGTGAAGCTGGTTGCCGACCCGCTGCTCGGCCTGCCCTACGTGCTCATCACCCGGCCCGACGTGAAGACCGTCCAGGACCTCAAGGGGAAGTCCCTGGGCGTCGCGCGCGTCGGCGACCTCTCCGACCGGCTCAGCCGCCTGATGGTCGAGAAGTTCGGGCTGCGGCCGAATGAGGACGTGGACATCCGGCCGATCGGCGGCAGCCAGCCCGAGCGCTACCAGGGGCTCTTGGCCGGCGTCGTCGGCGGCATCATCATCACCCCGCCGCTCGAAGTGCAGGCGCGCAAGGATGGCCTGAACGTCGTCTACGAGCTGTCCGACATGAACCTGCCGTTCATCTACAGCGCCGTTCACGCGCCGAACACGTTGATCCGCGACAACCCGCAGCTCGTCCAGCGCTTCGTGGCCGCCATGGCCGACGCGGTCTACTTCACCGAGAAGAACCCCGACGTGGCGCGGGCGGCCCTCCAGAAGGTGCTCAAACTGGACGATCCGGAGTCGCTGGACTCCGCCTATAACGCCTATGCCAAGAAGCTCGTCAACCGGCGCATGACGATCCCGCTGAGCACCGTGAACGACGCGATCAACGACGCGCGCGAGCAGGGCACGCAGGTGACGGTCAGCGGCCCGGAAGCGATCGCCACCAACCAGTTCGTGGACGAGCTAGACCGCAACGGCTTCCTGCAACAGCTCTGGGACGGCGAGCTGCCCCCCAAGTAATCGTCGGCCCCACCGCGGTTGTCGCGGGCGTTGAGCCATGAGGTAGGCCAGGGGCTCGTCCCCTGCCATGGAGAGTAGGCCATGAGGCACCTATGCTTGACGCTGCTGCTGGCGCTGGCCGCGGCCTGCACGGCCGGCGCGCCCAGTGCGCCGCCGCCCCAGTCCGCCAGCGCTGGCACCAGCCAGAGCGCGCCTAGCCCCGGCGCCGCCCCCACAGCGGGGGCGGCCACCAGCCCACCGGCGGCCAGCGCCAACCCCTACCAGGCGCCGCCCGGCCAGGCGCCGATCAACGTCAAGGCGGCCACCTGCGCCGTCTCGGGCGGGTTCGTCCACCTCTACACGGCAGTCGATGCCGGCCTCTTCCAGCAGTACGGGCTGAACGTCGAGCACGTCAGCATCTCCGGCAGCGGGCCGTCGCTGGCCGCGATGAGTGCGGGCGAAATCCAGTTCCTCTATTGCGCCGCCGAGGCTACGATTCCGGGGCTGGCCAGCGGCTCCGACGCGCGGATCGTCGGCTCGCCGCTGCTCGGGCTGCCCTACGTGCTCCTCGCCAGCGCCGACGTGCAGTCGGTCCCCGACCTGCGCGGCAAGACGATCGCCGTCAGCCGTCCGGGCCAGCTCAACGACCGCCTCGCGCGCATGACCGTCGAGAAGTTCGGGCTGAAGCCGAACGAGGACGTGGAGATCCGGCCCATCGGCGGCGGCCAGCCGGAGGGCTTCCAGGCGCTGGTCGCCGGCGTCGCCCAGGCGACCCCCGTGACCCCGCCGCTGGACGCTGAGGGGCGGAAGTACGAGCTGCACGTGATCTACGACATGAACAACCTCGGCCTGCCGTTCGTCTACAGCGCGGTCCACGCGCCCAACAACCTGATCCGCGACAACCCGCAGCTCGTCCAGAAGTTTGTGGCGGCCATCGCCGACGCCGTGTACTACACCGAGAAGAATCCGGACGCCGCGCGCGCGGCATTGCGGAAGGTCCTCGACCTGCAGGACGAGGACGCGCTGAACTCGGCCTACGACGCCTACGCCAAGAAGTTCGTCAACCGACGGCTCACGACCCCGCTGGACGCCGTACAAGGCACCATCGACTACGCCCGCGAGCAGGGCACCCAGGTCGTGAAGAACGCCGACGACATTGTGACCAACCAGTTCGCCGACGACCTGGACCGCTCCGGCTTCCTCCAGCAGCTCTGGGGCGCCGAGCTGCCCCCGAAGTGACCCCTCCGGTCCTCGTCTCGCGCGCCCGCGGCGGCATCCACGAGTGATACCGAATCCGGGGTGGCGTTCCCTTACTCCCTCTCCTTCTGGGAGAGGGTCGGGGTGAGGGCCCGCCTCCTATGACCAGCCAATAAGGTAGGGCGGGGGCTCGTCCCCCGCCGCCCGGCCGTGCCGCCGCGATCATCCATCCCGGAGATTGCCCTGAGCTGCCGCCCGACAGCTTGCGGTCATGCCGAATCCGGCGACGGCCTTCCCTATCTCCCTCTCCCAGGGGGAGAGGGCGGAGGTGAGGGCGTCTTACTCCCTCTCCCCCTGGGAGAGGGCGGGGGTGAGGGCGCGCCCCGGCCGGCGCACCGCCGGGCCGGATCGGGTATCACGCGAGCCGCCCGGCGCCGCCCCAAGAGGAGCGGGCGGCGCCGGCCTGCTGTAACGGTGAGCGCGTGTATTGACAGCCCATCCCCGTTGGAGCATGCTGTGCCCGCAGCCGACCGGCGCACGGCGGCATACGGGAGGATGGGACGATGGCCGAGCAGCAGGGACCGAGGCACGAGCCGGTAACGCAACCCCCGCGACAGGTCTCCCGGGCGCGCCTGCACGCTCTCGGCGGGGCGGCGCTGGCCGCCTTGGGGCTCTCCCTGACCAGCACGGCGCGGCGGGTGCAGGCAGCGACCGGGGGCAACCTCATCCTGGGGCACAGCGGCAACGACAGTAATCCGAACCTCGCGGAAAACGCCACCGAGATCCGATTCGATGGGGCCACGGGGCCAGGCGTGGTATTCCTGAGCCAGGCAGACACAAAGTGGGCCCCCAGCGCCGCCGGCTTCCCAGCAGCGCTAGGCGGGTGGACCTCAACCAACACCAACGTGCCCAACGGCGTCTACGGATCCACGCAGATTGCCAATGGCACCGGGGTGGTGGGCAATGCGGCTGGGCCCTCGAGCACGGGGGTATTCGGCGTAGGCGCATCCTTCGGGGTCCAGGGCCAAGCGTTAGCGTCGAATGGCATAGGGGTACAGGGCGAAGCGTTTGCGTCCAATGGCATAGCGGTGCAGGGCACCTCGTTCGGCTCGGGCGGAACAGCGGTCGGAGTGCAGGGTACCTCCAGCAGTGGCACCGGGGTACAGGGTCAGTCCACCAGCAGCGTGGGGGTGCTGGGGCAGTCCAACAGCGGCGTGGCCGTGGAGGGCAGCTCCAACGGCAACGTTGGGGTGCTGGGTGTCTCCAATACCAGCGTCGGCGTCTACGCCAACTCGGTCTCCAGCACCGGCCTCTACGCCACGTCCGGCTCGGGGACCGGCATCGTCGCCAGCACGAACAACGGCAACGCGATCCAGGGCGCCTCGAACGGCAACGTTGGTGTGCTCGGCACCTCCAATAGCAGCATCGGCGGCTTCTTCTCCTCCAGCACCAGCACCGGCCTGTTCGCCTCTGGCCTGAACACGGGCTTTGCGGCCCGCTTCAACGGGCCGGTCCAGGTAAACGGCGCGTTCACGGTGTTAGGCGGCCCCAAGTCGGCGGCCGTGCCCCACCCGGACGGCTCCTATCGGCGGCTGTACTGCATGGAGAGTCCCGAATCGTGGTTCGGGGACTTCGGGCGGGGCCAGCTTGCGAACGGGCGGGCTACCGTCGCGATGGACCGCGACTTTGCCGCGCTGGTGCACGGCGCGGATTACTATGTCTTCATCACCCCGCGCGGCGCGGCAGGGACCCTCTACACCACGGGGCACAGCGCGACCGGCTTCGAGGTCCGCGAGCAAGGCGGCACCAGTAACGTTGCCTTCGACTACCGAGTGGTGGCGAAGCGTAAGGACATCGCCGGCCCACGCCTCGAGAAAGTGGACGTGCCTGCGACACCGCAGCAGCCCGCGGCGCCTCTGGCCCCGCCCACGATTCCCGCCGCGCCCCCGCTCCCGGACCTGCCCGCGCCGCGGCCGCACCCGCCGCACCACCCTTAACCCCCACCCCTCGCACCCCGGCGACGCCTCCCTCGCGTCCCGCCCCCGATACCGAGTGACGCCTGTCACTTCACGCACGCGGCCGACAATCAAGCAGGCGAGGCTGGTGTGAAGCGGAAGCGTTAGCCGTCAGTCGGTATGAGAGAGGAGCGACGCTCGCAGTCTTCCGCGTCGCCGGGTGAGGGCGCCCCTCCGTCCTCCCCCTCTCCCCCTGGGAGAGGGTCGGGGTGAGGGCCGGTCTCTCCCCCTCTCCCCCTGGGCGAGGGCGCACCCCGGCAGCCCAGCCGCCCCCATGGCACGGTTCTTGCGCGCGCGGCGTGGCTCTGACAGTACGACCACGCCCGGCTTGTGATACGTCTGGAACATCGGCGAGGGACGCAGGTGCGTTGACGAAACGCCAGTTAGCGGGTATCCTGGTCCTGTTGTAAGCGTTCAGATGGAGCGAGGCGGCGCGCGACGGCCTCTCGTACTAGGGGACGAGACGCCCACAGGTCGCCGCCCAGCGGCCAAGACTGGCCCGACGAGCCCAACTAAATCTCCTCTCCTCGCTCCTCAGCTCCCCATCATATTCAACCCCCCGGATTGGGGTGTGCCCGGCTGTGTGCCGGGCGCCGACGGAGGGCTATGAGCCGCTTGTTTGTTGCCGCCAGCACGCTCGCCGTGTTCGCGGTATCCTGGATCACGCCGCTGGGTAGCGGGATGGGCATCGCACGCGCCCAGGACGACCTGGCCGTCGGCCGCACCGCGGTGGTCGCCAATACCGGCGGCGACGGCCTGCAGTTGCGGGGCGGCGCCGGGCTGAGCTACCCCGCACAGGGCACGCTGCGCGACGGCACCCGCGTGCAGATCGCCGAGGGGCCGCAGTCCGCCGACGGCCATGTGTGGTACCGGGTGACGGCCGGCTCCGCGGGCGGCTGGGCGTCGGCCCGCTACCTCACCGCGAGCGACGACCGCGCCACGCTCGCCGCGGCCAGCGCCGCCCGCGGCCCCCTCCCGCCGTCGAGCGGCCGCGCGCTGCAGGTGCGCGTCATGGGCTACAACCTCGGCAGCGGCTCGCGCACCGCGACCGGCACGACGCCGCGCTTCGGCACGGTGGCCGTCGATCCCCAGGTCATCCCGCTCGGCTCGCGCCTGACGATCGAGGGCTTCGAGGGCACGGTGTTCGTGGCCGAGGACACCGGCGGCGCCGTGCGCGGCAACGTCGTCGACATCTGGTTCGACGACCCCGCCGCCGCGCGAGGCTTCGGCACGCAGAACCGCACCGTCACGATCCTCGACCGCTAGCCTCGTCCCCTAACGCGCCCTGCCGATCGGGTGAGCGGCCACGATGACGTAGCGGCCGGCCTGGTGCCCGCCGGCGGGCTAGAGCCTCTTCGGGCTGTAAATCTCTCTAGCTCCACTGAACCGAAGAGCGCCGACACCCATTCCGGTGTCGGCGCTCTTGGTGCTTAGAGCAGCTCACACGCGAGGTGAGCAGCCAGCGTCTCGTAGGGGCGGGTTTCATGCCCGCCCGCGGCCTGTGGCGCGGAATACGGCAAGCGCCACTGCCGCCGCCCCGGCGTTAGCCGACCGCTCAGCCTGGCTGCAAACTGCGGTAGCGCAGCGAGCTAGCGGCCGCTCACGCCTGCTTGGTGAGGTTCGCCAGGAACTCGCGGTTGTTGGCGGTCTTCCCCAGGCGGTTGAGCAGCGCCTCGATGGCGTCCGACGACCCGATCTGCGCCAACATGCGGCGCATCAGCCACACCTGCTGCAGCGTCTGCTCGCTCATCAGCAGCTCCTCGCGGCGCGTGCCCGAGCGCAGCACGTCGATCGCCGGGAAGATGCGACGCTCGCCCAGCTTGCGGTCGAGGTGCAGCTCCATGTTGCCCGTGCCCTTGAACTCCTCGTAGATCACGTCGTCCATGCGGCTCCCCGTGTCCACGAGGCACGTCGCCATGATCGTCAGGCTGCCGCCCTCCTCGATCTTGCGGGCCGCGCCGAAGAACCGCTTCGGCGGGTACAGGGCCACCGGGTCAATGCCGCCAGACAGCGTGCGCCCGCTCGGCGGCACCGCGAGGTTGTAGGCGCGCGTCAGGCGGGTGATGCTGTCCAGCAGGATCACCACGTCCCGGCCGCCCTCGACGAGGCGCTTGGCGCGGTTCAGCGCCATCTCCGCCACCGCCGTGTGGTCCTCCACCGGCTCGTCGAACGTCGAGCTGGCCACCTCGGCGCGCACCGACCGCTTCATGTCGGTCACTTCTTCGGGCCGCTCGCCGATCAGCACCACCATCAGGTGGACTTCGGGATAGTTCGTCGTCACCCCATTGGCGATGTGCTTCAGCACCGTCGTCTTGCCCGCCTTCGGCGGCGACACGATCAGCCCGCGCTGGCCGCGGCCGATCGGCGACACGAGGTTGATCAGACGCTGGGTCAGGTTGTTGGGCACCGTCTCCAGGTCGAGCATCTCGCGCGGGAAGATCGGCGTGAGCGTGTCGAAATGCGGGCGGCGCTTGGCGACCTCGGGATCGAGGCCGTTCACCGCCTCCACGCGCAGCAGACCGTGGTACTTCTCGCTGTCCTTCGGCGGCCGCACTTGCCCCGTCACCATGTCGCCGGTGCGCAGCCCGAAGCGCCGAATCTGCGACTGCGAAACGTACACGTCGTTCGGGCCGGGCAGGTAGCGCTCCTGGCGGAGGAAACCGTAGCCGTCGTCGACGATGTCGAGGATGCCGCCGCTGAAGATGTTGCCCTGCTGCTCGGTCTGGGCCTGAAGCAGGCGGAAAATCAGGTCCTGCTTCCGCAGCGTGGTGATGCCGTGCACCCCCAGCTCGCGGGCCATGTCCTGCAGCTCGTCACGGGTCTTGGCTTCGAGTTCGGAAAGGTTCACTGAGCGCTCCGGCTGGCCTCAACGGGACCGTGCGCACGGCGGCGGTGTGCCGGCGGCACCCGGCTGAGGCGGTTGCAACTATGGGTCTGGTCTCGTCTCGCTTACCCAATGGACGTGGAAAACGATCATGACGGGGCGGCATGGGTTCCGGGACCGGCACTGCGGAGGGACGGAGAAGAGGTCCAAGGCGCTGTGCGGAGCCCGTGGGCCGACGAGAGCGCCTCACGCTGTACGGGAACCCACGCCGGGATTATAGCACCGTCTGCCAGGCTCGGCAATACTTCGCCGCAACTCGCGCGTCCTCGAATCTGCGGCGCCGCCGCGGCCCGGCGCTCCCCTCGCATCCGGACCGCCGGAGACACGCTCGGCGCCCGTTCATGCCGTGTAACGGATTCCCATTGTCCACGTTTAGTTAGGTGGCCACCACGGGGTTGCCGGTAAGCCCGGGTGCCCGCGGTGGTACTGCGCGCGCAATCTGCTAGCACGCGCGCTCCCACGCGTCGCCGGGTCACTTCACAGGCCAGCATTCGTTCGCGGCGAGCAAATCTCTCAGGGTAGGTGTCCGAATGCGCAATCCATCCCGCGCGCGCCGGGGGTGGCGCCTGCTGTTAGCCGCCCCGCTCGTGCTCAGTCTCGCGGGCCCAGCAATCATTCTCGCGCAGGCGCCCGACGCCAGCATCGTCGAGCGCACGAATCAGGTCGAGTATTCGCCCGCCGGCAGCGATCAGTGGGAGGCCGCGCCGGCCGACGTCACGCTGGCGCCCGGCGACCGCCTGCGCACCGGCGCGGGCAGCCGTGCGCGCGTCAGCTTCTTCGACGGCACGACGACCGCGCTCGGCGCCAGCGCCGGCATTCGCGTGGACCAGCTCGATGCCGACCCCGCGCGCATCAAGCTCACCCAGGTCTCCGGGGTCACCCAGGCCCAGGTGCCGCCGGATGGCGCGGACGCGCGCTACGCGGTCGAGACGCGGTCGCTCACCGTCCGCGCGCCCGGGGCGACCTGTCCGTGGGTGCGCGTGGCGGCCGATGGCTCGATCCTGGTGCGTAACTACGGCGCCGGCCCGGGCCCGGCCGTCGAGCCGCAGCCCGTGCAGGACGTGGTCTACACCCCGGCGCCCGTCCCCGGCCCGTCGGGGCCAGTGCCCGTGCCCATGCCCCAGGTCGTGACGGTCCTCAAGCAGATGCCGCCCAGCACCGCGCCCGACGAGCAGCCGCTCCTCACCTGCGGCCCGGGCGCCGCCTCGGCCCACGCGCCCGCCGGCCAGACCGACACGGCAGCCGTGAGCGCGGCGGATCTGCCCACCATTCGGCTGGGCGACGTGCCGCTCGCGGCGCCCCTGCTGGGCAGCGTGGTGGCCGCGGCGCCCGCGGACGCCCCGGCGCCGCAGAGCGCGCCGGCGCTCACGGTGACCGGGGCCGGCGGCGCCGCCGTCCAGGTGCCGGTCGGTTACGAGACGCAAATGCAGCCGGGCCAGCCGCCCAGCGCCGCGGCGCCGATCGGCACCGCGGCCGCTCAGGCCGCCGCCCGCGCGGCCTCCTTGCTCGCCGTCCAGCAAGCCGGCGCGGCCGCCCAGCAGGCCGGCGCCGCGGTCGCCCAGGGTCAGGCCGCCGCGGCCCTCGCCGGCGCCACGGCCGCCCTTGGCAATGCCATCCAGGCCATGCGCGTCGGCGAGCTGTTGCAGACGATTACCCTGCCCACGGCCGTGCCGGCGCCCGCGGCGCCCCCGCCGCCCCCGGCCCCCGGCGTCCAGAACCCCTGTACGATGGTCGTCGGCGGCCAGTGCAGCATAGCGGGGACCGGGTTTTTCGGTCAGTGTACGAAAATTGGCTCGATGTCGTGCAGCGTCACCGTGTCCCTTGCCGGCGCGGGGCTGACCGGCAAGGCCGCCGTGTCGCCCGTCGTGGTGTTCGTCACGACCAAAGGCGCCGAGTCCCTGCCCTGCACGCCGCCCATCCCCGGCGCGCCGACCTTCACCTGCCTCGGCACCGTGCAGGGCGACGTGGGCCAGAGCACGACGGTGTCCGTCACCTACGCGCCAGGCACCTCCCTGTCGGGAACGGCGACGGTCGCTAGCCCGAACGACCTCATCGAGCCGCCCGTCCGCGCCAGCGTCGCCGGCGTGCTGAACACGACCCTGGCCGCGCGCTACGGCCCGGTCGTCGTGGCGGGCAAGACGGTCCTCGCCGAGTCGTACGAGAGCAGCTATCCCGGCCCCACCCTCCGCTTCCGCCCCGGCGATCTGCTGCGCGTCCGCCTGGACAACCAGCTTCCCGCGGCGCCGTTCGACGTCGTCCCATCGCTCGCCCTCAGCGCCGGCAAGCAGCCCGTCCACGATGCCGCCCACGACGCCCACGACACGGGCCTCGACTTCACGAACCTGCACGTTCACGGCATGCACGTCTCCCCGGTGGGCAACGGCGACAACATCTTCCTGAGCTTCAATCCGGGCCAGTCCAACCAGTACGAGTACCCGATCCCCCCCAACCAGCCGTCCGGGCTCTACTGGTATCATCCGCACCGCCACGGCCTGACCGACCAGCAGGACGGCTTCGGCATGATGGGCGCCATGATCGTCGAGGGCGCGATCGACCGCATTCCCGGCGTCGCCGGCCTGCGCGAGCGCCTGCTCATCATCCACGCGACGCAGATCACGCCGCAGGGCACCGTCGTGCCGGGCGACCAGCAGGACCCGAACCAGTACATCCGCACCGTGAACAGCCAGCTCAGCCCCATCATCCACATCCAGCCGGGCGAGACGCAGCGCTGGCGCATCGGCAACACCAGCGCCGACAGCTTCCTCAACATCGCGCTCGACGGGAACCTGCTGTACCAGATCGCCAGCGACGGCAACACCTGGGACCGGCCGGTCGGCCAGACCAGCATCGTCCTGTCCCCCGCCTCGCGCGCCGAGGTACTGGTCCAGTGCAAGACCCCGGGCACCTCCATCTTCCGCACCCTGGCCTACACCCAGGGGTTCATCAACACGCCGAACGTGCCGCTGGCGACCGTGGTCTGCGACGGCCCCGCGTGGACCCCGCAGCCGCTCCCGACCACCCTGCTGCCCGTGGTCGACCAGCGCACGCTGCCCCTCACCGGCAACGGCGGCCAGGTGCGCGTCGTGCGCTTCCAGGAGCTAGGCTCGCCGCCCTGCCCGCCGAACGGGTTCTGCCCCGTCATCGACGGCAAGCCCTTCGACCCCAACCGCGTGGACATCCAGGTCAAGCTCGGCACCACCGAGGAGTGGCTCGTCACCAACGAGTCGACCGAGGAGCACCCCTTCCACATCCACCAGAACCCCTTCCAGGTCGTCGCCGTGAACGAGCAGCCGGTGGACTTCCACGGCTACCTGGACACCGTGTCGCTGCCGATCCACGGCTCCGTCCGCATGCGGATGACGTTCGAGGACTACATCGGGAAGTTCGTCATCCACTGCCACATCCTCGGCCACGAGGACGCCGGCATGATGGCGGTCGTCGAGGTCGTCCCCTGACGACCGCGGCGACGAGCGGCGCCGCATGGGGCCGCTCGTCGCCGCGGTCGTGACCGGGTCTGTGCCTGCCGCCTACTGGTACCGGCCCAGTACCTGCACCGCGTAGTCGGCAAACTGCGGATCGACGACCTGGTTTAGCTCGACGCGCTGCTGCTGGTCGCCGGTGCTCAGGAAGAACTCCTGGTCCGCGGCCAGGCTATCCGTGTTGATCGTCCCGTTCGGGTTCAAGCCGGGCATCCCCATGCGGTCGTACAGCGCCCGATCCTTGACCGGCGTGTGCTGGACCAGCGCGTTGACCACCTCCTCGCGCTTGGCCGCGTCGCCCTTCACGAAGCCGTCGTTGTAGTCCCGCACCGCCTTGAGGTACGCCACCATGAAGCGCCGCGCCAGGTCCGTCTGCTCGCGCGCGAACTGGTTCGAGTACAGCACGACCGCCACCTGCTGGTTCGGATAGTACTCGTCGTTCCGCTCCCACAGGTGCCCCGCGCCGTGGTCGACGATGCTCGTGAGGAACGGCTCGATGACCATCGCCGCGTCGATCGCGCCGCCCACGAAGCCGGCCTCCATATCGGGGAAGTTCAGCAGCGTGATGTCCACGTCGTCCGCCGTCAGGCCCGCCGTGCGGAGCGCCCGGTCGAGTGCCGCCTGGGCGCCCGAGCCGCGCGACGGCACCGACACCTTGCGGCCGCGCAGGTCCGCCATGCCGCGGACCGTCCCGTTGTCCCACAGCTCGCGCCGAATGATGATGCCCTGGTAGCCGAAGCCGGGCGGCGTGCTGCCCTTGTCGGCCACCGCCCAGATGCGCACGTCGCGGGCGATCGCGTTCAGGAAGCCGGGCGTCAGCGTCGTGCCCCCCACGTCGATCTGACCCGCCGCGAGCGGCGCCAGCATCGTCGCGGCCGACTGGATCGGCACCACGTCCAGGTTAATGCCCTGCTCCGTGAAATAGCCTTGGTCCAGGCCGACGAAGAACCCCGTGTCGCTCGCCGACAGCATCAGCCCCGCCTGGACCGTCACCGCGGCCGGCGGCGCGGCCGGCGCGCTCGTTCCCGCCGCCTCGCCCGCCCCCGGACTGCCGGTCCGTGCGGCCGGCGCGGCGGTAGGCGCGCTCGCCTGGGGCGCGGCCGCCGGGCCCGCGCACGCCGCGAGCAGCGCCATCCCCAGCGCCAGGACCACGCCGCGACCGGGAGCCAGTGCTATAGTGGGACGCTGGCGCGTACCGACGCGCTGCGGAGCCGAGAACATCGGCCACCTCCTGTTATGTTGGCAAGGAATTATAGGCCGCTCGCCACACGGGGAGCCGTATGAGCCGCGCGCCCACGTCCGCGCCCGACCTCGTGTTCCACGGCGGCCGGGTGCTCACGCTGGACCCCGCGTTCACGCGCGCGCAAGCGCTGGCCGTGGCCGGCGACCGGATCGTCGCGGTGGGCGACGACGCGGCCGTGCTGGGGCTCGCGGGGCCGCGCACCGTGCGCGTGGACCTGCGCGGGCGCACGCTGTTGCCCGGCTTCGTGGACGCCCACGCGCACATGGACCGCGAGGGCCTGCGCCGCCTCGTGCCCTCGCTCGACGCCGCCCGCTCGATCGCCGACGTGCAGGCGGTGGTGCGGCGCGAGGCGGCGCGGACGCGGCCGGGCGAGTGGATCGTGCTCGGCCCGCTCGGCGAGCCGCCCTACTACCTCGACCCGCCCGCCACGCTCGCGGACGGCCGCTACCCCGACCGCTACGACCTCGACGCGGCCGCGCCCGACAATCCAGTCTACATTCGCGCGCCGTGGGGCTACTGGAGCGACCGCCCGCCGTTCGTCGCCATCGCCAACAGTCTCGCCCTCCGTCTGGCGGGCGTCGACCGCAACACCGCCCCGCCCTGCGACAGCGTTGAGATCGAGCGCGACGCCGACGGCGAGCCGACCGGTCGCCTGCTGGAGCGCTACCCCATCACCGTACTGGAGCTAACGCTGATGCGCGCCGTGCCGCGCTTCACGCCAGCGCTGCGGCTGCGCGCCCTGCGCGAGTCGCAGCGCCTCTATCTGGCGGCCGGGGTCACGGGCATCTACGAGGGGCACGGCGTCGCCCCCGAGGTGCTGGAGCTGTACCAGCGCCTCCACGCCACGGGCGAGCTGTGGGTGCGCGCCTACCTGGCGCTGGGCGCCGCCTGGGCCTCCGACGCCGCAGTCGCGTGCGACCTCGCCGCCTGGGCGCCGCGGGCCGGCGGCCCAGGCGGCGGCGACGCGTGGCTCCGCGTGGGCGGCGTGTTTCTCTCGCCCGAGCGCGCCGCCCCCGTGGCTGGCGCGCTGCGGGCGGCGCTGCCCTACACCGGCTGGGCGGGTTTCGTCGAGGACCACTACTCGCTGGAGCAGTACCACGCGCGAGCGCTGCTCGCCGCCCGCCACGGCCTGCGCGTCAGCACCATCGTCTCGGGCGGCGCCGCGCCGGTCCTCGACGTCTGGGAGGCGATCGACCGCGAGGTGCCGCTCGCCGGCCGCCGCTGGGTGATGGTCCACGGCCGCGTGCTGCCGCCCGACCTCCTCCCGCGCATCCGGCGACTGGGCGCCGTCGTGACCACGGTGCCGAGTATCCATATCTATCGCGATGGCCGCCGTGTCGTGGCCGGCGGCGTCGACCCGAACCACCTGCTGCCCCACCGCGCGCTCCAGGACGCCGGCATCACGTGGGCGCTCTCCACCGACAACAACCCCTATCCCATGCTGCGCACGATCTGGCAGGCGGTGGCGCGGACCGAGCGCGAGGCGGGCGCGGTGGTCGGCGCGGCGCAGCGCTTGACGCGCGCCGAGGCCTTGCGCGCGGCCACCTGGGCCGGCGCCTACTGCTGCTTCGCCGAGGCCGAGCGGGGCTCGCTGGAGCCCGGCAAGCTAGCCGACCTGATCGTCCTCGGTGGCGATCCGCTCACCGTGCCCGCGGACGCCCTCGCCGACCTCCCGGTCGAGCTGACCCTCGTCGGCGGCCGCGTCGCCCACAGCGCCGGCGACGACCTCCCGCCGGTCGATCCCGCCGCCCAGGCGGCGCTCGCATGAAGATCTACGTGGACGCCGACGCCTGCCCCGTGAAGGAGCAGGTGTACCGTGTGGCCGCGCGCTACGAGCTACCCGTGGTGCTCGCGGCGAACGCGCCGATGCGTGTGCCCCAGCAGCCCGGCGTCGAGCTGGTCGTTGTGCCGGGCAGCTTCGACGTGGTGGACGACTGGATCGCCGCCCACGTCGCGCCCGGGGATATCGTGGCCACCGCCGACGTGGACCTGGCGGGGCGCGTCGTGGACCGTGGCGCCGTCTGCCTCGACTTCCGCGGCAAGGAGTTCACGCCCGACGCGCTGGGCGGGCTGCTCGCCTCGCGCGAGGTCGCCCAGTACCTGCGCGGCCTGGGCGAGTACGGCGGCGGCCCGCCACCGCTCACGGCGCGCGACCGCGGCCGCTTCGCCAGCAAGCTCGACGAGATCGTCAACCGCCTGCGCCGCGCGGGACAGCGCTAGCGCCTGCTAGTCATCTATCCCGTCGCCGCGCGCGGCGTGCTACAATCGGGCCACGCGCCCGCCGGGGCAGCGCCGGCCGCGCGAACGCTAGATGCGCTGCACAACCCACGACGGCAGGAATTGGGCGCCGCGCCCGCGCCATCCGGGCGCTCGCGGCGCTACGGTTAAGGGCGGACATACCTCCCCAGGAGGTGCCGGGTGCCGCCGCTGCTCGAAGTGCGGGGCCTGACCACGCGGTTCCTCGGCCGCGAGCCGCTTACGGCCGTGAACGACGTGTCGTTCGCGCTGCCCGATGGCCGCGTGCTCGTCGTGCTCGGCGAGTCGGGCTCGGGTAAGAGCGTCCTCCTCCGCTCCATCCTACGCCTGCTGCCCCCCGACCGCGCGGAAGTGCGCGGCGCCGTCGAGTTCCAGGGGCAGGATCTCCTGGCCCTCCCCGAGCCGCGGATGCAGGCCGTGCGCGGCAACCGCATCGCCATGATCTTTCAGGAGCCGCTCACCGCCCTCGACCCGGTCTACACGGTCGGCGCCCAGATCGCCGAGACGCTGCGCCGCCACGAGCGCCTGTCGGCGGCCGCCGCGCGCGCCCGCACGATCGAGCTGCTGCACACGGTGGGCATCCCCGCCCCCGAGCGGCGCGTGGACAACTACCCGTTCGAGCTGAGCGGCGGCATGCGCCAGCGCGTCGTCATCGCCCTCGCGCTGGCCTGCCAGCCAGCGCTGCTGCTGGCCGACGAGCCGACGACCGCGCTCGACGTGACCATCCAGGCCCAGATCCTGACGCTGCTGCAAGAGCTAGCCGTCCGCTTCGACATGGGGCTCATCCTGGTCACGCACGACATCGGCGTGGCCGCCGAGATGGCCGACGAGGTGGCCGTGATGTACGCGGGCCGCTTCGTGGAGCGCGGCCCGGTCGAGGCGGTGCTGCGCGCGCCGGCCCACCCCTACACGCAAGGCCTCATCCGCGCCAACGTCCGGCCCGGCCAGCGCACGCGCCTGGAGGCGATCGTCGGCCAGCCGCCGCGGCTGAGCCGCCTGCCGCCCGGCTGCGCCTTCGGGCCGCGCTGCCCCGTCGCCCTCGACGAGTGCCGCCAAGCCGAGCCGCCGGAGCGCGCCGTCGCGTCAGCTCACACCGCCCGCTGCCTGCGCGTCGGCGAATCCCCAGCGCTCGGCGGTCAGTGGTCAGCCGTCAGCGGTCTGCCGCCCGTGCAACGGGCCGCCGGCAGCTAAGGTCCAACGCTCGCGGGAAAGGAGCGTCCCATGCCACGACCTAGCCGCGCAGCCCAGAGCCGCCTCTCCGCCCCCCCTTCAGGGTGCGGCGCGGAGTATCGCGGGCACCGCCGGGCTGGGGGGCTAGCCCCGTCATCTCCCCCTTCCCGCATCGGGAGGGGGGCTGGGGGGGTAGGCTCCCTCGTCCTCGCCCTCGCGCTGCTCGTGGCCTGTGGCGCCCCCAAGCAGCCGGCGCCGGCCGCGAATGCGGCCGCGGGCGCACCCGCCGTCGCGCCCGCGGCCCCTGGCGCCGCGAGCGGCATGGTGCAGACCGCGCCCGTCTCGAAGGGCGGCGGGACGCTGGTCGTGGCCAGCACGGCCGCTAACATCCCGCAGAGCGACCAGTGTCCGACCGAGGGCGCCGAGGGCTTCCGCTTCGTCGGCTACCAGCTCTTCGACGCGCTCACCAGTTGGGACCTCACGCGCAGTGACGTGTTGTCGCCGCTGGTGCCGGGCCTGGCCGAGTCATGGGACGTGAGCCCGAGCGACCCGACGAACTGGACGTTCCACCTCCGCAAGGACGTGCGCTTCCACGACGGCACGCCGTTCAACGCCGACGCGGTCGTCTTCGCTCTCGACCGCGTGATGAACAAGAACGCGCCGCAGTACAGCGAGCTGCAGGCGGCGTGCAGCGCCTCCTACACCGCGCCGATCCGCGACTACGCGAAGGCGGACGACTACACCGTGCGGATCGGCACGAAGGCGCCCTACTCCTTCCTCCTCTACTCGCTCTCCTCGATCCTCATCCCCAGCCCCACGGCCGTCATGAAAGAGGGGACGGACCAGTTCATGAACAACCCCGTGGGCACCGGGCCGTTCAAGTTCGTGCGCCAGGTCGAGCGCCAGTACATCGAGATGGATGCCAACCCCGACTACTTCCGCGGCCGCCCGAAGCTGGACAAGCTGATCGTCCGCCCCATCCCCGAGCCGGCCAGCCGCCTGGCCGCGCTGCGCTCGGGCGAGGTGCAGTGGGCCGAGGTAACGCCCCCCGAGTCGATCAAGCCCCTGGAGAACGACGGCTACCAGGTGATGCTCAACCCCTACCCGCAGGTGTGGTCGTGGATCGTGAACATGCAGGCGAAGCCCTGGGATGACAAGCGCGTGCGCCAGGCCGCCAACTACGCCATTAACCGCGAGGCGCTGTGCCGCGACCTGCTCAGCGGCGCCTGCACGCCAGCGAGCCAGTTCATGTTCGAGGGCCATCCCTGGTACAGCCCCGACGTGGGCTACCACTACGATCCCGACAAAGCGCGGCAGCTCCTCGCCGAGGCCGGCTACCCCAACGGCTTCAAGACGGTGGCCGTCGTGCCGTCCAGCGGCTCGGGCAACATGTGGCCGCAGCCGATGAACGAGTACGTGCAGCGCAACCTGCGCGAGGTGGGCATCGACGTCGAGCTGCGGCCGATCGAGTGGAACACCATGCGCACCACCTATCGCGCCGGCTTCACCGATCCGACCGTCGGCGCCTACCAGTACGCCTGGACCACCCAGAGCCCGGAGTGGATCGCTCGCTTCATCCTCAGCACGTCGAAGCCCCCCGCCGGCCTGAACCCCGGCGGCTACGCCAACCCCGACGTGGACAACCTGATGGCCCAGGCGATGGCGACCTTCGACCAGAAGCAGCAGGACGAGCTGGTGCGCCAGGCGCTGCACCAGGTCACCGAGGACGCGCCGTGGATCTGGATCGTCCACGACCTCAACCTGCGCGTCCTCAGCCCGCAGGTCAAGGGCTTCGTCCAGCCCAAAGCCTGGTACGCCGACATCGCGGACATGAGCGTCGAGAAGTGAGCGGTCAGCTTTCAGCAGTCAGTAGTCAGCCTGCCACCGACCGCTGACCGCTGACCGCTGACTGCTGACTGCTGATAGCTGACCGCTGATAGCTGAGAGCTACCATGCTACCTTTCCTGGCCCGTCGCATCGCCCTGATCGTCCCGACGCTGTTCGGCGTGTCGGTGGTGATCTTCGCCCTGCTCTACCTCGTGCCGGGCGACCCGCTCGCCATGCTCCTGCCGCCCGACGCCTCCCAGGAGCAGCGGGACCGCGTGGCCCACGCGCTCGGCTTCGACCAGCCGGTGCCTGTCCAGTACGTGCAGTGGCTCGGCCGCGTCGTCCACGGCGACCTCGGCATGTCGCTGGCCCGCAACCGGCCGGTCGGCGCCATGCTGGGCGAGGCCGTGGCCAACACCCTCGTGCTCGCCATCGCCGCCGGTATCCTGGCGATCGGCATCGGCCTGGCGCTCGGCACCCTCGGCGCGGTGCGCCACGGCACGTGGGTCGACCGGCTGGTGCGCGTCGTCGGCGTCATGGGCGTGAGCATCCCCCCCTACTGGGCGGCCCTGCTGCTCATCACGGTATTCGCCGTGCAGCTCCACTGGCTGCCGGCCTCCGGCATGCGCAGCGTCACCGGCGACGGCGGGCCGGGCGACCTGCTCGCGCACCTCATCCTCCCCGCGCTCGCCGTGTCGATGGTCACGCTCGGGCTCATGGCCCGCATGGTCCGCGCCTCCGTGCTCGACGTGCTGAACCAGGACTACATCCTGACGCTGCGCGCCAAGGGGATGGGCGCGGGCGCCATCCTGGCGCACACCCTCAAGAACGCCGCGCCGCCCATCATGACGGTCGGCGGCCTGCAGGTCGGCCACCTGCTCGGCGGCTCGGTGCTCGTGGAGACGGTCTGCGGCTGGCCCGGCGTCGGCCAGCTCATCTACCAGTCGATTAGCCAGCGCGACGTGCCCGTCACGCAAGGCGGCGTCCTCGCCATCGCGCTCGTCTTCGTGCTCCTGAACTTGCTCGTCGATCTCTTACACGGCGTCGTCGACCCGCGCATCCGGCAAGCCCACTAGCAGGCAAATAGGCAGGGCCGAGGCTCATCCCGCGCCACCGGGCTGACCGTAACCTACGGACCAGGGGGACAAACAACTAGGTAGGGCAGGGGCTCGTCCCCTGCCGCCCGACGCTCGGCAGGCGAACGGGCGGTAGACGACCGGTCCCCGCCGAACCAGGGCGACAGGGGACGTATCTCGTCTACAAGGCCACGGAATCGGCACGTCACGGCTGGGAGTGACCGATGGATCCACCGGATACTTGGCAGCTCGCCGTAGGGGCAAACGCCGCTGCCGGCGCTCTGCCGTGGCCGGGCGTCGAGGCCGACGAGGCCCCGCCCACCAGCTACTGGGGCCGCTTCGGCCGCCGCTTCCTGGAGGACCGGCTCGCCGTCGCCGCCGCGCTCGTACTGCTGGCGATGGCCGCCGCGGCGCTGCTCGCGCCGTGGCTCGCGCCCGCGAGCGCGACCGACGGCGACGTGGCCCAGCGCCTGGCGCCCCTTGGCACGGCCGGCCACGTGCTCGGCACCGACGAGCAGGGCCGCGACATGCTGACCCGCCTGCTGCACGGCGCCCGCCTCACGCTGCTCGCGGGTCTCGTCCCGGTGCTGGCCGCCGGCCTGCTCGGCGGCGCGCTCGGCATGGTCGCCGGCTACTGCCGCGGCGTCGTCGGGGGCGCGATCATGCGCGTCATGGACGTGTTCTACGCCTTCCCCGCCATCCTGCTCGCCATCGGCCTCGCGGCGGCGCTCGGGCCGGGGCTCCGCAACGCCATCATCGCGCTCGCCGTCGTCTTCATCCCGCCCGTGGTGCGCGTCGCCGAGACCGCCACCCGCCGCGTCGTGGTCCAGGAGTTCGTCGAGGCGGCCCGCGCCAGCGGCGCCACGCCGTACCAGATCCTCCGCTACCACGTCGCCGGCAACGTCGCCGGGCCGGTGTTCGTCTACGCCTCCACCTTGTTCGGGGTGAGCATCGTCTTCGCCGCCGGCCTGAGCTTCCTCGGCCTCGGCGTAACGCCGCCCACGCCCGAGTGGGGGCTGATGCTGGCCTCGTTGAAAGACGCCATCTACACCAACCCCGTGGTCGCCATCCTGCCCGGCGCCGCCATCTTCGTCGCCTCGGTGGCCTTCAACCTCCTGAGCGACGGCGTGCGCGACGCCTTCGACGTGAGGTTGTGATGCCCACCCCACCTCACCCCCCCGATCTAGGGCGAAGTGCGTCGTCCAGTTCCCCCCCAGAATGCGCGGAGCGAGCGGGGGCCAGCCCCCTCCTCGAGGTGCGCGGCCTGCGTAAAGCCTTCCCCGTGCGCGGCGGCTGGCTCGGCCGGGCGCGTACCGCCGTCCGGGCCGTGGACGGCGTGTCGTTCGCCGTCGAGGCCGGCAGCACGCTCGGCCTGGTCGGCGAGTCGGGCTGCGGCAAGTCCACCACCGCGCGATTGGTGCTGCGGCTGGTCGAGCCGGACGACGGCCGCGTGGTGTTCGACGGCCGCGACGTGACCGCCCTCGGCGGCGGCGCCCTGCGGGCGCTGCGGCGCGAGATGCAGATCGTCTTTCAGGACCCCTACTCGTCGCTCAACCCCCAGATGGCCGTGCGCGACCTGATCGGCTTCAACCTGCGCGTCCACGGCGAGGGAGGCGCCGCCGTGGACGCGACGGTCGACGCCGTGCTGGAGGACGTGGGCCTGGCGCGGGGCTACGCCGTCCGCTATCCCCACGAGCTTTCCGGCGGCCAGCGCCAGCGCGTGAACCTCGCCCGCGCGCTCGTCGTGCGGCCCCGCCTGCTGGTGGCCGACGAGCCGGTCTCCGCGCTCGACAAGTCCGTGCAGGCCCAGGTGCTCAACCTGTTCGTGGACCTGCGCGCCCGCTACGGCCTGACGACGCTGTTCATCTCCCACGACCTGAACGTCGTGGAGTACCTGAGCGACTCGGTGGCCGTGATGTACCTCGGCCAGATCGTCGAGTGGGGCCGCGCCGAGGCGGTCTACGCCCAGCCGCTCCACCCCTACACCCAGGCGCTCATGGCCGCCGCCCCCGACCCCGACCGCCCGCGCGGCCAGCGCCCGCCGCCCCTCGCCGGCGACCTGCCCAGCCCCCTCGACCCGCCGTCCGGCTGCCGCTTCCGCACCCGCTGCCCGCACGCCATGCCGCTCTGCGCCGAACAGCCGCCCGCCCTCGCGCCCCAGGCGCCCGCCCACACCGTCGCCTGCCACTTGTACGAGCCGTCAGCCATCAGCTATCAGCAGTCAGCCGCGAAAACACAGGCGAGCGAGCGCTCGCGTGGCGACACGTCTACGCACGCCGTAGCGCCGCCCACCGCAAGCCGAAAGCTGACGGCTGATCGCTGATGGCTGATCGCTGATCGCTTTTCGGGAGGAGCCATGTCCCCAATCGTTCGCGTCGCCGCCGCCCAGCTAGGCCCCGCGTCGGAAGTCGCCAGCGAGAACGTCCCCCGCCTGCTCGGCCTGATCGCCGCCGCCCGCGTGCAGGGTGTGCAGCTCATCGCCTTCCCCGAGCTGGCGCTCACCACCTACTTCGCCACGGCCGTCCACGATGCCGACCGCGACGCCTATTTCGAGGCGGGACTGGACACGCCCAACGTGCGGCAAGTGCGCGACGCGGCGCGCGCGGCCGGCATGGCGCTCGTGCTGCCGTTCGCCGAGCGCGCGGAGCACGGCTGCTTCAACAGCGCCGCCCTCTTCGACGCCAACGGCGCGCTGCTCGGCATGTATCGCAAGATGCACATCCCCGGCACCGTCGAGCCGCAGGGCGAGCCGCCCTACGCGCTCGAGCGCCGCTACTTCGCCGGTGGCGACCTCGGCTTCCCCGTCTACCCGAGCAGCCTCGGCCGCGTCGGCATGCTGATCTGCGCCGACCGCGGCTTCCCCGAGGGCTGGCGCTGCCTGGGCCTCGGCGGCGCCGAGATCGTCGTCACACCCTACAACACCTCGACTAACGTGCCGCACAACCCGCGCTCCGGCCGCTCCGCCGTCGAGACGCTGCGCGAGCAGCAGCCGCTGCGGATGCGCGCCGGCGCGAACATGAACGGCTACTTCGTCGTGGCCCCCGGCAAGGCCGGCGTCGAGCGCGGCGTGCAGTACATCGGCGACAGCATGGTCATCGGCCCCTGGGGCGACGTCCTGGAGCGCGCGCGCAGCGACGGCGACGAGCTGGTGATCGCCGACCTCGACCTCGCCGACGCCGCCGAGGCGAAAGCCCACCTCAACCTAGACGAGAAGCGCCGCCCCGACGCCTACGGCGCCCTCGTCGCGCCCACTCGCGTCCCCCTGCCCGCCTAGAGCGCCGTGCAGAGCGTGTGAGCGGCCTGGGTAACGTAGGGGCGGGTTTCATGCCCGTCCGCGGCCTGTGGCGCGGAATACTGCAAGCGCCACTGCCGCAGCCCCGGCGGTTGCCAACCGCGCACGCGACCTGCCAACCGATACAGCCACCGCCCCGGCGGGCGACGCCCGCCTAGTCAGGCAGCAGCGCGACGGCCAGCAGCGTCGCCAGCGCTGCCGTGAAGAAGTGGGCGTGCGTGCCGTTCAGCGTATACGCAATGAAAAACTCGTCGGCCACCAGGAAGGCGCTCCACAGGCCCACCAGCGCCACGAACGGCGGGTAGAGTACCCCCGGCGCCGCGACAGCGCGAGCCGGCAGGCACCGCCACGCGCGCCAGAACAGGGCCGCGGCCGCCGCCTCCCAGACGATCGCGCCCGCGAGCGCCAGGCCGGCGACCCAAGCCGGCCAGCCATAGACGCCGATCGCCTTCACCAGCAGCGGGTAGTTGCCCGACGCCATCGGCCAGCCCGGCGGCAGCACGTCGAGCGCCTTCAGGCCGTCGAGCAGGTTGGTCACGCTCACGATCGTGAGGTCCAGCGCCCAGAACAGCAGCAGGCCCCGCTTCAAGGCGCCTACGCCGAGGTGTGACATCGGCATCTCCCCCACACTGCGGCCCGACAATGGCTTTCGCGGGCGTTGACACTTGGAGCAAGGTAGAGCGTGCGCTCGTGGCGCGGAAAACCGCGAGCGCCACGCCCCGCCGGCCGGTTGCGGTCGCTCGGGTGCATCCATCTGGAAACCACCCTGGCGCACCGCGGCGCGGCCTCGCCTAGCCGCCACCGCCCGCAGGCCCGACGCGCCCGCGCTCGGGTCGCCCGGGCCTGTGCTATACTGGCCCGCCAACCGGGCCGTGGCGCCCCGCGCCCCTAGCGCCCGCGAACGATCCCGCCCGGAGGGAGCCAGCGTGTACGTCGACGTTCACGCGCACTATACCCCGATCGAATACCTGGACTACCTGGCCGAGCACGGCAGCCCCGAGTCGGGCCGCGGCGCGCGCGTGGCGCCCGGTGCGGGGCTGAGCATCGAGGGGCGCCTGGGGCTAATGGACCAGGTGGGCATTCGCTTGCAGGTGCTATCGGTAGGCTCGTCCACGCCGTATTTGGCCGATCAGGCCCACGCCGTCGCCGCCGCCCGCCTGGCCAACGACCGCTACGCCGACCTGTGCGGCCAGTATCCGACTCGCTTCGCGGCGTTCGGCACGGTCCCGCTGCCGCACGTCGACGCCGCGCTGACCGAGGCCGCGCGCTGCCTGGACGACCTGCACATGCTCGGCATTACGATCGGCTGCTCGGTGGCCGGGCGCCAGCTCGACGCCCCCGCCTTCGCCCCGTTCTTCGCCGAGCTGGACCGGCGCGGCACGGTCCTCTTCCTCCACCCCCAGGGCGTCGGCTGCGGGCCAGGCACCGGCGACTTCGGCATGGCGTGGCTCGTCGGCGCCCCGGTCGAGGACACCGCCGCCGCCCTCCGCCTTATCATGTCGGGGATGCTCGATCGCTACCCGGGCGTGAAGATCATCGTGCCCCACCTCGGCGGGGTGCTGCCCTTCCTGGCCCAGCGCGTCGACGACCTCACCGAGCACTCGGTCGCCCGCCAGCGCGCCGAAGACCAGGCCCCCGCTATCCATGGCGCCCCCGGTGCCTACTACCGCCGCCTCTGGTACGACACCGTGAACTCGCACCCGGCGGCCCTACGCTGCGCCCGCGACACCTTCGGCGCCGACCGCCTGCTGCTCGGCACCGACTTCCCCTACCTCACCGGCCCCCAGTGGGCGCCGCTCGTGCGCTACGTCGAGACGGCCGGCTTCCCGCCGCACGAGACGGCCGCGATCCTCGGCGACAACGCTCGCGCCCTCCTCGGCCTGCCCGCCGCCTAAGCAGATAGCTCGGTTGTCCTCAACCTCGCCGTGAACGGCGGGCCCGGGCCGCGCCTTCTGGCCCGCCGTTCACGGCGGCGGCCGGAAGTGCATTGGGACCAGGGCCAGGTGCTTAGAGCAGCTTGCCGACTAGGCAAGCCGCCAGCGTCTCGTAGGGGCGGCTCTCGTGGCCGCCCGCGGCCGCTAGGCCGCAGCCCAGCCTCGGCCAGTTCTGCTACCATCGAGTGCAAGACGGACGAGCGCCAGCCAGGCACCACGGCGATTCTGCGCGAGCCGAGGCCCTATCGCGTCGGCTGGCAGGTCCAGGAAGCGAGAGTGAGCAGCATGGCCGAGAAAGTGACGGTGCCCGCGCTCCAGCAGATGAAGCGCGACGGGCGGCGCATCGCCGCGGCCGTCGCCTACGACTATCAGATGGCGCAGATCCTGGACCGCGCCGGCGTGGACCTCATCTCGATCGGCGACTCCGTGGGCCACAACCTCTGGGGCCAGCCGACCCACTTCGAGGTGACGGTCGACCAGATGATCCTCGTCTGCCTGGCCGTCAGTCGCGGCGCCCGGCGCGCCCTCGTCAGCTGCGACATCCCCTTCGGTCCCGTGCAGATCAGCACCGAGGAGGCCGTGCGCGCCGCCGTCCGCCTCGTCATGGAAGGCCACGCCGAGATGGTGAAGGTGGACGGCGCCGCTGACTTCCCCGCTGCCGTGACCGCCATCGCCCGCGCCGGCATCCCCGTCTTCGCCCAGTTCGGCCTCACGCCCCAGACCTCCGCCCAGTACGGCGGCTGGGAGCAGGCGGGCGGCCCGCTGCCCGCCCCGCTCCGCGAGAAGCTGCTGCGCGACGCGCGCCTCCTCGAGGAGGCCGGCGCCTCGCTGCTCGACGTCACCAACGCCGGCGAGGAGCTGTCCGCCGAGCTAGCGCGGTCCGTCAGCATCCCCGTGCTCGGCGGGCGCGGCAGCGGCCCCGGCTGCGACGGCCACATCCAGGTGGCCAACGGCCTCGTCGGCTACAGTGCCGCCAGCCTCGACCAGGCCCACGAGCGCTACGGCAACGTCGCGCGCGTCGTCTACGACGGCATCAGCGCCTACGTCGCGGACGTGCGCGAGGCACGCCCCGTCCGTGGCATCATGCCCAGCGTACGTGGCTGAGAGAAACAGAGCAACAGGAGGACCTCCGATGGCAGCGAAGCGACAGGCGATCTTCCTCAAGGGCCAGGAGCACGGCGCCCCCATCCCGAACGGCGCGCGCATCGGCAACATCATCTTCTCGTCCGCCTTCGGCGGCCGCGACGCCGCGACGGGCCAGTTGCCGTCCGACCCCGACGAGCAGGCCGCGGTGATGTTCCGCAACCTCGCGCAGTTCCTCAGCGACGCCGGCGCCAGCCCCGCCAACGTCGGCTACATGAAGGTCTACCTCCAGGAAGAAAAGTACCGCGACGCCGTCAACAAGGAATGGGTCAAGATGTTCCCCGACGAGCACGACCGCCCCGCGCGCCACGCGCTGAAGGCAGACCTGCGCGGCGGGATGCTGTTCCAGGTCGAGGTCATCGCCGTCGTCTAGCGCCGCGCCAGCCGGGAAATGCTGGGGGCTCGGAGTGCCCAACCCCTAACATTCATACCACTCCATTACACTCATGGGGCGCGGCCCATGCCTGTCGGGAGAGGTTTCGCCTTGCATGATCGGGTTATGTTGATATGACCAGTCTCGTCCGGCTGCTCGTCCTCGCCCTGACGCTCGCGGCCGCCTGCGCGCCGGCGTCCCCGCCCGCGGCCCCGAGCGGTGCCGCCGCGGCCCAGCCCGGCGCGGCCCCCGCCCCCACGATCGCCACCACCGACTACGACTCGCCGGCCTGGCAAGGGCTGATCGCCGCCGCCCGCCAGGAGGGCAAGCTGGTGCTCGCCTCCAGCCCCACCCCCGCGACGCGGCAGAACCTGCCGCGCGCCTTCAAGGACCGCTTCGGCGTCGAGATCGAGTATCTGGGCGGCCGCTCCAGCGACCTGGCGAACCGCCTGGAGAACGAGCGTGCGGCCGGCGTCTACTCGATCGACGCGATCGTCGGCGGCGGCGACACGGTCATCCGCATGTACCAGAACGGCTGGCTCGACCCGATTCGCCCGCTCCTGCTGCCCGAGGTCGCCGATCCCGCCGTCTGGCGGAACGGCCGCGTGCCGTTCCTCGATCCCGAGGACAGCCACCTGATGGAACTGGAGGGCTCCGTGACAGGCGTGGTCGCGGTGAACTCGCAGCTCGTCAAGGAGTCGGAGATCACGACCTTCGACGACCTGCTGAACCCCAAGTGGCGGGGCAAAATCTCCATCGAGGACCCGCAGACCGCTGGCTCGGGCCAGAACCGCGCGATTTACATCTACGCGACCAAGGGCGAGGACTACTTCAAGCGGCTGTACGTCGACCAGCAGCCGACGTTCAGCCGCGACACCCGGCAGATGGAGGACTGGCTGGCGCGCGGCACCTACCCCGTCACCCTCGGCCTGAACGTGAACGACGTGGAGCCGATGGAGCAGGACGGCCTGCCCGTCAAGCTGCTCGGCACCCTCGACGCCACCGGCTACGTGACCGGCGGCTTCAGCGTGCTGGGCCTCTTCAACAACGCGCCGCACCCCAATTCGGCGCGGCTGTTCGTCAACTGGATCACCTCGCCCGAGGGGCAGCAAGTCCACGCGGACGCCGAGAAGCAGGCGCCCATGCGCCGCGACGTGCCCGCCCCGTGGCTGCGCGACCACCAGATCCCCAAGGACGGCGTGACCTACATGCGGCTGTACGATTACCAGTACGTGACCGAGCAGAAGCCGGCCATCCTGCGGCGGTTCCGTGAGATTCTGGGGGGCTAGGAGTCGGAGTCGAGCATGCGCAGCATCGTCCACCTCCTCTGCGCCGCGAGCGCCCTGCTGGCCGCCGCCTGCGCCGCGCCGGCGCCCGCGACAACGCCAGGCAATCAGCCCGCTGCCAGCGGCGCCCGGCAGGCCTCATCCCCCGCGCCCAAAGGCGTCTACGACGACCCCACCTGGCAAGAGCTGATCGCCGCCGCCCGTCAGGAGGGCAAGCTGGTAGTCGCCTCGGGACCGAACCCCGACATGCGCGTGCAGCTCCCCGCGGCCTTCAAGGACCGCTTCGGCATCGAGATCGAGTACCTCGGCGGCCGCTCGAGCGACCTCCAGACGCGCCTGCGCGGCGAGCGGGCCTCCGGCGTGTCGAGCGTGGACGTGATTATCGGCGGCGGCGATTCGGTCACCGCCATGTACAACGACGGCTGGTTCGCGCCCATCCGGCCGCTGCTGGTGGTGCCGCAGGTGCAGGATCAGACCGCCTTCCTCAACAACCGCTATCCGTTCCTCGACCCGCAGGACGCGTACATGTTCGAGTTGGAAGCGACCGTGCTCGGCTACTTGACCGTGAATCCGGATCTGGTGTCCGATAGCGATTTGCAGAAGCTCGACGACCTGCTGGAGCCACGCTGGAAGGGCAAGCTCTCGGTGGACGATCCGACGGTTCCCGGCCAGGGGCAGAACAACGCCATCTACCTGTACGTGCTGAAGGGGGACGAGTACTTCAAGCGACTGTTCGCGGACCAGCAGCCCGGCGTGAGCCGCGATCCGCGCCAACTCCAAGATTGGTTGGCACGCGGGATCTACCCGGTAAGCTTTGGGCTAGCCCAGCGCGACGTGGACGATATGCGCCAGCAGGGCCTGCCCGCGAAGGTGATCGGGCAGCTCGACGGCCCCGGCGCGATCGTCGGCGGCTTCGGCGTCCTGTGCTTGTTTACCGACCCGCCGCACCCCAACGCCGCCAAGCTCTTCGTGAACTGGCTCGCCTCGCCGGACGGCATGGGGGTCCATGCTCAGGCAGAGGCCCAGGTGCCGCTGCGGAAAGATGTCGCGCATCCCTGGGCGACTGAGTTTCAGGTGCCGAAGGAGGGGGTAAGCTACCAGGACCTCTACGACTACCACTACATCATGGACCAGAAGCCCGCGATCATCCGCCGCATCCGCGAGGTCATGGGCCAGTAAGCAACGAGCACTAGTACTCCGTCACGCGTGAATTGCGAGGCGGTTGTGATCATGGTATGCTGCGTAGCCTCCCGTGTGAAGGAGGCTGCGTGTGAACACCAAATACGCCGTCAAG